>CAIXGR010000072.1 GCA_903919075.1 uncultured Bacteroidota bacterium | reverse complement strand
TCTGGAAAGTGTGTAAGCGTGAATAGCGCTTCGAGGGTTCGAATCCCTTCCTCTCTGCTGATTTTTTTTCTTCATCACGGGCTGAAAACGTCAAAGCCATAGAAGTGCGGTGTTTTCTATAAAAAATATTTAAATTCGTTTATATTACTAATAAGTTGTTTGCGCCGTTTTAATATTTGCCATCAAAACCCAAACCCATGTTAAGCAAATTGAGTGTTACCTCTAAGTTGTTTTTGCTGGTTTTTGTTTTATGCGCTGCTATTATAGGCATAGGTATTTATGGTTTGGGCAGGCTAAAAGCCATGAACCAAAACATACAAACCTTATATGCCGATAGGGTTTTTCCTACCGAGCAACTAACTACCATCCGGTATTCGTACGCCACTGGAATACTAAATACCGTTCAGCAACTTGAAAACAACGACATTACTTTTGGCGAAGCACAAACCCGTATAAAAAAAGCCGAAGCGGATATTAACGCCAACTGGCAGGCATACAAGCTAACCTATCTAACCACCGATGAAAAAAAGCTGGTTGCCGAAATGGAAACCGTAACCGGTGCGGCTCAACTACCTATTCAAAACATAAAAAATGCGATAGCCAATAACGATTTAACGGCCGTTAAAAGTGCCTACCCAAATTTAAGTTCAGCGGTTTTGGTAGTTATTGAAAAAGCCAACCAGCTGGTACAACTGCAAATAATGGTAAGCGGCGAATTATATAAAGATAGCGGACAAGTGTACGATATAACCTTTAAAAAGTTTTGCGTTTTACTGGCTATAATGCTTTCAATGGCATTTTTAGTATCGTTTTTAATTGTTGGCGATACACGAAATTTAGTAAACAAGCTTAAAGAGAGCAATCAAACAGTGGCAAAAAGCGAAGAAAGGCACCGCGCCTTAATCGAAAATATTGGCGATGCCATTACCCTGTTTAACGAAAAAATGGAAGTTATATACCGCAGCCCCTCGGTTGAACGGATTAACGGCTATACTTTACAAGAGGTACAATCAAAAACGCTATTAGAAATAATTCACCCCGACGACCGTCAGCGCTGTTCAGATTATTTCGACCAGGTTTTTGCCCAGCCCGGTGTGCCCCAGCAAGGGCAGTTTAGGCTATTACATAAAGGCGGGTATTATATATGGGTAGAATCGACCGTAAATAATTTACTGCAAAACGAAAGCGTAAAAGCCATCGTAATAAACTACCGCGATATTACTGCCCGCAAAAAAGCCGAACAGGAAATTGCCGACCTTAATGAATTGCTTGAACAAAAAGTAATTCAACGCACCGCCCAGTTACAGGAATCCAACAAAGCGCTCGAATCTTTTTCGTATTCCGTATCGCATGATTTGCGGGCACCGGTAAGGGCTGTAATTGGATTTGCCAAAATTATTACTGAGGAACATGCTTCAAAATTTAGTCCCGATTTACTGTCATTATTTAACCACATAGTCATCAGCGGAAAAAGAATGAACACAATTATTGAAGACCTGCTTACCCTGGCCCGGTACGATAAAGTAATGCCGCACCACCAACAGGTTGATATGGAAAAACTGTTCAGAACTACATGGGATAATATACAAACATACCACCCCAACCATGCCGCGCTTAAAATTGATGCTCTGCCACCGGCCTCGGTTGATGCATCATTAATAGAACAGGTGGTGGTAAATCTTTTATCAAACGGTATTAAATATTCATCTAAAAAAGAAAACCCCGTAGTTACAGTAAGTTACCAGCAGGGCGACGATGCCATTACCTACCTGGTAAAAGATAACGGCGCCGGGTTTGATATGAAAAACTACAACCGACTGTTTGGCGCTTTTCAAAGGCTGCACGGGGCAAACGAGTTTGAAGGCACCGGTGTAGGGCTGCTGTTGGTAAAACGCATTATTGAAAAACACGGTGGCGTAGTACGTGCCGAAGGCGTGGTTAATGAAGGTGCTACTTTTTATTTCACATTACCGGCCGTACAATCTTAATCCAACCTACTCCGGTATAATCAACAAAGGCAGGGTAGGCCTGCAGGCAAACTCATAAGTGTGATCGAGGCGGAAGATGCGGCTTAAAAAGCCCCGATTTCTTCTGAACATTACCAATAAATTATTATCGCCTTTTTGTTTAAGGTAGTAATTGATACCACCGGTAATATCAGTCCAGCTTATATTTTTGAACGAATGTTTTACCCCTTTAAATTGAAAAACATCGTGCATTCGGCTTGCTTCTAATCCTTTAATTTCGTGTAGTTTTTTGTTGCGCTCTTTTACATGTGCAATGCGTACTTCGGCATTAAAAGTTAACGCTGTTTCTATTAGTGTGTTTAAAGATTTTGCATGTGCCAGTTCTAAAAAATCGCTGGCCCAAAGAATAAAATTAATAGGGCTGAACGAAACCCCCTGAGGTACTATAAGTACAGGTAGCGAAGTAGATGAAAGAAGGTCGGTTGTGTTAGAGCCGCTAAACACTTTTTGAAAACCAGCGGCGCCTTTGGTGCCCATCACTATCATATCAACGTTCATGTTGTCAATAAATTCGCTAACGGCAGTTCCTAATTTGCCGTTTACAACAACATTTTTTACAGTGCTACCAACAGAATCTGAATATTTAATAATGAACTTTTTAAGTTTTAGTCCCGTTGCTTCATGGGTTGAAACGTCGTCAGTTGCATGAAGGCATACTATTTCTGCATTAAAAGGTTTACCGAAATTAAGAGCATATTGAAGAGCATTTGCAGCAGCAACCGAAAAATCAACGGGAACAAGAATACGTTTCATAAAGGCTAAAATAATAGTTAAAATGATTTGTATTGCTATCCGTTAATAAGAAGATAGTAGAAACTGCAAGCAACCAACTGTCATTTTAAGGCGTTTTAAAAGAAACTGTTGAACTATGAATTCGAAAAATGCGATTGCCTTTATACTTAGTATAATATTTCTGGCTGCCTGCAATAAGCCTAAACCATCGAATATTGGCGATATTAAAATGAGCGATTATCCGGTTAAGGTGAATGATAGCTGGACATATCAAGTAATAGATAGCCTTCACCATGTTACAGATACAGCCATTTTTTCTATTACTGCAAAAACTGTTGTCAATAGCGACTCGAGTATTTACAACTACCAAACTACGGTTAATAATGTTATTGTTGATACCGGCACTATTACTCAAGCCATTACCGGTTACGCTTATTTTCCAACCACGTCCAGTTATCTCTTTTCTACATTAAAGCTTCGCTTTCCCATAAGTGGCCATTCTGGTTGGCAGGGAGACAGCCCGGCAGATACTTTGTATGTATTGAATAGTTTTCAAAGTTATACCGTTTTAGGAAAAACATATGCTAATGTTTATCTCATCAACCGGCGGGTAATGATGGTTGATAATAGTTTGCAGGCAACCATTTATATAGCACCCAGTATTGGAATTATTCGCGAAGATTTTGTTGCCAGCCCCTGGATTCCTCAAAATAAATCAATCAGGCTAATTAGTTATAGCATTAACTGATTGGCCTCAGCCAGTTTGTTGCTTTGTACGTAAGTCATCATTACATCCATCAAACTTGTTAGTGCAGCCTCTACTTTTTTGTTATAGATTTTTATGTGGCGTTTATTTGTTTTGCAGCAAACACAATCTGTTTCAATGCAATGTTCTTTGCTTTTAGGTATACCGGCAAGGCGCAAGCATAATTCATGTTCAGTAACTAGTTTGCGCAAAAGTTCCTGCCCCTCTAAAAGTGTTTTTACTTGAAAATTAGATTCACGTTTATTATTTAATTTTTTTAAAGCCAGGCGGCTGAAGCCTGTTTGGTCGTTGTAATGTACTATTCCAAAAAGAGGCTCGTATCTTTTTTGTGCCCGGTTAAATTGCGGCCATATTCTTTTTATCTCTTGTGTTTCGAGCGTAAATGCGGCCTGCTCACTTTCACATTCTATAAAACGAATGTGAAATATTTCACGCATAAAATCCTGTTTCTGTTTACCGGTTGAGTTATTGCTAAAATGACCCGATACCCGTTTTTTAATATTTACAGCCTTGCCTACATATATTACTTTCCCCTTCCGGTTATGGAAATAATACACACCGGTTGTTTCGGGAAGTTTTTCAAATTCTTCTTTGGGTAAATTTGGTGGCAGTGCTTGTTCCTTCGATCCGCGTTTTAAAAACTTGTGAATAGCCTCGCCATCAGCAGCCAATATTTTTTCGAACAGTATTACTGTAGCGGCAGCATCGCCACCGGCACGGTGCCGGTTTTGAAGAGGAATTTCTAACGAGCTACAAAGATTACCAAGACCATAGGAAGGAAGGCCGGGAAATGTTTTTCGGCTAAGACGGACGGTGCAGAGTTTTTTACAATTCAGTTCGTAGCCCGAAAGCTTTAATTCGTTTTTCAGGAAGGAGTAATCGAAGTTAACGGAGTGTGCAACAAAAACACGGTTATTCAGCAACTCGAAAATGGTTGCAGCAACAGTAGAAAAGGAGGGGCATTTTTCACCATCTGGTTAGTAATACCAGTTAACCCGCTTATGTAATAAGGAATAGGTGTGCCGGGGTTGATAAGCGTTTCGTAGCTTTTAATTATTTTCTCTCCATCATGTATTTGAATGGAAACTTCCGTAATGGCATTGCCAGCTGCATGGCCACCGGTGGTTTCAATATCTACAATTGCAAATTCCATGATTAGTTACTTCCTGATTCCTGAATAATTGGATAGCTGAATTTCACTACAAACTTCGATATTTCCAAAGTATCAACGATTTGAATTTTTTGTGATTGTTAAAACGATTTTTAGTGCAATTGCGCCTCATAGTTATATAGGGGTAGGCGGCTTCAAATCATGTAACTCTTCTTTACAATTGTGTAATGCTTTTGCTCCTATGTATGCCCACCTTTGTATTCTAATAATTACAAACAATTTAAAAGCAAACGCCATGAAAAATATACTCCACTCTTTAATCGCCATCCTTGCATTACTTGGCATTTTTGTAGTTCAATCCTGCTCAAAAGAAAAGGGTTGTATGGATAGAAACGCAACAAATTATGACCCAACGGCCGTTGTAGAGTGTTCATCATGCTGCGTTTATGCGCCTGCTTCAACCACAAATGGTAATATGCTTTTTTATAGCACTGCCGATAAAATGCCTACTATTAAGCTCTCAAATGGCGTAATAATAGTTGCTTCTGCCAATACGGGTTGTACAGATGCTCATTCTACCAACCATATTTCGATGCCACAAGGTAATTACACTTATACTGCAACTAATGCCGATAATATGAATTGGACAGGAAGCCTTTCAATTGCCGCTGGTCAATGCACCAGCACTGGCTTAACCACTGCCAATGCTTCAACTCCGGGAAAAGGAACAGTTCAGTTTTCCACTAACAACTCAGGCCTTGGTTCAATCACGGTAACTATGAATAACAATGTAGCAGGCATTATAACTCCGTATGTTTATAGTTCCACATTTGTTGGCCCTGGGTTCGATGTTTCTGCTACAGCTGGAACACATACCTATACTGCGCAAAGTGCAAACGGACAAAAATGGACAGGCAGCGTTGATGTTATTTCAGGAAAAACAACCCCTGTTTCTTTCACCAGAAGTAACATGTCTCTTCCTGTTGCCGGATATAGTAACATAGTATTTTATTCTACCACACAATCCGACTATTCAGTTAGTTTGACTGGCAAAAATATTGGCAGCGGTATCGCAAACTCTTCAGGCGGAACAGATGTTTGTTCGCAAAGTTGGGAGGTTTCTTCAGTAGTGCCTTTCGGAACTTACAATTGGTCGGCCACTACTTTATCCGGTAAATATTTTTCAGGCACTGTGGTTGCCAACTTAAACGGATGCGTTACTGTTCAAATAATGTAACATACAGGGCTTCTTAATATTCTCGGAATGCGAACCTGGAAAACAACTAAATAATAAAACATAAGCCCCTCTTTGCTAAAATAGCAACAGAGGGGTTTAGTTTATATGCAGGCAATGACTTTCATCAGTTTTTAGAAGTGGTGTAACTGGTATATTTGTTCTTAAGCGTATATTCATATAACATTTTTAAACGATGGCTGAAAAAGTAAATCCTTTCCCTTTTAGTGGCTTATCTGACGATGAAGTAGCAGCCTCGCGATTAAAATTTGGTAGTAATGCAAATGCTGCTAAAGAGAAAAATACTTTTTGGCGCTCTTTAAGAGATACCGCTACAGAACCCATGTTTCTGTTGTTGGTTTGCGCTGCGGCGATATATTTTTTAATGGCAAAATTTTCGGAAGGCACTTTTATGTTGGCTTCAATTATTTTGGTGTCTGCCATTTCGCTGTACCAAGATTCGCGTAGTCGGAAGGCTATTGCAGCTTTAAATGCCTTTACACAGGCTAAAGCAAAAGCTATAAGAAATAATAGGGTGATAGAGTTGCCCTCGGATGAGATTGTAGTGGGTGATTACTTGGTGGTTGAAGAGGGCACCTTAGTTGCAGCCGATGGAGAAATAGTAAGGGCCAACGATTTTTCAGTTAATGAATCTATTCTTACCGGCGAATCATTTTCGGTAATTAAAGATGAAAAGGATGCTGCAAACAATAAAGTGTTTCAAGGTACGCTTGCTATATCGGGTCTGGCAGTTTTTAAAGTAACTGCTGTAGGCAGGTTAACCCAGTTTGGTAAAATCGGAAAATCGCTCGAGGATATTGTTGAAGAGAAAACTCCATTACAACAGCAGATAAGAAAGTTTGTTAGAAACATGGCTATTGCTGGTATTATTGTTTTTATAATAATATGGGGAATTAATTTTTATCAATCAAAAAAAATTCTGGATAGCCTCCTGAAAGGGTTAACGCTGGCTATGAGTATTTTGCCCGAAGAGATACCGGTAGCTTTTACTTCGTTTATGGCCTTGGGTGCATGGCGATTAATGAAGCTGGGCATAATTGTAAAGCAAACTAAAACTGTTGAAGCACTGGGTTCGGCAAGCGTAATTTGTACAGATAAAACGGGCACTATTACCGAGAACAGAATGGAGCTGGCTGGTATTTACGTATCGGGCGCCAAACAATTACTTGTACCCGCTGTATTTGAAATACCCGAGGCGCAGCAATTGGTTACTATAGCTATGTGGGCCAGCGAACCGGTTCCTTTCGACCCCATGGAAGTGGCCTTGCATGATGCGTACAAAAAAAATACGAAAGAAGATATAAGGCCAAATTATAAATTGATACATGAGTATCCGTTATCGGGCAAGCCACCTATGATGACGCATTTTTTTGAGGACGATAAAGGGCACCGGATAGTAGCCTGTAAAGGGGCTGCAGAAAGTGTATTAAGATGTTCGGATTTAAGCAAAGAAGCACAGGATGTGGCTATGGGATTTGCGGAACAAATGTCGAAAAAGGGTTTTAGGGTTTTGGTTGTAGGTGAAGCAGTTTTCGAAGGCAACGATTTTAAGAAAGAGCAGCAGGAATATACTTTCAAGTTTTTGGGTTTCGTGGCTTTTTACGACCCGCCCAAAGCCAATATTGCCGCAGTTTTGCAGCAATTCTATAATGCAGGTATTGATGTAAAAATAATAACTGGCGATAATGCTGTTACCACAGCCGCCATAGCGCAACAAGCCGGATTTAAAGGGGCAGATAAAACGCTGAATGGTGAAGAATTGCTTAAGATGAGTGATGATGAGTTGAAACGGATAGTAAGTAGCACTAACATTTTTACCCGCATGTTCCCCGAAGCTAAATTGCGAATTATTAATGCGTTGAAAGAGTTAAACTATGTTGTTGCCATGACCGGCGATGGGGTAAATGATGCACCAGCGCTAAAGGCCGCTAACATTGGCATAGCTATGGGAAAACGGGGAAGCGAAATAGCCAAACAGGCATCATCGCTAATACTTACTGATGATGACCTTGGAAAGATGATAGATGCTATTGCTATGGGGCGTAAAATATACAGCAACCTTAAAAAAGCAATTCAATATATTATCTCCATTCACATTCCTATTATTCTTACAGTAGCATTGCCGTTGATATTGGGATGGATATATCCTAATATTTTTACACCGGTGCACGTTATTTTTCTTGAGCTTATTATGGGGCCCACCTGCAGTTTGGTTTATGAAAACGAACCTTTGGAAAAAAACAGCATGAGCCAGCCACCACGGAAAATGACCACTACTTTTCTGCAATGGCGTGAGCTTTCGATAAGTATTGTGCAAGGGCTTGTTATTGCCGCAGGTACAATGGGTGTTTATCAATATGCGGTTTTAAACGGATACAGTGAAGATATTACCCGAGCCATGGTTTTTACAACACTGGTAATAGCCAATATTTTTTTAACCCTGGTTAACCGGTCGTTTTATTATTCCGTTTTTACGGCACTTGGGTATAAAAATAATTTAATGAAGGTGGCACTATTCGTAACTGTAGCACTTCTTTTGTGCTTATTGTATATTCCGTTTATACGTAATTTTTTCAGGTTTGCCACACTTTCAATTGTGCAACTTGGTATAGCTTCATTGATAGGGTTTGCTTCGGTAATATGGTTTGAATTGTATAAGCTGATAAAGCGGAAAAAGGACCCCGCTAATCATGACAGGCAATAAGAATTGCATAAACTCAAATAGAAAGTTCCTCCAATTCTCTCAAATAATCATGTTGCAAATCTTCGTGCAATACCGGTAATACTGTATTTATCTTTTTTAATTGTTGTTGATACAGTTTGGTAAGTGCGGTGCTTTTTGTAATAGGTATACCCGACTGCTTTAGTTTAGTGCAGAAATAAAGAAGCAATTGAATTTCGGCAGTTTTTGAGCCGGTATAACGGATATATTTATTGGTGCTTCGCAAAATTTTGCGAATGCTTTTTTTTAGCAGGTATAAATTATTGCCCTTTGCCAGTTCATCAAAATTTATGTCAATATCGTTTTGAACGCTTTTAATATATCCCTGCTCGTCATGCGCTTCGAAAAGCAGGTAGGTTAGTAGTTCTTTGTTTTCTTTTTTAAAACGGGCTAATCGGGTGCATAGCTCAAGCAGTTTTGCCGGCGGTAAATGTTTGAGCTCGTCTTTAAGTTCGTTAACGGTAGCAGCTTTCATGGTTCTAAAATACTTTTTCCTGAGTTGATATATAATTCCTAATCTTTACGCCCTAATCATAAAAACTAAAGCACTATGGCGAAAATAGCACTTGTAACTGGCGGTAGCCGCGGATTGGGTAAGGATATGGCTTTATCATTAGCAAAAAATGGAATAGATGTTATTCTTACTTATAATACCCAAAAGGAGGATGCCGAAAAAACAGCCGCCGAAATAGAAAAGATGGGACGAAAGGCCGCCGTTCTGCAATTAAATATGGAGGAAGTAAAATCGCTGGATGGATTTATTTCGCGATTTTTGGAAGTCTTAAAAGAGGCTTGGAATACTGACAAGTTCGACTTTTTAGTAAACAATGCGGGTGTAGGTGCCACACTTCTTATACCACAAGTAACGGAAGAAGCTTTCGACCGGCTAACTAATATTCATTTTAAGAGCGTTTTCTTCCTTACTCAAAAAGCGTTACCAAGTATGAATGATAACGGCGGTATAGTTTTTATTTCGTCGGGCACTACGCGTTTTTGTGTGCACGGTTATTCAGTTTACTCCTCACTAAAAGGTGCAGTTGAGGTACTAACAAAATATGTTGCCAAAGAATACGGCTCACGTGGCATCAGGTCTAACATTGTTGCGCCCGGTGCTACTGAAACCGATTTTAATAATGCACTTATACGCAGCAATCCGAACGTAAAAGCCAATATCATTAATAATACCGCCTTGGGTAGAGTGGGTGTGGCAGATGATATAGGCAGCGTAGTGGCTTTTCTTTGTACCGATGATGCAAAATGGATTAACGGACAAAGAATAGAAGTATCGGGCGGGGTTGGATTGTAATACAACTTTTTACGGTCTGGTTTAAATTCTATTGCTTGTGCGGCAAGTTCCTAATGTTGCCTTTTTGTTGAATCATACAGCGGTAATAAGATCAGCCTGCAATCATGCACAAGTAAACACTCTATCAAGTAAGCCCTAAGTTTGTTGCATAAACAGGAGCAAGTTTCGCTTTGTAGAAGCCTGGATAAGATGGAATTTGTAGAAAACACGCAACAGCACGTAATCGAAACACAATAAAGTATCAAATTGTTCCTTTTTATAGGGCGTTAAATTGATAAACTAAAAAGTGAGCAATATGGATAGAAAAGAATTTCTTCTAAAAGGCACTGCCGTGTGCGGCCTTGCCTCAACAATAACATTTTTGAATAGTTGCAGTAAAACGACCCCAATAAATTTTACTATTGACTTAGCCAACCCGGTTAATGCACCTTTACTTACAGTTGGCGGTTATGTAATTCAAAACAACGCATATGTGCGGAAAACCGCAACCGGTTATGTAGCATTATCACTAATATGTACCCATCAAGGTTGCATAGTTTTATATAGAACCGGGTCGACACCCATATTTGCCTGCCCCTGCCATAGCGGAACATATGATACCAATGGAAACGTTACTGGTGGCCCACCCCCGTCGGCACTTATTAAACTTAATGTTACAGAAAGTGCAAATGTGTTAACCGTAACCAGCTGATTTTTTTACCTCGCCAATATATTTTCTTTTAAAAAACAAAGTACAAATTTAATAAGCAGGAAATTATAAACCGGTTTAATATATTTGCTTTCGTTTGAGTTTCAAGCCCGGTGTAGGAGCCATATGGTTGGGAAGCGATTATTTTTAATAAAAGATAAAGCCAGTTTTTGTATGCCGTTCAGTAAGTACAGCATATTGGATAATATTATTGAAGGTGTGCAAATTATTAGCGCTGATTGGCGTTACGTTTATGTAAACGAAACGGTGGCGCAGCATGGCAAGGCCTCGAAGGAAAAATTGATTGGCCGTACAATGATGGAACAATATCCGGGAATTGAAGGCACCGAGATGTTTAAGTTTCTGAAGGACTGTATGAGTAAGGGAGTGCCACATCAAATGATTAATGAATTTGATTTTCACGATGGTTCGAAAGGCTACTTTGAGCTGCGGATGCAGCGGGTAGATGAAGGTGTTTTAATTTTATCATTCGATGTAACCAAACAAAAACAGCTGGAGCAGTGGCTACAAAATACGAATGCCTTGCTTGATGAAAAAGTAAATCAGCGAACCATAGAATTAACTATTAAAAACAGCGAGTTGGAGCAATTTGCTTACATCGCTTCGCATGATTTGCAAGAGCCGCTTCGAACAGTGTCAAATTATGTTCAAATACTTCAAGAAGATTGCGCGGAACAATTAGATGCTTCGGCTTCGAAGCATCTAATTACAATTCATATGGCAACAAAGCGGATGAGTAATTTGCTTCGTTCCTTGCTTGAATTTTCGCGCTTAGGGAGAAATAAAACGCTTCAGCATGTAGATTTTCGAAAACTGATATTAGATGTAAATACTGATCTCGAAAATCTTATTAAAAATAGTGGTGCCGTTATAAGCGTTGGAAACATGCCGCATCTAAACGTTTATGAACCGGAAATTCGACAGTTATTTCAAAAGCTGATTAGCAACGCAATTAAATTTAGGAACAAGAATGTTTGCCCAAAAATTGAAATAAGCAGCGAACAGATAAATGACAAATGGCAATTTTGTGTAAAAGATAATGGCATTGGCATTGAGCCCAAGCATTACAAAAAGGTATTTCAGATTTTTCAGCGCCTTCATTCGGGTAAAGAATATGAAGGGGATGGTATAGGATTGGCAAATTGTAAAAAAATAGTGGAGCTGCACGGCGGCAAGATATGGATTGACTCTGCAATAGGACTAGGAAGCACTTTTAGTTTTACTATATCAAAATTTTAATTATGAATAATAAGGTAAATTGTATCATGCTAATTGATGACAACAAGGATGATAATTTTTTTCATGAAAGGGTAATTAAAAAAAGCGGCTACGCAAACATGGTTGTGCCTAAAGAGAACGGTATGGACGCGCTGGAATATTTAAGAAACAGGCATAATAACGGAAATGCCCATCCCGATTTAATTTTTTTGGATATTAATATGCCCGGAATGAATGGCTGGGAATTTTTGGAGGAGTATAACAACCTTGATAAGGAATTTCAATGTCCCGTGATTGTGGTAATGCTTACCACGTCCGATAGCCCTGAAGATAAAGCCAAGGCGGCGCTATTCAATATTGTATCGGGCTTAAAAAGTAAGCCACTTACTATTGAAATGTTGGACCAGATTCTCGAAGAATATTTTTAGTCTGGCAATTCAATTTTGGCGAATATTTTTTTGCTCTGCAAGGCCACGGCCGCAATTTCTTCATTCGAAGGCTCTTGTAATGCGTAGGTTTCAATGTTAAGTATTTTCATGTCATCCATAATATCAATCATATTTTTATATCGTGCACCATTTAAAAGTTTTATCAAACAAATAATATCCCGCGTTTTGCCAGCAGCTGTTGGCGCATATCCGGTCTTTACTCTTTTGATTTTGTCTATTATAAATTTTTGAATCCCATGTTCACCTTCAAAGCTTGAAAGTTTTAGGTTTTGAAGTTCGCTGCCTTCGTATACAAATATTCTATCCAGCGAATCAACAACGATATTCATTACCTGACATTCGCTAACAGCGTCGGGTGGGGCTTCGGTGATAGGCTTTTGCCATATTATACCTTTGGTTTGTTCGCTTAGAGTGGTTGAAAGCATAAAAAAAGTAATTAAAAGAAAACCCAGGTCAACCATCGGTGTCATGTCAACGTGGGGCGAGAATCTTTTTCTGCCGCGTTGATTATGTTTTGAATTTTTCCGGCTGTTGCCGGTATTTATTGCTTCGGACATATGAGTTACTTTTAAAGCCGATGCCAGAAGTTGTAGAATCCATAAATCTTAGTTGCGATAGAAGAAAAGATTTCACAACTATGACACATTAACAAAATAAATTTCAAAGCCAGTGCCATAATTACTATGCCTTGGTTTTTTGGCTTATTTTTATTTAAACATAAAACGGATGAAGTATTTTAAAACAATCATGTTGCTTGCAGCTCTGATTGGTTTTTTGGGTGCGGGCTGCAAGAAAAGTAAATCGGTTTTTACGTTGCAATTAAAAGGTAAATACGGTAGCCAATCTTTTGCACTTAACACTTTTAATGCCGATACTACCGGAGTTGTGGTTGGTATCAAAGCACTTCAGTTTTACATATCAAATATTAATTTAATAAAGACTGATAACTCAACTGTAGTGATTACAGATGTTGCTTTGATTGATTTCAGCAATCCTTCATCTTTAACTATAAAGCTTGAGGGAGTAGAAGGAAATTTTAAGGGAATTGTTTTTGGGTGCGGGCTTGATTCTGCACAGAATGCAACACCTTACCCGCTTACTGCGCCAGGCGTATTGAATAATGCATATGGAATGTATTGGGGCATGAACAATTTTAAATACCGGTTTGAAGTAATGGAAGGCGCATGGGATACAGCAGTTTTACCTGATATGAGATATGGACTGATTTACCATATAGGGCTGGATAGTAATTACCGGCAGGTGCAACTTAATAAAAACTTCACCGTATGTTGCGGTAATCCGGCTACGCTATCGGTTTATCTTGATGTTAGGAAAATTTTTCACGGCGATACTCAAACTATAAATATTGCAGCGGTTAACACCGATGATGTAACCAGTACATCTGATGCCCCTGCGTTGGCAGCGAAATTTGCTGGTAATTTTTCGAAAGCATTTGGATTTTGAACTTTGAAGTTATAATGAAGAAAATATTTTTGGCGGTTTTTACTTTATCAACTTTTATTCTTGCACTGGAAAATTGCAGACGCGAACCTGCTTTGAATAATCTTTACAAGGGAACAAAGTATACTTTGCAAATCCCCTTTTTATTTCCTCCAATAAACTCGCCCTATAAAGATTCGCTAACATATGAGGGCATTGCACTGGGGCGAAGATTGTTTTATGATAAGCACCTTTCTATTGACGGACAAAAATCGTGTGCCTCGTGTCATCATTTGCAAGCTGCCCTTTCCGATTCGGGGAAAGCAGTTAGTGCAAATGAAAATGGATTTACCACCCGCAATGCACCCGCACTGCAAAATCTTGCATGGTCACCATATTTTTTTTGGGATGGAAGATCGGCAACGCTTGCTAATCAGGCGCAAGATGCTTTTCAGCATGAGTTGAATTTGAATATTGCAAATGCTATTGTTTATTTAAAAACCGATACCACGGATGTAAAGTTATTTAGCAAAGCATTTGGCACAGCGAACGCTGTAACGGCTAATAATATTTACTTGGCTATTCAACAATTTTTATTCTCGGCGGTATCGGCCAATTCAAGGTTTGATAGCGTTATGCGTGGGCAGGCTACTTTTACAATTTGGGAGGATAGTGGGTTTAATTATGTTTTTTTGAAAGAGAAGGGCGATTGTTTTCATTGCCATGCGCAGGGACAAAGCTTATTGATGTATGATGCGGCTCATCCTTTTCGTAACAATGGCTTAGATAGGGCTGTAAATATTTATGATTTTGCAGATGCAGGGCGTGGAGCAATAACCGGTGATGCTGCAGATTATGGTTTGTTTAAAATTCCAACACTAAGAAATGTAGCAGTTACCGGGCCTTATATGCATGATGGTCGATTTAAAACTTTAATGCAGGTAATTAATTTTTATAGCGATAGCATTAAACAATCACCCACACTTGACCCGGTGATGAAAACTATTTACCATGCCAACGGAGGCTCGCATTTTACCGACTTGCAAAAAATGGAATTACTGGCGCTGCTAAATAGCTTTACCGATACTTCATTTTTAAATAACCCGAATTTTAAAAGCCCTTTTTAATTTAAACAGGTAGTAGTTTATTTCTCCTTATTAATAAAGTAGGCACAGCACAGCTGAAATAGCAATCGGGCGCCAACGTTAGCATCCCAATCGCCTTCTTTACCCGGCGAAACTTCGTTGAGGTCGAAGCCGATAATTTGTTTTTTGTGTAGCGCAACTCTTTCAATTAAAAATGCTGCTTCAGCAAAACTAAGGCCGCCAGGTACCGGCGTGCCCGTGTTAGGGCAAAGCTCTGGGCTTAATCCATCAATATCAAAGCTGATGTATACTTTATCAGGTAGTGTAGCAATTATTCTATCGCATTCTTTTGCCCATGGCATGCCTTCAATTTTTGCCATCTGTATATCACGGTCAAAAAATGTTCTTACCCGGCCTCTTGATGCGCCGATATATTCAATTTCCTCCTGGCAATAATCGCGAATGCCTACCTGGGTAAGGCCGGTTATGTTTTTATTTTTTAATGCGTTGTACATAATTGAGGCGTGCGAATATTCAAAGCCTTCGTATGCTTTGCGCAAATCGCAGTGGGCATCAATTTGTAAAATGGCGAATTGATTATTGCGTGCTAGTACATTCAATAGTCCAAGTGGGGTACTGTGGTCGCCGCCTATTAAGCCTACGGTTTTGTTGGTTGCTAAAAAATTAGCGCTACGTTCTTCAACCCAGGCTATCATTTTTTCAGAAGCATCATTTACTGCCTTTAATAATTTTTCATCAACACTTTTGCCTGTCATAAGGCTGTCTATTATTTCCTCGGCTTTTTTGCGTGCATCGTTGCTTAGGTTTGTAATTGCTTCTGGTTCATCTTCCATGGCAATTTTTCTCTTCCATACTTCGGGCACTAACGGGTGAAATAAATCAACCTGCATGGATGCATCGAAAATTGCAGCCGGGCCTTGAGCAGCACCTGCGCCGTACGATACTGTGGCTTCAAAAGGAACAGGCAACAAAACCAGTTCGGCTTGATTAGCGGTGTAAGGCAAACCGAAAATATTGGCATTTGATGCTGCCGGGTTGTTGGGGTTAAAATCTTTTTCGTTCATATGGCAAACTATTATTATGCAATTTTTAGGTTGTCGAAAATAAAAATTCGATGATAGTATTTATAAGAAAAGTTGCTCACTGTGTTAAATGCCCTGTATTAATTTGGCTAATCCAAAAGCTACTGAGGCCGCAAGTGCGCCAATAAGCATGGTTTTAATTGCCCCACCCCATTGTGGTTGCCCGGTAGCTTTGGCCTTTAAAAAGCCGAATATAAAAAGCGCAACTAATGTAACACCTACAGATATAAGCAACGCTTCGTGCGCACTTTTATCAAAAATATATGGCGCAAGTGGAACAAAGCCACCAATGATGTATGCAACGCCTATGTTGAAAGCGCTTTTAGTTGCACGTTTTTCGTCGGGCTTTTCAAGGCCCAACTCAAAGCGCATCATAAATTGCACCCACTTCTCTTTGTCTTTTGCCATTTCTTCGGTAATGGCGCGGCTCATTTTATTTTCAACGCCAAATTGTTCCAGCACTTCTATTACCTCCTCTCTTTCCTTATCCGGAAATTGTTCAACTTCCATATACTCGCGAGCTAGTTCCGAGTTGTAATGGTCTACTTCGGTTCGTCCTGCAAGGTAGCCGCCCAGGCCCATGGCAATACTACCTGCTGCAATTTCAGCAATGCCTGCTGTTACAATAATAGTGCTGGAATCAACCGCGCCACTTAACCCCGCTGCCAAGGCAAACGGCACTGTAAGCCCATCGGCCATTCCTATAACTATATCTTTTACAAAATTGGTACTTTGAAAGTGTTCTTCGTGATGGTGCGCCATAAGTATTTTTTTGAATATAAGCTTTTCTGTTAAAATTTAGAGCAAAAAACTATTTAAACATAACATAAAGCTAGCAGAACCTGACAATAATCATTGGTTTTTGAATCATTATATTATTGTTTTGTTGATAGCAAACATGGCTGTTTTATTTTCAGAAGATTAATTTAATAAAACCGGCAATAAAAAAATATTTATGCCCGTCAGTTCTGTTTCATTTAAGCCCAATAGTTCGTTGCCGGTAAAATATTGGGCTATTTGGCGTTTTATTCAGGTATTAATGTTGGTGGCAGCGCTTGCAATTTTAATATGCTTGCTGTTTTATCCGCAAGTAGGATTGCTAATATTATGGAATATTTTAATACCTGTGGCGCCTGCTTTATTTGTAGTGGCACCGGGTTTGTGGCGCAATATTTGCCCACTGGCCAGCACTGCTTTACTTCCCCGCCATTTAAACCTTTCGAAAGAAATGGAAATGCCCCGACAGCTACAGAGCCAGCTTCAGTTGGTTGCTATCTGTTTGTTATACATAATTGTGCCTTTACGGCATTTATTACTTAACAGCAATGGCAACGCAACTTTAATGTTGTTAATACCCACTGCAGTAACAGCAATTGTGTTGGGGTTTATTTACAACTGGAAAAGTGGTTGGTGTGCCTCGCTGTGCCCTGTTCACCCGGTTGAAAAATTTTATGGCAGTAATGCCATCATTACTTTTCCAAACGCTCATTGCACTCAATGCGCTAAATGCTCAGTACCTTGTCCTGATTCAACCCCCAATATTCACCCGGCGGCAGTTAAAAAAACTGTTTACAACAGGTTGAGTGCATTACTAACTATTGGCGGATTGCCCGGTTTTATATGGGGCTGGTTTCAGGTGCCTGATTATACAGGAGTTATTACTTTAAGTCATGTTATTGACGTGTATAAATTGCCTTTTGCTGGTTTGGCTGTAACTTTTACTATCTATTCCATATTGAAAGAATACTGGGGCAAAAAAAGTGAGCGCATGCTGATAAGCATATTTGCCGCAACTGCAGTTTCAACATATTATTGGTACCGTATTCCAATTTTATTCGGGTTTGGCCAGTTTGGGCATGATGGATTATTAGTAAATCTTACAAATATTGTTCCGGCTTGGGCCATAGGTGCAATAACCGTAATTACAACTATTTTCTTTTTCTCTGTATTGGTTTTAAGAAAAGTCAATCATAAAAGCTGGTTAATTCGTCCTGATTACGAAACAGGCAAACTATAACCAGCACGTATTTTTTGATTGAGATTAAATTAAATGCGAAATTATATTACTGCACTATTAAATATTGTGCTTTTTTTGTAATAGTGAAAATTGCATATTTAGAAGGAGCTTCAAAAAAATATAAAAGCGGCGACACAGAAGTAGTTGCTCTGTATCCCACCGATTTTAGCGTATCAACCGGAGAATTAGTGCTTATTATTGGGCCATCAGGTTCAGGTAAAACCACACTTTTATCTTTATTGGGCTGTGTTATTTATCCCACCCAGGGGCACGTTAATCTAAATAATACCTATACCGAAAAATTGGTTGATAATGACCTGGCTCATCTTCGGTTAAACAGTATTGGTTTTGTATTTCAAAGTTTTAACCTTATAGCGCCTCTAAATGTTTTGGACAATGTGATGCTGCCACTTATGTTGCAAAAAGTGAATTCGAAGATTGCTGCCCAGCGAGCACATGAAGCTTTAAAGTTGTTGGATATGGAGCACCGGGTTTCGTCTTTACCCAAAATGTTGTCGGGCGGCGAGCAGCAACGGGTGGCAATAGCGCGGGCATTAGTTACAAATGCACCGCTTATTTTGTGTGATGAACCTACTGCTTCGCTTGATTCGAAATCGGCAACTGTTGTAATGGAACATCTTAAAGACTTGGCCAAGAAAGGAAAAGCAGTAGTTGTGGTTTCGCATGATCAGCGTTTAAGGCCTTACGCCAACCGCATTGTTGAGGTTGCTGATGGTAAAATTATAAATGAAACAAGTGAAAGTAATTCAGTATAAAAATACGCTTATGACTCGCCTATATGCCTTTCTGTTAGTTTTGTTTCTGTTGCCGGCTTGTAAAAACAAAAGTAATAATCAAAGTGACCCACCGGTAATAAGCAACGGCCCGCAAAAAATAATTGCACTGGGAAGAGTTGAACCTGAAACAAAAATTGCACAGGTTGGAGCAGAAACCGGAGGTATTATAAAAAAGATATACTACCACGAGGGAGATACCGTACAAAAAGGAAATGTAATTATTGAACTAACGCACGACTACGAAGATTCAAAGCTAACCCAGGCGCAGGCAAAAATGGCTACCCAATTGGATGATATTAAAAATTTTAGGGCACAAATAGGCCAGGCACACATTAAAGAGGCCAACCTGAAAACAAAATTGGAAAGAAGTACGAACATGTACGCAAGCGAAGCAGAAACCAAGCAAAATCTTGATAATGCTCAAAGTGATTATGATCAGGCAAAATTGGAGGTAGAGCGACTAAATGCTGCACTAGCCTCAGAGCAAAACAAAATTGAAGAAATAAAAGCTGATATAGCGGTTGCCGCTGCTGATGTAAGACGTAGAAAGGTTGTGGCACCGTACAACGGAATTGTAATGAATATGGATTTAACCGAAGGCAGCCCGGTAAGCACCGGTAAAGCGCTTTTCGATTTTGCGCCTGAAGCTGATGCAACGGTAATATGCGAGGTGGATGAGTTATTGGTTAAGAAACTTAAACTTGGACAAAAGGCAATTATTAGAACCGAAGGGATGGATGATAAACTGGATGAAGGAGAAATTATTTATCTGAGTAATTATTTAAAGAAGAAATCAATATTTAGCGACGAAAGCAGCAACATGGAGGATCGCCGAGTAAGAGAAGTAAGAATAAAACTGAAAGGATTACAACCCTTATTAATTAATTCAAGGGTTGAGGCTGTAATAACTGTTGAGTAATATGTTTAAAACTGCATGGCGTTTTATTATGTACGATAAGCCAAAAAGTATTGGTGCACTTTTTGGCGTGGTAATTAGTATTTTTTTGATTGGACAGCAAACAGGCATTTTTATTTTTCTTACAGGGGCCATGGCAAACTTGGTAGATAATATTGACACCGATATATGGGTAGTAGATAACAGAACTACAAACATTAACGCCTTGGGACAAATTGACGGCAGGTATCAGCGCGAAATAGCTATGCTGCCTGGCGTGGCACATGTTTATCCGCTGGTTATTGCCGGCGCAGCTGCAAAATTTCAAAATGGAACATCTGCAGGTGTTACTCTAGTGGGCTCTCAGGCGCCAGCATTTGTAGGTGGGCCGTGGGGGCTAACAAGTGGCACCAAAAATGATTTGTTGAACGATAATGCTGTAACTACTGAGGTGTATGACCAAGCCATACTTGGGGGAATCGGTTTAGGTTCTAGTTTCGAGATTTCGGGTAAGCGTGCATATGTAGCTTTGCAAACCAAAGGTGCGCGGGGTTTTGGCGCCGCTTATGTATTTACCACTATCGAGCGTGCCCGCTACTATGGCAACTTTCCTAATCAAAAAGTAAGTGCGTATTTAGTAAAGGCAGATAGTGGGTATAATCAGGATGAATTGGTAGGACAAATCAACAAAAACCTTTTTGGTGTTAAAGCCTGGACCCGCAAAGGCTTTTCGAAAGAAACAGTAAATACAGTTTTGTCTTCAAGTGGAATTGCTACCTCTATAGGAACGCTAATAATATTTGCCATTATTGCCGGCAGTGTTATTATTGGCCTAACATTATATTCGGCCGCTACCGATAGATTAAAAGATTATGCCATACTTAAGGCTATTGGCGCTACTAATGCTAACGTACGAAATTTGATATTACTACAAGCTGCAATTTTCGCAATTACCGGGTACTTTATCGGCTTATTGCTTATGGAAGCATTTAGAATAGGCATAGCCAATGCCGGTGTAGCATTTACTTATTCATTTGCTATGTATATTGCATTTGCTGTTATTACTCTTGTAATTTCCTTTCTAGGGGTTATTGCTGCAATAAGAAGAATAATTAGGGTTGAACCTGCCAGCGTTTTTAGAAATTAATTCTACTGGTTTGTAATTGCTGAATGCAAAATAATAAGCAGGTAAAAAAACTTGTTTCGCATTTTTGAAATAAACATCTTCCAGATTACGGTTTCACAAATTGGCGTTGAATATTAGTTGCGGAAAGAGAGGGATTCGAACCCTCGTTACCCTTGCGAGTAAGACAGTTTTCGAGACTGTTCCATTCAACCACTCTGGCATCTTTCCTTTTGGGGTTGTTATTTGCCGCGAAGCTAAGGAAAGTTTTGTTTTGTAAAGTAATGGTTGCCCTGGTGGAAAATAAAAGGAAGCAGGAGAAAACTATTTTTACATACAATTATAAGCAGTCTATCTCGTCTTAGATAGCAGGAGTTTTTCAAATAAATTATTAATAATGAAAATAAAAGCAATAGTAACAGGCGCAACAGGTATGGTAGGAGAGGGTGTATTGCATGAGTGTTTAAATAATATGCATGTAGAGGAAGTTTTATTACTGGGCAGAAAGCCATATGGTATAAAACATCCGAAATTGAAGGAAATTATAGTTGCTGATTTTTATAACCTTTCAGGAATTGAAGGACAACTTAGTGGTTATAATGCATGTTTTTTCTGTTTGGGAACATCATCTGTCGGCATGTCAGAAGTAGATTATTATAAGGTAACCTATACGCTAACGATGAGTGTTGCTAAAATCCTAAGTACGTTGAATCCGGATATGACATTCTGTTTTGTTTCAGGAGGAAGTACGGATAGTACTGAAAAAGGAAAAATAATGTGGGCACGTGTAAAAGGAAAAACGGAAAATGATTTAATGAAATTACCTTTTAAGAAAGCATATAATTTCCGTCCGGGTTATATGCACCCCAAGCCGGGCATGAGAAACACCAATAAATATTACAAATATATTACATGGGCATACCCGCTATTACGTGCGGTATTCCCCAAGCATGTTTCTACTTTAAAAGAGTTGGGCTTGGCAATGATAAACTCAGTTACTAAAGGCTATGAAAAGCAAATTTTAGAAGTAAAAGATATAGTGGCCTTAGCGGCCACATAAATAGTTTTGAAATTTATTTCAAAACTATTACCAGGTAATAGTAACCTTGCCATTTCCGGATTGAGTGCCTCCTGAAAAGCTTAAATTAGTCATAGCGTTTGATGCCCATGATGACCCGCCGCCACCGCTACCGGCAGCGCATTGTCCGTCGCTACTTCCGCCGCCTCCGTAGTAACCGCCTCCGCCACCACAACCCGAATTGCAGCTATATCCGGTATTAACTCCACGATCGCCACCCACGCCTTGTGTACCTGTGCCGGCAGTATTACCATATCCACCACCCCCGCTACCGGTACCTCCGCTGGTAAGTCCGCCACCACCACCACCACCGGTCCAACCACCGTAAGAACTACCACCGGTACCTCCACTGGTGCAAGTGCCTGGACCGCCCGGTGCTCCATATTGAGGTGATTGAGATGTGCCACCTGCACCGCCTACTCCATTTGCACAACTGCTTCCACCGCCACCTGCACCACCTGCAGCACCACCACCGTATGAACCACCACCACCACCGCCGGCTACTATTACCCAGTTTGCATATGCTGTTCCACCCTGGCGCACATCAGATTCGCCACCTCCGTAGCCACCGGTTGTACTGCCGGTTCCCCCGCCGTTGGTGCCGTTTTGGCCACCTACATATACATATAAAGTTGAACCTGATTGAACGCTTAAAGTGCCCTTGGCATAGCCGCCTAAACCACCTGGTTGGCTTCCGTTTCCGGTGCCGCCTTGCGCGCCCCAACATTCGATGGTTACAGAACTAACACCGGCAGGAACTGTGAAATTGGTTGGGCCGCCCAATGAAGTAAATGTTTGAGAGCCGGGTGTGTAATTAGCAATTGAAATATGGACATCAGAAGTACTGGTGCCACATTGAGAAGTTATAGTCCAACGCAATACGTAAGAGCTACCTAATTGCCCTGAAAACGTACTGGTGGGACTAAATAAATCCGAAAAAGAGCCGCCACTTCCGGTTACAACGCTCCAAGCACCGGTGCCATTAGTAGGCGCATTAGCTGCAAGTGTAGCAGGGTTTGGTGCGTTGGTCTGGTCAGGGCCGGCATTAGCCGTTGTAGGTAAAATGCCAGGATAAGGCGTTGAGGTCATTTGAAAATTGGTGCCATCATATACAACAGTTACTGCTTGCCCGTTTTGTATTTCGCAGCCGTCCAAATCGTGATTAAAATTTTTCTTTATAGATACAGTACCAAGGTTATTGATATTTAAAGTTGAAGCCCCAGTAATAGATTGGTTTGAAATAAAATTAAAAACCATGCCCTTTTGATATGAGGTAATAGGGGGAGAGAGGCTAAGATTGAAAGCATTACCTGAACCGGTAGACGTTGAAAATATAAACCCACCTTTTTGCAGGGATTGCACGCTCATAGCATCTTGTGCATCAGTTACATCTTGAATACCGCTAATTTTTGCGTTTGCACCGTTACCGGTTAATTGAATCGGATGATCTATTTCTAGTTGTGCGAAAAGAGAAGTACCTGCCACAAACAATAAACAAAGTGTAAAGAAACTTTTCATAATGGGTGAAATATGTTTTGATTCAAAAAATTATGTTATTTAAAGACGAATATTTTTTAAAAATGGATGCAAATAAAAGTTGGTTAGTGAAGATAATTCAAAAAGCTGGTGAAAACAAGAAACGTTTTTGAAATTTGTAAAGCAAAACCATGCTATAAGCATAATGCTGCTGCGCCCTTATCTGCCAACCAATACAGGCTTCCTTGCTCAGGCTTAATGAGTTGTGCTGGGTATTTATCAGGTTCAAATGGCGCCTTCAATATGGTTTTCATTACTTCAGCTTTTTCAGCACCGGTAACTAAAAATGCAATATTGTGCGCTTTATTGATAAGAGGTGCAGTCATAGTTACGCGAAACATTTTTACTTCGTCAACATACACTTCCTTAACCCAATGTTTTAGTTCATGAATAACCTCTGTATCGGGAAAGAGAGAAGCAGTGTGAGCGTTTTCGCCTAATCCTAATAATATTAAATCAAAGCTGGGTTCGTTTTTACCAAAGAAATCGTGGAGGCTTTTTTCGTAAGCTTTTGCAGCTTCGGCAGGGGATAGGTTAACCGGTATAGGGAAAATATTTCCAACCGGTATTTTAACTTTATCAAGCAGTAACAATTTTGCCATCAGGGCATTGTTCTGTTTATCGTCTAACGGAACACAACGTTCATCTCCCCAAAATACAAAAGTTTTGGCCCAATTTATTTTGTTTTGAAACTGTGGTTGAGCTAAAAGCGAATACAATTTTTCGGGAGTACGCCCACCGGAGAGGCATAATGCAAATCTGCCTCTTTGCTGAATAGTGTTCTGAGCAAAATCAATAATTAAATTAGCGGCTGCTTCAGTTAATGCGTCGATAGTTTCGAATACCTGTAAATTGTTTTTAGCGCCCATTATTCTTCATTATCTGGTGGCATTACTATCCAGTTGTGACCATCTTTTGCAATCAATGCTTCAGCATCTTCAGGCCCCTGCATTCCGGCAGCATAGTTGGGGAAGTTTACCGACGGACTATTTTCCCACGCTTTAATTATTGGCATTAAAATATCCCATGCGGCTTCAACTTGGTCGGCACGCATAAATAATGTTGAATCGCCCTGCATAATATCTAATAGTAAAGTCTCGTATGCTTCTGGAGTACCGGAAGTATACGATTCGGCGTAATCAAATAACATATCCACCGGCGACAGCAACATTTCCAATCCCGGACGCTTTGCCTGGAAGCGAAGACGTATACCCATGTGTGGTTGAATATTCATCACTAATCTGTTCGGCTGCCAGTTACCGGTAGCTTCCGAAGGAAAAGATTGATGTGGTACAGGGCTGAATTGTATGGTGATGGCTGAAATAGTTTCGTTCATGCGCTTACCGGTGCGTAAATAGAAGGGAACGCCCTGCCAGCGCCAGTTATCAATATAAAATTTAATAGCTGCGAACGTTTCCTTAGTAGATTTTTTATTTACATCAGGTTCCTGCCGGTAACCTTTTACTTTCTTCCCTTCTATCCACCCTTCGCCATATTGACCACGCACGGCAAATTTATGCACTTCTTCAAGTTTAAATTTTCTTAAAGCATTCAACACATCTACTTTTCTATTGCGCACTTCATCGGCATTAAACGAAACGGGCGGCTCCATGGCAATTAAACATAGTAACTGTAGAATATGGTTTTGAATCATATCGCGTAGCGCACCGGCAGTTTCGTAATAGTTGCCTCGATTCTCAACGCCTAATTGTTCTGAAACAGTTATCTGCACATTGTCAATATAATTCCTATTCCAGATAGGTTCAAACAAAGCATTCGCAAAACGGAAAGCTAGAATGTTCTGAACTGTTTCTTTACCCAGATAATGGTCGATACGATAAATCTGACTTTCATCAAACATATTGTGAAGCAGATTATTTAAATGTTTGGAGCTTTCCAAATCGTGCCCGAAAGGTTTTTCAATTACAACACGGCTCAACTTTTTATCTTTAGCTAAACCTACCTTGCCAATTTTTACAGCTATCTGTTCAAAATATTGCGGTGGCACTGCCATGTATAGAACCCGGTTAACCGGGCCACCCCATTTTTTTTCTAACAGTTTAATTTGCCGCGCCACATATTCGTAAGTTGCAATATCTGTAACCTCGCCTTTATGGTAGTTAACGCATTTGGCGAAGGCGTCCCAATCTTTCTTTTTTGCTTTTCCCCGGCGGCTAAATTTATCTACGCCTTCATGCAAATGTTTGTTGAACTGTGCGTCGGTTAAGTCTTTACGGCCAATACCTAATACTAAAAAATTATCGGGCGTCCATTTATCTATATGTAAATTATAAATTGCCGGTATTAGTTTGCGCCATGTTAAATCGCCGGTGGCCCCGAAGATTACTATTATAGTTGGGGGAACTTTAATTGCTGATTCCATTTCTATTTTTGTTTTTGAGTCCATTTTGTGTGGAAAATTCCTTTGCGGTCAGTGCGCTCGTATGTATGTGCACCAAAATAATCGCGCTGTGCTTGTATTAAATTTGCGGGTAGCCAACCGTGCCGGTAGCTATCGTAATACGATAATGATGACATCATAACGGGCATGGGTATGCCGGTAGTAGTAGCAAGTTGAATTATTTTACGAATACCGGTTTGCGACTGCGCTAGCTGATTTGCAAAATAATCATCGACCATAATATTTGCTAAAGCCGGTTGTTTTGAATACGCAGTGCGAATATTTTCTAACAGCGTGGCTCGTATAATGCATCCGCCACGCCAGATGCGCGCCACATCTTCCAACTTTAAATTGTATTTTAATTCCACCGATGCGTGTTGCATTAAATTCATGCCTTGTGCATAGGTAGTAATCATTGAGAAAAGAAGAGCTTGTTCTAATGATTTTACTAGTTCGTTTTTATCTGTAGTTACGTTTTGCTCAGGCCCGTTTAGTTTTTTCTGCGCAGATGCACGCTCTTCTTTAAAAGAAGATATTTCGCGAGCGGTTACAGCTACATCGATTGAAGGGACTGGTATTCCTAAATCCATAGCGTTTTGCGAGGTCCATTTACCGGTGCCTTTTTGCTTGGCACCATCCAAAATCATATCTATAAGGCTGTTGTTCGTCAATTCATCTTTCTGTGAAAAAATGGTTGCTGTGATTTCAATCAGAAAAGACTGCAAAGGCCCTTCGTTCCATTTTGAAAACACTTCATGCAGTTCATCATTGTTTAAGCCTCCAACTTCTTTCAATAAATGATAGGCTTCGGAAATAAGCTGCATTAAACCATACTCAATACCATTGTGAACCATTTTTACGTAATGGCCCGATGAGCCGGGGCCTAGGTAAGTTACACAGGGCTCGTTATTTACTTTAGCCGAAATTGCTTCGAGCATAGGGCCTACCCGTGAATAAATTTGTTGTGTTCCGCCGGGCATAATACTTGGGCCAAAACGGGCACCATCTTCGCCACCTGAAACACCTACGCCCATAAAATGCAGGTTTTCTTTAGCTAAAGATTCAAGACGCTTATCAGTATCGGTAAAGTGAGAATTACCACAGTCTATCAGCATATCATATTTTGAGAGCAGTGGTTTTAATTCATCAATAACTATATCAACCACAGCACCGGCGGGCACCAGCATTAATATAGTGCGTGGGCTTTTTAGCGCTGCAATAAATTCATTCAAATCAGCAGTTCCGAAAACGGTTTTGCCTTTTGCTTCGTTTTGAAATGTTGTTACCTGCGCTGCATCTTTATCAAATCCTGCTACACTGTATCCATGGTCGCACATATTATAAACCAAATTTCGGCCCATGGTGCCGAGGCCTATCATTCCATAATCGTATTGTTGCTCTGCCATTGTTTTGTCTTTTAATATCAGATGTTCTTAAAATATGCTTGCGCACTTTCTACACCAGTGTAATGTAAACTTGTAATACCCAATTTTATTGCCATTTCAATATATGGCAACCGGTCATCAATATAAACAGCTTCGCTTTTACTGATTTGCGCAGTATCAAAAGCCAGATTGTAAATATCAGGCGCCGGTTTTCGTAAATGCACGTAACAAGAAGATATATAAAAATCGAATAGCTCATTAAGTTTATATTTCTCAATCCGGTATTCGTTCAATTCTCGAACTTCATTACTAAGGGCAATAATTTTGTATCCGCGTTCTTTTTTCAGGGTTTTAAAATATTCAATCGCCCCATCTAACGGTTGCGATTGAGCCATAATAAAATCAGTAAATTCCTTTTTAGAGAAATCTCTTTTTTGATAAAACACAACAAAGTCGAGATAATCATCCAGGTTTAGTTTGCCGGCTTCGTAAGTATCCCAAATCAAGCTGTTGCGGTCATTAATTTCATCTTTGTTAAGATCAAATTTTTCGATAGCAACTTGCCTTTGCTCACGGCCCCAGCCATTGGTAAGCAGCACGCCTCCTATATCGAGAAACAAAGTGGTAATTTTATTCATCTTCATGTTAGTCAAAACTTGCGACTATTCAGTACCGCACACTACCTTATATAATTCTTTTAAACCGGTATCAATATTTTTTCCTAATTCTATATAAATAACTCTGCGTCCTTTATCGCTTAACGATCTGAAATCGCCTAATGATTGTGCCCGGTGCAAAGTGCCAAAACCATATTGTCCTCCGGGAATCGGAACATCGGCTTGTTCATCGCCGGTTAATATAACATATACACCTGTGTCGGGCCCGCCTTTATGCAGCTGGCCGGTGGAATGTAAATAACGTGGTCCATAACCTAGTGTTACAGCTACTTTTAGTTTATCGCGCATTTGCATGCGGCACGTTTGCAGCATTTCATCACGCTGGTCTGTTTCTTCGAAATAGGCTAACAGAGCTATGTAATCACCGGTTTTTGCCTGTGATGTAAAGTTGTTTATAAAATCTTTCAGCACAGCGGGGTTCCCGGTTCCCGGTTCTTTTTCATTTCCATAAACTGAAATATTGCCTTCATGTATTACCGGTTGTAGTTTTTTGAAGGAACCCTTTTTTAGCCACTCATCCAATAAATCATTAGTATTCTTTTTTCCTTCAGCCACATTTGGCTCATCGAAAGGGTTGATGCCAATTACAGCACCGGCAATGGCAGTAGCCACTTCCCAACGGAAATATTCTCCACCCAATGCTGCTTTATCTGCCACTTCAATGCTTACTACCGGATGACCCTGTTGTGCTAATGCGGATAATTTTTCGAAGTTATTTTTGTTGTCATCTGAGGGCAAATACAAGTGTACGAAAATTCTGTCGTTTTGATAAACCTCAGGAGAGCCTAAGGTTTCACCGGCATCAGGTATTAATCCTTTGCCTTCTTTGCCGGTGCTTTCGGCTATTAATTGTTCAACCCAATATCCGAAGGCTTTAATCGAAGACGATAATACAAAAGTTACTTTATCGCGTTCCTGTTGTTGGGCAGTGCCCAAAACTGCACCAAGGCTAATGCCGGGGTTAAGCGCCACCGGTACACCTGGGTTGCTGTTTTCTTTCATTTGTTGCGCACTTGCCAATAGGGCTTTTATATCAATACCCATTAATGCCATGGGCAATAAACCAAAATTTGAAAGCACCGAATACCGACCGCCGATATCTGAAGGATTGATGAATACTTTTCTGAATTTATATTCGGCGGCTGTTTTTACTAAAGGTGTTCCATCGTCGGTTATAGCTACAAAGTTATTACCGGGGTTGGCTATTTCTTTGTTTTCAAGCTGAGCATAAAAATATTTGAAGAAGCTTAATGTCTCGGTAGTATTGCCAGATTTGCTGGCAGCGATGAAAAGAGTTTTTTCAATATCTATTTGTTTTTCAATACTTATAATGGCAGATGGAGCGGTATTATCTAACACTAATAACTCTGGGTAGCCTTTAGCACTACCAAATGTTTGACGCGCTACCTCGGAACATAAACTACTGCCGCCCATGCCCAGTAGCACTGCGTGTTTAAAACCTTCGTTTTTTATTTGTGTCGAAAAATCAATCAGTTCATCGGCATTGTTTGGAAGGTTGAGCCAGCCTAATCGTGCATTTATTTTTTGTTTTTGCCCACTATCAGTTTTCCATAAACCAGGGTCTTTATCAAACAGGTGCTTGGCTGCCTGTTTGTCATTCAATGCTGTATAGGTACTTTCAAGTTCGCTTTTTAGCTGGCCGGGGTTTATTTGTTGAGCAGATGCGGTACTCATAATTTTGTCTCCTTCATATTTTTATTTTCCAAGGCAATTATTTTATCCAACCGTTTTTGATGGCGGGGTGCGTGGCTGTATTGCGCTTTTAAAAAAGTAAGAACTATTTCCAGCGCCAGGGCTGTTCCTATAACCCGTTCGCCAAGGCATAATACATTGGCGTCATCATGTTCAACACATTGGTGCGCCGAATAGGTATCATGACAAACACCGGCACGGATGCCTTTAAATTTATTAGCCGCCACGCTTACGCCAATACCACTTCCACAAATTATAACGCCTCTTTGGGCTTTTGATTTTAAAAGAGACATGGCAATATCTGCAGCCTGGTCCGGATAATCGGTTGGGGCAGTGCTATGGGTGCCTAAATCCAAAACTTCGTACCCGGCCTGTTGCAGAACAGGGATTAGTAAAGTTTTGTAATTAAAGCCGGCATGATCTGCCGCAATAGCCACTTTCATAAAATTATTTTTTAAACATTTTCAATGCTGTTTTTACAACATTGGCTACTGTAAATCCATATTTTTCAAAAAGCACTTTATCGGGTGCGCTGGCACCAAATTTATGCATGGCTATTATTTGTCCGCTATCACCCACCCATTCGTGCCATCCTTGTGCCGAGCCGGTTTCAACAGCCAGCCTTGCTTTTACAGTAGAAGGCAATACGCTATCGCGATATTTAGGCGTTTGATTGCGGAACAATTCCCAGCAAGGCATGCTTACCACACGTGCGCTGATGCCTTTTTTCTCGAGTTGTTGTTGTGCCTCTAAAATCAAATGCACTTCGGAACCGGTGGCTATTAAAATCAACTTCGGTTTTTTGTTTTTTGCTTCAGATAGAATGTAAGCGCCTTTGTGTAAGTTTTTAGCAGCCCCAACTTTGGCTGTATCAAAAATAGGCAGCTTCTGACGGGTAAGCACCAACATAGTAGGCCCATCGGTTCTTTGAATAGCGGCTCGCCATGCTTCGGCTGCTTCGTTAGCATCTGCCGGGCGAATTGTATGCAAATCAGGCATGGCACGTAACGACGCTAAATGCTCTACCGGTTGATGGGTAGTGCCGTCTTCGCCTAATCCGATAGAATCATGTGTCATTACATATATAACTGGTAACTTCATTACACTGGCTAAGCGAATTGCAGGACGGGCATAATCAGTAAACACAAAAAACGTAGCGGCAAAAGGGCGAACGCCGCCGTGCAACATCATACCGGAGCTCGCAGCGCACATGTTGTGCTCACGAATGCCCCAAGCCATATTCCGATTTTCGTATTTCTCTTTCGAAAAATAGCCTGATGATTTAATCATGGTTTCGGTAGATGGCTCCAAATCGGCACTGCCGCCCATTAACCAAGGCAGGCGGCCTGCAACGGCATTAATAACATCAGCCGAAACTGAGCGGGTAGCTTTAGCGCCATCGGTAGCTTTATATTTTGGTATTTCTTCATCCCAATTTTGCGGCAACTCCTGTTTTAAATATTGTTGAAACTTTTTATATAAATCGGGATATTGTTTTTTGTAGCTATTCAAACTTTCGGTCCAAGCTTTTTCTGTTTCCTTCCCTTTGCCAACAGCTTGCAGCATAAAAGATTTCACATCGGCAGGCACTAAAAATTGTTTGTCTTCTGGCCAGCCGTAAAACTTTTTAGTTAGTTTTATTTCTTCCTCACCTAGTGGAGAGCCATGAGCTTTGGCGGTATCTTCTTTATGTGGCGAACCATAACCAATGTGGGTTCTTAAAATAATCATTGAAGGCTTACCGGTTTCTTTTTTGGAAGCTTCAAAAGCATCTGAAATGGCTTGCACATCATTTCCCCTGTCTCCCAAATTAATTACATGCCAGTTATAAGCCTCGAAGCGTTTGCTGATATCTTCAGAAAAAGTTAAGTCAGTATTTCCTTCAATAGAAATATGGTTGTCATCGTAAAGGCAAATCAGTTTGCCTAAGCCTAAGTGTCCTGCTACTGATGCCGCTTCATGAGAAGCACCTTCCATCAAATCGCCATCGCTGCAAAAAACGTAAGTGTGATGGTCAACAATAGTGTTATCTTTTTTATTGAAGACTGCAGCCATATGTGTTTCGGCAATGGCCATGCCTACAGCTGTCATAAATCCTTGTCCTAATGGGCCAGTGGTAGTTTCAATACCCGGAGTCATTCCATGTTCGGGGTGGCCCGGGGTATTGCTTTCCCACTGGCGGAAATTTTTTATGTCATCTAACGAAATTGCATAACCGGTAAGGTGCAGAACAGAATATTGCAACATGGAAGCATGACCGCATGAAAGAACAAACCTATCGCGATTAAACCACAAAGGGTTTTTTGGATTGAAGCGAAGGTGCTGTGTCCACAAAGCGTAAGCCGCAGGTGCCAAAGCCATTGGCGTACCGGGGTGGCCCGAGTTTGCTTTTTGCACAGCGTCCATAGAAAGGCAACGGATGGTATCAATACATTTTACTTCGAGCGATACTTCTTTCATAGTTTAATATTTTGCTACAATATTTAAGGTGAATGATATGTGTTGTCGTAAATATTTTTGGAGGGTGTAAAAATCAGGGTTGAAAATACAAAATGCGGTGATTATGAGGTGCCTTTTTCAATATTCTTTACCTTTTTATTAAAGAAAAGGGTGCCAAAGGTTTATCAAATAAATGAGGGTATGCAAAATAATAAAATAGCGTATAAATAATTGATATACAATTATTTATATGCTAAATGGCGCTAATTTTTTAAAATAATTTACATGGTTAACTTTTCCCTGCAAAAACCCTAACCTCCACCACATGCTCCTTCCCATCGTCCACCATCTCAATCATCTTATCAGGTTTTTCATTTCCGTCTAAAACTAACACCATGTCTCCGGCACCCTGTTTTTGGTTAAAGGTAATTTGATAGTAAGTATTAATATACCGGTACCGCAATTTAAAGGTTTCCCATTCAGCAGGTATGCATGGAGCGAAACTTAAATCGCCGCCATCTTGCCGTACGCCGAGTAGTAAGCCCGTAATTAATTCGTACATCCATCCTGCCGAGCCGGTATACCAGGTCCATCCACCACGGCCAACGTGCGGAGAGAAGGCATATACATCACCGGCAGCTACGTAAGGCTCAACTTTGTAAACTTCAATCTCAGCAGCCGTTCTTCCGTGGTTGATAGGATTTATCATATTCAGTAATTCCCATGCGCGTTTGTTGTCGCCCATTTTAGCAAAGGCCATCGTCATCCATACTGCGGCATGGGTATATTGCCCGCCGTTTTCGCGCACACCGGGCACATAGCCTTTTATATAACCGGGCTCTAATGATGATTTATCGAAAGGCGGATCAAGCAATTGAATTAAGTTATCCTTACTTCGAACCAAGCGTTTATCGGCCGAAGCTAAAGCTATTGCTGTGCGCTCAGCACCACCGGCACCGGATAGCACCGACCAACTTTGTGCAATAGAATCAATCTGACATTCTTCATTGGTGGAGGTGCCCAGCGGAGTGCCATCATCAAAATAAGCACGGCGGTACCAATTACCATCCCATGCATTCTTTTCAATATTCTCTCTCAATAATTTCGCTTCTGCTTCGCATTGTTTTGCAAAGTCATTGTCGTTTTGTAGTTGTGCTACTTTAATAAACCGGTTCAAAATATCATAGAGGAAAAATGCCAGCCATACGCTTTCTCCTTTTCCAAGTTTGCCAACACGGTCCATGCCATCATTCCAGTCACCGGTGCCTATTAACGGCAAGCCATGTGCACCAAAACGAAGGCCATGCCTGATGGCTCGCACACAATGCTCATAAACCGAAGCAGTTTCTTCAGATTGTGATACTAAATCATAATATGATTCTTCGTCAGGATTTAATAATCGCCCTTCTAAAAAAGATACCGGTTGATTTAATACGTCGTTATCACCGGTGCGCGCCACGTATCTGCAGGTTACATAAGGCAGCCATAGGAAGTCATCCGAGCAACGTGTTCTAACACCACGCCCTATAGGTGGGTGCCACCAGTGTTGTGCATCGCCCTCTTTAAATTGGCGCGAAGCGCAAAGTATAATTTGTTTACGTGCTAACTGGGGCTCATGATGCAGTAGCGAAATAACATCCTGCAACTGATCTCTGAAACCAAAGCCACCGCCTGATTGATAGTAGCCACTGCGACCCCATAAACGACTGGCTAATGTTTGATAGTTCAGCCATCCGTTGGCTAAAAGGTTAATAGATGGGTCCGGTGTTTCTACATGCAAGGCATCGGTGGTGTGTTTCCAATAGTTCTTTACTTTTTCCAATGCCTCATGCGCAATATCAATACCACGGAACCGGCGCACAGTAGCACTGGCATCGCCGGTGTTTTTTCCTTCACCCAGTTTAAAAGCAATTTCTTTTTCCTGCCCGTCGGCCAACTCAACTAAAACCTGTATGGCAGCGCATGGGTCAAGCCCAGCACCAATTTTACCAGATAAGCGAGTACGCGACATAGCAGCCGGGTTCGACAAGCTGCCATTACGGCCTAAAAATTCATTTCTATCACCAGTATAAGTTTTGCTTCCACCACCGGCATCAAAAAATGCTACACGGTCAGGAAATTCTGTGTTGTACGGATTTTTGGCCAACAATGCGCCACTCTCAGGGTCTAATTCGGTAACAACATACATAGCAGTTTTAGAACGCAAGTCGCCAAGCACCCATTCGGTATAACCGGTTGCTGTAATACGGCGTGCCTTGCCCGAATTGTTCTTGATTTTTATTGTGGTGAACTTAACACTGGCCTCCACATCTACATACACACACATTTCGGAATGGATACCCGTTTCTTCGTGTTCAAAAATGCTGTAGCCGAATCCATGTCTTGTAATATATGGCGAGCCATCGCTTTTTGGAAGAGGAGTAGCTGACCAAAATTCTCCGGTTTCTTCATCGCGCAAATAAAAAGCTTCACCACCCAAATCGCATACTGAGTCATTTTCCCATGGCGTAAGTCGCATTTCATGAGCGTTTTCACTCCAGGTATACGACTGGCCACTTTCAGAAATTACTGTTCCGAAATTTGGATTGGCAATTACGTTGGACCATGGTGCCGGTGTATTTTTTCCATTGGCAATTGAAATTACATACTCGCGCCCATCGGCTGAAAAGCCGCCGTAACCGTTGAAGAAAATAAGGTCTTTAGGTAATGCTACCGATGATGCAGAGTGTTCATATTCTTCTACAGGTGTAATAAGTGGCACAGCTACTCTTGGTGGCAACTTGCGGTTAACATGATCTAATAAAGTGCCGCCGCCGCTTGAAATAATAGCACGCGCCACGGTTTGGAAAAGTATTCTGTCTTCATTCGAAATTTGTTCGGAAGCGCGTACGAAAATGCCACCGGGTTGGTCTTTTGCCTGATCAGCCAATAAATCGGAAATTTGATTTTGTAACACCTGCCGGTAACCACCATGGCTGTCGTTCCATATTACTAAATCAACTGTAAGGCCTTTCAATCTCCAGTAAGTGTGCGCCTGCACCATTTGGCGTACCAATTCAATTTCAGTATGCTCTTCAATTTTTAAAAGAACAATAGGCAAATCACCGGAGATAGAATAAGGCCACAAACCTGATTGCCCGCGATTATTCTTAACAAGAATGGCTTGCTCGGCACGTAAAGCCGGATTCACAAATATTACTGAATTGGCGAGGCGGGAATAAAGTTGAGCATCGCCTTCGGTAGCATTTATTTGACGCAGCACAACTTGGTTATGCGTCCATGCTAATTCAAAAACGCGGTCTTTATGATGCTTGTCCTGATATTTATCGGCAAGGTTTTGGCATATCTCCCGTGTTTCCCCTATACCGGTAATCATATCTATTTCTACTTTCTCATCCGGTTCAAGAGTTATCCGGTGACGAACTGCTACAATGGGGTCGAGTACAGAGCCTTGCCCACCGGAAAGCGGACCCGCCTTTTTCATAGCATCAGGATTGGCTAAAGTTTTTCCACGGCCTATAAATGCCAACCGGTCAGTTTCGTAAGAAACTTCATCTGCATTTTTACCATGAACTTTCATGAGGTGAAGCATCCACGGTTGCTTTTCATCAACCGAACGCGGACGGCGAGTACAGAATATGGCATTCTTACCCGGTATAATTTCGGTTTGTACAAACAGATTGCCAAAAGCCGGGTGCATAGCATCGGCTGCTGCCGGTGCTATTACTACTTCGGCATAACTTGTAACATCAATAGTTTTGGTTCTACCGGACCGGTTAGTAATATGTATCCTCCTCATTTCAATGTCATCTTCGGGCGATACTACAATCTCGGTATGTGTTTCTATTTTATTATATGAACCTCTGAAATCGGCACGGCCCTGTGAAAATGCAGCTTCGTAATTTTTTAATTTTTGAAGTGTAGGCTGATATGAGGTTGACCAGAATGCACCTGTATCAACATCGCGTATATAGCAAAATGTACCCCAATTATCGCGGGTGCCATCTTCCCTCCACCGGGTAACAGCAAGGTCTTTCCACCTGCTGTATCCCCCACCGGCATTGGTTAACATAACGTGATATTTGCCGTTAGATAAAAGCTGAATGCCTGGCATAGCAGTATCCGGTGTATTAATAATTCTTATTTCCGGTTCGCTTGGTGTTGTAATGTTTTCAATTAAATCGGTGGTGTGCGCAAAGAACGATGTGGCTTTGGGTATTCTTTCCTGCAGTAATAATAACGTAGCCTGAAACTGCGGCTCAGCTTCAAAACGTTGCTGCATGGGTTTGTTAAGCAGCAAATAAGCCATTGATAAAAAGCTCATGCCATGATGGTGCGCCATGTATGATTGTATAACCACATTGGTTTGTCCGCGTTGTAAACGCGATGGGGTGTAATCTACTGCTTCGTAAAAACCATACTTGCCTTCAAAGCCTTCGGCGGCCATTGTTTTAAGATTCTCGAATGCTTTTTCAGGTTCAACCATTAACGCCATTGCAGTTGCATATGGCGCAATAACCAGGTCATCACCTAGTCCACGTTTAAGACCCAGCCCCGGTACACCAAATGCACGGTATTGATAATTAAGCGCAGCATCAACCATATTGTAGCACGATTCGGAAATACCCCAAGGCACGCCACGCTGTTGTCCGTATTCAATTTGGCGTTGCACAGCAGCTTTATCAGTTTGGCTTAGCAAAGTATTTTCGTACGAAGGCATTACTAAAATGGGCATCAGGTATTCGAACATGGAACCGCTCCATGAAAGCAGAATAGGCCTGCCGCCGGCATTTGTAAGTAACCGGCTTAATGCAAACCAGCTTTCCTGTGGTAACTTGCCTTGTGCAATACCTACAAAGGTACTAAGCCTTGCTTCGGAAGCCAGCAAATCATAAAAACTTGGATCCGAACGATGCTCTTCAACATTGTATCCAATGGTAAGTAAATGCTTTGCTTTGTCGTAAAGGAAATCATATTCCATGTTAGCCAACTCGGTGCATTGGGTGGCTAGTAGCTCAAGCGCTACTATTTTTTCGTTGGCACGTTTACTGGCTTCGGTTAATGAAGTTTTGAAAGCGTTCAGCCAGTTATTTTCCTCAATAGTATTAGCGGTATTTTCTAAGCTATTAATTTCGGAAACTAATAAAACATCTATTCCGGCTAATTCATTTAACGAGGGAATATGATTGAAGGCATACAGGTTATTGAACTTAATCGGTGGATTAGTTAATAATATCCATGGGGCTACAGTATTAAGCTCATCAATATGTTTTTCAATTTGTTTGGTTAGTATTTCGCACCACCGGTATGTTTCGCTTTCGGTATTTGTAGTAATATTTTTGGTTACTGGTGCAAAGCTGTTCAGTAATTCCGTAAGGCTATGTTTTACATCACTCAAATTTTTTGGTTGGAATGAAGCTAGCTTTTCGAGCGCTGCTTTGAACGGACGAAGATTTGCCAGATCTTTTTGTTCAACCGTATCGGCCAATACCCTAAAGGTGTCGGTAATGCCATTTAATAGTTTTACGTCTGCTACTTTTTGATCAGGCAGGGCAATAATGCCTTGGCGCAATGTAAGCATGTGGCCTGCAAAGTTGCCACTATCAACGGTCGAAATATAACGCGGCCAAAGTGGTTTTAAAGAAAGGGTATCGTACCAATTATAAAAATGACCGCTGTAGCGTTCCATTTTTTGCAGGGTGGCAATTGTGCCGGTGCTGCGTTCAATAAACTCACCAGGGGTGATATAGCCAAAATCATAAGCAGTAAGATTCGATAATAGCGAAAGACCAATGTTAGTAGGCGATGTGCGATGTGCAATTACAGCAGTAGGCACTTCTTGAAAGTTATCGGGGGGCAACCAGTTTTCGGCGGGGGTAACAAATACTTCAAAGAATGTCCAGGTTTTGCGCGCCAGTTTTTGAAGAAATATTTTTCCTTCGGCACTTAACTCGGCTACCTGCCTTGCTAAAGGCTTGCTTACCCACCAGGTAATGTAAGGCGCAATTATCCATAAAAACAATATAGGCCCTGCTATATCAAGTGTAACCGGTGATGTACGCATTAAATAAACAGCAATGCATATTCCCAGTAATGCTTCAACCCACATTGATAAATATGAGTTAAATAATGTTTTTTGCTTACTCCGTTCCGCTTTTGCTGAAGGCACCCATTCTAAAAGTTTTCTATGTGTTATCATCATTCGCCAACTGGTTTGCACAATTACCTGTAAGCTGATATATGCCTCGTAAGGAAGGCATATCATGGTGAACAAGGTTCTAATAGCTGCACTGCCTGCCGACCGGCTTGAAACGATAAGATGGTGCGACAAAATGAGGTCCTTAGGTTTGCGAACAAGATCCCAAATGGCGCTTATAATAACCGGTAGAATAACAATAGCAGTTACAATAAGTGTCCAGATGGCGGCAGCCGGTAAAAACAGCCAAGCCACTATAACAAATAAAGTAAATGCAATGGGCACCAAGCTACGCCTGATGTTGTCAAATATTTTCCAGCGCGATAAAGACGAAAGCGGGTTAGCGCGCCAGTGCCTGTTTTTGTCAGGAACAAACGGTGTATACCAGGCCGCAATTTGCAGGTCGCCTCGTATCCACCTGTGACGGCGCATCATATCGGTATCGTAACGGGTTGGGTATTTTTCGTACAACTGCACATCGCTTAAAAGGCCACAGCGGGCATAGCATCCTTCCAACAAATCATGGCTCAGAATTCTGTTTTCAGGAAATTTATCTTTCAGTGCTTTTTCGAAAATATCCAAATCGTAAATTCCTTTTCCAATAAAAGAACCTTCGTTAAATAAGTCTTGATATACGTCGGAAGTAGCGCGTGTATATGGGTCAAGGCCAGGTTCGTTACCATTAATGCGCGCGTATAGCGATGTATCGGTGTCAGTCATACTTACTGATACTCGCGGCTGCAATATGCCGTAGCCTTCGGTAACGCGTTGCTTTTTTTCGTTATATATGGCACGGTTAAGCGGATGCGCCATCGTGCCAATAATTTTCCAGGCCGAGTCTCGTGGAAGCTGAGTGTCCGAATCCAGCGTGATAATATATTTTACACTTTGAAGCAAATCTAGTTCACCAACGATAACCGAAAAATTATCCCTGACATTTCCGCGAAGTAGTTGGTTCAATTCGGCAAGCTTTCCGCGCTTTCTTTCATAGCCCATCCAAATTTTTTCACCAGCATTCCATTTTCGCGGCCGATGGAAAAGATAAAACAAATCATTTTTTTCGCGGCCATATTTACTGTTCAGTTCTTCAATTTTTTGTTGCGCTAATTCAACTAAGGCATTATCACTGGGTAATTCTTTTTCCTTGGCATCAGTAAAATCGGTTAATAATCCAAATTGCAGGTTCTCATCTTTGTTAGCCAAATAACGTACCTCCAGTGCCTCTACTAAATCTTCAATGTCCTTTGAATTGGTAAGCATAGAAGGTATAGCAACCAAAGTATGTGCATCATTAGGAATGCCATATGCAAAATCCATTCGCGGGAGTAACTTAGGGTAAACAGTTAAGGTGCAAAGAAAATTAACCAACGTTACCGCTAGCTGACCGGTACATATTAATGATAGCGCCCCGACAAATATTATCAACCAAAGCTGCTCTGTATCTGCATATACTTTATAAACTATAAGGGCACTTAACGCCATTGTAATTAAAAAGATAGAGCCTAAATATATTGTTAAGGGAAAACCTTTAAGTTTTCGGCGCATCTTATTAAAAACAGACAAAGGCATTTTAGCACCCTGTTCAGTTTGCTCCATCCCATCGCCAATTAAAAAATAACCCACATGCGATTTGCGGTCCTCAGCCCCATTGTTTTTGGCATTCTCCTGCGATAAGCGAATGGCTACCTGTGCCACTTCGGCTTCGGAGAAAGTGGATTTTTTTGCAATACGCTCAACCACGTGCCGGTAATGATCGCGGGTTGAAAAATCCATCAAAGAATAAATTTTATCCTGCCGAAGTGTATGCTCAACAAAACTATTATGCTCAACAAACTCACGCCAGTCCATACTGCCCAAAGTGCGAAGGCTTCCGATACTGTTACTTACCGAAACTTGGTCGGCAGCCTGGTTTTGATTTTCATCCTGTACTAATTCATTACTGGTCTGTCCGTTTTCAATTAAACGTTCTTCAATCCAGTAAAGCGGTTGTGCTAAAGTGGGGCCTTTGCCGCTCAACTGCCTTGTTAGTTCTGCAACAAAAGCCCGTTCTAGTGGCGGATTCGAACGCGCCATATCGGCTATTACCAACACCAGGTTCTTCGCATCATTTTCGGTGGTATGAATAAATAGCTTTGCCCAGTGGTCGGCAAGGTTTCGGTTTATCCTATCAATAGCAATACGTGCAGAAACCCGACGCAGATTTTCAATCAACGCTAAGCGAAGCATGATAGGCACACCCCACAATTCGCCTAACTGAAATGGAGTAACTGATTGATAAGCCTCCAAAAAATTATTTAAACTTTCAAGGTCAATTCTTCCATCGCTATGCGAAATAATTTCGAGCGCAATATCATATACCCGCGGCAAGCCGGCTGACGGGCCACTTATTAATTGCGGCAACCCCTCGCTATATACTTTAGGTAAGTGTTTTTTGGCCGTGCGAACTTGTTCTTCTATTAAATAAAAGTTATCCAGTAGCCATTCGCCTGCCGGTGTAATCAGGTAGTTATCTTTAATTGCTTCGGTAAGCAAATTGCGCACTTCAAGTAAAACCTTTTCGTTATCGGCCAGCCTTATTAATAAGCGGTCCGGTAGCGGCTTTTTACTTACCTTATGCAACTTCGCCAAACCACTACTGTAATGCTGCATTTGGCCCGAGCTAAACAATTCGGCTCGCAAAGGCTCTTCCATGGTATACTTAGCAGGGGCACCGTTTCCCAGAAAATATAATTTCAAGTCCGTTAAAAGTTCATACACTGTCTCCTTCATAATTCTTCGTTCCTTTTCTAATTAAATTTTGGTTAAGGTATTGTTTACAATAACCTGTGCTTCGGCTAAAATAACCTGCAAATGCTCTTTCCCCTTAAAACTTTCGGCATAAATTTTATAAATATTTTCAGTGCCCGAGGGCCTTGCGGCAAACCAGCCGTTTTCGGTAACAGCTTTTAATCCGCCAATGGCAGCATTATTACCCGGTGCTGTGGTAAGTATGTTTTCTATTTTCTCTCCCGCTAGTTCTTTCGATTGTACTTGTTTTGGAGAAAGATTACTGAGCAATGCTTTTTGTTCAGGCGTTGCTGCAGCTTCTATTCTATCATAAAACGATTCGCCGAATTCTTGTGTCAATCCTTTATAAATTTTACCCGCATCTTTTCCGGTTACCGCCATCATCTCAGCCGAAAGCAGGCACGGTATTATTCCATCTTTATCAGTGCTCCATACTGTACCATCTATGCGCGAAAAGGAGGCCCCTGCGCTTTCCTCGCCACCAAAGCAAAGTGAACCATCGTATAATCCATCTACAAACCATTTGAATCCTACCGGCACCTCATTCAGTTTGCGTCCCAACTTAGCGGTTACTCGGTCAATCATACTGCTGCTAACTAAGGTTTTACCAATGGCAGCATTCTTGTTCCATTTAGGCCGATGTTGCAAAAGATAAAATATTGCTGCAGATAAATAATGATTAGGCGGAAGCAGCCCCGCGCTTTTAGTTACAATTCCATGCCTGTCGTGATCGGTATCGCAAGCAAACGAAATATCGAATTGCTCTTTCATTTTTATTAAACTCTGCATAGCATAAACCGATGAAGGGTCCATGCGTATTTGCCCATCCCAATCTACGGTCATAAAGCTGAAGGTAGGGTCAACAGTTTTGTTTATAACTGTAATATCCAAATCATAAAGCTCTGCAATCGGTTCCCAGTAGTGAACGCCCGCGCCACCAAGCGGGTCAACACCAATGCGGATTTTTGAATGCCGGATAGCTTCAAAATCAATCACCGTTTTCAAATCTTCTATATAGGTATTCAAATAGTCGTACCGGTGCGTTGATGGTGCTGTAAGCGCTTTTTCGTACGTTATTTTTTTTACGTCTTTTAAGCCACTACTCATGTATTCATTAGCTTTATCCTGTATCCATTTACTTACCGCCGATGATGACGGGCCACCGTTCGGCGGATTATATTTAAAGCCACCATCAGCCGGTGGGTTATGCGAAGGGGTAATCACTATGCCATCAGCCAAACCGGTTTTGCGTCCACGGTTGTAGTTCAGTATGGCATTCGAAATAACCGGTGTCGGGGTGTATTCATCCTTTTCAGCAATCATTACCTGCACATGGTTTGCTGCAAGCACTTCTAATGCAGTAACAAAGGCAGGAGCTGAAAGCGCATGTGTATCTATACCCAAAAACAACGGCCCGTCAATTTTTTGTTCTTTCCGGTATACACAAATAGCCTGGGTAATTGCCAGAATATGGTTTTCATTAAAAGCCTTTTTAAAAGCCGAGCCCCGATGGCCGGAAGTACCGAACGCAACCTGCTGTTCAGATATTAAGGCATCAGGTTTCAAAGAATAATAATCAGTAATCAATCGTGGCACGTTCACCAGCATCGAAGGTTGCGCCTGTTTTCCGGCAAAGGGGCTTATTTCCATAATATGTTATTTGAATTCAATGAATTGGGTGAGCTTAATACTGCAAATTAGCAGATTTCCGCTAAGATAAGCTTATAGTTGAAAGGGGGTTACACTTTTTAATGCATATCATTTATAATCAATTAATTAAGACGATAGAAGTGTTACCACCTGTTACCACCCTATAAAATGCAAATTAATGATAATCAATATATTGTTATGCCAGTAAAGAATGGGATAGGGTCGAGAATCATTACCCGCATTTGGCAATTCAAAAAAACCTGTTTATTTTTGACTGACCGTTTAGTCAATAATAAAAAATATGCCACGTCGCCCCGAACAGTTTGAAGAGTTAAGAGAAAAGAGCAAAGAGAAAATTCTTTCGGCAGCCTTACAGTTATTTGCTAATAAAGGGTACGAAGCCACTTCTATCGAAAGCATATCTAAAAAAGCCGGTATCTCAAAAGGCCTCATATATAATTACTACGAAAGCAAAAAAAGTATTCTACTGGCAATTTTTAATGCGGCCATGAAAATGGGAGAGGACATGGTGCTCTCTAAAATGAATATCAAAGATCCTAACTTAAGAAAGAAAGCCATTATTGAAATGACCTTTGATATGATGGAACAACAACCCGAGTATCTGAAACTTTTAACCGTAATAACATTGCAACCCGGTGTAATGTCCGAAACAAAAGAGTTTACCAAAAACGCGTATAAAAAAAGCCAGGAATGGGCCACTGTAATAACCGGTAAAGGAAAAAAAGAAGGTTTTATTGAAAGTTTAATAATAGGCGCTTTAATGGATGGCATTGTGCTCAACTATATTATGTATGGTAGTAAGTATCCTTTAAGCGCTTTAAAAAAACAGATTATTAAAGATTACTGCACGCCGAAAACAACGAAGAAATGAAAATGAAAAAGCTCAGTTTATTAATTATAGCGGCTATAGTATTGAGTGCAAACAATGCAAATGCGCAAGATGCTAAAGAAATTATCCGCAAGGTGGATGAAAAGCTGAGAGGCAAATCTTCTCGCGGCGAATTTACCATGAAGATTGTGCGCCCCAGCTGGACGCGCGAAATGTCGCTAAAAATGTGGTCGAATGGAACTGAACTTTCTTTGGTGTTAGTTACAGCACCTGCGCGCGATAAAGGTACCGCTACATTAAAACGCAAAAAAGAAATATGGAACTGGCAACCCAGTATCGACCGTGTAATAAAACTACCACCTTCTATGATGATGCAATCCTGGATGGGTTCTGATTTTACCAATGATGATTTGGTAAGAGAATCTTCCATTGTAAATGATTATAACCAAAAAATTGTTGGCGATACATCTATTGATGGCCGCGCCTGCTGGAAAATAGAGTTGCTTCCTTTACCCAATGCACCGGTGGTGTGGGGTAAAATATATACTTGGATAGATAAGAAGGAATACATACAACTAAGGGGAGAAAATTATGATGAAGACGGGCAGCTGGTAAATATCATGATGGCATCTGATATAAAAAACATGGGTGGCAAAACACTGGCCAGCCACATGGAAATGATACCGGCCGATAAAACTAAAAAAGGAAACAAAACCATTATTAACTATTCAGTTTTAGTTTTTGATGAAGCTTATCCTGATGATTTTTTCTCTGAACAGAACCTGAAGAAGATTCGCTAAAAACTTTTAATATGTTTTTTAAACTGGCATGGCGGAATATTTGGCGCAATAAGCGGCGCAGCCTTATCACAATGGCATCGGTATTTTTTGCGGTGTTAATGGCCTGCACCAGCATGTCGTTAATTAATGGCATTAACGATAATATGGTGCGCAACGTGGTTAGCTTTTACACCGGGTATGTACAAGTTCATCAAAAAGGATATTGGGATGAACAAACTATGGATAATACTTTCGAGAACAACGATAAACTGCAGGCCCAATTAAAAACCATGCCCCATATAACCGGTATGGTGCCGCGCCTTGAATCATTTTCATTGGCCTCTACCGAAACTTTCACTAAGGGTGTAATGGTTATTGGTACCGAAGCCGAAGCTGAAGACAAACTTACCGGACTTAAAAAGAAATTAATTGAAGGACAGTATTTGCAAAACGATAAACCCGGTGCGTTAGTAGCCGAAGGCCTTGCCAAATATTTAAAACTGAAAGTAAACGATACTATTGTTTTAATTGGGCAAGGTTATCATGGTTCGAACGCCGCAGGAAAATATCCGGTAGCGGGCATTGTTCTTTTTGGTTCACGCGAATTAAATAACCGCACAGTTTATCTTCCATTACACCAAGCACAAATTCTTTTTGATGCAGATAACCGCCTTACATCGCTGGCGCTAATAATAGATGAACCGAAATTGGCAGAACAGGTGGCTACCGGTGCCGGAAAAATATTAGGTAAAGATTATGAAGTAATGGATTGGCAGGAAATGTTACCGGAGCTAAAGCAACAATTAGATGGCGATATAGCCAGCAAAGCCCTGCAGCGCGACCTGCTTTATATGATTGTAGGCTTCGGCATATTGGGCACAGTGCTAATGATGATTGCCGAAAGAACTCATGAATTCGGAATATTGATTGCCGTAGGTATGAAAAAATGGAAACTGGCATTTACAGTTATCCTCGAAACCATTTTTATCTCCCTACTTGGCGCATTTTCAGGCTTAGTGGCAGTTATACCCATTATGTATTATTTACATATTAATCCTATAAGAGTAACCGGTAAAATGGCAGAGATGTACAACAATTTTGGCATGGAGCCGCTCATCGTCTCTTCCATCGATCCTTTAATATTTTTGAAAGAAACCTTCATTGTTTTCTGCATCGCACTCGTAATTTCAATTTATCCGCTGTGGGGTATTATGCGGTTAGATGCAGTAAAAGCAATGAGAAGCTAATGTGAATGTTGGTAAAATGGCAAAATGATAATACGTAGTTGTATTTGCGGGGAGCGGTTCTCCCTTTAGGGAGTTAGAGGGTGAGGGGGGCCGGGAATTTTGAAATGAATAAAGAACAAATAAAATGATGCTCATAAAATTAGCTTGGAAAAATGTCTGGAGAAGCCACTACCGTAGCTTGGTGGTAATAACTGCCATTACATTAGGCGTATGGGCAGGTATTTTTTTATACGGCTTCTTCTTCGGCATGTTCGACCAGCGTATGCGCGATGTAATAGAGAACGAAACGTCGCATCTTCAAATTCATCAGGCACATTATAAAGATGATTACGACGTGCATTTATACATTGCCAACGGGCAACAAATATTAGAAAACATAAAAGCCGATACTTCAGTAAAAGCAGCTACCGGTCGCATACTTTGCAGTGGCATGGTAGCATCACCCGCCACCGCAGCCGGTGTAAAAATAAATGGTGTCGACCCAACCGGCGAAGAACAGGTAACCAAGCTGGCTGAAAAAATTAAAGAGGGCGGATACTTTGCCGAAAACTTGCACGCACCAATTATTATAAGCGATAAAACCGCCGATAAGCTAAAGGTGAAGCTGCATTCTAAAATAGTATTAACCTTTCAGGCAGCCAATGGCGAAATCACTTCCGGTGCGTTTAGGGTGGCAGGAATCTTTCACTCCAACAACTCTGCTTACGATCAGGGAAATGTTTTTATAAGGCGCGAAGAATTACAAGCTTTAGTCGGCGATAGTGTTGGCTTTCATGAAATAGCCGTGCTGCTAAAAAACCAAAGCACCATGAACGCTACTGAAAAAAAATACCAGGCAGCATGGCCCGCAGCCCTAACAGAAAGCTGGCGCGAAATTGTACCAGAAATAGCAGTAGTAGTAGATATGTTCGACCAGTTAATGGGCATTTTTATGATGATTATTTTATTGTCGCTTGCCTTCGGCATCATCAACACCATGCTAATGGCTATTATGGAACGCACTCGCGAGATTGGTATGCTAATGGCCATTGGCATGAACAAAACCCGCATATTTTTTATGATAGTTTACGAAACTATCTTTTTGGCCCTCACCGGTGGTCCTTTAGGTTTATTGTTTGGCTATTCTACTATAAAATATTTTGCGCACCGGGGTATTGATCTGGCTTCGTTTTCAAAAGCACTGGCCGGTTTTGGTATTAGCAATATGGTTTATCCGCAAATGGCCGGCCGCAATTATTGGAATATATTTTTAGAAGTAATGCTTGTTGCCTTGCTGGCTTCAATTTATCCGGCTTATAAAGCATTAAAATTAAATCCTGTTAACGCAATTAGAAAAATATAATATATGAATGTTATAGAAACAAACCACCTGAATAAGGTTTACGACGAACTGGCAGTGCCCGTTCGTGCACTAGATGATGTAACACTAACTATACAGCAAGGCGAGTTTACTGCTGTAGTAGGTCCATCCGGTTCCGGTAAAACTACTTTGCTCAATATCATTGGCGGGTTAGACCATCCTACATCCGGCACAGTAAAAATTGAAGGCAACGAAATCTCTTCACTAAGTAGTAATAAGCTGATTGATTTTCGCTTGCACAACATCGGCTTTATTTTTCAAGCGTATAATCTGATACCGGTGCTTACTGCAAAAGAGAACGTAGAGTTTATAATGTTGTTGCAGGATAAATCGAAAAGCGAAAGAGAGGTAAGAGTAAAAGAGCTTATGAATGCCGTAGGTTTATCCGACAAAATGAATAATCGCCCTTCCGAATTATCAGGCGGCCAACAGCAGCGTGTCGCCGTTGCCCGCGCATTAGCATCAAAACCAAAATTTATTTTGGCCGATGAGCCCACGGCCAACCTTGATTCGCACTCTGCCGAAAATCTGTTAGATATTATGCGGCGGTTAAATCAGGAAGAAAAAATAACATTCATTTTCTCCACCCACGACCAACGCGTTATCAACCGCGCCCGTAGGGTGATAACTTTAACTGATGGCCGCATTGTATCAGACGTTTCCAAATAGCAGTGATGAAATTATTGCAAAGGATATTTCCTTTAATTTTTTTTATGTTGATTTTTGTTTTGTGCGCAATTGCACAACAAGACTCATCCTCATCGGCACCCACTAAACTAAAAAAGTGGGAACTGCACGGTTATATTAAAGACCTTGAAACAGTTAATCTATCCGGCGGTGCAAATAATATTCTTACCAATAACTTAATTCATAATCGCATCAACTTCCACTGGTTTCCTGTAACCGGACTTACTTTTGTGTTTGAAGCGCGCACCCGAATTTATTTTGGCTCATTAATAAATGCCAGCCCGGGTTTTGGCACTGCATTAAATAATAGCAGTAATGATATCTATAAAATGTCGGTCCTTATTGTCAACGAGCGCTCGTTCATATTCCAAACCATGCTTGATAGGGCTTTTGTAGATTTTACGCGCGGTAAGTGGGATATAAAATTGGGGCGGCAAAGAATAAACTGGGGCGTAAACTTAGTGTGGAATCCTAACGATATTTTCAACGCCTATTCGTTTTACGATTTCGATTATGAAGAACACCCCGGTAGCGATGCGTTACGAGTAACTTACTATTGCAACACCAATTCAAGTATTGAACTGGCGGGCAAAATAGCAACGAGAACCGACCAAATTGTAGCGGCAGCACTATATAAATTCAACCGCAAACAATACGATTTTCAGTTTATCGGCGGCGTAGCACATCGCGATTTAGTGGCCGGTTGGGGTTGGGCAGGCCACTTAGGCGGTGCCGGTTTTAAAGGCGAAATGAGCTTCTTCCAACCTTACTCAAAGCCATTTGATACGGTGGGTAATTTTTCAGGTTCAATTTCAGTTGATAATGTTTTTAAAAATAATTGGTACTTAAACGTATCGTTTCTTTACAACAGTGGCGGCGGAATGCGCGCCAATCTTGGCGATATTACTGCTATTGCCATTTCAGCTAAAAATCTGTACCCGTACCGGTATTCACTTTTTACTGAAGTCACCTATCCGGCCACACCTTTATTAAATACCAGCCTGGCTGTAATTTATAGCCCTTCGGGAGATAATGCAGTGTTTGTTAATCCGGGCATTAGTTATTCCATTAAAGAAAACTGGGACCTTGATTTAGTGGGACAGGTATTTATGGGTTCGTTTTACCAAAGCAGTTATAAGTTTCAAGGCGCGGCAATTTATACTCGCTTAAAATGGAGTTTTTAATTTACTGAGAAAAATTACCGGTTAACTACCAGTTTCTTTACTACAGATTTTTCTCCAAAATGCAGTTCAACTAAATAAACGCCGTTGGTAAGGTTGTCCAGCTTAATATGTGTTTCTCCAGCATCACCGGGTTTGCTGATTACAGTTTGTCCTAAAATATTTTTTACGTACCATATTATTTCTGTACCGGTGATGTTTGTTTGTAATACTACTTCGTTACTTGCAGGATTGGGAAACATGCTAAACGAAAAGTCGTCTTTTAAAGTGCTTATACCGGTGGGAGTTGTGGTAACATATGCAGTAACGCGTGAACGTGGCGAAACGCAATCAGGCGCTTTAACTATCCAATCGTAGAAGTAGTAATAATTAGTCAGATCAAATGAGGTGTTACCGGTAATGTTAACCAATCCCTGCGAATCATGATAAGGATAATGAGCCCCGTTACTATTTCGGAAAAGCCCAAGCGTATCGGCAATTTGCATATAATACGGGCCACCGGCATTAAGATTCAAATTAAGTGTTATACGGCTGCTGTCTTTTGGGCAATAAACGGTTGTTTGTGCTATTACATGGCCTGTTGAATCCAGAACTTGTATAGTGCGGTTTGCAGCATATTTAGCATACACATATACACTTTGAATAATACACGGATGCAGCACGTTAAATTGCAACGCGTAGGGATCGGGTGAGTATGCTCCAACGCCTATTTGTTTTTTTAAAGGGCCTACATGTGCTGAAGCAGAAATAATTGAATCTTCGACATAATAAACTGTAGTGTCATTTAGTATAGGCGTTATAAAAGGATTTGCATTTGAAACCCACACATGATTACTGTTATACCAGGCAACAGGGTTTGATGTATTGGCCGAAAGTGAAAATGATTGAGGGCCGATACCCGAAACATTGCTAGCTGTTGGGGCCAGTGGTATATCAACAGTTATAGACATTGTTGCTGACGTTGACCCAGCAGAATTTCCTGCTGTGAATGTTACAGTATAATTGCCATTAGCTGTGTAACTATACTCCGGGTTGCTTACACCTGTTATTTCTCCCCCATCACCAAAACTCCATTGGTAAGTAGTTGGTAAATATTGCGAAAGGTCTGTGAACTTTACATCACCGGAACAAGTGGTGGAAAACGAAGCTGTAAAATTGGAAATAGGAGCCTTTGGGTATTTGGGTACAATTCCTATCACTGCATCGTCATTAAGTACTGGATTGAATGTTCCGGTGCCGGTAGTGGTCAGGTTGTTAATGGCGAAGAATCCGTTGTCCAAGCCACCCCAACCCCAGTTCATATGCAGGTTGTTGTTGGCATCATAACCATCGCATACCCACTCGTGGCCACCTGCGGTGGCATCCTCGCCTCCATATAAAATCGGCCTTCCCAAATTCAATTCATTTTTCATCAGGTTAGTCCACGATGAAGACGAATAACTGGATTCAAGAATCCCGCGTATTGAATCAGGGTTATATGAAAAATATTTTACAAGTGCATACTGCGAGCAATCTGAATCAGGTAACACTTCAGAAAGCACAGCAAAAGCCGCGCTGCCATCTTGGTTGTCATCTCCAAAATCCATGCCTACGCTTACAGCGCAATCGTACATCAATAATGCCACAGCTGAATCCTGGGCGCCCGGTTCTTCGCCAGTTAGCACCGGTGTCATTAACGACCACTGATAAGTATGTGCAGCAAAGTTTGAGGATTGAATGCCATAGTTAAAAGAATAGTTATTAGATACAGCATCATTATACGAATATGAGCCCATGCCCTGGGCCGGGTAATTCCAATATTTCATTACCTGGGCCTGTGCTGTGGCAACGCAACCGGTAAGACAGCGTTGCGTATCAGCAACATTATACGGGCAATAAAGATTATATAAAAAGGGGGGTGGGTTATTAATATCATTTTCTTGGTCCCAGGTGGTAGTACATAACGGGCCTACTATTATATTTTTCTCGACTCCGAGGTTTTGTCCCTGCCGGTATGCGGCCCACTGTTTATTTATCCGCTCATCGGCAAGTGCATTATTTTGCAGTGCCAAATCAATATTAGTTGTTGTTTTATTTGCCCAATTAGCAACGCCTGTTTTTCTGAAATTGGCATTAAAGCCACTTTCGGTTGAATAGCCCAAAATAGGAATTACATTATCGTTTGCAGCAACTATTACAAAACCTTTCATGGGGCTTATGTCAAAAACATAAAAATTAACACTATTGGCGGCATTTGTTTGTGTGTATTTTAAAGTAGCGGCAATAGGGGTGTGGCTAGCCGGATTAGAAGTAGTTATCTTAAAGAAATTCAACGCTACATTCTGCGCATCTTGCACGTTTACAATACCTGCATATGATTGGTTGATAACAGCAAAAAAGGTTAACGCAAAGGGTAAAAAAAGCTTTCTCATGTAATTATTTATTGTGGTCGATTAACAAAATTAAATGTTTTTGCTAATAAGACCTTCCTTGTACTAATAAATCATTGAATGATGTAGGCGATGAAATAAGTTAAACTTAATCTATGCTGGCTGTTTAACTTTGCTTAAACAATATTTAAATAAAGAGTTTTAGCCATTTAGTTGCAATAATGTTGTTAACCCTCAGGCCTATTTAGCCATCCTTAAAATAGGAGATATGCCCCCATTTAACATTAACCACTTGTCAAGTGTTAAAAAATGGCACGAATAATGCAAGTTATTTCCAGAATCGTGTAACATACGCGACATAGTTAACGTTACTTTTATGTAGTAGGACTAGGATTATTTGTAAAACACAATTAAAACACTTTTTTATTGCGAAAATTAAATTTTATGAAATCGGGTTGTATATATTTTGCTTCTTTTTTTTTCTTCCAAATTGCTTTCTCGCAAGGTAATTACAGAAGCAGTGAGCCCGTAAAGCGTGTTGAGTTAGTAGCTAAGATAAATAAGGCTGAAGCTGCTCATATATACAATGCAAAAGCCTTTGTTAAAACCAATAATCCTGGTTTGTCGATTGAAAAAATTATTCCGGCAATTTTATTCCCAAACAAGCAGTCACCCGAGGTGGCTTTTCCGCTTGTTTCGGCGGTTTTAGCAATTCCGTTTATTCACGTACCCGGTTTTATTATTGGGTTTCCAATCCCCGTAGCAAGCCTTTTCAATCAACAAAAGGTTATGGCAACCGGAGTGCCAATAAAAATGAGTGCCGGTATTATAAGGCGTAATGAAATTGGCCTTATAATGAACTTCTAACTTTGTTTCGTATTTATTCTCTCACAAATTTCAATACTCCTGTTTTTCCGTTATTCCGGTTAGTGATTTGAACAAAATAGGTACCTTTAAACATTCCCCGGTAACTTAGTGGTATAGTATTGGCTCCTGAAGTTGCAGGGTGGTTCTCAATACTTATTATTCTTCCCTCCGTATCGTATGTTCTTAAATTAAGAGTAGCGGGTTCTTCCAAATCAAGTTTTACATAAATATCATTTCCTGAGCCCGGATTGGGATATAGTGTAGCATGTAATTCATTTTTTTCTTTGTCGACATCGCTTACACTAAATGATTGGTAGTAAAAGAAAAATTGATCTACGCCTACGTATTGATTTACTTCATATTGCTGGCTTAATTCGTAAATCACATTGTTGCTAAGGTCGTAGCTATAGTGTAGTGCTGTTGTAGGCGACCATGCATTATTTATCCAATTAAAAGGTTCCTCAAGCGTATCATTATTATTGGCATCATAGTAATATAAGTATTCATTGGCATTCACAAATATGCTGCTACCGGCATTCCAGGTTTGATAAATATTGCTCAGTTCCTTATTTGCGCCGTTATAAGTATATGTATGTTTAATAGTATTTACATAGGTGCTGCTGCCACTATTCCATTGGCTTTCAATTTGCGTTAGCATGTTGTGGTTTGCATCGTAAGAGTAAGCCTCTTGGTAAACATTCATCCATGAACTGCTTCCGGTGTTCCAGCTTTGCTCATTAAAGCTAACCCGGTTTGCTTGCCCATCATATGTGGAGGTATATAAGTACCAATTTACCCAAGCGTTGGTAGGGTAGTTTTGCACTGTTTCTGTAAGCACATTATGGTTAGCATCGCGTGTAAATATATACTGATAGGTATTACTCCAATTGCCGCCAATCCATGTTTCCGTAATACTATTCATTAAAGAATTACTCACATCATAAGTGCGAACAGATTTGGTGGAATTTAACCACGCATTACCTATAGTATCCCATACTGCGTTAATCTGCTGGGTTAAATTATTATTACCATCATAGGTATTTGAGGTAAGCGTTTGGTTCAGCCAGTTTCCGTCAGACCAAATTTGCTCTGTATCGCTTACAAGATAATTGCTGCTATTGTAAGTGCGCCCATACCGTTTCGAATTTACAAAGGCGCTGCTACCGGTATTATAATATTGCAAAGCCCATGTTAGGGGGTTATTGTTTGCGTCATAGGTATACTGCACCTTACTTTGGTCAACCCACGGACCGTAATGGGTAGGATTAACTACCGAGTCAGCCTCAATAAGTTTTGCCTGTGCGTTATAGGTAAATAAGCCTGAGTCAGTCGGCAGCCAGGTAGCAGCCGGCGAAACGTCATGTCGGTATCCTATTTCTTTATAAACAATATTTCTAAACACACCACCACCACGCTGAAAATCGGATTTATGCTGTTGCAAATATTGGTGGAAGGGAACAGGTGCCACATCCGTATTGCCTATAGGCAATTGCAGGGCTGTATAATCAATATTATTCGATTGTTGGGCGTAAATGCCCAAAGCACCAGTCAATACGATAAAAACAATAAGTATATATTTTTTCATAAAACGTAATTTTAGGCAAGCTACCTATTTTTGTTTTAAAATAAGTAGACCCAAATACATTTAACTAATTGAGGAATTTTTTGCTTGCACTTTCAATTTAAGAATCAAGGGGGTAAAAATTATTGACCGATATAATAATCGATAATTTTTTTCTGCAAAGCTAAACTAACATCAGCTTGCGCTTTACTTACCTGGGCTTGTAATAGAACTATCTGCGCATTTGAAAGCTCAACAAATGTTGCCTGCCCCACGTTGTATTTTCCCTGCACTACTTCGAAGGCTTGCGTTGCTGCATATAATCCGCGTTTAGATGTTTCAATTTGTTGCAGTGCGGCTAAATAATCATTGTAAGCCTCTTTAATGTCTGCTGAAACCTGCACCGCAAGATCATCATTAAGTAATTGCGCATTGCGCTGGTATATTCTGGCAATTGATACATTGGTTTTGGTGTACAACCGGTCAAAAATATTCCATGAAAGATTAAGTGCTACCGCACCATATACCTGCCCAAAATAAGCTTTACCCAGCGGTTCCTGAGGGCCCAGGGTATTAACTCCATTTACATAAAGTTCATTCAAATAACCACCGTTGGAAACCAACCCGCCCTGAAGGTTTAACTTAGGTAAATACCCGCTTTTAAATTGTTTGATTTGCCATTCGGCAATTTTTGGGTTTAGCGCCAGCGATTTAACATCAGGCCTTTGCTGCATGGCTTTTGCAATCAAATCCTGCACATTTTCATACTCTGCACCCAAAGGCAAAGTATCGGGCGCCATTTCAGCAATGGTGTATTTATCTGTTGCACTTATTTTTATTTTACGCAGCAATAGAATAATGTCGTTCTTCAGCTTTTCCTGCGCTTGTATTAAAAATAATTTATCGCTGCTCGTTTCGGCCTGTTGCTGGTACAAATCCGACATGGCATTACGCCCCACATTGGTTAATTCCTGCAATTGGTTTTCGCGCTTGGTTGAAGCCGCCAGGTTTTGACTGTCATATTGCACAATACGCCTATCAAGTATTATTTGCAAAAACGATTGTGAAATATCAAATGCAATTTGCTGTTTGGCGCGCTCTAAATTAAATTCCGAAGCCGATTTTGATAGCGTGGCTGCTTTCAAGGCCGAATAGTCAGACAATCCATTAAAAATATTAATGGTACTGGTTAGCTGATAATTCATTTGGCTACCGCTCGATTTAGTCAATACCGGTCCGGCAGTGGTTAGCAAATTTTTACCACTGGTGTAACCATAGTTGGCATTAAAAGCCAGGTTAGGCAAAAAATTACCGTAAGTGCCTAATAAAGCGGCACCGGTAATTTGCAGTGAATCTTTACTAAGCAATATATGTGTTGACTGATCAAGCCCAATGCGAATGCAATCATCCAGCAAAAGCACCTGCACCGAATCTTGTGCCTGTATATTTTTAGCAGGCGTACAAATCGCTAAAAAAAATATTATAAGATATAATAGTCTCATCTTCATTTTATATGGCTAAAAAACTTATTCTGCAATTCGTACTTTTTGTCCTTCAAGCAAACTTTGCCCTACCGATAATGCAACCCGGTCGCCTTCTTTTAAGCCATCTAAAAGACTTACTTTTTCACCGGTGTTATTGGCTACGGTAACATCAACAAAATGCAGCACACTATCCTTATCTATTGTTGCCATCATTGTTTTATTTTGACGCACAATCAGTGCAACCGCTGGCACTACTATCTTTTTGTTTTTATCCTCTACCGGGTTTTTTATATGCACTTGCACATAACTACCGGGCACTATTAAATTGTCTTTATTATCTAAATCTACTTCGCATAGCATCATCCTTGTTCGCGGGTCTAAGGCTCCGGCAATACGGGTAATGCTTCCTTTAATGTGTGTATCGGGTCTTTCGGTTAAAGTAATTTCAACCGGGTAGCCGGTTTTTAAAAAAGCTGCATCTCGTTGTTCTACGTACACATATATTCTTAATCTTCCCAACTCGGCAAGTGTTACCACGGGTTGCGCACTGCTTTGCGAATTAATGGCGTTTTGTATCAAAGCACCAGGGTCGGCATAACGTGCAGTAATGGTTCCGGTGAAAGGTGCTTTTAATGATTTGTATTGTTGCTGCTCGGTTAGCGATTTTACATTAGCCTGTGCCATTTCTACTGAGGTTAGCGAAATATCGGCCTGCTCCTGTGCAATAAATTTTTTCTCTAATAGTTTTTTGTCACGGTCAGCTATTTTCTTTTTGTTATCCAGGTCAGCAAGTGCCGAGTTATATTGCTGGTCTATTTCCGGATTATCTATATAAGCTATTAATTGCCCCTGTGTTACTTTGTCGCCTTTGTCTACATTTATTTTTTCAAGATAGCCGCTTATTTTGGCGTATAAGGTAGTAGTTTGGTAAGGCCGTGCTTCGCCAATTAAAACCAATTCTTTATTGCCTGAGTTATATGCCGCAACAGCAGTTTTAACCAGTGGGCCGGCTTTTAATTCTTTATCTCTTCGTATGCTTTCGGTTTCATTTTTATGCGCCTTATCCAAATAAATCCATGCAATTCCCCCGCCGATTAACAGCAATATTATAAAGCCGGCAAGCAGCAATTTATAATACGATGTGTTTTTAACTTCAGATGTCATATACAATAATTATTTTATTCTTTAACCTTCGTGTCCCTTTGCTTCTTCTTCAAATTTCGCGTCCATAGTATAGTAAGCTGGTATACCTTTGCGCAGTACGGAATAAAATATAGGTACCACAAACAAAGTAAATAAGGTTGCCACTAAAAGCCCTCCAATTACAGCCCTGCCCAGCGGTGCATTTTGTTCGCCACCTTCACCCATACCTATAGCCATTGGCATCATACCCAATATCATTGCAATGGCCGTCATTAGTACCGGCCGCAAGCGTGTTTTGCCTGCTTCCAGTGCGGCTTCTAATGAGCTTACTCCCTGCTCAACTCGTAAATCATTTGCAAAACTTACTAATAATATTGAGTTGGAAACCGCTATGCCTATGGCGACTATGGAGCCCATTAGCGATTCAACATTAATAGTGGTACCGGTAAGTACCAGCATCCAAAGTATACCCATAAATGCACCGGGTATTGAAAGCATAATAATAAAAGGATCAATCCACGATTGGAACAGCACCACCATAAGCAGGTAGACTAATGCAATAGCTAATATAAGCCCTAAGCTTAATGTTTTGAAAGAGTTGTTCATTACCTCGCTTTGTCCGCGAAGGTCAATGCGCATTCCGGGTGGTAATTTGCCAAGCGCATTAATTTTTTTCTGTATAGCATTTGCTACCGAACCTAAATCGCGGCCTTCAACGTTTGCGTTTATATCCATTACCCTTTGCACGGTGTAGTGGCTGAAAAGATTAAACTGTGTACTGCTGGTTACTTTGGCTAGGTTGCCTAATGTTTGCGCCTGCGCACTTGGTAAGTCGGTAGGCGATGGATTAGGATTATTATTAAAAGCAGGGTTAGCCACGGTTACCGGTATGTTCATTAAATCCTGTACCGAATTTATTTTTTGATATGGTGTTTGCACCACCACACTGTAGTTAACATTATTGGCAGGGTTAATGTAAAACGAAGGCCCTACCATACTGCTTGATGAAAGAGAAATCAAAACATCATTAGCAACGTCGCGCTGTGTAAGCCCCAGTTGGGCTGCACGTACCCTGTCAACATCTACTTTAAAAGCAGGGTAGTCTAATACCTGTTTTATGGCCACATCTTCCACGCCCGGTATACTTTTCATTTCATCGCGCAGGGTGCGTGCATAATCGTACGACTTATAATAATCAGCATATTGAATTTGTACGTCAAGCGGTGCCGATAAACCGAAATTGAGTACCTGGCTTACAATATCCGCCGATTGGAAGTAAATCACACAGCCCGGAAAATTTTCATGAAGGTCTTTCCTTATTTTCTTCATGTAATCAATAGTGGGTTTATGGCCCTCTTTTAATGAAACTGTTATTTCCGCATCCATTCCGCTTGCATTATCGGTATTTACAAATACAAGGTTGAATGAAACAGGAATTCCTATCATGTCATTAATGGTTTCCAATTCATTCCCAGGAATTATTTTTTGAATTCTTGCTTCGGCCGAGTCGACAAGTTTTTCTGTTTCCTCAAGTCGTGTGCCCGCCGGTGCACGAAAATGCAGTTTCATCATACCTGCATCAGTACTTGGAAAAAAGTCTGTGCCCACAATACCTATAAGACCTAAAGAACCCACCAGTGCCAGGATAACAAAAACCAAAGTTGTTCTGCGGTGATGAAGCAACACATTTAATACTCGGCCATAAGCTTGTTGAAAATGATCAAAATTCCGGTCGCGCCAATGGTTAAATTTTACACCTATTCTGCCAAAGGTCCCCAAATGCGGGTCGTCAGGCTTTTCATCCAACGGTTCGTTTTCCATTAGCATACGCGCCAAGGTGGGCACCAGTGTTCGCGAAAGCAGGTATGATGCCATCATGGCTATAACTACAGCAAGCGCAAGCGGGGCAAATAAAAACTTAGCCGGACCGGTAAGTAATACCACCGGAAAGAATACGATACATATGGCCAGTGTAGCAACTATAGCCGGTGTGGCAATCTGGCTGGCGCCATCTAATATAGCTACCGTAAGCGGCTTGCCCATGTGCCGGTTCCGGTGTATGTTTTCTATTTCAACAGTGGCATCATCTACCAACATACCTACGGCAAGCGAAAGCCCGCCCAGTGTCATTATATTTATAGTATCGCCAAATAAATTTAAACCCACCAACGAAACCAAAATTGAAAGCGGGATAGAAGTACAAACAATTATTACCCCCCGCCAGCTGCCAAGAAAAAATAGTATCATTAACGATACCAGTATCGAAGCTATAATTGCTTCGCGCAACACGTTATTAATTGAACCGCGCACAAAAACGGATTGATCAAAATCTACTTTCAAGTCCAATCCTTCCGGTGCTGTTTCCTTAATGGTTGGTAGCATATCTTTAGCTGCTTCCACCACCATTAGTGTTGATGCATTTGCTTTTTTCAAAATGGTAAGATAAGCTGCCCGGCTACGGTTTACGCGCACTATGTTAGTCTGCTCGGCATAACTGTCCGATACTTTTGCAACGTCGCCAAGTAGTACCGGTTGCCCGTTTACCACTCTAATCGGAATTTGTTCAAATTGCTTGATGTTGTCCGGACTCGAGTTTAGTACCACATTAAATTCCGTATGCCCCATCCGCGCGGAGCCTGCCGGTATAATAAGGTTCGATGATTGAATGGCAATTAGTACATCGTTTGGCGATATTCCTTTTGCAGTAAGTGCTCTTGGGTCAATATCTACCATAATTTGGCGGAACATACCACCAAAAGGAGCCGGTGTTGAAAGGCCGGGAATAGTAAATAAACGCAAGCGTATAAAATTCAACCCGTAATCGAAAATCTTCGATTCGGAAAGCGTTTTACTGCTTAATGTAAGTTGCGCAACGGGTACGTTAGTAGCGTTATACTGCAATATTACCGGTGGTGTCATACCCGGCGGCATTGCCCTAAGTGCGGTGCTGGAAACGGCAGTCATTTGCGCAATAGCAGCACCTATATCTGCACCCGGTTCAAAATAAACTCTCAATAAACCAATACCGGGTATTGATGATGATTCTATTCTTGAAACGCCGTTAACACTTGTAGATATGGCACGCTCATCAATAAAAACCACACGCTTTTCAATGTCGTCTGCCGATAGGCCTGGGTAACTCCACACTACACTTACTACCGGTATATCAATAGAAGGAAAAATATCTACCATCATGGCGCGTACAGAAAGTAGCCCCATGATAAAAATCAATAGTGACATTACCGCAACTGTATAGGGCCTGCGTAAAGCAAGCCTCACAATCCACATCATATTTTTTGAGATTTTAAATGCAAAGTATTAACCCGTGAACCGCTCGCGGAATTGTTTAGCGATAATAAATGATAGGTTGTCAATGGGTGGCGCAAAACTACATTCTTTTAAAGATTGAAAAAGTGCAAGATTGAAAATTATCTTTTTTTAATAAATAATAAGGTGTTAATTTTTTGAAGTAAAAGCATAAAAAACGTCACCTCGAAAATAGGTGAGTGGCATTTTAGCGCAAATGAAAATTTTGAGATTAATCGTGGTGATGCTCATCTTTGTGGTGCGGTTCATTATGCCTGCCACGATACTCTTCATGCCGCCATTGATCATGTTGTGGGTGTTCTTTAATTTGATAATATGTAGGTTCGTGGTTTTCATGTATCACTATCTGCCCATGATGGTTGCGGTATGATTCGTAGTTTGCCCTTACTGCTTCATGATGTAACCAGGACTTACGTTCATTTATTACTACCTTGTGCGAGTGTTATAAATCAAAATTTGCATAGCGCGTAGGTAAACCACGGTTACGTACCCATCTGCTGCCATCAGCATAAATAAATACGTGTCCTGGTACATCTTAATAAGCATCAATATCGGTTTATATAGTAATAGTTAACATTATTGTAGACTACCGGGCCAAACCGGTTGCAAACCAATATTTACTGAAACTCTTGCTTGTGTGTTTGCATGGCTAAAAGCAAAAATGCTTAGCGCCAAAACAGTGGAAAAAAATCATCTTTTTCATTGTATATGGCCTTGGTTTTTTAATAAAGAACGGTTGGTTTAATATTTCGAATTTTTATGCCAGAAAAGCCAAGGTGAAGGAATGCTGATATTCAATAATAATGGAGCAGCCTTGTTTAGTTTTAATTATACTTTAAATTTGATTGGATATGTTGAAGCTATGCTTACTTATATTATTTTTTTTTGCTGCTAAAATAAATACGGTTTTTTCTCAGCCTCAGCAGAGTAATATTCAGGCCTTCCTTCATCAGCCTGACAAATATGTTACTTCCGAAGTTTTCGATATTGGAAAAGTAAGAGACCTGACTATTCAAATTACAAAAGCAAAAAATTTGATTGATAGTAAAACGCTAAATGGTGTAAGACTAAGTTATAAAGCCATTAATTCATCAGGAAAACAATTTGGTTATATTGATGCTGATGAAATTGATGCATTGATTAATGCCATGGAGGATATGAATGCAAATATTTTTAATAAGGAACCATCATCTAGACCAACCGATAATTTCGAATATCATTATTCATGCCGATCAGGCCTTAATATTGGCGGGTTCTCCGGCTTTTTCTCCGGTACTTACGGTAAAATGACATGGAACCAGTATGTAATGTTTAGCGAAACAAGCTCCGATAAAATAATTATTTCTCTTGCAAACTTTAATGAATTAAAATCGATTCTCTCCTTGGCTAAAGAAAAAATGGAGGCTAAATAGGCTTATGTTTTATCGTTAAATTAAGGTATTTTGCAGTTCGGTTTTCCGAAAACAAATCAAAAAATTACTTTTATGAAAAGAGTATTCTATCTATTAGTTTTGGTTATTCTTAATGTCTGTTCTGTTTCTAATATAAAGGCTCAAGGTGGTGTAGCTATAAGCCAAGGAGGTCTGTCACCCGACAATTCAGCCGGGCTTGATGTTAATTTTACAAATAAGGGTGTACTAATGCCCCGAATGACCACCGTGCAAAGAAATGCCATTGCCAATCCAGCGGCCGGCCTTACCATTTTTAATACCGATTGCAACGTTTATAATTACAATTCTGGTACATCTTCAGCACCGGTATGGTCAACCGTGAACGCAACCAATGCAATAATTGCTGGAATAACAATTTCCGCAAGTCCGGTTGGTGCTATTTGTTCTGGTACCGGCACTAGTGTAACTTTTACTGCGGTACCTTCAATCGGTATTAACTCACCGGTTTATCAATGGCAGATTAATGGCAGTAATGTAAGTGCCAATAGTTCGTCATACACAACATCAGCTTTAAATAATGGCGATATTGTAACTTGTATATTAACTTCAAATGAAGCTTGTGTTACCGGTTCCCCCGCTACGTCTAATTCAATTATTATGACAGTAGTTGCCATTCCGTCAACACCGGGCTCAATTTCTGGTAGTGCAAACGGGTGTGCTAATACTAGCGGCAATGTTTATTCAATTGCCCCAGTTGCCGGTGCTACATCTTACAACTGGTCGGTGCCAGGTGATGCGGTCATTACCGGAGGCTCTGGTACAACTTCTATAACCGTAACTTTTGGTACCGGTTCAGGCAATATTAGCGTTGCGGCTGTTAACAGCTGTGGAAGCAGTTCAGCAAGCAATTTACCGGTTACGGTTAACCCACCGGTTCCGGGCCCGCCGGGAACAATTTTCGGAAGTACGTCGGTTGATACCGGGGCAACAGGTATTGTGTATTCAATTGGTGCTGTAACTAATGCCACTACATATACCTGGACAGTTCCGCCCGGCGCGTCTATTACATCGGGCCAGGGAACAACATCAATAACTGTAAAATTCGCAATAGATTCGGGAAATATTTCTGTAACCGCAGGCAATGGTTGCGGTACAAGTTCGGCAACCAGTTTAGCGGTTTCAGTAATTCCTTGTGGCAACTCTCAAACAGGTTCGCAGACTTTTGGTTATACAGGGAGTCAGCAAATATTTACTGTTCCGTCCTGTGTTTTTTCAGTAAAAATCGAATGTTGGGGGGCTCAGGGTGGTACGGGAAATAGCAGTGTTTATGAATATCTTGTAGGTGGTAATGGTGGCTATGTTTATGGAAATAAAAATGTTACGCCTGGTTCCCTCTTATACGTTTACGTAGGCGGCTCAGGTGGCTCGTTAAATAGTATTTCCGACCCGGGTGGTGCTGCTGGCTATAATGGAGGCTCACAGGGTGGTACAAATGGAAATTCTGGTGCTGGCGGTGGTGGTGCATCTGATGTGCGCCTTGGTGGAACGAATTTGTCGAACCGGATAATTGTTGCTGGCGGTGGCGGTGGCGGTGCCTCTGCAAACTGCGGGCCCGGTGGAATAGGTGGGTATCCCAACGGCGGAATGGGAGGAATTTGCAATGGCTGCACTCATAATTATGGTGGTTTTGGAGGGACGCAATCTGCAGGTGGTGATGGTGGAAGCGGGGTTGGTGGTGTATATCCCGGTGGGGCCGGAGGTATAGGTACAGGCGGCGTTGCAGGCTCAGGCTGTACTGGTGGTGGTGGTGGTGGATATTATGGCGGTGGTGGTGGTGCTGCAAATTGTTGCGGTGGTCCAGGTGGTGGTGGCTCATCGTATTACGGAGGAATGGATAACACAACTGGTAGTCAGGATGGCATTCAAACAGGCAATGGACAGGTTAAAATTTCTTGGTAAACAACATTCAATTAATAATCCAGGTTTTTTAAAATACACGCCGGTTGTTTAATAGAGAAATATATGACTAAATATTTATTTATAATAGGGATGCTTTTTATTCAAATAAATTCTAGCTTCTCTCAAAATAATCAATCACAACTTCACCAAAGCAATATTCAACAGCAACTAGAGCAACCCGGCAAATGCATTAAAGTAAATTTTGTTGATGTCGTGAAAGTTAAAGACATAACTGTTCAGTTAGTAAAGTCAACTAATATATCCGATAATAAAACCCTTAACGGTCTTCGCATAGTTTATAAAGTGGCTAATTCAAGCGGGAAATATTTGGGTTACATTGATTTAGATGAAATTTCTGATTTGGTAAAAACAATTGAACATTTAAAAGCAACTGTTTTTATCAAAGCCCCCCAAGTTACTTTCGATGATAATTTGGAGTATTACTACTCTTGTCGTTCGGGTCTTAAAATAGGCGGTTTTGCCATATTTATTGCAGGCTCTAGCAGCAAAACAATATGGGGCCGGTATATTCTTTTAGGAGAATTGAATAAAGAAAGAATAGTTCTTTCTTCTGAAGAGTTTGAACAATTGATGTTAGTATTAAAACAAGCACCAAACAAATTTGACGCAACATTGGGAAATTAGAAAATATTTTTTGGGCGAGATATGGTCATCTATATTAGAAAAATAAAGCATTTAATTTTAAGCTCGTGCAATTAATGCTTTAACTTATATCAAAAAACACACATGTTTTTTGATATAGTTTATTGATAGCCAGCTAAAATAGCGGATTTAGTTTTCTTATGCAAGTATGTTATGCCTTTTTAAGTAGGCGTAAAAATTAATTGTGCAAATGTTAAAAAGCTTGTGTTTTATCAATAAATCATTTAATTTGCAGACATACTATTGAAATAACTAAACACCTGAATTATGAGAAAAATATTCTACCTGCTAATCGCATTGATTGGCTTTTCTGTTTGCCCTTGCTATATTGTAAATGCTCAACAAGGTGTGGCTATTAATACTTCAGGCTCACCCGCCGATAATTCAGCCGGTCTGGATGTTGACTTTAATAACATGGGCGTATTATTGCCAAGAATGAGTACAAGCCAAAGAGATGGAATCTCTAACCCGGCAACAGGCTTAACTGTTTTCAATACCGATTGCAATGTTTATAATTACAATGCAGGCACCCCATCATCACCAAGTTGGACCAGCTTAAATGGTTCTAACAGTTTGGTAGCTGGTGTTACAATCACAGCAAACCCAGGGGGTGTAATTTGTAGTAGTGTAACCTATACTGCTACACCGGCTAACGGATTAACATCACCATCATACCAATGGCAGGTAAACGGCTCAAGCATTGGTGGTGCAAATAGTTCTAGTTATACTTCTTCAAGTTTAAATAATGGCGATGTAGTAACATGTGTTCTAACAACCAGCCAAGCCTGTGTTAGCGGTTCACCTGCCACATCAAATGCACTTACTGCTGATGTTAGTCCAATTCCAGCAACACCTGGTTCTATATCAGGTCCAGGCCCTGTGGTTTGTATCTCAGGTGTATCAAGCGGCAACGTATATTCAGTTAGCCCAGTTGCAGGAGCTACAAACTATAATTGGGTAGTTCCACCTACTGGTGCAATAATTACTGGCGGTAATGGAACCAATTCAATAACCGTAACCTACGGTCCGGGCAATGCACATGGTGTTGTAAGTGTAAGCGCTAGTAACGAGTGCGGCACTAGTTCAGCGAGTTCAATGACTGTATCAGTAAGCCAACCTGCTCCCTCAACACCTGGTAGTATATCAGGCTCAAGCCAGGTGTTTTATAATTCAAGCGGCCATAAATATTCGGTAGCGCCAGTAACAAATGCAACTACTTATACTTGGTCGGTTCCCTCTGGCTCAAGTGTGGCATCTGGCCAAGGGACTGATAGCGTTGTAATTAATTTTGGTGGAAATTCGGGTAATGTATCTGTAACAGCAGGCAATGCTTGTGGTACCAGTTCGCCAAGTAGTTTATTTGTAACACTTTGCAGCCAGCAACACGGTTCTCAATCCTTTGGCTATAATGGCAGTTACCAAACTTTTTCAGTTCCATGTACTGATACTGTAAAAATGCAGTGTTGGGGTGCGGGAACAAGCAATGGAAATGGAATTGGTGGTTATGCACAAGGCACATTATCTGTTTCGCCCGGTGATGTTTTATATGTTTTCTGTGGAGGTAATGGTTCGGGTGGTGGTTATAATGGCGGTGGTCAAGGTAGTTCCACAAGCTACTATGGTGGAGGACAAACCGATATACGGGTGGGAGGAACAGCTATAAGTAATTGGGTAATTGTGGCAGGAGGTTCTGGTGGTTATGCCGGTTCTGGTTATCAAGGTGGTGCAGGTGGCAATAGCTACACACAAGTTGGCGGCTATTGTGCATCGGTTAATACTTGGGGAGGTCAGGGCTATGGTGGTTATGGTGGCTCTGCACCTGTAGGCCAAGCTAGCAGCGGCGGATGTGATGGTGGTAATGGTAATAACTGGTGCTGCAGTT
>CAIXGR010000071.1 GCA_903919075.1 uncultured Bacteroidota bacterium | reverse complement strand
TGCAAATATTACCAGTGGGTATGCCGATAAACGCCAATATTTTGTTGATACGCTTTCATTCGCAGTATCACAAGTAGCTGCGGCATTTTATCCTAAAGATGTGATTGTTCGTATGAGCGATTTTAAAACCAATGAATATGCAGCATTAACCGGTGGCAAATTTTTTGAGCCTGAAGAAGAGAACCCTATGTTGGGTTTCAGAGGAGCATCGCGTTATTACAACGACCGGTACCGGGAAGGTTTTCGGCTTGAGTGTGAGGCCATGAAAAGGGTGCGCGAAAAAATGGGCCTAAGCAATGTGAAATTGATGATTCCCTTTTGCCGGACAGTTGATGAGGGGGAAAAAGTAGTGCGGTTAATGGATGAGTTCGGATTAAAGAGAGGAGAACGTGGACTAGAAATCTATGTAATGTGCGAAATTCCAAGCAACGTAATTCTTGCTGAACAGTTCGCTAAAATATTTGATGGCTTCTCCATAGGCTCGAACGACTTAACCCAACTTACTTTAGGCATTGACCGTGATTCAGACATTGTAAATAATTTATTTGATGAAAGAAATGAAGCGCCTAAATGGATGATAGCAACTGCTATACGCAAAGCAAAAGAGGCACACGTTAAAATAGGGCTTTGTGGCCAGGCACCGAGTGACTATCCGGAGTTTGCACAGTTTTTAGTTGAACAGAAAATAGATAGCATTTCATTTAACCCCGATGCCCTGATAAAGGGAATTGAAAATATTCATGCAGCCGAAAAAAAATCAGCCAACAATCAATTTCTTAAAAATTAAAAATATAAAACAATGGAAAGAATATTTGAAAACAAAGTTGCCATTATAACCGGTGGTGCTTCGGGCATAGGCAAATCTGCTGCTATTGCGTTTGCCCGCAGGGGCGCAAAAGTTGTACTTGCGGATATGCAAGATGGAAAAGAAACACTTGAATTGGTAAAGGAAGAAGGGGGAGAAGGCATCTTCGTCCACTGCGATGTTTCGCAGGATGCCGACGTAAAAGCCATGGTAGAAAAGACCATACAAACATATGGCCGTCTCGATTTTGGCGTTAATAATGCCGGAATAGAGGGCATACAAATACCATTTCATCAACTGTCGGAAAAAGATTGGGACAGAACCATTAATATCAATCTAAAAGGAATTTGGCTTTGCATGAAATATGAAACGCCACATTTACTTAAACAAAATAAAGGCGCCATTGTAAACACTGCATCGATAGCAGGCGTGGTAGCATTTGCTAATATGGCGGCCTATGTTGCATCTAAGCATGGTGTTATTGGTTTAACTAAAGTAGCAGCAATGGAACTTGCCAAAACCGGTGTAAGGGTGAACGCCCTTTGCCCCGGTGTAATCAGAACCCCAATGGTAGACCGTGCATTAGGCGGCGATGTTGCAGTGGAGAATGCATATAACCAAATGATTCCGGTTGGGCGCATGGGCACACCCGAAGAAATGGCCGATTCTATAGTATACCTTTGTTCTGATGCCTCATCTTATGTTACCGGTCATGCAATGGTGGCAGATGGCGGTTGGGTTGTGCAATAAAACTATTTTAGAAGTTTACTGCATGTGATTAACCAATTAAAAAATCGGACAGATTAAAGGTTCTATAAACCATGAAATATATTTCAGCAGAAGAGGCGGTTAGTATTATTGAAAATAACGAAAGAGTTTTTATTCATAGTGCTGCAGCTGCTCCACAACGCTTGGTTAATGCACTTACAGCAAGGCATAGCGAATTGAAAAATGTAGAAATAACGCACTTGCACACCGAAGGCGAAGCACCTTACGCAAAGCCCGAATATGTAAACTCTTTTCATGTTAATGCTTTTTTTATTGCTAAAAACATACGGCCATATGTTGAAGGAATTAATGTGCAGTACATCCCCATGTTTTTAAGCGAAATTCCATTGGTAATAAGGCAAGGAAAGTTTAAAATTGATGTTGCCATTATACAAGTTAGCCCGCCTGATATGCACGGCTATTGCTCGCTTGGCATTTCGGTTGATATTACTAAAGCGGCTTGCGATGTTGCTAAAAAAATAATTGCTTTGGTTAACCCTAATATGCCCCGTTCATTAGGTGATGGGCTTATTCATGAATCGAAAATTACAAAAGCCGTATATGCTAACGACCCTATCCATCAGGTGATTGCTTCGCCTATAACTGAAGCCGAAAATGCAATAGGTAAAAACGTAGCTGAATTAATAGAAGATGAAGCTACTTTGCAAATGGGCATTGGTAATATTCCCAATGCTGTATTAAGCTTTTTGGGTAATCACAAAAACTTAGGCATACATACCGAAATGTTTACCGATGGCATTTTACCGTTGGTTGAAAACGGGGCTATAAACGGACGAATGAAAAAAAGGCACCCAGGAAAAATAGTCTCCTCGTTTGCCATGGGCACTCAAAAACTATACGATTTTATTCATGACAACCCCATGGTAGCTATGCTGGATGTAGCTTATGTAAACGACACCTCCGTAATAAGAAAAAATGACAAGGTAACTGCCATTAACAGTGCTATTGAAATCGACCTAACCGGCCAGGTATGTTCAGATTCTATTGGCACCAGTATATACAGCGGTGTGGGCGGGCAAATGGATTTTATGCGTGGTGCCTCGTTAAGTGCCGGAGGAAAACCTATTATTGCTATTAACTCTATTACCGGTAAAGGTAACTCGAAAATAGTACCCGTTTTAAAACAGGGAGCCGGTGTTGTAACAACGCGTGCGCACGTTCAATATGTGGTTACAGAGTTTGGAGTTGCTGACTTATATGGAAAAAATATTTCGCAGCGAGCTAAGGCATTGATTGAATTAGCCCACCCATCAAAACGTGAGGAGTTGGAAAGGCAGGCCTATGAACTATATGGAAGATACTGGTAAACTTGAAAGAACACGTAAAGAGATAACAATATTAGAAAAGGGCTTAGATGTCTGTTGGCAATTGTTATACTCCCCCATTTTTAAGTGGCTTACAAATGAATATTGGAGTGCCGTTGAATTAATAGCACCAAAAGGCTGAAAAGATGCTCAAAAAAAGCAAGCTAAAATGCAGTGTCTTCCATTTAATATGCTTTTTGATGGGCAGTCTCATCTAATAATTATTTTAAGTGTTGCATTATCTCAATACGCAAACATACCTAGCCCACTATTTTATTATTGCAGGTTAGCCTGTATAAATATGCACCTTTGCACCATAAGGTTCCACCGCTATTGAAGCCCACAAATCTGGCATACTCAATTGTAGCAAAATAATCTTCGGAATTTTCAATAAAATTGTAAGTGAAATAACTTAAGAGGTATATGAAACTAATTGGTGTTATCATTTCTGTTTTTTCGTTATCAATCTTGTGGCACTCAGCATCCGGTAGTCGGAATTCAAGTGCAAATACCAGTTTGTTAAGCGAAAACGACAGCATTGAAATTAACGGAAGATTCGTGGACTCGTGTTCTGTTCCAACTTCCATACAAATCGCTCAATATGAAGTGCCGGGGGGGAGTTATACGGAAGTGCCTATTAATAAGAAAGGTCAGTTTACCTATCGGCTTTCATTAAAAAAAGATGTCAAAATGTTAGCGTTGCGTTCGGGCCAAACTTTTTTCGAATTTCTTGTAACCCCGAAAGAAAAGTTCTATCAAATTGAAATTAGCTGCAGTAAAGGCGGGGAGAAAATAATCTCAATCAAAAACTCTGCTGAAAACCGTGCATTTGTTTCGTTTGACACATTAAATGGAGCGCTGATGGATACTTTAGGGAAACTTTCACACGGCAGCATGTCTGGCAAAGACACCTTCCGTATAATAAAGGAGCTATTTTTAAATTATCAAACTAAAATAAAAGCTATTAAAAAACGTAATCGTGGTACGTTTACCGCTGATGTTCTGTGCCCTTCTGATATATTGCCTAAAAAAGCTTTTTTATCCATTGAATCACTTCAGGATAATTATTTGCAGCGTGAAGTTTTTGCAAGTCAGCAATTTTATAGCCTTGCCCTTCCTTCGCGTATTATTTCGAATTATTTAAGCCTTCTTGATAAAAGGAATGCATCCTTCTCAGGGTTTGAAAAAGCCATGGACATAAGTTTAAAAGACTCTGCCGCGGCCAAGGCATTGCAGCAAATTTATTACGATATTTTTTTTAACCGCCATAGAGAGCCGATTTTTGTTGGCTATATAAATTGGGCCAAGCAACATCCGAACGAAATGTTTGATGCAATAGTTAAATTTAAATTGCAGATCGATGAACGTACTATGCCGGGCCGCTTATTTTACGATTTTCAACTTAACGATACAACCGGTTTGCAAAAAAAATTAAGTGAAACTGTTTTTTCATCAAAACTTACCCTATTAATTTTTTACAGCCCACATTGCCCACATTGCCAGTTGGAAATACCTCAGCTTGTGCCATTGTGGGAGAAGTTTAAAGGCAAAGGGCTGAATTTTTATACCGTGGGTTTCGATGCTAAAAAAAGCGAGTGGATTGATTTTATTCAAAAGAAATTGAAACCCGATTGGGTAAATGTTTTTGATGCCTCTGAAAAATTGGAACCCGAGTATATGTACAATGCAAGCTATACCCCAACCTACATTTTAATAAACCAACAGGGCAACATTATATCCCGATATGGCTCGCTTGAATCCATATTACAGGATGTTCCGGAAATTATGGGAGGCATCAAGTGAGGAAGCTGTTAATACAAATTGTGGCGCGGCTTGCTTGTTATTATGTATCAATTAAAAAAGAAAAAGCCGTCAATTTTGACGGCTTATCCAATTCTGCTCCCCGACTTGGGCTTATAAGTTTTGAATTTAACAAAATCAATTTTTAATAAAAACGCGGTTTTACCTATGAAAAACCTCTGTAAACAAGCGTTTTCGTTTTAATGAATTTAAACCAATTAAAATAAAATTTGTCAGTATCAGTGTCAGTAATTATTTTTGACCTAAATTATTAGCACATGGATAAAGTTAGCGTTTCATTACACTTAGACAAGGCTCAAACAGAGCCAAACGAAAAACAAAAGGAAACTTATATTTTGTATAGCGTTTCTGTAAGTGGCAACCGTTTCAGAATTTCCACCGGCTTTAAAGTAAAGCCCAAAGATTTCGATTTAGGCAATTACAAAATAAAACCAACAATAGAAGGCTACGCTACTAAAAACAGCTTAATAAGCCAGCGTAAAGCAGAAATTGAGGAAGTTTGCAACAAAGCCCTATATCAAAAAATTCCTGTTACTAAAGACTATCTTTTATCGCAGCTTTCATTTACAGGCACACCGGAAAAGCAAAACAGCTTTTACCAATCCCTTGACAAATACATTCAATTCAGAGAAGGGGACGTAAAAGATAGTGTGCTGAATAAATATAAATACCTTAAAAAAACACTTTCTGAATTTGCAACTGAAAAAAAGACTGCTATTTCTTTTGATGGTATCAATGAAAATTTTGAAAAAGACTTCAAGGCGTAT
>CAIXGR010000070.1 GCA_903919075.1 uncultured Bacteroidota bacterium | reverse complement strand
TTATATTTTTGTTTATAACTCAAAAGCTGTATGATTAAAGTAAAATATAGCCTGCGAAATTGAAGTACTTTGTGATTTATGGTTGACAACGGTTGACACTTTGGCAACAAAACATATTGATTATCAATGATTTAATTTTTAAGGTGTCAACTGTCAACCATGGTAGTATTGCTGTTTGTTCCTCACTCATCTGTGAATAATGTAACTCTATTACATAATTATGTAATGCTAAGCTGCGCTAAAGCACTCACCTTTATATCGTGAAAAACTTCTTTCACATTAAACCATATTAAAATGAAAGAAAAGAAAAATCAAATGGAGGATAACATGTCATCAGATCGTGGTATGTTATCAGAGAAATCTGGTAGCGAAAACACAAGTGATGTTTCGCAAAAGACAAACAAAAAAGATATAGAAAAGTCCATCGAGGTATTAAATACCCTTATCGGAGTTAATAACGAAACCGTTGGGGGAAATAAAACTACGTTAAAAGAGAAAAGACGAAAGAAGCCGGAGTAATAAAGCATTTTAATACTATGCCTCTCTTAAAAAATAAGAAATTTAAGAGTTGGTCGTTATAGTATTGTGACACCCACGCAACAAAAAAACAACCATTGTGAAAGCATTCAAAATTACGGCTATCGTATTAGCAATTATTCTGCTCCCCATCATTCTGTTTTTCGCAGTTGACCTCTATCATTATTCGAAAGATAAAAGCCCTTATCGCACACTTTTTATTCCCCGGTTAGAATTAGGCGTATTTGAAGTGATTGGCCTAAGTGCCGACAGAACCGACATGGAGGGAAAAATGCTGATTCATAGTCCGCTGCCTTTTAACCTGGCGGCCGATAGTTTGCAATACAAACTTTATATCAGCGGTGTGGAAGTAGTAAAAAGCACGTACGCACAATCTATCAATATAAAAAAATGGGATAGCACCTGGATTGAGCTACCGGTAACTATTTATAACGATAAACTGCTCACCACACTTGATAATGCCGATAAGCAAGGGAAAGATAGTGTGGTGTACAGAATTCATACAACTTTTTATACCCATATACCTTTCAAAAAGAATTTTGATATAGATATTGAAACGCTGCAACCGCTTTTATATATCCCAAGCGCCCGGGTTGTAAAAGTAGATTATGATTCGCTGAGTGCAAAAGGGGTTACGCTGTATTTGCATTTAATGATAGGAAATAGAAATAAAATTGCCTTTCAGTTTAAAGACTTAAAATACAAGTTTGCCCTGGCCGGTAACCCCTGGGTATATGGCTCTAAATGGGGTGTAACTGATATTAAACAGCGGGACAGCACCGAACTGATTTTGCCCCTGCGTATTTCGTTTACCGATATTTTTAAAACATTAGGGCCGCTTATTCGCAAAGGAGGGGCCGTGGATTATAAATTCGGATTGGAGATGAAATTAGTATCAACAAGTAATGCATTGAAGAATAGTAAAATGATTACAAAGGGTGCCGGTACTTTAAAAGAGATTATCAAGCTTGCTAAAGATGAAAAGCATAAAGGAAAGGAGAAAAAGAAAAAAGAGAAAGAAGAAAGAAAAAACGCAAAAAAAATGACGGCTAAAGATTAATACCGGCAAGCATTTTTTATACCTTCTAACTTTAGTTATTCTTTACATTAGCCGCACATTATGCAAATAATATCCCCCGCAAAAAAAATCTTCCACCTGTTCAAAGAAACATTTAACGGGTCGGTAAATGATAATGTATTTAAACTTAGTGCAGCCTTATCGTATTATACTATATTCTCTTTACCTCCGTTGCTTATTATTATTATCAGCCTATGCGGATTTTTTTTCGGGGCCCAAGCTGTGCGGGGCGAAATATTCGGGCAAATTAACGGATTAGTAGGCAATGCAGCCGCACTGAAAATACAGGCTGCCATTAAAGATGTAAAGCTTTCGGATAGCAATACGTTTGCCACTACAATTGGTGTAATTATTTTATTGATAGGTGCATCGGGTGTGTTTGCTGAAATACAGGAGTCGCTGAATATTATATGGGGTATTGAAGCAAAGCCCAAACACGGGATCATAAAGTTTATTATCAACCGGCTTATATCTTTCTCAATGATTGGCGTGGTGGGCTTTTTATTAATGGTGGGCTTAATTGTAAATTCGTTAACCGATGTACTGAACAAAAACCTGGCCGCCAATTTCCCAAAAGATGCTTTGTATTTATTTTATATAGTTAACCTGTTGGTGGTTTTTGCAATAATCACTTTTTTGTTCACTCTAATTTTCAGATCGCTACCCGATGGAAAAGTGGCATTGCGCGATTGCCTTACTGGTGCCTCATTCACCGCTTTTCTTTTTATGATTGGTAAATTTGCTATTGGCGCCTACCTCAGTACTTCTGCATTTGCTTCGCTTTACGGCGCGGCGGGTTCGGTTATTTTAATTCTTGCGTGGGTATACTATTCAGCTATTATACTTTATTTTGGGGCTGAGTTTACAAAGGTGTATGCCCATACTTATGGACAAAAAATAACTCCGGATTGGCATTCGGTCCAAATATCAAAAAGATAGTTTTCGGTTAACTGTTGACATAAAAAAAAGCACCTTCAAAATTTGAAGATGCTTTTCGGAAAATTATTTTCTCCCAATATATTACTGTGCTGCTTTATCAAGTGCTGATGTAAGCGTTGGTTTTATTTTCTCCCAATTAGAACCTAAAAATTTAGGATTAACGTTTTCGGTAAGTGTTTTTGCATAGCCTGCCAATTGCTTAGTGCTTGTAGCGCCTTTAACACCAGCCTGCCATTTATCTTTAATAGCAGCCCAGCCTGATGTGAATGCTGTGCTTTTTAAACCGCCTTGTAATTTCTGCAATAAACCAGCGTTAGCTTTTACATCGGTAGCAGGTGTTGATTTTGCTTGGGTTTCGAATGAACTCTTATTTTTATTGAAGTCATCAGTTAACGCGGTTGGCGAAATTTGGCCTGAAAACTGAGATATTAAAGAGCCTAAAGCAGGTTTTGCAGTAGTTTCGGCTTTGGCTACGGTTTGCGTAGCATTAGATTTTGTTTGAACAGCACTTTTTTGTGCGTCTTGTTGAATACCAGTTGTTGAGGGCATGCTCATTTGTGCATTTAAAGCAAGAACAGTTGCCGATAAAGCAAGCGTTGAAAATAATTTCGATTTCATGTTTTTACATTTTTTTAGTGTGTGCAATATTAGTGAAAAGATGTTCATTTAATATTTTTTTGAACCACTAATAATTCCTTACCTTCGGTTTCAGAAACTTTAGGGGTGCTAAAAGAACGGCTGAGATTATACCCTATTACCTGAACAGGATAATGCCTGCGAAGGGAAAAGTAAACGAGGCCTCGTGCCCCCGTCTTTTTCCACCCAAAGTTTGCTTTAACAATTTATTTATGGAGTTAGTAGTAAATAACAAACCACAAAAATTACTTTCAGGCAATAAGTTGTCGGAACTATTGTTGCAGTTAAATATGGAAACGCGCGGCATTGCGGTTGCGGTTAACAATATTGTAATCAGCAAATCCGACTGGAACAATTACGAGCTTAACGACAAAGACAAAATAACAATTATAAAAGCCACACAAGGCGGCTAACACACATTCAAAAAATATAAATTATATCTATGAAAAAGAAAGATCAGGCCCCTACCCAAACCGGTGTTACCAGTGAACCTTTAACCGGTTCAAGAAAGGTTTATGTACCCGGTAAGCTGCACGATATAAAAGTAGCCATGCGCGAAATTACTTTAACCGATACCGTGCATAAATTTAACGGCACCAATAAGGTTGAAAAAAATCCTTCGATTACTGTTTATGACACCAGCGGGCCATATACAGATTCAAACTATAAAATTGATTTGAAACAAGGACTTCCGCGCTTGCGTGAAGAGTGGATTTTAAAGAGAGGCGATGTAGAACAGGAAAAAGATTATGCTTCGGAATATGGGCGTCAGCGTTTAGCAGATAAATCGTTAGACCATTTGCGTTTCGAGCATTTGAAAACTCCGTTGAAAGCTAAGCCGGGCAAAAATGTTTCGCAAATGCACTATGCTAAACAGGGCATTATTACTCCTGAAATGGAGTACATAGCTATTCGCGAAAATCAACGTTTAGATGAATTGAGAAATCAGGCGGGCAAAAATAATTTACTGGAACAACATGCCGGTGAAAGCTTTGGTGCAAATATCCCTCAAAGTTACATTACACCTGAATTTGTACGGGATGAAGTAGCAAAAGGCCGTGCTATTATTCCATCTAACATTAATCACCCGGAAAGTGAGCCAATGATTATTGGACGCAACTTTCTAGTGAAAATCAACACCAACATTGGCAACTCAGCTGTTACCTCCAGCATTGAAGAAGAAGTTGAAAAAGCGGTATGGAGTTGCCGTTGGGGAGGAGATACTTTAATGGACCTGTCGACCGGTAAAAATATTCACGAAACGCGCGAGTGGATTATTCGCAATTGTCCGGTACCAGTGGGCACGGTACCTATTTATCAGGCATTAGAAAAAGTAAATGGCAAGGCTGAAGATTTAACCTGGGAGATTTTTCGAGATACTTTAATAGAACAGGCTGAACAGGGCGTTGATTATTTCACCATTCACGCCGGTGTGTTGCTTCGTTACATTCCGCTTACTGCAAAACGTATTACCGGTATTGTATCTCGTGGCGGCAGTATTATGGCTAAATGGTGTTTGTCGCATCACAAAGAAAGTTTTCTGTATACTCACTTTGAAGAGATTTGCGAAATCATGAAAGCTTATGATGTAGCATTTTCATTAGGTGATGGCCTGCGCCCTGGTTGCATTGCCGATGCCAACGATGCCGCACAGTTTGCTGAATTGGAAACGCTGGGCGAGCTAACACAAATTGCGTGGAAACACGATGTGCAGGTAATGATTGAAGGCCCCGGCCACGTACCCATGCACCTGATAAAAGAAAATATGGAGAAGCAATTAAAGCATTGTGCCGAAGCGCCGTTTTATACACTCGGGCCTTTGACCACTGATATTGCACCCGGTTACGACCATATTACTTCGGCCATTGGTGCAGCAATGATTGGTTGGTATGGCACTGCCATGCTTTGCTATGTAACACCTAAAGAACACTTAGGCTTGCCGAATAAAAAAGATGTGAAAGATGGAGTGATTACTTATAAAATTGCCGCACACGCTGCTGATTTGGCTAAAGGGCACCCCGGTGCACAGTATCGCGATAATGTATTAAGCAAAGCACGTTTTGAATTTAGATGGGAAGACCAATTTAACTTATCGCTCGACCCTGATACTGCAAGGGATTTTCATGATGAAACTTTACCGGCTGAGGGTGCCAAAACTGCGCACTTCTGCTCTATGTGCGGCCCACATTTTTGTTCTATGAAAATAACGCAGGATGTGCGCGATTACTCCGACAAGTTGGAAGCGGAAGAAGCTATTAAAAAAGGTATGGAAGAAAAATCGAAAGAGTTTAAAGAGAAAGGTGCTGAAGTTTATTCGTAAGAAAATGAAATTATAAAAATGAATTCCATTCCAGATAGCCCTATTGCTTTAACCATTGCCGGTTTCGACCCCAGCGGATGTGCAGGTATATTGGCCGATATAAAAACTTTTCAGGCTAATGGTGTTCACGGTATGGCAGTGTGCACTGCTAATACTGAGCAAAATGTAAGGACCTTCAAAAAAGCAAACTGGATTCATAAAGACGAAATAATACGCCAGTTAAACCTATTGCAGCAAGAAGTAAATTTTGAATTTGTAAAAATAGGATTGATAGAAAATTTTGAGTTGCTGGATAGAATTATCAATGAGTTAATAAAACAAAACCCTTTGGTAAAGATTATTTGGGACCCAGTATGTAAGGCCAGTGCACAATTTGTTTTTCATACTGAAATTGAAAAGAATTTACTATCGAAGATTTGCAGTAAGTTGTATTTGATAACTCCCAATTTAGAAGAACAAGCCATACTGGCACCTGGAATGAATACTGAAGAAGCAGGCATTTACCTATTGCAGTTTTGCAATGTTTTAATTAAAGGGGGGCACAGCACAACGGCGCTTTCAACCGATATGCTTTTTACGAAGGAGGATACTCACTATTTTGAATCGAAAAGATTGGAGAATTTTTCTAAACGCGGCACCGGTTGTGTGTTGTCATCGGCTATTGTGGCCAATCTTGCTAAAGGTGAAGATTTAATACAAGCGTGTGCCAATGCAAAAAATTATACTTACAACTATTTAATCAGCAACCCATCATTAGTAGGTACGCATTATGAAAATCAGTAGACTTCAATATATAACCGATAATGCTATTCATGCCGAGGCTGCCTGTAAAGGTGGTATTGAGTGGATTCAGCTGCGCGTTAAAAATAAAGGTGAAGAGGAATGGATGAAAATTGCTGAGAGTACAAAAGGTATTTGCAAAAAGTATAATGCCAAATTGATAGTAAATGATAGCGTGAAACTTGCAAAGCTGATTGGTGCAGATGGGGTTCATTTAGGTAAAGAAGATATGCCGCCTGATGAGGCTCGGCATTTGTTAGGCAACAATTTTATTATAGGTGGCACCGCAAATACATTTGAAGATATTCAACGTCTTGCTTTGCTTAAAGTTGATTATATGGGCTTAGGCCCTTTCAGGTTTACTAAAACCAAAGAGAAGTTAAGTCCGGTATTGGGATTGCAGGGATATATTGATTTGATAAAGGAATGTGAAACGAATAATATTTCACTTCCGATAATTGCCATTGGTGGGATACAATTAAACGATATAGAAACTTTACTTGCCAGTGGAGTTTATGGGGTAGCCGTTTCTTCGGCAATTAGTGAATCAACAGATATTTCGGCCGCTGCGCAGATGTTCATTAATAAAATAGAAAATAATGTGTTATGCAAAACAGCAAATTGAAAATAGGAGATAAAACTTTCATCTCGCGATTATTTACCGGCACCGGTAAGTTCAGCTCTTCTGCTTTAATGGAAGAAGCCTTATTGGCCAGCGGTTCTGAATTAGTTACCGTGGCCTTAAGACGTGTTGATACTGAAAATATAGATGATGATATTTTAAAACATTTAGCGCATCCTCAATTTAATTTATTGCCTAATACTTCCGGTGTGAGAAATGCCAAACAAGCTGTGTTCGCTGCGCAAATGGCGCGTGAGGCATTAGAAACAAATTGGCTGAAATTAGAAATACACCCTGACCCAAAATATCTTTTGCCCGACCCTGTTGAAACATTGAAGGCTGCAGAAGAATTAGTAAAGTTGGGCTTTATAGTGTTGCCATACATTCATGCCGACCCGGTGCTATGTAAGCGGTTAGAAGAAGTAGGCGTAGCAGCGGTTATGCCTTTAGGCTCGCCTATTGGCAGTAATAAGGGATTGAGAGCAAAAGATTTTTTGGAAATAATTATTGCGCAAAGCAAGGTTCCGGTAGTAGTTGATGCCGGCATAGGCGCTCCATCGCACGCTGCTGAGGCTATGGAAATGGGCGCCGATGCGGTGCTTGTAAACACTGCCATTGCAGTAGCCGGTAACCCGGTGCGCATGGCCGAGGCATTTAAGATGGCAGTTGAAGCAGGTAGAATGGCTTTTGAATCTCGCTTGGCAAAGCCAACAAGTCTGGCTGTTGCAAGCAGCCCATTAACCGCATTTTTAGAAGATTGAGAATTGTAAACGATTATGTTTAAAGAGTTATTTGATAATTACAATTGGGATGACGTAAAAGCATCCATCTACGCCAAAACTGAGCGTGATGTAATTGATGCATTGAATAAAAACAATCGTGATTTAGAAGATTTTAAAGCGCTCATCTCTCCTGCTGCGCTGCCTTATTTGGAACAGATGTCGCAGCTTAGTCACCAGCTTACCTTAAAGCGTTTTGGCAGAACGATGCAGATGTATGTGCCGATTTATCTATCGAACGAATGTCAAAATATTTGCACCTATTGTGGGTTTAGTTTTAATAATCATATTAAGCGCAAAACATTAACTAACGAAGAAATATTAAAAGAAGTTGCTGCTATAAAAGAATGGGGATATGAACACGCATTGCTGGTTACCGGTGAAGCCACACAAACAGTGGGTGTTGATTATTTGAAAAATGCTATCAGATTAATAAGAGATCAATTTTCTAATATTTCAATTGAAGTGCAGCCTTTAAATCAGGATGAATATGAAATTTTAGGTGCGGAGGGCTTAAATACAGTTTTGGTATATCAGGAAACCTATCATCACGAAAATTATAAAACCCATCACCCGAAAGGGAAAAAATCTAATTTTTACTACCGGTTAGACACACCGGATAGGTTGGGAAAGGCCGGAGTTCATAAAATTGGCTTGGGGGTATTATTGGGCTTAGAAGACTGGAGAGTAGATAGCTTTTTTACAGCTCTACACTTAGACTATTTAGAAAAAACCTATTGGCAAACTAAATACGCTATTTCCTTCCCGAGGTTAAGGCCTGCAGAAGGAGTTATATTACCTAAAATGGAATTGCGCGATAAAGAGTTAGCACAGCTTATTTGTGCTTATCGCATTTTTAATGGCGAAGTAGAACTCTCTATCTCAACCCGTGAAAGTGAAAGATTCAGAAATAATATTATTAAACTAGGTATTACCTCTATCAGTGCCGGTTCAAAAACAAACCCGGGTGGTTATGCTGTTGACCCCGAATCTTTGGAACAGTTTTCGGTTTCAGATGAACGTTCGCCTAAAGAAATTGCAGCCATGTTACGGCAACAGGGATATGAACCGGTTTGGAAAGATTGGGATTTAGCTTTAATGACTACCGGCCATGGCAAATAGATTGGATTTCTAAAAAAGCATTTACCGGATTTTCGTTTTGCCAAACGGCACCTAATAATGCAGCACCTGAAAAACCTGCCTCTTTTACCAATGCAACATTTTGTGCATTTACTCCGCCAAGCGCAAATACTTTAGGTAAGAATAGATTTTGTTGTCGTAATATCTTCAATTCAGTTTCCAATAATTTTAAATCAAATTTTGAACTGTAGCCTGCTTTGCTAATGCTATCAAATACCGGACTTAAGAAAATGTACTCGTAAGAAAACCTATTCTCTTTTAAATCATTTAAAGAATGGAACGAAGCGGAAATGATAGTGTATTTGTCAAATTGAGTAATTGACTTTTTATTGTTTTCATTCAAATGAATGCCTTTAACTTTGAAGATATCAGCAAGTTGAAAATGTGAATGGAGAACAATTCTATTATGAAATTCCTTTGGCAGGTCTTGTAGAAACCTTTCCATTTCGGCACTAGCCCATAACGGTTTTCGTAAATGAAAAACCTGCAAGCTGTTGCTAAACAGTTGACAAACAATTCCTATTTCATCTTTCGGGCCCTCCTCGGGCGAAATAAGTATAAGATCAAAATGTGCTTTCATCTAATATACGGTAAGTCTGCAACTTCAAATATACGTGCTTTACACGGGCAACTAGCTTTGCACACAGGTTATTAAAAAAATATATTCCTTTTCATAAAATAATCCTACATTGAGTGCCTACTAAATGCGATTAACCTTAAAGTCATTCATTAATTAAACAAACAAAAGTATGAAACAGATTTCAACAATTATTTCCGCGTTTATCATGTTATTCATGGTATCCTGCAACAACCAGCCAAAACCGGTTGAAGAAGCTACTGCTCCTACTCCGGCGAAACCGGCGTTTACACCGTACAAAGCTATGTTGATTACGCATACTGTAAAAGATTTTGATACTTGGTACGCCGCTTTTAATGGCGATACAGCTGCTAGAAATGCCGCAGGCTTAACCGAATCATCAGTAGGACGAGGACTGGATGACAATAACATGGTGGTTGTATTTGCTACCGCCAGCGACATTCAAAAGGCAAAAGATTTTTCTGCTTCGCCTGCGCTAAAAGAAACTATGACAAAGGCAGGTGTAACTTCAGCACCGGCTGTATCATATTGGAATGTGCTACGTGATGATACCTCGAAAATACCTCAAATGGAGCGCCTGATGGTTACACATCATGTAAAAGATTTTGACACCTGGTTAAAAGCTTATGATGGCGAAGGTATGGCAACACGCGCTGCAAATGGTTTGGTAGATAGAGCTATGGCGAGAGGATTAGATGACCCTAATACTGTTACTCTGCTTTTTGCTGTTACCGATATGGACAAAGCGAAAGCCAGAGTTAACTCACCCGAATTGAAAAAGATAATGACTGATGGCGGAGTAGATGGCCCGCCACAAATGACCTATTTTAAATGGGTTAAAATGTAATTGACCGAATAGAATTACTAAAAATGGCGCCTTGCAATGCAAGGCGCCATTTTTATTTTATGGAGTATAGAGCTATCTGCTAATAAATACCGGGTATTATTTTATAAGGAACTTTCTTAATGTATTGCTGCCATAAAGCGCCGTATTTTAATGCACAGCGTTTATTATCATCAACCTGGCGGGGAAAAAGCAGGGCCACGTAATATAAAGGATACAACCAGGGCCACATCAAAAGAGGATGGCCCACACAAAGTATTATACCGGTGGCCATTAATATTTCGCCCAAATAATTAATATGCCTACTTAGCCCCCAAAAACCATTTACCAATAGTGTTTTGTTTCCATCGGTAATACTTGCCGGAGCAATACCCATAAAAACACGCTTCGGATCTTTCTTGAAAAAATATTTTTGCAGGTTGGCGCCCCGCGATAAGCCCCAACCGGTAAAGAATATAACTATATAAATCAACAATAAGTAACCGGGTGCATTTGCGCCAGGCAAATCGGCGGTTGACCATAAGGCGATGGCATAGAAAAAAGGGTAAAACGCTATACACCCCCAACCTAATTTAAAACCCACCCGCTCGGCAAATATATCGTAAGTATAAAGATGCACTTCTTCGAAAGTGAGATAATCAACAATAAAAAAAGTTAGCAGTGCTGCGCATAAAAAAATGCCCCTGGAGGTTTCCATACCATACAGCAAATAATGATGCGCTGCATAACTTAGGGCATTGATCTGTAGCAATACCGCGCCAACTAAATACAACCACATTTTGGCATCTATCCTTCCGCCCCACAGTTGTGCATTTTCAATCCGGCCCAAATAAAAATCGGCAAAAAAAGATTTTTTAACCGGCTGATAGGGCAATACTATTGCCAATGAAAAAATTAAACCAAAAACAATGGCACCGGCTAAGGCATACCACCGGTAAATATAAAGCCAGTCCCACGGTAACATGCCCGACCGGCATATTAAAACCCAGGTAATAACCACGGCAAACAGCACCAGCAAACCATTTAACCGGTATTTAAGTTTTTCGGATGAGTTTGGCTTGGTTACATAGCCCACCACCCAACGGCCGGGTAATATTGCATTTAAAATAAAAATGTAAAAGTAAATCAACACCGGCGCTAAAAATCCTGCAGCTTTTTCCATATATATCTTGTCAATTTTATTAAACTTTTTAAAAAACCATTGCCCGGTGTTTCTACACCGGTATTCAGTATTACACTTTACTAATTAAACCAATGCCATCTTTTCGCGGTTAGCATATTTCAATAATGCCAAAAATAAAACTATGCCAAGCACCTCAAAAGCTGCTTCAATATTTAACATACCCGTTGGGCCGTAACGGGTGTATGCCCACCCATCAACTATAGTCATATAATAAATAGGGGCATTGGAGAGCGAAGCATAAACCGTAAATTTTGTTGCTGCTGCACCTTTGCCAATTGCTTCGAAAACAAAAGCGCTAAAACCGGCATAAGCCAAGCCCAGCGAGAATGCGTATAGCGAGGTCCAGATGATATACATTATTTCGGTATGTGGTACATAAGCCATAGCTACTGCGCAAACGGCCTGCATTAATCCAAAAACTACATATGCAATTTGCCGGTTGCCCTTATCGCATATCCAACCGCCCAGCAAACAACCTGCGGCGGTAATAATGGCGCTAACTATACCGGTAACCAAAGCCACGGTATTGGCGCTTGCCTGCCAATCGCCAGCTACTGCAGCCCACAAATTAGATGCAGCGCCGGTGCCTAATGGAAGAAAACAGAGGATCATAGCCATTACGCCCAACCGTGTTTTAAGCGTAAGCCAAATATCTTTAAACAGATTTTCTAAAGTTTTAGAAACGCTTTCAGCCTGTACTGTTGAAGGGTGCCCTTTTACAAAAAATAATGCGATACAGCAAAGCGCGCACGCACCGGCAAGTACTGCAGCAGGCATCCAAATGTGCGATACATGCTGTGCTAACCATAAGCCCGCACCACCGCCAAGCCCGCCGCCGCCAAGGTTGCCCGCCTGTAGATAACCGCTTACCCTGCCTTTCATTTCATCGGGTGTATCGTGCGCTGCAAGGCCATTTACTGCAATGCCCAAAAATGAAGCCGATACACTAAAAACAATTACTATAATAGTTAAAAGCGGAAGGCTTGATGCCTTAACCGGAAGAAGGCACGTAGCCAAAATACCGGCTGCCGTGATAATGCCCGATAGTATGTACCACTTTTTTAAAGAAAGGGTAGCATCAACCAAAGGCGCCCATAAAAATTTTATAACCTGTGGCAAAAGGCTTGCAGCTATCAGCGCAGCAATAGCCTCGACCGATATACCGGCTTTTGAAAAAAGATACGCAAACGTAACCGTAACATAGCCGCCGGTAACCCCAAAAGGCAATATCAGAAAAAAGTAAATAAGCGGGTGTGCGGGTTTATGATTTTCGAGTACCGGCGCAAATAAATCTTTATTCATACCCGAATATAATAGCAATGAGCAATTTGATTATAATTTTTTAAATAAATAACCAATTGCTAATTATTAATTATTCGGGGTAACCCTTACCCTCGTCAATCAGTTTTAGCAGGCTATCTTTAATGTGGTGCGTCCATCCGGGTTTGCAGGTTTCATAACATTCGCTTTCAGGGGTCATACCCTTATGCATAAAATCAATCTGGGTTTTTCCGTCCTTCTCAGTTACCGACCATATTACTTCAGTGTTTTTCCACTCCTTCTTATCTTTTATCCAGCCAAGATTGCAATCGGTTACCAGCCAGGTAATTTTTTTGTCGGGTATAGCTTCCGAAATTTCAAAATCTACAAAGGTATCTCCAAAATATACTGTGAACACATCATTTAATTTGCTGGCTTGGCCTTTAACATTTTTTGCCCATCACAAACTAACCTGGCTAATTTTTTCCATAGTTTCTTTTGCCGGAGCCTTTACTGTAAGGCTATAGGTGAAGTCTTCTTGCTTTTTCATATTATAAAATTTAGTGTTATTAATAAAATTAAATAGTAGTTGCTTAATCACCATATCACGAAACAAGTTTTAAATCGACGGCTCACGGAAAACACCTTTGCCCGTAGTAAAATAGGAAACCAAACTTGTTTTAATCCAATGGGTCCAGCCGGGCTCACAATCTTTGTAGCATTCCACTTCGGGCGTTAGGCCTTCATGCATAAAGTTCACTGTGGTTATTCCATTATTTTCAGAGAGCTCGAAGATTATTTTTGTATTCGTCCATTCCTTTTTATCTGTATACCAGGGCATATTGCAATCTGTAACTAACCATACAATTTTTTTACCGGGAATTAATTCTGCCACAGTAAAGTTAAAGAAGGACTCCCCTCCCATCTTTACGATAAACTTATCGCCCTGTTTTTCGGCGCTTCCGCTAAAACCTATTCCCCACCAATCGTTTACGTTACTAATTTTTTTGATGGCCTCAGCCGCGTTAATGCTTGCAGAAATGCTGCAATTGAAACTGTTTTTGGTTTCCATTCTGATTGTTTTAATTGTTGATGATTATTTCGCTTTCGCTTTATTATTCAAAAGATTTTCTAATTTTTTGAGTTTGTTTTCCCAGAATTTGTCGAAGTAGTTGATAAAGTCCTGCAACTCGTTAAAGCCATCTTGCTTTAAAGTACAATAGCGTTCGCGGCCAATATCTTTAATGGATATAAAACCCGCATTGTACATTATTCTTATATGTTTCGAAACGGCAGGTCTGCTCATGTCAAAGTTTTCAGCCAAGGCATTTATTGTCATGCTGTCCTTCGAAAGAAGTTGCATCATTTGCCGGCGGCTAGGGTCGGCAATAACCTGGAATGCATCTAGCGTTTGAGTGGTCATTGTTTAACGGTATTGAAAAATGCAGCAATATTGTTTCCTATCCTTGTCCAACCATCATTGTGGGCAATAACATCATCTAGCCCGGTAAAGCCAGTATGCACTAATTGCAATTCTGTTCCATTTTCTTTCGGAATAAGTGTCCACACTACTTTCGAGTTAAAGGGCATACTGTCGTAAACAGAATTGGCTTGCCAAGAATACGAAAGCTGTGTATATGGTTTTATTTCCAACACTTCGCATTGTGCAGCTGCTTTGCCCGAATCATCGCAATTGCCGATGAAGTAAAATTTATACCCTACGATGGGCTGAAAATTTGTTTTCATCAGCCATTGTTCCAATAGTTCTGGTCTGGTCAAATATTCCCAAACTTCCTGTGGCGATTGACTGAACTGCCATGTTTTCTTTATCTCTTTTCGCATAATAGGTAACTTTTAGGTTACACAAACATAGGTAACTTTTGGGTTACTCAAAATATTTTCAAAAAAAATTTCTGCCGCCTCTCTTCAAATCGCGGCGCCCCCAACACTTGTACGCCCTAATACAAATAATATTGGCTCTCAATGCCCTTAAGCTTGCAGAGAATAAGAAGAGTCTTTTTATATGAGGAAACTCATTGATCTAAACTGTGAAATATTTATACTTTCGGTGCCCAAAAATATACAATATGAGTGTAGAAAATGTTTTGAGAGCGCGCGCCAGTAATCAGTGCGAATTGTGTAAATCAGAAAATAAGCTGATGGTATACGAGGTGCCGCCCCATTCTGAGCAAAGAGAAGAAGATAGCATATTAGTATGCGAAAAATGCAACTTGCAGTTAACTAAAAAAGAAGAATTGGATAGCAATCATTGGAGTTGCTTAAAAGACAGTATGTGGAGCGAAGTTCCGGCAGTGCAAGTAGTAAGCTGGCGCATGTTGAACCGGCTTAGAAACGAAAGTTGGGCAACCGAAGCCATTGATATGCTTTTTTTTGATGAACCAACCTTAGCTTGGGCCAAAGCAACCGGCGACCATGAAAACAGCAACGAAGTAGAACTACATAGAGATAGCAATGGAAACATTTTACAAGATGGCGACAATGTAGTGCTAACCAAAACCCTCGACGTAAAAGGCTCTTCGTTAAATGCCAAACTGGGCACGGTAGTAAAAGGAATAAAACTGGTAGCCGATAATTTTGAACAGATAGAGGGCAAAATTGAAGGACAAACTATAGTTATACTGACTAAGTATTTGAGGAAGGGATAGGCCAAAAATGTCTATTATAAATCCAGGTTTTTTTGCTAGTAGAAGAATTACATCATAGGCTTCTTCCTATTCCGAAAAACTGGTAAAGGCTTTTCCATCGTACCGGCACAAACCCATGCCCCGGGTACCAAACCAAAGATTTCCAGACTTATCTTGTAAAATGCAAAAAACACCATTATTACTAAGTCCGTCCTTCATCGTAAAATTGGAAAAGGTATTTATACTTGGTGTTAATGAAGTTGGAGGATTGTAACACCACACCCCTCCAAAATTCTCTCTCGTACCTAAATTGCTAAACTCTGTGCCGAACCAAATATTTCCCCATTTATCTTCTGCAATAGCCTGCACACAGCATGAATTAAAGGTTTCTGTACTAGTAAAAGAATTGGTAAAAGTTTTCCCATTGTAACGACATACACCATTGCTTCTTCTACCTATCCAAATGCTTCCTGATTTATCTTCGAAAATAGTAGCAAACCATACCTCACCATTCGGTTTAAAACTGATTATGGATTTACCATCGTAACGGCACACACCCTCAAACCAAGTGGTGAACCAAATGTTTCCGGTTTTATCTTCCATCATAGATGAAACCTGTTTAAGATTCAGACCATCTTTATTTATTATTCCGTTATTATCTAAAAAACGAGTAAAGGATTTTCCATTGTAAAGAAAGACGCCATCACCGGTGCAGAACCAAAGCTCTCCCGTTTTATCCTGTAGCATGCACCAAACGCCTGGAGAATTGACCCTATTAGCAACAGAAATTGAAACACCGGTGATTGCTTTTCCATCATAACGACAGAGGCCAGCTTTAGTACCGAACCAAATGCTTCCCGCTTTATCTTCTAAAACAGAATAAACATAATTACTGCTAAGGCCATCTTTCTTTGTAAAATTGATGAAGGACTTCCCATCGTAGCGGTAAACTCCTTCCCCGGTAGTACCGAACCAAAAATTCCCGACTTTATCTTGTAGCGCGCAATGAACATTGGAATATTGATCTGTGCCTTGGGTTTTTACAATTTTTGGTTGTTCGCCTGTGATTGCTTTTGGTTTACTTACAATTTGCTGCGGTTGAACTTTGTTTTGCGCATTGCATGAAGTAAAAAAAATAAAAACTAACAGCATAGAATATATTGGGTGGTGGAGATAATATTTAGTCATTGGTGTTGGCTTTATTTGTTAAAGCTAAAGTTTGTTTATGCTTGAGTTATAACATGCGGTGAAAATATAAAACTGGTAGCTCATAATTTTGACAGGCAAACAGAGGACAAAATGTGTATGATGAAAATGGGCCTGTATGTGCAAAATTTTACCTTTGATTAATGACGGGGCTAATAATTTTAATAACCACAACGATTTTGATTTTATCGGGCTGCAACGGGCGACACTCACCGACTGAGAAAATTGAAAAAAGCTTTAAATTCAACATCATTAAATAATAATAAAATGGCACAAATCAATCCTTACATTAACTTCAACGGAAATGCCGAAGAAGCATTTACATTTTACAAATCAGTTTTTGGCGGAGAGTTCGCAAAAATTATGCGTTTCAAAGATCTATCAAGTCCTGAATTTACGGTACCAGAAAATGAGGCAAATAAAATAATGCACATTGCTTTACCTATTGGAAAAAATGTTTTAATGGCAAATGACGTTCCAGAAAGTATGGGACGGACAAATGAAAACGAAAACAGAAGTAAAATTTCAATAAGTGCGGAAAGCAAAGAAGAAGCAGACAAATTATTTAACAGTCTTTCGATAGGCGGACAAATTGAGATGCCTATAGGAGACAGCCCCTGGGGCTCTTATTTTGGAATGTTTAGAGATAAATATGGTATTGAATGGATGGTAGATTTTGACCCGAAATATAAGGGGCAAATTTAACTAACGAAACACAACGAACCGTTAACGGTGGTCATTAATAACACAAAACGCCTTGAAAATCAAGGCGTTTTTGCATAAACTGCGGACCGGACGGGACTCGAACCCGCGACCTCCGCCGTGACAGGGCGGCATTCTAACCAACTGAACTACCGATCCTTGGTTTAAAATGGACTGCAAATATATCTTGTTTTTGATTTTCGCCAAGTAGTTGGCATAAAAATTAATATCTAATTCGGATAATTCCTATTTTGGCTCCCATCTTAATCTCAAAAATCAACTATGTCAAACAATTTACTTAATGGAAAACGCGGCATTATATTCGGTGCCTTAGATGAAAACTCAATTGCATGGAAAGTAGCGTTAAAGGCTCATGAGCAGGGCGGAAAATTTGTTTTAACCAATGCGCCTATAGCTATGCGTATGGGCGAAATTAATAAGCTGGCCGAAAAATGTGGCACTATTGTAATACCTGCTGATGCTACCGTAACAGAAGATTTAGCAAAATTAGTGGCAGAATCAACTGCCCACTTAGGTGGCAAGCTTGATTTTGTGCTGCATTCTATAGGTATGTCGCCTAATGTGAGAAAGGGTAAGGTATATACTGACCTCAACTACGAATGGTACCAAAAAACCCTCGATATTTCCGCGCTTTCGTTACATAAGCTTTTACAAACGTGCATGAAACAGGAAGCCATGAACGAATGGGGCTCAGTATTGGCACTTAGTTATATAGCTGCACAAAGGGCGTTCCCCGGTTATGGAGATATGGCAGATGCTAAGGCAACGCTTGAATCTATTGTACGTTCATTCGGCTATTATTATGGTACGCAGAAAAAGGTTCGTATTAATTCTATTTCTCAATCGCCAACAATGACTACCGCAGGCTCAGGCATTAAAGGGTTTGATTCATTTTTCAACTTTGCGGATAAAATAAGCCCACTGGGTAATGCATCTGCAGAAAGTTGTGCTGATTACTGCATCGCCCTCTTCAGCGACCTTACCCGGTTCGTAACCATGCAAAATCTTTTTCATGATGGCGGCTTTTCAAACACCGGTATAAGCGAAGCTATGATGAATGAGTTTATGTCTAAATAAATTATTAAAAAAATAGCAACGCCTCCATGTTTTGCTTACCGCAAATACTTAGGAAGCCTTGCTATTAAAAATATTTACTCTTTTATCACTTTCATTGTATGTCTTCCGTTAGGTGTTGTAAGCACTATCATATAAATTCCTGACGAAACGATTTCTTCCTTATCATCATCACCACTCCAGGTATAACTCGGCTCATTGCCACTTCCCCGCAGCGAAATTGTTTTAACCATGCGTCCTAACACGTCAAATATCTGCAATGAGGTGGCTTCGGTTGTTGAGCCAAGTTGAATAGAAATTTTCGTTTCTCTTGCAAAAGGGTTAGGATATGCAATGAGCGAAAGCGAATCTTGGACTATACTATTTATGCCGGTGGTGTTGTTTCCATTATTATCAGTACTACTGTTATTTTGGCAAGTAGCGCAATAACCAGTAGTATCAACCGGCTCCACTGCTAAAAAGGCAGTATATAATGAAAGTACGCGATTAGATATACTGCTGTCAACCACATCTGCAACAGAGGGGTTATCCGGGTCAGAAATTTCCACAGCTGCTATGTAATTACCTATCCACATGGTTTTTGTAGCCTCATCGCCAGTGTAAATATTGTTCATATTAAATGTTTGCGAAAAGGGTAATCCTCCAAAAGTTCCGGTTACATCAACCTTCATGGGCATATTACCATGGTACCTGCCTAATTGAATAAAACTTTTATTTACGTAAGCAAATCCCGCGTTTTCTGAGTTGTATCTGCCATAACAGAACCCGTTTTCCATTTTCGTATATGCATCAAAACTGTTTATTCTACCGTCTAGGGTTTCGAACAGCGCATTCATAGCATCGCCAATAGGGCGCACATTATAATAATAGTAGTTGTAATATGTATTATAAGGCACCAACACCCGCTGGTAATTTCCACCTGTAAGTATTGAAAGATTTGAATAAAAGTAATCATTGCCTAAATAATAAGTATTGCCCGAATAATTATAAGAATAGTTCTGGTCTGTGTAATCAAGAATATGTATCGGAAATTGCTGCGGGCTCATCAAGTTTTGAATATCTGTAATAAGCTCGTTGGCAATGGTGGGGGTTCCCACATTGTCTGAATTAGCTATCAGGATAAGCTCGCCGGAATTTCCTTGCTCTTTCAAAAAGTCAATTCCATTACCTATCAAGGTGGGCAAACTGCTATAATCAGAAAAAGGGTCCCCACCTTCTAAATGACTAAAAGTATATTCAATAGTTGCGGAGTCGCACGGAAGCCATTTATTGCTTGCACGATAAATATTGAGCTGAGAAAAAATAAGATTAAAAGAATCTGATGGAGCAAAATAAGAATGCAACATTTGTTTTGCGGAAGTGAGAATATCGCTGGTGCTTGTAACACTTTTACTGGGTTCATAATCAAAAAGCAGTGCGGCCTTTTTGCTTGTACTTATTTTCAGCGCCTGCGAAGGCAACATTACCAGTTGGTAGTATCCGTCTGTAGCACTGGTTGGAAACTGCCCAACAAAAACCCCATTTTGCATTGGCGATGGCATTGAAAAATTAAGACTTGTGTTATTAATAATACCCGCCGAAGGCACCACAGCAGTTTTATAAGTATTTCCTGCATTGGTTTGAAAAGCTATATTCGGAAGTTCGGCCACTTTAGGATTTTTCCAAACCGAATCTGTATAGGCGCGGATTTGAAAGAAAGGGGTTTGGCCTGAAGCCTTAAGAATGTTTAACGGCAAAGGAATTTGCACTGAGTTTAAGCCCCAACCTGCAGGAACTAAATATGTAATTTTTACTTTGCGTTTTTGGCTAAGTGGCAATGGGAATACCCGCAATTCGTATTGCGTTTGAGAGTTTTTATATAGTATAGAAGGATCGTGTCGCCTGTTTACAATTCCTTCGTATATCAAGTTAGCGCGGTCGCGGTCAATTATATCCGCCCGTACAATATTACTCCCTATCCACAGCCATGAATCGTGAACAATAGAGCCTTGAGGAAGATCAAAAAAAAGCTGCACCTCAAACGTATCGCTGTAATAATAATATGAGTTGGTATTAGCAGGGGCTGAAAAAGTAAGATATAAATCACATTGAAAATAAGCGCTTTTGGGCTGTATTGCTAAAATAGCCGAATCGATTTTTCCGCGATAATAATTCCAGGTGTGCTGCGGGTCTTGAACGTTTAGAGTAGTATTTGCTTTCATTGAAAGGGTGAAAGCGAGCCCTATGTACAGAAGTAAAAATTTCGTTTTCATGCTTAGTATTTTTTAGGTTAGCAATTTCTCTTCCGCTATTTCTTTACCACCTAAAGGTATTTCGCATAAACCCGATACAAGAATTTTAATTGTAATATTTATGTCATATTTATTTTTTCAATCTTTTAAAATTCAAATTTGATTCCCTGTGCAAGTGGAAGATCTGCTCCGTAATTAATAGTATTTGTTTGCCTGCGCATATAAGCCTTCCATGCATCGCTACCGCTTTCGCGCCCGCCACCAGTTTCTTTTTCGCCACCAAAAGCGCCGCCTATTTCAGCGCCACTTGTGCCTATGTTTACATTGGCAATACCGCAATCACTACCATTTGCTGAAAGGAATAATTCTGCTTCGCGAAGATTTGTTGTCATAATAGATGAAGAAAGCCCTTGCACCACACCATTCTGCATAGTAAGTGCATCATCCAATGTTTTATATGGCATGATGTAAAGGATGGGTGCAAAAGTTTCGTGCTGCACAATAGTCATTGTATTTTTAGCTTCAATAATGCATGGCTTTACATAACAACCGCTTTCATAACCCTTGCCTTTCAACACACAGCCTTCAACTAAAACCTTTCCTCCTTCTTTTTTTGCTTGTGCAATGGCATCTTCATATGCTTTAACTGCAAGTTTATCTATAAGTGGGCCCACATGATTTTTTTGATTTAAGGGGTCGCCAATTTTTAATTGATGATACGCTGCTTTTAAGCGCTTCTTTACGTCTTCATATCGTGATTCATGAATAATAAGCCTGCGGGTGCTGGTGCAGCGCTGGCCTGCGGTTCCCACCGCGCCAAATACCACGGCAACCATCGCAATTTTAAGATCAGCTTCGGGTGTTATTATAATAGCATTGTTACCGCCAAGCTCCAAAAGGCTTTTTCCCAAGCGGGAACCTACTGCTTCGCCAACTTTTTTCCCCATTCGTATTGAACCGGTAGCCGAAACAAGCGCAACATTCTTATCCTTAGTAAGCAACTCCCCTACCCTATAATCACCGGCTACAATATTTGAAATACCTTCAGGCAAATCATTTTTCTTAAAAACTTTGGCAACTATATTTTGGCAGGCAATAGCACAAAGCGGAGTCTTTTCTGAAGGCTTCCAAATACAAACATCACCACACACCCAAGCCAACATAGCATTCCAGCTCCAAACAGCTACCGGAAAATTAAATGCCGAAATAATACCAACTATACCTAGCGGGTGCCATTGTTCGTACATCCGGTGCTTTGCTCTCTCACTATGTATGGTAAGCCCATATAACTGACGTGAAAGGCCAACTGCAAAATCGCAAATGTCAATCATTTCCTGTACCTCGCCCCAGCCTTCTTGCAGGCTCTTTCCCATTTCGTACGAAACCAATTTGCCGAGGGTTTCTTTGTTCTTCCGCAGCTCATCTCCTATTTGGCGCACAATTTCGCCGCGTTTTGGTGCCGGAATATTCCTCCAAACCTTAAAGGCTTCCTGAGCCGTTTTTATCACTTCCGCATATTCTTTAGGTGTAGCAGTTGACATGGATGCAATATGCTTTCCATCAACTGGCGAATAGCTTTCAATCACTTCACCTTTACTTTTTATCCACTTAGTGCCGGTAGATACACCTGCATTGATTTCGGAAATTCCAAGTTGCTTCAAAATATCTTTCATAAACTTTATTTTAAATAATAAATATTACCTCAAAATTAAAACACTTTCTATGTTCCCGTAAGCTGCTTTAGAACACTATTTATTTTCGGAAATTTAAGCTCTAAAGTAAAACTGAATTTTTGATACCACTTACCAATACCCATTAAATCCTGATTGTTGCTTATATTTTTTGTTGTTAATAAAGGCAAATGAATTTCAAACACATCTTTAACAACAATAGTTGAAATCCCAAACTCAGCCGCTACAGATGCTTTGTTAGTGTTATCAACCACCAACCCGAGCGAAGCAAACGGACGAACAGGAATAAATCTGTAGATAGAGGAAGATACATTAACCGCAGTAAGAAACTTGTTGGTAGCGCCCACATTAGTTATAGAATAAAACCCTCCCCCACCAGTACCTATTTGCCTACCTAAAAAATTACTTCGGCCATTGCGGTCAATAAAATTCTCATCATACATATAATCTTTTTGAAACCAGTATGTGTAGTTGCTATAAGTGCTATTACTAAGATTAAGCAAGGGCAATGGTGCCGATATATCTGAACTTGCCTTATTATACATAGGGAAGCCACCCGCAAACACGCGTATAAAAAGGCCCTGATTTTTTTGCTTATAACTTATTTTAAAATGCGCATCAGCCCATGCACATACAAAATCACTGCCCTGCCGCAACACAAGGTTTATATCAAACGGGTGCAGTGTTGAGTTTCGCTCTAAAGTATAGTGGGCTTCGTTTACATAATAATGCTGCCATGTTTTGATGTTGTTATTAAAATCACCTGTATCTATAGGGTTTATCCATTGCTGCCATACCCATACGCTACGCAGTGTAAGCTTTTGGGTATAATCGCTTATAGCATTTTTCTTTTTAAAATCGAAAGTAAGGTAAGGCTCGATTTTATTAAAGGTAAGGTCTTTGGGGAAAAGCAAATAGCTGAAACGCTTAGCTTTAACGCCTACAGTTATTCGGCGTACACTGCCAGGGTAGAAATTGTAATTCACCTTACCGGTGCCAATAAATTGCTTCGAACCGGTGCCAAATGCCGAAACTAACAGGTAATTAAATTTCCTGCTAGGGAAAAACGGACTGTAAAAGACAAGGCCCACCTGTGTTTTATCATAATTATTCCAAGCTAAATACGGTGCCATAAAAATTTGTGTTTTATCTTGGTTTTCGGCTGCTGCCACGAATTGCAACTTCAATCGTTCAAACTTATGTGCAACTTTATTTAACTTATACGTATTGTTTTTTCGATTCACTTCCGGCATTAAAAGTTGCGGGTCTATTTTTACTTTATCGGCACCTCTTTGCGGCAGTGCCACTATTTTACTTCCGCTAAATCCATCAACCCATGTTGTATAAACAATCGAATCCTTCCTCATCAGCGAAATAGTTACGGGAGATGCAAGTCCCGTTACGTTTACTACTTTTATATACAGGCTATCAGGCACTTCATTGTTTTTGCTTTTGGTGACGTTAGCAATCTTATAATCAAGTTTTTTGGTAGTCTTCAACAATTCATCAAAAAACCAAGAGAGATTTTTTCCTGTTTCGGCTTCAAAAATCTTACGCAAATCTTCTGGCTGCGGGTGTTTAAATTTCCAGGTTTCAAAATATTTCTTCATCACCTTGTCAAAAACTTCGGTGCCCAGGTAAGCTTCAAGGTAATCGAAAATAAGCATGCTTTTGCCATAAACGCTAATACCGTAATTGAGCGTGGTAAATTTTGATGAGGTTAATTCAATTGGCTCTTCCTGGCCTTCGCGTGCTACAAACTGATAGGCCAAATCCATTTCGTACTTATGCTTATACTGCTCAATGTCCAAAAATTTCTCTATAGGCTGAGCTAAATTCAACATGCCCTCATTGGGGTATTTCTTTCTTATATACCTATATTCATAATATGAATTTATACCTTCATCCATCCAGGCATGGTCGCGCTCGTTACTACCCAGTATGCCGTAAAACCAATTGTGTCCTACTTCATGGGTAATTACATCATCTAATTCAAACGCACTTTTCTCCTCGCCTATTACTGTAACATTTGGATACTCCATACCGCTACCGGCGCTTATGGTGCCATCAACCGCGGTAACATGGTTGTAAGGATATTCGCCAACCCACAAGCTGTAATATTGAGTAGCATCTGCAATATATTCTAAAGATTTAGACCAATACTTAGCCTGGTTGTTGGTAAACAACGCCCATGTAGTAACCTTTCTCTTTGTGTATGGCAACTCAACTTCTCCTTTTAAAACATGGTAGCGTTTATCCGCAAACCATCCAAAATCATGAATATTGGTTTGATGGTAGTGCAAAGTTTTCATATCAATAGATGAAGCAGGAAATTTCATATCTCCGGCATTATACCAAACCGTCATAGCTTTTCCTTCTGCTGCCTTTTGATTCATCCAACTTATCTCACCAGTGTCCTGTAAATCACCGGTGGCGCCTACAACATAATTTTTCGGCAGCGTAATACTTACATCAAACGAGCCAAACTCGGAATAAAACTCGCCTTGGTCAAGATAAGGAAAAGTATGCCATCCATACCGATCGTATACTGCAGGCTTAGGATACCACTGTGTAATTTGATACGATTGCCCTACATGACACATTCTCGAAAAATTTTCCGGAATCTTTACATGAAAGGGAGTTGAGATACGTACACTTTCACCCGGCCTTAAAGGGATATTAAGAATCACTTTACATATTTCATCATCCAGCGAATCAAATTGCCATTTGCATACCTCGGCATTTAATTTAAAATCAATTTTATCAATAAATCCGCGCTGACCAGGTTTGCTGTACCAAAATGCCAGTTTGTTGCTTTTAAGCAATTGCTGGGTTAACGGATGATATAAATCTTTATAAGCATTAGGCCACAAATGGAAATAAATAAAACTCAGTGTATCTGGTGAGTTGTTTTTATAATCCATTGAAATGAACGCTGTCAACTCATGCAAAGTATCCTTTAGTGTAACCTCAATTTTATAATCAACCTTTTGCTGCCAACCCGTTTCAGTATTGGCTTGAGAAAAAGATAAAAAAGGCAAAACAAGAAATATGCAAGCTGGAATATAAAATGGAAGATTTTTTTTCATGTTATGTTGAGGGTAAACGAAAATAAAAGATTCGGCGTAAATGGGGCCCAAATAATTACATATTTGATGCAAAACTCATAGCCATAGTTAAAATATTAAGCCATGTGTCTAAATCCTGCAACTCTGTTCTGGATTTGTGAAAAAGAAAGCCCGTTAATCATTAATTTAGCATTTGATTTGCGTTAATGAACCAGGTAGATACATACAGACACAAAGGACTACGAAAAGAGTTAGCAGTAAAATTGCACGATAAAGGCATAACTGATAAAAACGTATTGAACTCTATTGAGGCTGTTCCCCGCCATCTTTTTTTTGGAAATGACACCGTATTTTATGAAACCCACGCTTATGAGGATAAGGCTTTCCCTATTGGTGAGGGGCAAACTATATCGCAGCCTTTTACTGTTGCATACCAAAGTGAATTATTGCAGGTACAGCCCAAAGAAAAAATATTGGAAATAGGTACAGGCAGCGGTTACCAGGCAGCCGTGCTTGCCACATTAGGCGCCAAAATTTTTACCATTGAAAGGCACAAAAAACTGTATGAACGCACAAAGGAATTACTACAGGAGCTAGGTTATGCCAACATAAAATGTTTTTTTGGTGATGGTTTTGAAGGCATGCCCTCGTTTGCGCCTTACGACAAGATTATTGTTACAGCAGCGGTACCTGAGCTTCCCAAAAAATTACTACAGCAATTGGCTATAGGGGGGAAATTAGTTCTTCCTTTCGGCAATGAAGCCGCCTGCGATATGGTGCGCATTACCAAACAAGCCGAAGGTCAATACAGTGAGGAAGTATTTGGGAAGTTTGCCTTTGTGCCTATGCTGAAGGGGAAAGTTTTTTAGAGAAACTTATTTGTATTTTTTCATCACCCTGTCTAACTCGCGCTTATTTTCCTTTTGCTTTAGGCTTTCGCGTTTGTCGAAACTCTTTTTACCCTTGCCTATACCCACTTCCAATTTTGCATAGCCTCGGTCGCTAATAAACAAACGGATAGGAACAATAGTTAAACCCTTCTCGCGAATGCGGGCATCAATTTTCTTTAATTCCTTTTTTCTCAACAATAGCTTGCGCAAGCGCACAGGATCATGATTGGCGTAAGTGCCATGCGAGTATTCTGGGATATTCAGGTTCTTTACAAAAAGTTCTCCGTCGCGCATCATACAAAATGCTTCGTTAATGCTGCCGCCACCTTCACGAATTGATTTTATTTCGGTACCGGTTAACATCATACCTGCTTCGAAACGATCTAATATCTCGTATTCAAACCCGGCCTTTTTATTTTTAATATTTATCTTCTCTTGCGATAACATGATTACACAAACTATTTTCCAAATAACTTTTCAATCTTCTCTTTTGTCAAAATCTTCTGTCCGGTTCTTCCTTCTGCAATTAAACGTTCGCCTACTTTAGCAGTAAATGAACAATTCACTTCATTGCCTTTCAGTTCATCAATTTGGGCTGCAAATAAAACATTATCGCCCGTAAAAGCAGGTGAAAGATGCTTTACATTTATAAAAGTGCCTATACCCTCTTCATTTGCCTCTTTAATTTCCAACACAAACAGGCGACTGCACCATTCAGCATCTCGCGCAAGCGCAAAGGTAGCATATACCGGGTGCACTGCTCCGGCTTCAAACGCTGCCGTGTCTTCTAGACGAACTAAGCGCTCAAAAACTTTAGTATCCCCTACTTTAAAAATGGATTTCATGCTGCTAAAATCGACAATTGGAGCGAAAACGCTAATTCGAAATGTGCTTTTAGTATAAAGCGGCAAGAATTACACAACCAGCACAGGACATTTCGCCCTATGCCTTACTTCAGCAATAGTCTCTCCAAAAATAATATCCTTAATTCCTCTATGGCCGTGCTTGCCTATTACCAGCAACTCAGCATTTACTTTTTCCGCTAGTTGGGGTATTTCTCGTTTAGGGTCCCCGAAACCAAGCTTTTCATGCACATGATAACCTTGTTCTCGTAGCTTGTTGCCGTACAAACGCAGTTGTTTCCAGTCTTCGTGCGTTTCGTAGTCCTGTATCTCTTCACCCATTGTACGCGCACCGGCAGTTTCAACAATATGTATTAAATAAATTTCCGATGTCTTTTCTCCAGTCGCCACTCCCTCCGTAATAGCCCTTATATCGCTGTTCGAAAAATCTACACATATTGCTATCCGGCTATAATTCTTTTTTTGTATCAACGGAATATCTTCAGCCTTTCCGTGTGGCACCTTTGCTTCGCGTCGCTTCATATAGGCCTTTCCAAACAATGCACACCATAATATATAAATGAATAATGCCACAGCAAGTATTACCACAGGTAGGATAATGAAATTGAATATCCATTGGTGCCCGGTAAGTTGTTGCTGCCATTCTGTAAGGGTTTCAATCACCAGTTTAATGTTTAAAGAAAGTATAATGATTGCCGAAAGCCACGCAAAAAATTTGGTTGTATTAGATATAGCAAACTTGCCCATTTTATCTTTATCGCTTACAAAATGAATAAGCGGCACCACCGCAAAACCAAGTTGCAAGCTCAATATTACTTGCGATAAAATTAGCAAATCACCCACTTTACCATCGCCAAAAAAATGAATAACTAAAAGTGTAGGGATAATAGCCATAAGCCTGGTTATTAATCTTCGCAACCAGGGTGCAATACGCAAATCAAGGTATCCTTCCATTACAATTTGCCCGGCAAGTGTACCGGTAATGGTTGAACTTTGCCCTGATGCTATTAGGGCTACGGCGAATAATATAGGCGCCATTTTTTTGCCAAGTAGCGGGGCCAACAAGCCGTGCGCATCCTGTATTTCAGCTACATTATTATATCCATTTTTAAAAAACACAGCCGCTGCAAGAATGAGAATAGATGCATTTACAAAAAATGCAAGATTCAAAGCAATAGAAGAATCAATAAAATTAAATTTCAGCGCACTGCGAATACCGGCATCATCTTTTTTGCTTCTTCGAGTTTGCACAAGAGATGAATGAAGGTAAAGATTATGCGGCATTACTGTAGCACCTATTATACCAATAGCAATATACAAAGCACCATTATCTGTAAATTTTGGAATAAAGCCAGTGACCACCTCGCCAATAGCCGGTTTGGCAAAAAGCAATTCAATAAAAAATGAAATGCCTATCAATGCAACCAATGAAAAGATGAGTGTTTCAATGTAACGCATTCCTTTCCGTTGCAGGTAAAGAATGAGTAATGTATCTAAAATAGCTACAGAAACACCCCATATCAAAGGCAGTCCGAATAAAAGATTAAGGCCAATTGCCATGCCTATTACTTCCGCAAGGTCGCAGGCCGCAATGGCTACTTCAGCCAAAAACCACAGCGAATAATTTACTACCGGTAAGTATGTTTCGCGCGATGCCTGTGCAAGGTCTCTGCCACGCACTACGCCAAGCCTTGCGCTCATGGTTTGAAGCAGGATGGCAATTAAATTGCTCATCAACAACACCCATAGCAATGAATAGCCGTATTTACTACCACCAGCAATGTCTGTTGCCCAGTTTCCCGGATCCATATAACCTACTGCCACTAAAAAAGCAGGCCCAACAAACAACAACAGCCGTTTCCAGCCCCCGGGTGCTTTAGTGGTGTCAACACTTTCATAAACTTCTTCTAGTGATTGACGGGGAATCATAACAGCAACAGTTTTTGTAAAGTTGTATAATATCCTGACTCTGCAACTACGTTCTTTTCCACCTATAATTAATTTTTCATATTTCTACGTGTAGCCTTAACCCTAACACATTTACTGGCCCTCTGTCTTTGTTATAAGCTGGGTTAGCTATAAACTGGTAATCGAATGACAGTGCTAAAAACGAAGCCAGCTGGGCCCGGTAATACGTTTCCATAATAATTTCGCTACCGTATCTCAAAGCTCCGTCTCCAATAATAAATCCATTACCACCTAATTCAAGATATTGTTTATGCTCAGCAGATATTCCGTTTATTACCCCTGCAATACCAAAATTATCGGTAGGCCTTTTCCACCAATTGCCTTTCATATTTAGTCCTATCTGTGCACTGTTATCAATTTCAGTAAAGGCCCATGTTGAAGAATGTCCATCGTTCCAATTCCCTTTTATAAATACGCCTAAACCATTAATAATTTCTTGTTCCGCATTTATACAAAAGCCGTATTTAATTCCTCCATAATTACTCCACTCGGTTTTGCCCGATATAACAGCTTTAAAAAGATTGGCGCTGGTAGTATCACCACTCTGTATAGCAGCTATTGCATCTTTATAATACGGTGCTTTTGAAAATGTAATAAAACCCGTTGCCTTTATTGCCCCCGGATGATTTTTTATTTTCCATTTTCTTTCATACTCCAGGATCTCAGAATTTACTTTATTTAAATGCCAATCCATTTGCAATCCGTTAGCCTGCGAGGGCACTTGAACGGCAGATAACCGTATAGCCCAAAGCGGTTTTATTAACTCAATAACAATTCCTCCGGTATAGCCGCGCGTATCGGCCGGAAAATCCCATGAGCCCGAGGCCATTAATGCCCAGTTTAAAAACTGTGTTCTGGCATCATGAGCATAAGCGTTATCATCAAAAAAGTCTGCCAAACAAAACCTGCCAATGCTTATTGTAATCCGCGAATCGGGAATTTTACCTGTCAATTGATTTTGGTCGCTTGAATTAAAACTATAACTGGTATGGCCCAGTGCTATATTTTGTTGAAAATACCCTCTTGCTATAAATGGTGTTGGCGAAGGATTACCCACACGATATATTTCACCATTTGGAAAACCGGCCACTCCTTCTGTTCTACTTAAACCGCTGCCTCCTGCCAATTCAGGATTAAAATAGATTGCAGCGCCTTTCCAGAGTTTTCTTCCTAAAAAAATAGTAGACGTAATGGACATAGCCCCTTCGCTTGCATTATTTAAACTATTAATACCCGAATATGCCGCATGAAATGCTGGGTGATATTGATATACTCCCGTAATCTGAAAATGAATACTCCAATTAGCAACAGAATCTTTTCTGCCTAACCTATCGTTGGTTAGAAGCCGACTTAAAGCCTGTGACCTGGCATTGACACTAAAAAACATCAAAGTTAAAATTGCGAACAGCTTCATGTTTGTGTTGTAAACTTGATATACAGAAACAAACCTAACACAATAATTTAGACTAACCTAATTTTAATATTTCGATAAGCTTTTATAAATTACTTTGGTTAGTTGTATTATAAACTTTACCTTAGCTGTAAATTATGGTATTAACCATCACAGAAGAAAACTACCTGAAAGCTATTTTCTCGCTTGGCTGCAGTGGCGAAGGAGGAGCAAATAATCAGTCCATTGCCGAAAAACTATCTATCAATCCGGCTTCGGTAACTGACATGCTTCGCCGGCTACACGAAAAGAAGTTTATTGATTATAACAGGGCCGACGGCGCTAAGCTTACAAAAGAAGGATTGAAGCTGACCATAAAAACAGTTAGAAAGCACCGGCTTTGGGAAACTTTTTTGGTTGAAAAAATGAATTTCAGCTGGAGTGAGGTTCATGAAGTAGCAGAACAATTAGAGCATATACAATCAGACAAACTATTGAATGAACTGGATAAAATGCTGGGCTATCCAAAATTCGACCCGCATGGCGACCCGATACCCGATGCACAGGGCAAAATGCCAATTACTAAAGCAAAACCACTACCCGATATAGAAATTGGAAGAAAGGTTAGAGTAGTTAATGTTGCTGATAATTCTCCATCATTTTTAAAATATCTTGACAAGCAGGAAATTGGGTTAAATAATATTTTGGTGGTAAAAGAAATTCAGGATTTTGATAAATCTGTTTTGGTGGAACTGAAAGGCAAGAAAGAAGTTTTTTTAAGCCATGAAGCGTCAAAAAAAATATTTGTTGAGTAGGATTAGTATGAATAACAATGAAACTGTTTATAATACTTTCAATTCTTAGTTTTACGCTTTTATCCATGAAAAATGAGAGAAAATATACCATGCTTTCCCTTGGCGATTCATATACTATAGGTGAAGCAGTAACTGAGAATGAAACATTTGCTGCCCAAACAATTGCTTTATTGAACAATGACAATATAACATTCACCAAACCAACCATTATTGCAAAAACCGGCTGGACTACCGATGAGTTAGCCGATGCAATCAAAGTATGGGAAGAACATAATCCTGAATCTTTCAAAAAAAATTCGGGCGAAGTTTTTGTAACTCTGCTAATTGGGGTTAACAATGAATTTAGAGGGCGAAGCACTGAAGAATACCGAAAAGAATTTAAAGACTTATTAAATACGGCACTGCAATATGCAGGTGGCAAAGTGAAACACGTTTTTGTGCTTTCAATACCCGATTGGGGCGCTACGCCTTTTGCTGCCGAAGACCCTAAACAAAGAACACCCGCCCTAATAGGCAATGAAATTGACCAGTTCAACGCTATTAATAAAGAAGAAGCATTAAAAGTGAAAGCCCACTATATCGACATTACTTCAATTTCACGACAGACTAAACAACATCCTGATTTTATTGCCTCCGATGGCTTACATCCATCGGGCAAAATGTATGCAGAATGGGCAAAACTGCTTGCGCCTGAAATGAAAAAAGTAATTACAAGGCAATAAATCCAAGTTTACAAAAACTGTTTGTTGGCTATTTTGTAATACAATAAAGCCCTTCTATTTTAAAAAATTAGCCAATCATCTTTAATGCGGAAACAAACGACGCTGTAAGACGTTTATACAGTATAGTGATTACTGTAAAAAAGGCAATTATTTTAGTATCGGTTTTTTTTATCTCTATAAGCATTGTCAATGCTCAGGATGATCAATTGCCTGCTCCGTCAAGCAATCCGCGGCCGGAAATATTACAATTGCCATTGAAGGAAAACTTTAAAACACGTAGTGAACGCAGGCGGGCACAATTATCAAAGTATACTATAGAGCCCAATATTGTTTTTTCTTCTTTGTTTGGAGGGTTTAATGCAGGCATATCTCCCTATGTTGGACACCAGCTTTGGAAAAATCTATATGGCGGTGGCGGTGTAACATACGTTTATACAAGCTTTAATAATTTAGCATTAGAAGATGCCATTGGCAATACACATCTTACTAATGCGCATTGGAATACATATGGGGCAGGAGTTTTTCTGCAATACAATATTTGGAAAGGTTTTTTTATTCGCGACCGGTTTGAAGTGCTGCACCGCGATATTGCTGATGTTTATAATGCTTCGTTAGCTTACAATAGCCAGACTAACTCTTATAGTATTGAGATTCCTAAAATTCAACGCAATATTCCTGACATGCTGATTGGCGTGGGATACAACTTGCTTGAAAACAAGCATTTTTTTATGCCCATAGCCATATCCTATAACGTATTGAGTTCTGCAACAAATAAATACTATGCGGTTTATCCTAACGCCTGGGTTATGCAGTTTGGCTTTGTAGAGGTTTTTTAATGCAAGCTCAAACTCACTTACATACTTTGCCCCTAAATTAGTATCCAAATAACTCATCATACTGCAATTCCTTCACAGGCCCAATTTGCCCCAGGGCATCAAGGTCTATGTCACCTTTTTTACCAATAACCAAATACGTGTAAGTCTTTCCCTTTACGTGTTGGTCGAAGAATTTATGTACATCAGCAATGGTCATTATTTTTGCCTTTTCATATATATCTTTTCTTACATCGTAATTTAACCCGCGTTTGCGAGCCCGGTCGTAAGCCCAATAAATATCCGAGCGGGTTATCCAGTCGCTTTCTAAAGTTTTAGTAACACTTTCGCGCGCATCTTCATATTGTTGGGGCACTTCTGGCATATCGTTTAGCAAGTGCTTCATTTCTCCCAGTGCAGTTTTCAATTTATCGGCTTGCGTTCCCACATAAGAAGTTACATAGTGCGATTCGTATGAATATTGAGGAACACCGAAGCTGCTATATACTGAATAAGCCAAGGCCATTTTTTCGCGTATTTCCTGAAACATAATAGATGATAAACCTGAGCCATAATAATCGTTATACAAAAATAAAGCGGGGTACAAATCTTTATTGAACACCACATCTTTACCAAGCATTACAATTTCAGCCTGTTTCATGGGATAGTAGCACACATAAACCTTGGTTTGATCTAACGGAAGTTCAGGATATTTTTTAGCCATTGGATAATCTTTCAGCTGCTCATTTACAGGGTGTAGTTTATTAACCACCGATAAGGCTTCGGCTGCGGAACGATTTCCGTAATAAAAAATACGATGCTTATATGAACCCAAAGACTTAATTAGGCCTGCCAGCTTATTAATATCGGCACTCTTTAATTCCTGTTCATTCATTACGTTGTTGAATGGATTAAGCGGACCATATTTAGCGTAATTACCCAAGCCGCTGAATAAAATAGCGTTCTTGCTTTTCTTAGCATTTGCTCTTTCTTGAGTAACATCCATTACCAGCGATTCATAAACATCTTTATCGGGCTTAGCATTAGCCAACAATTGTTCGAAAAGTGCAATTCCTTTGTCTAGGTTTTCTTCCAGCCCTGAAAGCGAAACAAAAACGCGGTCGCGGCTGCTGCTTACACTAAAGCTTAGACCCAGTTTATAAAATTCTGTTTTTAGTTGCTCGGCTGTGTACTTATCTGTGCCTAAATATTCAAGGTAATGCACAGCAGTTCCTATTTCACGAATATTATCAGTACCCATGTCGAAAATATAATCGAGCGTGAAAGTTTTATTCACATCATTTTTTATGTAATCGAAAGGTACATCTGCTTTGGCTAGTTTTAAATGAGCGATGTCTTTATCGAAATCAAGAAACTTTGGCTTAATAGATGGCTGCGGCATTTTATCCCACTCTTTTTTAAATGCCGAAATGCTTTCTTTATCCATTTTCAACTCAGTAATCTTAGGCTTGTCTACCTTATGAACTGTGGCTTCTCCCTGCCGTTTGTAACTAACAGCGTAATTGTTTTTGTAATGTTCATTAGCAAATTTTACAATGTCTGCTTTAGTAACTTTTTCCATCTCGTTAATCTCGTTCACCCAGTTTTTCCAGGGCACATTATGAACAAAAGTACCCATCATATCACTGGCCCGGCTACTATTCTTTTCAGCCGCTTTCATTCTTTCCAATTTCATGTTTTGTATAATTGCCGGTAGCAACCAGTCACCAAAATTGCCTTTCCTAATTTTATCAATTTCGGCTAAAAGCAGGTCTCTTACATTTTCAAGCGATTGTCCTTCTTTAGGCTCACCATATAGTTTATGAAAAGAGTAATCTGTGTTTTCGTCAATATACGAATAGCCTTTTAAAATTTTTTGTTGCTGCACCAAATCCAAATCAATTAACCCGGCTTCGCCATTCGCTAATATCTCATCCACTAACTTAGCCATCATTGTTTCGTGCGAATTAGCACCATCAAACAGGTACCCTACATAAACGTGCTCAGGCTGTGGGCCTTTGTATTCGCGGGTTATTGGTTCTTTTATTTCGGGCTCGCTTTTCTTTACGAAAGCAGGTATGGGTGCGGGTTTCCAGTTACCAAAATAGCGTTCTATTAAACTTACAGTGGCATCAGGATCAACGTCACCTGCAATGATTATTGCCACATTATTAGGCCGGTAGTATTCGTTAAAATAATTATAAATATTAATCATCGAAGGGTTTTTAAGATGCTCTCCTTCTCCAATTGTAGTTTGTGTGCCGTAAGGATGGTTTGGCAACAGGGCGTTATCTAACGCATGGTCGCTCCATACCCTATCGTTATCCTGGTTGCGGTTAAATTCTTCATACACTGTTTCCAGTTCGGTGTGAAACAATCTTAATACCGCTGTTTCAAACCGGTTACTTTCCAGCCTTAAAAATTTTTCAAGGCCGTTTGATGGAATATCATTTACATACACAGTCATATCAGTAGAAGTAAAAGCATTGGTACCCTTAGCGCCAAGCGAAGACATCATTTTATCATACTCATTAGGTATTGCCAGTTTCGAAGCTTCGAACGAGAATGAATCTATGGTAGCATAAAGTGCTCTTTTTTTATCCTCGTCTTTTGCGTTTTTATGGTATTCGAAATATGCCGAAATTGAATCGAGCAACATACTTTCGTGTTTCCAATCGCTGGTACCAAAATCATGCGAGCCTTTAAACATCATATGCTCTAAGTAATGCGCCAAGCCTGTTGTTTGTGGCGGGTCGAATTTAGAGCCTGCTTTTACAGCTATTAAGGTTTGTATGCGGGGTACATCTTTGTTTACCGAGATATAAACTTTCAATCCGTTTTTTAATGTATAAATTTTCGCATTAAACGGATCGTTAGGAACTGATTCGAAGTTTGTCTTTTCGGTTCCCGGTTTTGCGGTATTGCCACTGCCTGCAACTTTTGTTGTTTTAGCGGGTACCGATGTTTTGCTTTGTGCGTTTGCAATAAACACACTCAAAACAAATGACAAAACAATAGCTGATTTTGTTTTCATGAATTTTATATATTGATTTTTATAAATTATTTCTCTAATCGTAATCCAGCTCTAAACCGAGCTGCTGTTGCATTTTTTTAATGGCAGGATTTTTTTGTATTAGCCGCTCTAATTTCTCTTTGGGTGTATAGGGTTTTGTTCCGTCAACAATTTCCTTATCAGCAATTATTTCGAATTCAACAGGTACGCCCAGCCTTTTCGAGAAAAACCTTTTTAGTCCCTGTGCCACTTCATTAAATTGAGCCCTTTGTATATCGCTCTTAACTTTTAGCGCTATACGATTAATAGCCGTTTCATCCCACAAAGGCTTGAACATAGTAAAGCTCATTTTCAAGCCTTTCTTTTCTTCCGGTATTTTGGCTCCGTATTCAGCCCACAGTTTCAATATATTTTCGTGGTTTAAAATCAGTACTTCACCTTCAATTTGTTCTTCTGTTTCTTCAGCTAAAGTTTTATTCTCGCTACTACCATTTTCTAATTCCTGAATAGAATCAGCGGTGAGCATTTTTTTAGTTTTTGAAAGTGTAGCTGTTTGTTTATTACTTGCAGATGGCTTTGTGCTTATGGCATCTTTAGCTGATGGCGCTGCGTTTTCAGTAGTTTTTTCAGTAATCTTTGGCTTTTCTTCTTTCGGAGTTTCTAGCGGTGGAACAGATACTCCATTATCAGCCTGTTTATTTACTGTTTTAGCCTTTGTTTCAACTAAACCTTCACTTGTGGGCTTTTTTTTTGCAGCTACATCCATATCTACTACTGCATTAACGTAGCACATTTTTATAAGCCCAAGCTCAACAGTCAATCTTTTGTTTTTAGATACTTTGTACTGCACATCGCACTGGTTGCCCAAGTTAAGGCAGTTTACTAAAAAGTCTGCCGATGCAAGCGAAGATTGAGCAGCATATTTTTGTTTCAGATTGCCGCTTACTTCAAGCATTTTAAGTGTCTGTTCATCTTTACAAAAAAGTAGATTGCGGAAATGCTCGCATAGGCCCAACATAAAATCATCGCCTTCAAAACCTTTTTTCAATATTTCATCCAACAACTGCAAAACCTGTGGCAGGTTTTCGGTAAGCAGCGCATCGGTTACTTTAAAAAAGTAATCATAGTCTAACACGTTCAGGTTTTCGAGCACCGAAGTGTAGGTTATTTTGCCACTGCCGAAACTTGAAATCCGGTCGAATATTGAAAGGGCATCTCGCATGCCTCCATCAGCCTTTTGTGCTATAATATGAAGTGCATCATCTTCTGCATCTGTCTTTTCAACTTCGCAAATATGTTTTAGATGCTTTACAATAGTTTCAATGCTTATCCGCTTAAAATCGAACACCTGGCAGCGCGAAAGGATTGTGGGAAGTATCTTGTGCTTTTCGGTAGTAGCTAATATAAACTTGCAGTAAGCCGGTGGCTCTTCCAACGTTTTTAAAAACGCATTGAAAGCACCTTGCGAAAGCATGTGTACCTCATCAATAATATATATTTTGTATTTGCCGCTTTGTGGCGGGAAACGTACCTGGTCAACTAAGGCTCTAATATCATCTACCGAGTTATTTGATGCAGCATCTAATTCGTGAATATTGAATGATGAATTTTGTTGGAAAGAAACGCACGACTGACATTTGCCACAAGGTTCAAAATCTGCAGTAATGTTTTCGCAATTAATAGTTTTTGCAAGTATACGCGCCGCAGTGGTTTTACCAACCCCCCGAGGGCCACAAAAAAGAAACGAATGGGCCAACTGGCCGGTGCGAATGGCATTTTTTAAAGTGGTGGCTACCTGCTCCTGTCCCACCATTTCGCTGAAACGAAGGGGGCGATATTTACGTGCACTAACAATATATTCTGCCATAACGAGCTGTAAAAATAGAAAAAGAGGTGAATCGTTTTTAACCCATCTCGTTCGGATTTAGGTCAAATGGAAAATATAAACGTTTATTACCGTAATTATAAAGCGATTTAAAATTAGAAGATAAAATTAAACCCAACATAAAACACTGAAAATCAATTTAAAATATGAATGATCAAAGTTTAAAAATCTGAGAAGAAACTCGGTTTGGTGCTTTTCATTTTTAACTTCTTATTAACTCAACAATTCACTTAAAACTATGAATGTGGGTCATAAAACAAATTTATTTTGCAAAACCGTAGAACTAATTTCCCCTGCTACCTTATTATTTAGTTGCCTTGCTCAACTTAAAGCTGAATTGCCCTTAATTTACCAACACCGAATAAGGAATGGCGGGTAAGAACCACCTTATTTCCTATGTAATAATTGATTTTAATTCACCCACAATCAAAATGGCCATATCTTATTTATATACAACAATAAGAACCAAATGCACAATCGGTTTATTAATTAATTGCTGTTTCAACTTGTATTTTTGTGCTGAATAATCTAAAACTCATTCCAATGCGCAAAAAAGGTATTTATGTTTCATTCTTAGTGGCTGCTATTTCTTTAATTCTTTCAAGCCATAGTCACGGTCCGGGTTTGCAGGGTTACGATTGTACGGGTTCTGAACTCACAAACAATCAAATAGGTTGTTTCTATCAATCTCCCTGCCACGGCTCAGCCCCCACAGCCACAATTAATGTATCGCTTGAATTAGATTCTTCCGGAACACCTGTAACAAGCTACGTAGCGGGAAAGACATATACTATAAAATTGACCGGTGTAAATACGAGCAATTCTACGCTAGGCCACTTTGGGTTCCAAATAACTTGTATTAAAGGAACTACAGCCCAGGGAACTCCGCCAGGAGCAGGAGCATGGAGTAGCGCCGCGCCTGCTAACACTCATATTGCCCCACCAACGTCATACACAGTTTTAAATATTTTCGAACATAGCTCGCCACTACCACCCACGTCAGGTAGCGGCGGCCATGGCACCATTTATTCCGAATCGCTTTCATGGACTGCCCCTACCTCGGGCACGGGTGCTATTTCTTTTTGGGGAATATTAAATGCTGTAAATGGAAATGGGAATGCCGACGCAGGCGATTTATGGAATACAGTTAATATAGGAATACCCGAACAAATACCTGGAACCACTACCACTGGTATAAACTCTGTTTCTCAAAACGATGTAGTAAAAATTTATCCTAATCCTGTAACCGATAATCTTAATTTACAATGGGAAAATGAACAAACTGGCATTTACACCATATCGGCTTATACCTTGCAGGGGCAAAATATTACCGAACAAAATGTTGATATAAGTGCCGGTACTACAATACAAAAAATCAACACGTCAAATTGGGCCCAGGGCATATATTTAGTAACTGTACAAAAAGATGAGACCCGAAAAGTATTTCGCGTAGTAAAACAATAATGCCTTAGCATTTAAATTTCATTTAAAAATAATTTCACAGGCCTGCAACCACTGCAGGCCTTTTTTATTTTCAAATACCTGGAAAGTAAAAAAAGTATATATTTAATCTGTTATTTATAATTACTAAAATCAGGCTATGAAGAAAATTCTTTCCCCTTTATTATTTGTAGCTGTTTTAATGCTGACAGGCTGCCCCTTACAAACCGAAAAAAGTATTGATGAGGGGTCTTACGATATTCCATCATGGCTTATGGGCAAGTGGAAAGGAAAGGCCAAAACGGATGAGAAAACAACTACCTACTTGGTTAAAAAGGTTGAAGGCAATAAAACGAAGGCAAGGGCATACCTGTGCGATGAGAAGGGAACTCCAAATTCGGAATACAAGGATATTATTTTTAGCACGGTAGGAGACAAAAATTTTATTAATGTTTATGAATCTGGAGACAGTACCCTTACTGATCCGGGTTATTATATTTATAAATTCGATAAAGTAAGTGAGAAGGAATTTAACTTATTACCTGTTTTAGAGCACAAGATAGATTACGAGGTCGAACCTAAGGAATTAAAAGCCTGGCTTTTGGAACATAAAGATGACTATTCCATATTCGATGTTGCAAATATTGAGAATTACAAAAAGGAATAAGCTTATTTCATAGCCTCATTTAAAACTTTTTGAAGTTCAGCTTTCCTAGAAGAGGAAAACTTATTTTTATTTTCCTGAATTTGTTGGTATTGCTTAGTACAAGTTTCAAGCTGTTCAATTTGTTTAATAAACAATTTGCAGAAACTGCAATAAAGCAAATGTATAGCAAGGCCCATGCGTTCAAAAAAACGTAGCTTTCCCTCCCTCTGTTTTTCGTGCAGGTAGGTGGCTTGTTTGCAGCATATCAATATTTTGTTGAAGCCTTTCATTCCGTATACCAATTTTTTTCCATGCATTCGCGAAGTTGGAGTTTAGCACGGTGCATAATTACCCAATAGTTAGACGGGCTAATTTCTAATTCTTTACAAATCTCGTCACTTTCTAAACCGTCAATATTTTTTAAAGTAAATGCGGCCGACCACTTTTCGGGCAATTTGCCTAAACATTTTCTCAAAACATCGTAAAACTCATCAGTTTCCACCTTTGTTTCAAAATCTTTCCTCCAACTTCTTGGAGCCGAGTCATCGGTCCAATGCCCATCATATTTTTCTTCCTTTTCAAAAAAGTGGTTCATAAAACCATCGTTTCCGTTAGCCTCAGTTAAAACGTTCAACTCGTTTTGAGTTGATTTTTTGCGGTAATAGTCGATAATTTTTCTTTTAAGAATTGCAATCAGCCATGTTTTCTCAGAACTCTCTTGCCTGAAAGTATCTTGAGCTTTTAATGCACTGAAAAAAGTATCCTGCACTAAATCTTCGGCAACATCCTGCCTATTAACTCGCGGATAAGCATAGCCTAACAACAAATCGGCATAGCGCTCAATCCATTTTTGGGGTTCTAAAATATCAGAGTTGCTCACGAAGTAAAAATAATAATTTGAGTTTGTGGTTTATTTACAATCGCATAGAACATTCCGACACAAATGCCAGATACGCCGATAGCTTTAACCCATTGGCTGGCTATATGTTAATTGTAGTATAAAATAGTGCTAATCTTACATTTAACAACTTTGTTTTTATGATAAAAAACAATAATTGGGTGGTAAATCAGCTCGTAAAACTTACATTTGCGCCTCTAATTTTTAAAGGTTTGTTTCACCCATGAAATACTCAGCCTTATGAAATTACAAGAAACATGAAGAAATATTCTTTTTTCCCAGTTGCCTTCCTAAGTCTAATGATATGTTTTTTTGACGCCAAAGCTCAATATCCCGGCGGGGGCATGGAGGCTATGGGCGGTGGTGCCGGAACAGGCAGTGGCACAAGCAAAGGCAGTACTCAAGGGCAGAAATTAAGTATAGGACACATATACGGCAAAGCAATAGAAAGTAAAACCAAAAAGCCGATTGAGTTTGTTTCAGTTGCATTATACTTATCAAAAAATGATTCATTGATAGGTGGACAATTGACTGAAACCAATGGCGATTTCTCGCTAGATAATCTTCCGTTTGGCGGCTTTAAACTAAAAATAACCTACCTGGGTTATAAGGCTATAGAAAAGAATGTAACTGTTACTGCCAATAGTATGGATCAAGACGTAGGCAATATGGTTATGGAAGAAGATGCACAAACATTAGGCTCGGTAACCATAACTGCCGAAAAATCGACTATTGAATTAAAACCCGACCGCAAAGTTTTTAACGTAGATAAAGACCTTTCGGCAAAAGGTGGAACCGGTGTTGATGTAATGAAAAACATTCCCGGTGTTTCAACCGATGCCGATGGCAATGTAACATTGCGAAATAACTCGCCCATTATTTATGTTGATGGAAAGCCGACTACCCTTACCCTTGACCAGATTCCTGCCGACCAGATTGATAAAGTAGAAGTAATTACCAACCCATCTGCCAAATTCGAAGCTTCAGCTACCGGTGGTATTATTAACGTAGTGCTTAAAAAGAACCGGCAGCCCGGGTACAACGGCATAGTTAGTGCCGGTATTGGCACCAACAACCAATACACCGGCATGGCTATTATTAATGTGCATGAAAAAAAATTCGGTGTTTTGCTAAGTTACAACCTAAACGGTTCAACCAATCGCACCTATAATTATACCGACCGCACCACTCTTTTATCCAGCATTCCCATCGGTTATTATCATCAGGATGATCATGTATCTAATCAACGCCTTTTTCACGTTGCACGTATAGGATTTGACTATTATGTAAATAACAGAAATACAATTTCATTAAGCGAAAACGGAGTCTTCGGAAATTTTTCTACCCGTGATAACCAGGCTTACGAAACTGATTCCGCTTCGCATAGCCAGATAAATAATGGCACACGCATTAGTAACCAAAATGTAGGTTTTAGGAACTTTACTACCGACCTTAGCTTTAGGCATACATATCCAAAGCCTGATAAGGAATGGACGATTGATATTAATTACAATCACGCTAACGGCATTACTAATTACATTTACAATTTCAATACTTATCGGCCTGACGGGTCTTTTGTTCCTTATAGCCTTACCTCAAATCCTTCAAACCCTGAGTTTGAGTTTGAAGATGGCAAAACAAAAACCGATATGATAACGGGTCAATGGGATTTTACCAATCCTATCAAAAGCAATATGAAGCTGGAATTTGGACTGCGTAGCAATTATCAACGCCAGTATTCATCGCTCGGTGTAACAGATTCTGTACAGGGTAGTGGTGATATACAAAATATATTCCTCACAAATAATTATCGAATTGATAACCTTATCAACGCTGCGTATATTACTTTTAGTCATACCGTCAAAAAGTTCTCTTACCAAATAGGCCTGCGGGTTGAGCAAACTTATTTTCGCGGAGAGTTGCTGAATAAAAACGATAGCACTTTTTCTTATCAGTACCCTTCCTCGTTGTCCAACATTTACGATTGCCTTTTCCCTAGCTTAAGTTTATCAGAAAAATTTAACGACAAGCATGAATTGCAATTTAATATTACAAGGAAAATAAACCGGCCAAATTTTATCCAGATAGCTCCGTTTATTTTTGCGAGCGACAAATTTAATTATCGTATAGGCAACCCGGCCCTGCAGCCCGAGTTTGATAACAAAGCCGAACTGAATTACGACATGACCCTTAAAAATTTTACATGGCTTAGCTCATTATATGGCAGTTATAACCAGCAGCCTATTACACCATACGCATATTTTCAGAATGATTCTTCACAAGTACTTATCAATACTTTCGAAAACGCAAAGAGCAGCCTTCAATATGGATGGGAAAACACCTTCAAATTTTCACCGGTTAAAGGTCTTGATATTACGTTGGATGGAACAGTATTCTATACCTCTATTTTTAGCAATGTAGTCGATAGGTTTAGCAATACACCCGATAGTGTTATGCAAATTAATAATCGCGGATGGAGCGGAACATTTAAAGGTATTATCAGTTATAAATTTCCGTTGGGTATAGTGGGGCAGATTAACGGCACTTATGAAGCACAGCGCGTTATTGCCCAAGGACACACCTTACCTTTATATTTCGTTGATTTATCGGTAAGCAAAGAAATAGGTATTATAGCCTTTAACTTTACTATTAGCGATATTCTTAATTCGAAAGTACACGGCAATTATTACGATACACCAACTTACCTGCAAACACAAACCCGCCGCCGCGACCAACGCTATGCGCGCCTGGGCATTACCGTTAAGTTTGGTAAAATGGATTCATCCCTATTCAAAAAGAAAAAGAAGACAGGAAGTGGCGAACAGAATGGCGGAGAAGATTTAGGGTTTTAATACATAGATAAAAAAAGCGAAAGCCTCTGAATTCAGAGGCTTTCGCTTTTTTTATCGCAATTATATTTTTACTTTAATAATGTTTTCTTCACTGTCTCCAATATTATTTGCACTCTGTCTTCAGTAGCTGCTTCAACATATATTCTTAGCACCGGTTCAGTACCGCTGGCGCGTATCATTACAGTTTCTTCATCTACCAAATGAAATTTATATCCATCGGTATCTTCAACTTTGCTTACCGGTATGCCACCAAAATCTTTATAAACTCCGTTCTTACAATTTTGTACTATTTGCAGCTTCTGCTCTTCTTTTAAATGCAGGTCGTCGCGGTTGTACGAAAACTTACCTACCAGTTCATAAACTTCTTCAATTAATTCAGGCAGGGTTTGCTCATGTTTTACCAGGTGTTCAATAATTACCAAGCCATCCCATATTCCATCACGTTCAGGTATATGGCCTGCCACTGCTATGCCGCCGCTTTCTTCACCACCAACCAATACATTTTCGCGTTGCATAATTTCGCAAATATTTTTAAATCCAATTTGTGTTACCTGGTAAGGCAGATTATACAAATCGCACAACTTTTTTACTTTATCTGAAACCGAAAAAGCAATTACAACTTTACCACTAAGCCCTTTGTATTTATGCAGAATATGCACCAACAATAAAATAATGTGGTGTGCATCTACAAACTTACCTTTGCCATCAAATAACCCAATGCGATCAGCATCGCCATCTGTTGCAAAACCAACATCAACGTGCTTCATTTCTTTTAAATACACTTCCAGCTCCTTCAGGTTTTTCCTTATCGGCTCAGGCGCTTGCCCGTAAAACGATGGATTGTGTTCGCAATGCAACAAATCGGCATGCGGTATTATGCGCGGAAATATGTTTTGGCCAGCGCCATACATAGCATCAAAAGCTATTACCATTTCCGAATCGTTAATAGCTTCTAAATCAAAATAAGATGCTGTGTGCTCATAATACATGCTCTCTAAATCAACAAATACCAGCATCCCTTTTTGTTCCCATTCCTGTAAAGTCAAATATTCCGTCTCGTAACTATCCGGTATCATGCTTTCCACTTCCGAAATATATTTTTGAATAAGTGGCCCGCCATGTTTTGTTTTTAATTTATAACCATTGTACGACGGTGGGTTGTGGCTTGCAGTAATAATTACCCCAATTTCACACTCCAACTTTTGCGCACCCAGCGAAATCATCGGGGTAGTAACAAAATGTTTATCGAAAAAAACTTTTATACCCAATTTGCAAAATACATTGATAGCTGCCTGCGAAAATAAATCTCCGGCAAACCGGCAATCATGGCCCAGCAAAATTTTTGCTTTTGGGTCTTGCTGTAAAGCCCAGTCACCAGTTGCTTTGGCTACACGCTTTACGTTATTTACAGTAAAATCTTTTGCTATTATACCTCTCCAACCGTCGGTTCCGAATTTAATTTTATCCATTAGAAATAATTTTTAGGGAGGTAAAACTAAAAAATAATCGCATTCCTGTATTATTAGTCATTTATATGGTATACAGGTTACACTTAAAAAATCAAATTACTGAAAATCAATATTTTGCGCAATAAAAGTGTAACCCCTTGTAACCCATGTTTATCGTCAGACAAGCCTAACTGACGCGGCCATTATCTTTCCTATTTGCATTGTAATGTTGCAATTTTGGCTAATAATTAAATTCATACTACAAAAATAATATTTATTTATTTTAGATAAAATTTATTTTTTTGATAATCATTAAATTATATTATCCCCTCCCCACATCACCAGTTAGAAACATGAACTTTATAAATCAACACCAGCCCATCAACAAAAATTCGCGTAGTTGTGCTATCTTAGACGACTGGATTCAAAATCTTAAAAACAATTTATGCACCTTTTAAAACTTCTTACACTTAGCCTTGTTCTTTCATTTGGCTTTTTTGCCATGGCACAGGTACAAATTGACCACCCCATTTTGCTGACTGGCAGCGGTGTTAATGCCAAATTAAGCGGCATACAAAGTGTTACCGGCTCGCAAGATGCAACCAGCGTTCAGTCCATACAAAACGGCAGTTTTATTTACGGAATAACCACCGGCTCGGGCAATGCTTTTAATTTAAGTATTTCGCCAGTTATAGGCGGGTATCAGGCGGGTATGGTTTTTTACTTTATTTCAAATCAAACTAATACTGGCGCATCAACTTTAAATGTTAACAGTTATGGTGCAGTGCCCGTTGTAAAAAATGTAAATCAGGCATTTACCGGTTGCGAAATACAAACCGGGCAAGCCGTAAGTGTTTTATACGATGGAACTAATTTTCAAATGCTTTCGGTAACTTCTACCGGTGGCCTTCCTGCGGCTGATGCCGGACCTGGGCAAATAAATGTTTCAGGAACCAGCACCTATCTTGCCGGTAATACTCCGTCAAGTGGTAGTGGCGCATGGCATATTGTTAGTGGCACCGGTGGCAATATTGTTGATTCAACAAACCCGAATAGTTTATTTACCGGGCTTGCGGGCAACTCGTACGTATTAAGCTGGACTGTTACCAATACCTGCGGCAGTGCATCTTCTAACGTAAACATATCTTTCGGGCAGCAGCCTCATGGTTCGCAAACATTTTCCTCTCCATCCACTAATAACCCTTTTACAGTTCCAGCAAATGTTACCAGCATTACTATTGAATGCTACGGGGCGCAAGGCGCAAGCAATGGATATGCCAGTGGTGGAAACGGTGGGTACGCAAAAGGCAACTTAGTTGTAAGCCCAGGCTTAACTTTATATGCATCTATTGGCGGGCAAAACGGAACTAACGGCGGTGGAAGTGGCGGCAGCAGCAATAGCGGCGGTGGAATGTCCGATGTACGGAGAGAAAGCACCTCATTTGATAGCGTTCTGATTGTAGCAGGCGGCGGCGGTGCGGCTGCAGGAGTAACCAATCAGTATGGAGGAACACCCGGCGGTGCAGGTGGTGGCGCAGCAGTAGGCTGTGCTAATGGTGGGCCCGGTGCCGGTGGGCCCGGTAGAGGCGTGCCTTATTCATACAATGGAAACGATGGAACATGTACTACCGGTGGTGCTAATGGTGCCGACCAGGCAGGCACCGGCAATAGCGGCGGCGCTGGCGGTGGCGGACTTACCAGTGGAGGTTTAGGAAGCGATGGCGGAGGTTACGGCAGCTCAGGTACCAATGGCAGCTTTGGACAGGGTGGGAATTATGGCTATAATTCTTCGTGCAGCACTAGCGGCGGGCCCGGTGCCGGTGGCGGTGGTGGCTATTATGGCGGCGGTGGCACAGCAAGTTCATATTGCGGCGCAGGTGGCGCAGGTGGCGGCTCTTCGTGGGCCTCAACCGAGTTAACCTCGCTTACATTTACCGGTGGTGTTCAATCCGGTAATGGGCAAGTAGTTATTACGTGGTAATAACCTTAACACATATTTATTTTCCGTTGCATTAACTCTCTTTCTGTATTCGATAACGTAAATGATAGCGCTTTTGTAAAAAAAGTCAGCGCTTCAACTTTGTTTCCATTTCTCAAATACATTTCCGCCAACGAAGAATTATAATAGCAGGTCTCTTCCAATTCTTTCATTTTTTTAAGTTCTGCAATTGCTTTTTCATAACCCTGCACCTCTCCTACTACCAAGCACCGGTTTAACCTTACCATAGGGTTGTTGCTTGTTTCGAGCAAAGTATTGTATAACCCCAATATTGCTTTCCAATCCGTTTTTTCGTACGAAGGTGCATTGGCGTGAATAGAAGCAATGGCAGCTTCAATATGAAACTCGTGGATATTATCACCGGATGCTGATGATGTGAGGTACTCATTTCCTTTATCAATAAAAAATTTACTCCATTGGTTTCTATCCTGGTCTTTTAAAAGTACTATATATCCTTTATCATCAATACGTGCACTAAAACGAGACACCTGAAAACACATTAATGAAAGCAGTGCACGGGTTTGCGGCAAATCCGTGCCTGGGTTTTCAAGCAATAATATAGTTAGGCGCATTGCCTCCTCGCATAAATCTTCTCGAATCAATTTTTCTGAATGCGATGAATTGTAACCTTCATTAAATAATAAATACAAGGCTTTCAGCACAGCCTCTGTTCTTAACGGCATTGAATCGGCACCAGGATAACTGAGCGAAATATTTTCATCGCGCAGCTTTTGCTTGGTGCGATAAAGCTTTTTTTGAATTGTTTCTTCATTGGTTAAAAAAGCGTTGGCAATTTCACCGGTACTTAACCCGCACAAGGTTTTCAGCATTAATGTTATTTGCGCCTCGCTTGAAACAGAAGGATGGCAACAGGCAAACATCATCCGCAATTGGCTGTCGCGTATTTCATGCTCGGTAAACATTTCATTAACGGTGGGCGAAAGCGTGTATTCCGATTTAAGCATTATCGATATTTCATTCTCAATTTTATGCTTAACCTGCTCTCTTCTAATAATATCAATAGCTTTATTTTTTGCCGCTTTGTATAACCACGCTCTGGGGTTAGCCGGCATTTTTCCATACTTCCATGTTTCAAGCGCACGCAGCATGGTATCTTGAACAATATCTTCGGCCTGCTCAATATTTTTAAAGCCGAAAATGCGCGTTAAAACAGCAACCATCTTTCCCGCCTCATGGCGAAAAAGATGGTCAGCTGTTGTGTTGGTTTCTGTGTTATCAGTACCGTACATAAAATGATCTAGCTTACATATCCATTTTCTGGATAGGCCGTACCTCTAATTTTCCATCTGATTCGAAAATAGGGCATCCCTTAGCCAATTCTACTGCATCATCAAGACTTTTTGCGTTTACAATCAGGTAGCCTCCTACCATTTCTTTAGCTTCAATAAACGGGCCGTCGGTTACAACTTTTTTAGAGCCGTTTAATTGTTTGCCGCTGTTTTGTAACGGTTCGCCTGCTACCAGGTTATTGCTTTTTTGAAGCGACTGCATCCAGTTTTGCCATTTTTGCATTTGGGCCTGCATTGCTTCGGGAGATGCATTTGGGTCCATCCCACCTCTGAAAAGATACATGAATTTTTCCATAGTCTTTTTGTTTTAAAAGTTAGTAAATATTGAATTCCGTCTTATAACGAACCACTTCCCACAAACCGGACATGAATTTATAGTTTTTATTTCCCGCGCGCTTTTAACAATTCCAACACTATGCCCTTTCTTATATGATTTTCCGCCATTATTGCGCCTATAAATGGCCTCTTTATTTTTTGCTATGCTCCACCTAAAGCATATATTTGTTGGCATTAAAAAATTACTACTATGAAAAACGTTTTCGCAATTCTATTTGCACTGTTTATTGCCTGCGGCAGGCTTTTTGCCGGAACTATTAATGAGGCTGATGCTAAAAATGTAGCGCTTACATTTTTCAAAATAAACGCCTCTAATGTTCATGATCAAACTTCATTAACTGCAAATTTGAAATATAAGCAAGTTGAGGACGACGGCTCAGTAGATTTTTATGTATTTGATATGGCACCTGTTAAAGGATTTGTAATTGTTACCGGTTACGATAACATTGAACCGGTAATAGGCTACTCTACCGAATCTTATTTTCGCACCGGTGGCAGCCATACCGGTTTTGGCGATTGGATGAATGAAGCCAGTGTAAAAATTGTTTCAGCTCAACGTATGGGTATTCAGGCTGATGCTAATCTTACAACTCAATGGACAGCCTACAAACAAGGTCAAAACCCCGGCATGCAAAAAGCCGGTACTGTAGGTCCGCTTTTAGCTACCACCTGGGACCAGGAAAATGATATTTCAACGCCACCACCCTATATATATAATTTATTTTGCCCATACAACAGCACCGATCAACAACGCGCTGTTACCGGTTGCGTAGCTACAGCTATGGCGCAGATAATGAAATATTGGAACTACCCCGCACAAGGCACTGGTTCATATTCATACAATGATGCCACTCCTGCGTTTTCATATAACTATGGCGTGCAGTCGGCTAATTTTGGTGCTACAACATTTCAATGGGCTAATATGCCAAATGTACTAACACCTACCACCACCGGTGCACAAGATTCAGCAGTTGATTTATTGATGTATGAGTGTGGAGTAGCAGTTGCCATGGATTATGGCGACGATAACCAAGGCGGCAGTGGTGCATGGGTATTGCAATCTGAAGCCGGCGCAGGAAAACCTTGCGCTCAACAAGCCTATGTTAATTATTTTGGATATAACCCAACCACACTTAAAGGTGTAAAATCATCAAGCTACACAGCCTCGGGATGGGTTACTTTAATTACTAATGAATTAAATGCTAATCGCGTAGTACAATACCAAGGCACCGACCCTGCTGCAGGCGGGCATACCTGGGTAGTGGATGGCTATGAACCTAACAACTTATTCCACATGAATTGGGGATGGGGCGGATTTGATAATGGATATTTCAGTCTTACGAATTTGAGTGTAAGCGGCTATAAATTTTCGAGTGATAATGGCGCTTTAATAGGTATACAGCCCAATGTTGTAAGTAGCTGTGGTGCCCCTACAAGCCCAACAACTTCGGGTATTACTACTTCTTCTGCTACTTTTAGTTGGGCAGCAGCAAGCGGCGCTACTAGCTATAATATTCAATACCAGGTTGTGGGTGCAGGGTCGTGGACCACTGCAACCTCAGGAACCAACTCATATACTGCAAATAGCTTGGTTTCCGGCACCAATTATCAATGGCAGGTTCAGTCGGTTTGTTCAAGTGGCCCATCAACTTTTACTACTGCTAATACTTTTGCCACCACCGGTACTTCATGTGGTGTTCCCGCAAGTTTAGCTTCTGCAAGTATTAACGATACCAGCGCAACGCTTTCTTGGGGCTCTGTTTCGGGCGCTAGCAGTTACAACCTGCAATGGAAAGCTTCATCAGCCTCATCATGGAATACTATTACAGGGTTAACATCAACTTCATATGCAATAACCGGACTTACTGTTTGTACTGCTTACCAGTTTTCAGTTCAAGCAGTTTGCAGCAGTGGCTCAAGTTCATTTGGCACTGCAGCATCATTTACAACTACCGGTTGCGCTATTAGCTATTGTGCATCAACTGCAACAACCTCTACTTACGAGTACATTAAAAATATAAAATTAGGTTCCATCAATAATACCAGTGCTGCAGCAGGTTATACCAATTACACCAATCTTAGCACAAATCTTGTAGGCGGTTCAAGCAATACTATTACACTAACACCTGGCTTTTCGGGCACATCATACGCTGAATACTGGACAGTTTATATTGACTTCAATCATAATGGCGTATTTACCGATGCAGGTGAAACTGTAGTAAAAGTAACAGGCAAAACTGCACAGAGCAAAGCATTTACAATACCAACAACTGCACTTAATGGCCCTACCCGTATGAGAATACAAATGCAGTATGGCGCTTATCAAACCAACCCATGCGCCACTTATACCTACGGCGGTGTGCAAGATTTTACTGTGAATATTACTGGCAATGCACATATTGATTTGCAACAAGCCGAAGCTAACACTGATTTAAATACTATCAGGTTGTACCCTAATCCGGCGCAAAATAATTTAACCATTCAGTTTGCCAGCGACAATGACGGAGTTGCCAGAATGAATATTTATAACCTTACCGGTCAACGGGTAATGAACCAGGAAAAAGCTTCATTTGCCGGAGTGAATATTCAGGATATAAACACTGCAACACTAAGCAACGGCGTTTATATTTTTGAGATTGAAAACAACGGTATAATTCAAAGACAGAAATTTATTATCGCAAAATAATCTGCGGCCTTTTATATTTTTATAAACCGGTGTTACAAAATGTAGTGCCGGTTTTTTTATGTCTCAAATTTATATCTATATTACCCCTATAGCAATTGCTTTTTTCGTCCTAATAAAATACGATTTAACTTGAAAAACAAACTATGTATATTTATCCCATGATTAAATTCCGAGTAAAGTTTTTGCGGCTGTTGGTTTTATTTTTCATCGCTCTTTCCTCCTGCAAACACCATAACGATATATCAACTTATAGCAAAAGCAGGCCTCAGCGTACTTTGAAAGATTACTTCGATCAAAAGTATCTTCTATATAAGTTGCCTGATGATTATTATAAGGACAATAAACTCAACCAAAGTTTTGCAGAGAACGATAAGGACCTATTCAAACCCATGGGCTATAGCCCTACGCTAAACTTGCAATACACACATGTGTATAGCAACCGGTGCATTTATCACACTGCAGATACTGTTTGGAAATTTGCAGAAGTTTGTTTCCCTAACACTTGCCTTACAAAAGATAGTGCTTATGCCGAGGTAACAATTAAAAACACCTCTGCCCAAAACAAAACTTATTACGCTCGGCTGTTTTACCAAAACACTACTTATTGGTTTCCAACTGATGATTCAATTAATTTAAACAGCAACCAATATCTCGACAACTATTATGGCGATTCTAAACTTATAAGTGTAACGATACAAGCCGGCAAAGAAGCAATTGTAAAAATACCCTACCGCATTGGTTTAAACGCCAAAGGAGAATTTAATTACGATCCAGACAAAGACCCCGCCCGGCCAGGTAATTATGAGTTTATGGTGCTTATACAACCTGATAAGGACGACCTATTAATGAGTGACAATCTTGACCTAAAAATTGTCAACCCTTTTGCTGTAGTAAAGAAGGATGCGATAACCAACCGGGGAGAAAAATATTTTAACAACATGCTATATGTTGGCCCACATCATTTCAAATTTGTTTTTTTAGATGAATACTTTGATAAAGTAAACGACATAACTGCTAATAACATTTATATCCCAAAAAACCACGACGAAAAACGGCTTTGTGATACTTGTAGCGGCTGGTACAAAGGTGTAATTAATGAATCTTGGAAAGACCGCGATTTTATGCGGGGCTTTATTGCGAAAGCCGATTTTGTAAAGGCAGATTATGGAACACGCAAAGAAAATTTTAGTATCGATACCAATGGCATTAAATTAACTATCCCAAAATCGAAGGGAAATGATTATAAAAAAACATGGGGCGAGTTTATTTTTGGCCCGTCATTCAAATACGGTCATATTACTGTAAGGGCAAAATTTGCGCAAATGATGAACGAAACCGGCACGCCCAACGGAATAATACATAACCTTTGGCTTTATCAGCGTGATGTTGACCCCATTGACACTACCAATCCGTATAACTATATACGTAATGGGCAAGGGGTACAACTTTATGAAATTGATTTTGAAATATGGAGTGCAACAAAAGACCCTAAAACATTTTGGGACCCTTATCCTCTAATTACGTACTCGGTAGTTGATTACATGCGCGATGCCAACGTAAAATTAAAACCAAAAGAATCTATTAAAGCGCACACCGGTGAAAGCATTAATCGTTTAACACCCTATGCACTTGCATGGAATGGCGACCAATTCAATAAAGATTTTTTTAATTATTTCCACACTTATGAAATTTATTGGTACCCAGACCATGTGCGCTTTTTAATTGATGGAGTTGAAAAAGCAGACATAGGAAAAGACTTAGCCAAAATACCAGATAAACACATGTTCCTTTGGGTTGGCTCACCGTTATATCAGGATGGCACATGGTATACGCAATCTAATATTCCTTTTTTAAAAGATGATAAGTACAGTATCATTGACTATTTAAAAATAGAATAGTTGCTGCGTTAAATAAAATCTTACTCAAAAGGCAAACGGGCAAGTTGAAAGCTGCCTCAAAATAATTTCTCTTCGTGTTAATCTGCCAAGGTTAAACAACAAAGTATTTTTTATATGAGATTAAGAACAACGCACACCTTCTACCTTTTTGAACTGTGGTCTTTTTTAGTAAACCTGATATCGCCCTTAGGACAACGCTTATGATTTGGAATAGTAATTTTTAGCGCTACATGTACATCGGCATTGTAAATGTACTTTTTTATAAGAAAGCCCAGCAAATCCTGGCTGCCTATAATAAGCGGCCCTAAGCGCAAAGTGGTGCCTACGCTAAAGTTACCGAATGCATCATATGAAACCGGCAAGTAAGCACCAAACCACATGAGCTCGTACTTTGGTGTAACTGTAAAAAAACTAACCTGATGAAGCATATTTCTTTGAGAAGATAACTGAGGCGAAATAGTGGCGGAAAAGTTAACCCCGAAATTGTATTTTATGTTGTAGTCAACAAACATATTAATGCGCGTAGGCAGCCAAATATTAAATGAATTTTTACTTGCCAGCGATTGAAACCTTGAACGAAGTGTATCATTAAAACTTTGTAATCCGTTTGGAAATTGTATGCCGGCTACACTCCAACTTTGAATATTAGCATATAAATTATCCGTGTTTGGCGCGCGGTTAAAATGCAATGCTCCAATATCAACTATTGATAAGCCAGCCGATATTTTATAATTATCCTTTTTATAATAGGTCTCGCAATCGCAACTTGTTTCGCCTGCGGGTTTATCTTTATCAGGCCTCCATTCGTAAATTACGCCCAAATCGGCCGCAGCCGTAGGGCTTGCATTTTTAAAACTAAACAAACCATTAATGTAGTCCGGTACATTTTGTGCTATATTTTGCGGCAAATATTCTTTTGAAGTAATGAACCCTTTCGAATAAGCATAATTAAGCTGGGTATTATAAATATTCAACTGATCAAATTCACTCCATTTATAATTTACATTATTTGAATAGGCGTAAGCGCCTGTAATGGGTTGCAGCAACTTTAATGTTCCACCCACTTTTATCAAATTTGCCTTTTTATTAATTATTTCACGCGAATAAGTTATCCCGTAATCATTCCAAACAGCAGCCCGCACTGCAAGATTAGGGTTACTCAAGTTTTTACCCAAGAAGTGAACCGCGGCATCCGCTCTGTCACCCAGGCCGTAGTATGATGAACGGGCAAGAGTTTCAGAAATATTATCGGTATTAACTAAGCTGTTGTTATGATAGGTAAATGCTATCGCATTTTTATTGTGATTTTTCTTAGGGCCAAAAGAAAACATAAACGACAAAGGGCCGGTAATTTGTGTACCTACATAAACATTCTTGCTCTTACCATTTATCCGTTCTTGCAAATATTGCCACTGAAAGTTTGAATTAGTAAATAATGATGGATGAAATACCGCTTTGCGGCTTAAGCCAACATAATTATTATTTACATTAGCTGCTACTGCAATAAGATTGATATCAACTATAAATTTATTATCAGCAATTGCAGGATTATAATCAACATTGGTTACACCGCCATACGAACTACCCCGCAAGCCAACAAAAAATTGTGCCTGCGCAGCATAAACTGCTAAAACAGTTATAAACGTCAGCAAATGTCTCTTCATAACGGCTATAAAACTAGAGCGTTGTAAGATGTATATTATTTCTATTTTGAAATCTCTTCACGTTACAAGCACCATGCGAAAAATATCTGGTCCGCCTTGTAATTTTAACGCATAAATAAGCACTTTAGTTTCACCAACTTCATAATAATTAAAACTATAATATTTAGAAACCTGTTGAAAACGGGTTTTACACCTGCGTAAAAGCAGCCAATTCATTTAACTGGTGTAAATCATATTGAAAATGAGATTAATATGCAAACTGACAAAGGGAATACGTAAGATTATTTTACTTTCTATAATAAATTAAATGGGATGCAAATACAGCATTTTTAACTATGATAAAATAAATGCACAGTTTTTAATTACATTTTTGATTATTATTGAGAATGATTACCAAGAAAAGAATAGGCTGGGCGTTACTAATTATAATAATTGCAATGCAGTTTTTTCGCCCAAACCTAAATGTGGCGAATAGTACAGTAAATGATATTTCGAAATTATACCCGGTGCCGGATAGTGTAAAAGCTATTATAAAAACATCTTGTAACGACTGCCATAGTAATTATACTGTTTACCCGTGGTATGTAAATATTCAGCCTGTAGGTTGGTGGCTAACAAACCATATTAATGATGGGAAAAAGCATTTCAATTTTTCCGAGTTTGCTGCTTATCCTATTTACCGGCAATACGATAAACTTGGCGATGTGATTGAGCTTATTGATAAGGACGAAATGCCTCTTTCATCTTATACTTTCATCCATCGTGATGCAATACTAAATGCAGGTGAGCGCACTTTGCTTATTGATTGGGCTAAAATGCTAAAGGATAATATGAAATCTACTTACCCGGCCGATAGTTTGATTAAACCAAAAGACAGGAAAAAGTAAACCTAAGCACTCGCTCATTTTTCAGTGCTCCTGCGCTTTCTGAATTGGCTATAAATTGAAACAAGCGCTAACAAACCAAAGACAATAACAATCAGCCAACCCATTAGGCTAAGTTGGCGCATGTAGTTAATGATTGAATCCATATACACCAAAGATACAAAGAAATGACTCTATTACGGATTAAAGTCAGCTTATGCAATAAACCTCCTTCTTACCTGAAGAACCGCTTTACCAACTTATAGTTATTGAACCATTACCTGAATTGGAGCCTGGAGTTGTGGTTCCATTAGTAACGCCACCAAGATACGAAGAGCCGCCACCGCCGCCGGAACCCCATCCTGAACAGCCGGGCGTAGCCCCGCTACCACCACCATAATATCCACCACCACCGCCGCCATTATTCCAACTATCCGTACCACCACCCACGCCTAACGAGCCAGGCTGGCCATTGTTTCCACCTTGGTTGCCCGCGTAAGTTCCCGAAGCACCGCCACCGCTTTGTGTACCACCACTGCCACCAATACCATAAACTCCCGAACCACAACTATAGTAATTACTGTTAGATGCTACTCCTCCGGTATCGCCACCACCAACACCACCGTTCGAGCCCCATGCCGTTGTGCCACCACCACCACCGGCAACTATTATCCGGGTGCTTAAATCTGTACCAGTTCTAACGTCCGATGCTCCTCCCCCACCACTCCAGCCGCCTGTTGCGCCGCCGTTATAACCACCGGTAGGTTGTGCACCTTCGCCACCTACGTATACATAAAGAATTTGTCCGGGTGTTACTGCTAAATTACCTACTGCGTAGCCACCCAGGCCTGCCGTTGGTGAATTATAAGGATACCCCTGAGCGCCATAGGCCGCAATAGTTATTGAAGTTACACAAACTGGAACAGTAAAAACCTGTTGGTTACTGGTAAAAGCAAATAACTGTGTGCCTTGGCTATAGCAATCAGTAACAAACGTGCAGCTTGATGTACTGGTGCCGCAAATATTACCTGCGGTTACACATATGTTGCCATTCGATGTTCCAAAATTTATAGTTAAGGAATCTGTTCCTTGTCCAGAGGCAATGGTAGCATCACCTGGTATAGTCCATGTATATGTGGTTGCACCGCTAATAGCGGCAACAGAATAACTGGCACCTGTTTGATTGTGTGGAAAAGTAGAAGAACCACCTATTGAACCGGGCGTAGATGGAATAGTATTTATTGTTATTGGGTAGCTATTTGCGCCACTAGTTCCGCAATCGTTACCAGCGGATACACTTACATTACCGGGAGTGCTTCCAATATTTACTAATATCGAATTAGTGCCCTGACCGGTTAAAATACTTGCCCCCGAAGGCACCGTCCACACGTAAAAATTAGCTCCTGCCACCGGTGCTACAGAGTAAACAACATTACTGGCACCCGAACAAGGGCTTGCGTTACCGGTAATTATGCCCGGTGCTGAAGGGGCAGCACTGCATATACAGGTTATAGTATGCCACACACCGTATCCATACATTTCTAAACAATTATTGGTAGTATCAAACACCATAAGCGAAGTGCCCGGACCAGATATACTTGTTCTTTGAGCGGTAGACATTCTTGGTATTAATAACCCCTTATTTGTAGAGCTTATATCTAAAATTGCAGAGTTATCAGGAGGTGCACCGGTTGCATTTATGCCCACGCCACCTTGTGCAAATAATTGGCTTTGTTGTGCACCAAACATTACCAAACAAATGAAACATAATTGCAATGTTTTTTTCATTTTCAGAAATTTTATATTCATAAATAAATTATAATATGTTTGTTTCATGTAGCAAGCGGGCGTCTTTGTATTACCATGAAATTGTAATCTGCCCGTTACCATTTTGAATACCTGTTTGCATAGAACCACTTGCTACACCACCTGTATAACCCGAACCACCACCACTGGGCCCCCCTCCGAAATTACCCGATGTGCCACCGCTTCCACCACCGTACCAGCCACCACCGCCACCGCCACTTATATATACACCACATTGAGCAGGATAATAATTATATACACCATCGGCCCCCACGCCAAAGCTACCGGCATTACCATTTGATGCACAATTAGGCCAGTTTGATATAACACCCTGCCCTGCTGCACCGCCCGCAGATTGCGTACCTCCACCGCCCGAACCATTGCTTGGGTTTTGATTTAAATTATTGCCGTACGCACAGCCTTGAATACCACCGCCATACCCGCTACCGGCATCTCCACCGCCACCGCCGGCAACAATTAGCCGGCCATTTAAAGATGTATCTGTCATTAGCCTCACATCCGATGCCCCACCGCCACCGCCACCATAACCGCTTCCGCCGGTGCCGCCATTTCCGCCGCCATTCCACCCACCTACATTACTACTTGTTGGCGGCATTTGACCTACGTTAATCTGAAGCAGCTGCCCACCGGTTACAGCTAATGTTCCGGTAGCATAACCGCCAAGGCCACCAATATTACCACCCTGGTTACCCACACCACCTGCAGCACCCCACGCAGCAATGGTAATAAAGCTAACACCACAGGGCACAGTAAAAATTTGAGAGCCGCCCGTATAATTGAATGTTTGAGAACCCGGTCCATAATTGCAAATAGATATTGCTAAACTGCTTGAAGAACTTGTACCGCAACTATTTCCTGCAGTAACTGATATATTTCCGGAAATTGTACCGAAAGTAACCAATATAGAATCTGTACCTTGACCTGCGGTAACAAAAGAACCTGCAGGAAGTGTCCAGGTATAATTACTGGCATTATTTACCGGGCTAATAGAATATAGATTGTTTGACGAACTACCAATTGCCAAAGCGTTTCCGGTTATTGTACCGGGTGTTGATGGTGCATTGTTTATGCCAACCGGTAAAATACTTGCATTACTTGAGCCACAATTATTATTTGCCACCACGCTTACATTACCCGGTATACTACCCATATTTACAGTAATTGAATTTGTTCCTTGCCCGGCTGTAATAGTTGCATTTGCAGGAACCGTCCAAGTGTACGAATTAACTCCAATTACAGTCATAACAGAATAAATAACACTGGTTTCACCCGAACAAGGCAAAGTATCCCCGTTAATAGCTGCCGGTGTAGAAGGAGGGCCGCTACATAAACAAGAGATAGTTTGCCAGTTTCCGTACCCATACATTTCAAGACAATTAGTGCTAGTATCTACTACCATCAAATACAATGGTGGCGATTGAATTCCATTGATATCGGATGTTGACATGCGCGGAATAAGAAGCCCTTTATTTGTTGAGCTTATATCTAGTATAGCGGCGTTATTAGGGGCTAAGCCAGTAGCATTTATCCCTACGCCGCCCTGAGCTATCAATTTATACTGCGAAGCAAAACACAGTAGTGCAATAATAATTAGTTGTAATTGTTTGTGCATGTTTAGCTAGTTTTCGATTTGTGTTAATCTTATGCCAAAGTTAAGCTTTTTATGCCGCCGTTATAAACGATTGGGACGGCCTAAAAACAAGTATTTTAGCCAAACCATTCTACCAAATCCTGCAATTGCAGGTTGGCCTTTTTCTCCGTGCTAAAATCTTTTGTTATGCTGCCTTCACTCATTTGTATAATGCGGCTACCATATTGTTGGGCTTCTTTAAGATTATGAGTAATAAGTATGGCGGTAAGTTGATATTGCTTAATTAACGCATCGGCAGTTTCCAAGATAAGTTTGGCGCTTCTTGGGTCTAGAGCCGCGGTTGGTTCGTCAAGTAATAATATTTGGGGGTTGTCCATAACGCTCATCAACAGAGTGAGCGCCTGTCTTTGGCCACCTGATAGCGTGCCCATATTTTGTTCTACTTTATTTTCAAGTCCCATGCCAAGGGTGGCTATCTTATCTCTTACTAATTTTTTAAATGCATCGTTTACACCTATAACCAATTTTCTTTTACCGGTGCGTAATGCCGCAAGCCGGAAATTATCAATAATGCTAAGGTCGGGTGCTGTGCCACTCAATGGGTTTTGAAATACACGCGCTATCCACTGGCTACGTTTGTATTCGGGCAAACGGGTTGCATCTGTTTCATCAATCACCACCTTACCGGTAGTGCAAAATTCCGCGCCGGAAATAACGTTCAATAAAGTAGTTTTTCCTGAACCATTAGAACCTACAATTACCAAGTACTCTCCTTTTTGAACAGTAAGCGACACATTATTCAGCGCGGTAACCTGATTCGCTTCTCCTTTATTAAAAATTTTTTGTATGTTATTTAATACTATCATGCAGTGCCCCACTTTTTTATCATCGGAATACTTACAATAAGCAACACAAAACCCGCGGTTACTAATTTCAGTAAGTTTGGATCAATACCAATTGAAAGCGTAAAAGCAAGAACCAGTTGGAAAATAATACTTCCCACCAACACAACCACCAACTGGCATACTATCGATCTTATATTAATCCATTTTATTAAGGCATCAGCAATTAGCACCGAGCCCAAACCGGTAATAACTATGCCTATACCCATATTAATATCAGTAAAGTTTTGGTATTGGGCCACCAGGTAACCACTTAGCGCAGTTAAAGCGTTGGCTAAAGCAAGGCCAACAATTTTCATTACATTATTATTAATTCCCAATGCCCTTGTCATAGAAGCACTATTACCGGTGGCGCGCATGGCAATACCAAAATCGGTTTTTAAAACGTAGCCCAAAATAGCGGCTATAGCTAATATAAATATTAATGCAACCACAGCATCATTGTAAATAGAATTGCCAAACAAATGAAACGATGAGAATATTGTAGCTACATTAAGCAGGGGAACATTAGACCGGCCAAGAATTACTAGATTGACTGAATACAGGCCCGTCATTACCAAAATACCTGCTAAAAGTGCCTCTATTTTAAGCTTAGTGTGTATCAAACCAGTTAAGGCACCGGCACCGGCACCGGATAGCAACACCACCGGTATAATTGTAGCTGTCGGCCAATGTGCAGTAATTAAAACCGCAGTAATTACAGCGCCAAGTGTGTAGCTTCCATCGGTAGTAATATCCGGAATGCCGAATATTTTCATGGTAATAAAAATACCCAGCGACATGGATGAGAGGCAAAGCCCCAACATGATGGCGGTTAAATAGAATTCCATTATTTCAGTGCTTCAAAATCGGGCGGAACAGAAATATTAAATTGTTTTGCCGCTGTTGCATTATAAACTCTCTTTCTCAGTTTTACCATTTCCCAATTTAAACCTTTGGTGCTTTTATTCTTTAAGAATGCCGCAGCCTGCTCACCTGCCTGGTAGCCCCATTGGTAAATATCGGCCCCGTACGCAGCTACTGCACCACGAGCCACCAAACCGGCCTCGCTGGTAAACACCGGAACTTTCGCATTGTTACAAGCTTTAATAATAGTTTCGAACGAACCGAAAACTGTGTTATCTGGATTAGCAAAAAACGCATCAATATTTTTTGTGAGTAATGATTGGGTTACCAATTGCACATCAGCAGTGCTGTTAACCGGTAAGTAAACCAAATCAATATTCAACTGCTCTGATAATTGGCGGATTCGGTTCAAGGCTTCTTCAGATTGTGGTTCGCTTTGGTTATATAGCATACCCACTTTTAATTTGCCAGAATGTGGAATAACTAATTTAGGAATGAGTGAAAATGAAGTATCAATATATCCTAATGTTTCTGCAACGCCGAAAAGATTAGAAGGGGCCTTGCCGCTCGCATCAGCAACTTTCATTAATTCTGGCGAAGGCGAAACCATCATAAACACCGGTATATCTTTTGTGTTTTGTATGGCGGTTATAGTGGATAAAGAAGGATTAGTTGCAATGAGTGTTACTTTTTCCGAAATAAAGTATTTAATGGAAAGCGCAAGTTTAGGAATATCTCCCTGCGCATTGCGGTAAATTACCTTTATGTTTTTTTGTTCTTTTGAGTAACCATCTTTTTTTAATGCATCAAAAAAACCCTGCTTGGCCTGTGCAATAGTGTTATCTTCAAAAGCATCAGCAAAACCAATTACCGGAACATTATTGCTATTAGTATTACAACTATTTAATAAGATAATAACAACCAAAAATCGAAAAAGCTTACCCATACTTAATTTTGCACTAAAATAAGTTTGATTTTCGATTATTTAAGAAGCATTACAGCCTACTTTAATAACCAACCATTTGCCTAATAGAAAGTGCAATAAATGTGGCAGAGCCTATTAGACCGAAAATCATATAAACTGTATATGGCCAGCGGTTTTTATCTGCCAATGTCCAGCTAAGGCTATTAAAGCAGGCGTATGAAACAGCCCCCAACGAAAAGAAATTAATAAATGGCGCCCACCCCCAATCAACCAACGTACCAATTCCGCCTACAAAAAGCAATATGGCAGTAATGGCTTCAATTGCAATATGGGGCCATACTAAGTGATCGCCTTCGCGCCGGGTAAGCAAGTTTTGTTTAAGATGAGGTGAGATAAGTTCTTTAATCCAAATGATGGTTGTGCCTGCAGCCATAATAATGGCGAAAATGGGTAGAAAGGTTTTCATGCTTTTTTTTGATAAATGTAAAGTACTTTCTCAAACTTATTAATACAATTATAAGCATGATATTAATAATTATCTTATTATGGGTTTATTACCAAACATTGAACATTCATAGGATTTTGAACATGCCAATTACATCTACACTACAATGCATAAGAGATGAAGTATTGAAAATAAAGAAGGTAAGTAAAAACAAGGCTACTGTGAAGTAGACAAGTTTGATTATGCAGCTTTTAGCTTGCTGATGTTGGTTTTTTCAAGCTTGTCTTCCACAAACTCTTTTGTAACCATCAGTTCCTTTACACCTGGCTCCGAAGGTAAATCGAACATAGCATCAGTCATTATAGCTTCGCAGATTGAGCGTAAGCCACGGGCACCAAGGCGAAATTCGAGGGCCTTAGTTACAATATATTCAATAGCCTCGTCATCAAAATTAAGTTGAATGCCATCGGCCTTGAATATTTTTTTGTATTGTTTAAGCAGCGCATTTTTCGGCTCTACAAGAATAGAAGTTAATGCTTCCTTATCAAGCGGGTCAAGATGCACCAGTACTGGCACACGGCCTATCAATTCCGGTATTAAACCGAAAGTACGTAGGTCAAGTGGAGAAATGTGTGAAAGGAAATTATCCTTATCAAACTTGTCTTTTTCTTTTCCCTTTTTAAAACCAACCTTAGATTGATTCATTCGAGATGCAATTACTTTATCAATGCCCTCAAAAGCACCACCACATATAAATAGGATATTGGTAGTATCAACTTTTACCATTTTCTGCTCGGGGTGCTTTCTGCCACCCTGTGGCGGTACCAATACTTCCGTCCCTTCCAACAGCTTTAACATTGCTTGTTGCACGCCTTCGCCCGATACATCGCGGGTTATCGAAGGGTTATCCCCTTTACGTGCAATTTTATCGATTTCATCAATATAAATAATACCGTGTTGTGCAGCATTTACGTCGTAATTACATACTTGCAATAATCTTGAAAGAATACTTTCAACGTCTTCACCCACATAGCCTGCTTCAGTAAAAACTGTTGCATCAACAATGGCAAAAGGCACGTTTAAAAATTTAGCTATTGTTTTAGCCAAAAGGGTTTTACCGGTACCGGTTTGCCCTACCATTAAAATATTGCTTTTTTCAATTTCTACCTCATCGTTTTTAGATTGATTTAAGCGCTTGTAGTGATTATAAACAGCAACTGAAATGTATCGTTTTGCCTCATCCTGGCCTATCACATAGCCGTCTAAAAACTTCTTAATGTCGCGTGGCTTAACAGTATTAGGCAGGTTAAACTGAAATTTTTTATGCTTTTGGAAAAGCTCTTCATCAATAATTTGTTGAGCCTGGTTAACGCAGTTTTCGCATATATGTCCTTCAATCCCAGATATAAGTATCTGAGTCTCCTTCTTTTTACGTCCGCAAAATGAGCAACTAGGTTCCATTTCCTTCTTCATGAATTATTTTGTTTATACGGCAAATACAAAAAATGGTTGTATCAAAACGCTATTATTCCTTTTTAGACGTACGAAGCAACACTTCATCAATCATACCATATTCTTTAGCCTCCATAGCGCGCATCCAATAATCGCGGTCGCTATCTCTAGATACTTTATCTTTAGGCTGGCCCGAATGTTCGCTGATAATAGTATACAACTCGTCTTTCAGCTTTCTGATTTCGTTTACAGAAATTTCAATTTCGCTCGCCTTTCCTTCAATACCGCCTAGTGGTTGATGTATCATTACACGGGCATGCTTAAGCGCAGTACGCTTTCCTTTTTTACCGGCACATAACAATACCGCAGCCATTGATGCAGCCATACCGGTGCATATTGTTGCCACGTCCATTGAAACGTATTGCATAGTATCATAAATACCAAGTCCCGAGTATACCTCGCCACCGGGACTGTGAATATAAATTTGCACATCGCTACGTGCATCACTACTTTCAAGAAATAACAATTGCGCCTGTATAATAGCAGCAATATAATCGTCGATAGGCGTACCCAGAAATATGATACGGTCCATCATTAATCTTGAAAACACATCTACTTCGCGAAAGGGCATTTGCCGCTCTTCAATAACAGTTCTTGTAAGGTTTTGAGTGCCACCTGCGCTATAAACTTTGCTTACATACTTATCTAAATGCATACTGCTTATGCCGTGATGCTTAACTGCGTAATTTTTAAAATCCTGGGCTTCTTTAATATTCATGTTGTTTTATTTATAAGGTTCTAAAATGATGTTGTTTTTTGACATAAGCAAACCAAGTTTTAAGACGACAATATGAGGCTTGTATTTTATGCCTGCATTAATGGACGGTATTTTATGTCCCTTAGTGGAACATTTTAGTTGTTTTAACATTAAAGAACAAAAAAGCCGCCCCATTACGGAGGCGGCCTAAACCAATGAAAAATTGAGTATCTTTTATTTGGCAATAATGAATTTTTGCCGTTTTACCTCGCCGTTGTTTTCAATGTCGCATATATAAATGCCATTAGTTAAGATAGCAGTGTTAATATTCAGAATGTTCAATCCGGGGGCAGAGGGTTTTTCTTCGCTCACCATCCTTTGTCCCGCCAAATTGTATATATTGATTCTTGCGGCACCATCATTACTGCTTGAGAACTGAATGGTGACATTATTTTGTGCCGGGTTAGGGTATAACTTCATATCGCCAAGGTTCTCTGCGTTATCTTCAGTTTCCGATATTGATAATTTGGCATTGCCTGTAATGTTTATTGTATAATCCTGAACGCTGCCGTAGCTAACAGTGCCGCATGGGTTATTTTCATAACCGCCATATTGCATTTGTATTCTCATGCGTGTTGTGCCGTTTAGTGCCGATATAGGGATGGTAAAAGATTTGCTGATTGCCGATTTTGAACTAACTTTTAAAACAGTTTCGCCTATTGCTGCAAACTGCCCATCGTGATTGTAGTCAATATAAACCGTCCAGTATTCAACATACGATGTGCCGCTAAAACCCGGTGTAAGTGTAATGGTGTTGGTTGAGCCGCCAGTAACATTTGTACTAAGATTAGTATAGTTAGTATAACCGGTAGCACCGGTAGTATTATTGATAGAGCCAAATCTTACGTTCTTAATATACTCGTAATTACAATTGGCAGATGTAGATGCGCAATAGCTTTGCACGCAGCCGGTGGTAGTAAAGCTAATAGCTGTGCTATAAGCACTTGTACCAGAGCTGCAAACGGTTTGCACCTTAAATTGGTAACTATTACAACTTGGAATACCAGATAAAGAATAAAACGAGCCAGTAATGTTCGACACTGTATTCCAAGAGTTAGAGGCTGCATATTTCCATTGCAAATTATAAGCCAATGCACCCTGCACCGGCGACCATGATAAAGTAGCGCCGGTATTAATAATATTACTTACAGTCAAACCAGAAGGAACACTACATGGTGTTGACACATTTGTAATAAAGAAGACCGCGCTAGAGTATGCCGATGAACCTGATGAGCATACTGTTTTAACCTGCCACTGATAAGTACTATCCGCCGAAAGGCCGCTTATGCTTAAACTACCTGTTGTTGAGGTACCTGTTAACCAAGTAGAGCTACCGGAAGTGCGATATTGAATACCATAACTTACTGCACCTGTAACACCGCCCCAATTTAATGTTGCCGAATTGGAGGTAATATTGGTTGTAGTTAAATTTGTGGGAACGCTGCAAGGCGAAGTAGTAACATTAGGCTGAATGCCTATTAGTGCAGCATCATCTGAACTGAAAACATAACCTGCTACACTTAAATTTGAAAGGCTAAAATAACCGTTGTCGTATCCACCCCAACCCCAGTTCATATGAAACATGCCGTTGGCATCAAAGCCATCGCATACCCAGGTATGTCCACCTGCATTAGGGTCTGTGCCCTGATATTGCACAACACGGCCTGCAGACAATTCGTTTTGTATTAAAGCAGTCCACGCTTGCGACGAATAGCTTGAAGCATGTACGCCTTGCATGGTGCTTGAGTTATATCCAAAATATTTGGTGTAGGCTTGCTGGGCAGAGGGCCTTCCTGTGCCTGCCTCCGATGATAGTACCCAAGCTCCACTTCCGCCCTGCTTATCGTCGCCATAATCCATACCTACGCTTACACCGCACTGATACATTAAAGTGGCAATTTGTGTATTGTTTGAACTGATTGAGTTAGGCATTTGTGTCCACTGATAAGTAGTGGTGCCAAAATTTGCCGATTGTGTACCGTAGTTATTTGAATAAGATGGCGGGGCGTCGTTATATGAATAAGAGCCGCTGCCTTGTGCAGGGTAACTCCAATATTTCATAATCTGGGCCATTGCTGTTGCCACGCACCCGGTAACACAAAGCTGCTGGTCAGTGGTGTTATATGGGCAGTATTGATTATAGTAAGGCTCCTGATTCCAGGTTGTAGTTAATAACGGGCCTACTGTTGTACTTTTAGAAATACCCGGGTTAACTCCTTGTGCGTATGATGTCCACAAATTTTTTATGTGCTCATCGGCTAAAACATTTTGGCGCAGCGCATAATTAATTTTTACCGAAGCGGTGTTCATCCAGTCTTTTAAACCAAACTTGTCGGTATTACTTTCAAAATTTGATTCTAATGAATAGCCTATTACCGGTTCAAGGTTATCATCTGCAGTTACAATTACAAAACCTTTTGCAGGGCTAATATCGAACACATAAAAATCTGCCGTATTATCCTCTTCGGTTTTTGTGAATGTTAAAGTAGCTTTTAGTGCAGGTGCTTTGCTATTATCTATATGCGCATTCAATTTAAAAAAATTGAGGGCCACCGTTTTTGCTGTTTCGGCATCGGTAGAACCGGCAAATACATTTAAGGAAAGCAAAAGTGTTACCGGGAAAAAAAGTAGAATATTTTTCTTCATAATAAAAACCTTAGTTGATAAAACGTTAAAAATGGATACGGGACATATTAGCAAAAGTTGGGATGTTCACTCCATTTCTAACCGGGCGTGATATTTTACAAGGTGCAGAAGGTATGACACATTGTTTTTACTAGTCTGCGAAACCTTAAAGGCTTTGTAAACCAGAAATCAGAAAAACTTTTTCGCGAACTGAAGGGTTGTGTCGATACTTACCGATTCTTCTTTAGCCGGTTTTGGACTTTCCTGCTTTGTATAGGTTATAGCGGCGAGTTTAAGCCTTACGCCTTTTGTTTGTGTAATAAAGTCTGCTTTGTATTTGGTAGGCATTGGGTCGGCAAACGTTAGCTTTTGCTTTAGCGGGTCAACTTGTTGGCCATCTTTCCAAAAACGGTAGCATACATGTGGGCCGGTGGCAAGGCCAGTCATACCCACGTAGCCAATAACCTGCCCCTGTTTTACTTTTGCACCCGGGCGCATACCTGTGCCTATTTTGCTCATGTGCAGGTATTGGGTTTTATACTGCCCGTTGTGACGTATTTTTACGTAGTTGCCGTTGAATTGCTTAAACTGTGCTTCTTCAACTACACCATCAGCGGTTGCCAGAATTGGGGTGCCCGGTGCTGCCGCATAGTCGGTTCCTAAATGGGCTTTCCATTCTTTAGTTACCGGGTGAAATCTGTTTAATGAATATTTAGATGAAATTCTTGAAAACTTAACCGGTGCCTTCAAAAATTCTTTTTTCATGCTGTTGCCATTCTCATCATAATAATCTCCATCACCATCTTTTCCTTTTTTATAATGGAAGGCATAAAAATCTTTTCCTCCGCTGTTAAACATACAGGCTTTTATTTCGCCCACGTAAACCGATTCTCCATTCACAAAATCTTCATCGTATACTACTTTAAATTTATCGCCCGGTTGAATTTTATAGAAGTCAATCGTCCAGGCAAAAATTTCAGACATCCTAACCGCCAGGGCGGGATTGATATTATTCTCTTCAAATGTTTCGTACAAAGATGATTTAATGACGCCGCCTACTTCGCGTTGCCGGTGGTCGATTTTATTTTGTCCGCGATAGATGGATGGAGAATCGAGATTAAAAACTACGTAATCTACTTTACTTTCTTCGTACACTAATTTTTTGGGTGTGTGTATTGAATCATTCTTATCGCATAATAGAGTGCAGTTGTTACCGGCCTTTATTTTACTAAGATTAAAAATCTTTTGCGATGCATTCGATAAAAAATTGATAGTGCGGCCAGCAACATTGTATTGCGAAAGAATACCAGCAAAGATTTCGTTTTGTTGTACTATATGGTTCGATACCTTGAATTCGGCCAGATTCATGCCGTATTTAATAACCGGCTTTTCGGGTTTAGCAACTACAGGTTTTACAACTGCAATTTCGGTTTGCGGATATATTTTTGATATTACCCAAAAACATACCGAGCCGGTAGCTACAACTAGTAAAACAATAAGAGCCGCTTTTTTACGCATTTGAAATATAAAGCGGCAAAAGTAACTACAAGCAAGCGGTTTTTGGCACTTTACAGGTATCGGTTAACAACAATTTAATGCATGCGTTTAGTGGAAAGGACAAAAAAAATCCTGCCGGTAATAAACCGGCAGGATTTTGATACTTTATAAAGTAAAAAACTACCTCGCTACACTCACACTCCTCTTCTCTCTAATCACGGTAACTTTTACCTGGCCTGGGTAAGTCATTTCTTTTTCTATTTTTTGCGAGATGGCAAATGAAAGTTCTTCGCTCTTTTTGTCATCTACTTTATCTGCTTCTACAATTACACGCAGTTCTCTGCCGGCTTGTATAGCATATGCTTTTTCAACCCCTTCAAAATTTTGTGCTAAAGCTTCCAAGTCTTTAATACGAAGCAGATAGCCTTCCATTATTTCGCGCCTAGCACCAGGCCTAGCACCTGATATGGCATCGCAAGATTGGATGATGGGTGAAATAACATATTTCATTTCCATTTCATCGTGGTGGGCACCTACTGCATTTATTACCGCAGGGTGTTCACCATATTTTTCGCACAATCTTGCACCAAGCAATGCGTGAGATAATTCACTTTCTTCATCAGGCACTTTACCTATATCATGCAATAAACCTGCGCGTTTTGCCAGTTTAGGATTCAGCCCTAATTCAGCCGCCATAGTGGCACAAAGATTGGCTACTTCTCGCGAGTGTTGTAACAGGTTTTGCCCATATGATGAGCGAAAACGCATTCTGCCAATAAAACGAACTAACTCCTGATGCATACCTTGTATGCCCATATCAATGATAGTGCGCTCACCAATTTCTAAAATATGCTCTTCAAGCTGCTTTTTGGTTTTTACAACAATTTCTTCAATTCTTGCCGGGTGTATACGGCCATCGGCCACCAAGCGCTGTAATGATAAGCGTGCAATTTCTCTTCTTATAGGGTCGTAACCGGATATGATAATAGCTTCCGGTGTATCATCCACCACAAATTCGCAACCTGTAGCTGATTCCAATGCGCGGATGTTCCTTCCTTCGCGGCCTATGATTTGGCCTTTTTGCTCATCGCTATCTAAGTTGAAAACCGAAACGGTGTTTTCAATTGCGTTTTCAGCAGCAGTACGCTGTATGGTTTGAATAATAATTTTCTTTGCCTCTTTGTTGGCTTTGCTTTTGGCTTCGTCAATCAGGCTTTTTACTAAACCTAATGCTTCTGTCTCTGCTTCTTTGGTCATGTTCTCTACCAACTCCTTCTTTGCATCTTCTTTCGAAAGATTGCTGATTTGTTCCAACTTGGCAACAAAAGTTTCGTGGCTTTTTTCAAGCTGTTCTTTTTTGCCGTTAACCAGCTCTAATTGCTTGTTCAGGTTATCGCGCAGGCTTTCAACTTCCTTTTCTTTTTTAGAAATATCAGCCGTACGTTGCGAAACTTCAGTGCTTAATTGCTTTACCTGATTTTCTTTTTCAACAACTTTTTTATTGCGTTCTGCAACTTCGCTCTCGTGTTTGCTTTTTAGCTGCAGAAAATTTTCTTTGGCTTCAAGCATTTTGTCTTTCTTAGTATTCTCAGCGTTTCTTTGAGCGTCTGCAATGAGTTTATCGGCGGTGGCTTTAGCATCGGCAAGTTTCTTCTTAACTTCCTCTTCAGCTTTGCTTTCTATTTCCTGGTTTGATTTTTTGGTAATAGACCTGCCCACGAAAAAACTCACAACCGCAGCCACCACAGCTAAAACCGCTACGATGATTATGATGATTGTGCTATCCATTATTGGGTGTATTTATGTGAATTAATAATTGTTATAAAATATAGAACGTTTTTGTTGTTATAGTTTTCTTGCTCCTCTCCCTAAAACAATATCATGCCTTATGGCAAATAGGTTTGCAGAATGGATTTAAAAAAATAACGTAATACTAACAGGGAGGGTTAAAAGTGCAGGAAGATTTATTTATTTAGATGGGCCCGATAGGACTTCTTCTAATTCTTTCATCTTTTCTTCCAATAAACGGCTATTGTCGTTGGTAAAGCTTTGAAGATTTTTGTGTTCAACCGCAAAATCAAGCAAGCACATTGCTACATAATCTTGTTTGTCTTTGCCGCTGTACGTATTTTGGTACTCCTTTATTTTCTCATTCACCGCTTTTACCGCACTCTGTACCTTTTCTTCATCGCCTCTTAACACCTTCAACGGATACTGCCGTTCCGCAATCTGAACATTGATATTGACCATTTCACTTTTCTCACGCATATCAATCATTAAGCATCGTTATGCAATTGTCAATTTCCCTGATATATTCGTTAACCTTCCTTTTCAATTCAGTGGCCTGCGCATTTTCCGGAGGCCCCGCTGAACCGATATTCTGCGCGAACTTAATTATTTTAATTTTATTGTTCAACTCGCTACTCTTTTCAACCTCAGTTTCAATAATCTGCTTCAAATTTTTAATCTCGTTTTCAAGCAGCTGGTTCTGTTCCTGCAATTTATGGTTCTGCTCGGCCAGTTTCCGGGCTTTGGCTATTAAAACATCGGTTTTTGCAATTAGTTTCTGCATAGCTTACTGTATGCCAAAAATAAAAGAAGAAATGGATATTAGTAGTTTTGATATTAAAAGAACGTTGGTTTTCTTAAAATTAAGGGATTTCACTCCGTTTCCTAAAGAAAATAGAATGAATTAAAAACAAAACCCCTGCTAATTTCTGGTGGCAGGGGTTTTTAATTGAATTAGGCTATTTTTCTTCTTTCAATAGTTGTTATAATCTCCTTGTTTGGAGGACTCATGCTGAATGCTTCATAAATTTCTTCCATGGTTACATTCTCCTCTCTTAAAATTATAGGAAGCGCTTCGGCTATTAAGCCTAATATGCCATCAATATCTTTTAAAGTAAGGTGATTATGCACAGTTAAACGCAAGCCCGAGTTTTTCATAGGCACCGCCGGGAAAACAGTCGTCATACAATAGTAGCCTTCTTTTTGCAGAAAAGCAGCCAGTTTATAACTCACTTCTTTTTTGCCAGTGGCTATGAAGAAGATAGGAGTTAACTCGTTACTTACTACAGGTATGCCGTATTTAGCCGCGGTTTGAATAAAATAGAACATTCTTTCGAAAAGGTCATCTTGTAAAGTATCTATCTCATTACTCAAATGTATATGGGCCGAAGCAATTGCTGCACCTAAAACTGCAGGCTGCAATGGGCCTGAGAATATGTTAGTGCTGCTACAGTTTTTAACCAACTGCTTTTGCTCTTCATCATAAAATATTATTGCGCCACCGCCGCTGCCGTAGCCTTTTCCGGTAGAGGTAGCCATTAGCATTTTTGGGTGGAATGGAATTTTTGAAAGCGCATAACCACGGCCATTTTTACCGGCCCAGCTCATACCGTGTGCATCATCAACGTATAAATGAAACTGCTCGTATTTATTCAGAAAATCATACATGTCTTTAAACGGAGCAACATCGCCAAACATAGAGTAAACGCTATCGGCCATATACCAAACACGCTTATAATCCTGACGGAGTATCTGGATACGTGTTTCAAGATAATCCATCCGGTTGTGCTTCAAAATTTCGGTATGTATGCCTTCAGGCTTTACCATTTGAACCGCATTTTTTACACTATTGTGCACCTGCTGATCCATGATAATGGCATCATCCTTATCCATTAGGGTAGGTATAGTTGCTATGTGGCCCAAGCTTGTGCTGGGTGCCATATATACAGGCTTATTAAAAATTTGCCCTAGCAAACCTTCAATCTCTTCATACATACCCAATGAAACTGTAAGCCTGGAGCTTGATAAATTAACGCCGTATTTTTCTACAGCCTCAATAGATGCTTTTTTCAAAGCCGGGTGTATATCTAACCCTAAATAACTGCAAGAACTGAAAAACAAATAATCTTTACCTTTTACCGTAATATGTCTGCCATCAAAAGGTTTTTCATCAAGGCTAAGATGATAAAAACCCAACTCTTTTCCCTTGATTGCCAGCTGGTTAATGATTTCGTTAAATTCGTTCTTCATTCATTCAAAATTTTGGGTGGATAAAATTTTTAGCCTAATAATTCTTGTTTGAGTTATAAAATTTATCTGCTGTCGAGCGCAGAACTAAACCTATTTGTATTTTTTACGTAAAAACATTAAACAGACAAGGTTAAACAATGATTTTTCATAGCGTTACAAGTTTTAAATTGTTGATATAACACAAATGAAAACGAATCATTTATTATCAAAAATGAATATAAGTTTTACTAAAGGGAAGTTTTGCTTTGAGAAATTAACAACAGCTTTAGAATACTGTCTATAATACTATGCTTGCTATATCTATATCTTTGGAAAAAAGTAATCCTCTGTATAAGAAGGGTCTCAATGTCTTTCGTTCTGATACGTATTGGAAAGAACGGATTGTGGGTAGCGTAGGCTTTATCATGTATTTTTTGGGCAACATACTCGAAATTTTCAGCTCGCCCCACCCGTCCATATATGCAACTTCAGACCCTCCTGCGCTATGGATAACAGGCGCTTTGCTCAGTATTGGGCTTGTAATAATTACGCTTACACCTTACCGTCGCTATACACCGGCATTATTTATTGCCACCATGTATTTTGTGAATTTTAATATTATTCTAAGTTATTTATCAAGCACTATTAAATATTCCGACAGCTTAAAAAACGGTGAGCACATTAATCTTGAGCCATCGATTTATTTATTTACCAGCTACTTTATATTCTTCGTAAGCAGCCAAATGTTGGAGTCGCGCAGAGAGTTATTAACTATAACTGTTTGCGAGATTTTGTTTTTTGCATGCGGCGTATACTATTGCCGCGAGTACAAGCCATCACTATTAGACCCTAACCAGCAGCTGCTTTTCATGTTTGTGATGATAGGTAACATTATTGTGGGCTTGCTGCGAATGAGGCTTACACAAATTTCGGGCGATAGCAGTATACAATTTAAAACCATATCGGAAAACGCGCGGGACATACAATGTATTGTTGACCGCAATTTTAATTTCGTTTATATAAACCCGGCAGTAAAAGAAATTTCAGGGCTTGGGTTTAGCGACTTGAGCGGGAAAAATTTCTCTTCGTTGGTTATCGAAACAGACCAACAGGCGGTGCTTGCTTCGCTTGAAGCTTTAAGGCAATCGCCGGAAGAAAAGCAAAGCGCCGAGTACAGAATAAAAACAACTTCGGGAAAATATATTTGGGTTGAAAGTATTTTCAGCAGCTTTAAAATGAACCGGCAGGGAAAAACTGAGCTTATTTTTGCTGAGACGAGAAATATTGAGAACCGGAAAATGTTGGAAGAAGAAATTCAACGGCAATTGCGGATGGAGGAAATGTTGATTAAGCACTCCAACCAATTTATTAACGTAGGCCGCGCCGAAATACAACAGGGTATTGATGTTGCCTTGGGCGAATTTGGTAGTATGCTGCAAGCCGATGCTTTAATGGTTTACAGAATGCACGGTAAACTACAGGATGAATTTAGATCGACCAATCAGTGGGTTTCGAAAGATGGGGCTTCGGTTACACCACATTTTAATTTATCGATTAAAATAAACCAACAACTGGTTCAATTTTTACGGTCGCTGCGCGGAAATAAAACCGCACACGGTAAGTTTTTTAATGCGGAACAATTATTTGAGATACTGGCCCTGAATACAAAGGAGTTGCCCGGAAAACGTTTTTTCCTGGTATCGCTGCAAAGCGGAAATATTGTAAACGGCTTTGTGGTTTTTGTATTTGATGAAAAAGCACAACAAGCACCTTTAAGTATTTTCGGACTTACCGGCAACATGGTATCAAGCGCATTTACACGTATGCGTACTGAGTTGCGCTTACATGAAGCACAATTAACCAACGAAGCGATTTTACGCGCACTCCCGGATTGGCTGTATATTATTAATAAAAACGGTGAGTTTACAGGTACCAATAACTACTCTACTTTACCAGATTATATACCAGATTATGGTTTAATAGGAAAAACTTTTGGCGATGTGCTATCGGGTGAAATAGGAGATAAATTTAGTTCAACATTGGCCGAGGTTATTGATTCGGATATGGCTGCCTCGTTCGAATATCAGGATTCGCATATTTATAAGGGCCGTAATTTTAAAACCATTATAGCTCCGTTTAAGGCGAATGAATACCTGGTAATTATTCGTGATATAAGCGATTTGAAAAAGGCACAGAACGAATTGCTATCGAAAGCGAAAAAACTGGAGCAGTCGAACAAGGAATTGGAAGAGTTTGCATACGTGGTGAGCCATGATATGAAACAACCAATACGGACTATTATTTCGTACCTGTCGTTATTGAAGAAAAAACATACTGAGGCATTGCCGCCTGAGGCGCAGGAATTCGTAAACTACTCTATTGAAGGTGCTAATAAAATGAGCGACCTGATACGCGATATACTTCAGTATTCTCGTTTAGACCAGGAAATTACTTTGGCAAAGGGTGTATCTATTCAAAGCATTATGCAGAAGGTGCGTAAAAACATTAACGACTCAATTGTATCAAACAACGCAGAAGTATTTTATGATGAATTACCTGCAGTTACTGGAAATGAAACCATGCTGATGGAGTTATTCCAAAACCTGACGGAAAACGGTATTAAATACAACTTGAGCAAAGAAAAGAAAGTGCGTATTTCAGCCACCGACAAGGGTAATGAATGGTTGTTTGAAATACAAGATAACGGTATAGGTTTTGAACAACAATATGCACAACAGATATTTAAAATCTTCAAACGATTACATACCGATGGCGAGTTTCAGGGAACCGGTATTGGTTTAACTATTTGCCAAAAGGTTGTTGAAAAACACGGCGGTAAAATTTGGGCTGAATCGGAGAAGGGAGTGGGTAGCCACTTCTTCTTTACTCTACCAAAATAAAATAAAAAAGCCCCATTTTTAAGTGGGGCTTTTTTATTTTCTACTAAACCGCAACACTATGCTCGCGCAAAGCATCATTCAAAGAGGTCTTTTTATCAGTTGAAGCTTTTCGGGTGCCAATTATAAGTGCACACGGCACCTGATACTTTCCAGCTGGGAATTCTTTGGTATAGCTACCGGGAATTACTACTGAGCGTGAAGGAACGTAGCCTTTATATTCCACCGGTTCCGGTTTAGTAACATCAATAATTTTTGTCGACATGGTAAGCACTACGTTAGCACCCAGCACTGCCTCGCGCTCAACACGCACACCTTCAACTACAATACATCTTGAACCTATAAAACAATTGTCTTCAATAATCACCGGTGCTGCTTGTACCGGTTCCAATACCCCACCAATACCAACGCCGCCGCTTAAATGCACGTTTTTACCTATTTGTGCACATGAGCCAACAGTAGCCCAGGTATCAACCATTGTTCCTTCATCTACATAAGCGCCAATGTTTACATAGCTTGGCATCATAATTACGCCTTTAGCTACAAAGCTGCCGTAACGGGCTATGGCATGTGGCACAACACGCACGCCCAAATCTTTGTAATTTCTTTTCAACTCCATTTTATCGTGAAACTCGAATGGACCTACTTCAATAGTTTTCATTTGTTGTATCGGGAAATAAAGTATTACGGCCTTCTTAATCCACTCATTAATTTTCCAGCCATTATCGCCCGGTTCAGCTATGCGTATTTTTCCTTTATCTAGCAGTTCAATTACATTACGTATGGTTTGTTGAACTGAAGTATCTTGCAACAAGTTGCGGTTTTCCCAAGCTTGTTCTATTTGCTGTTGTATGTTGGCTATGTTTTCCATGATGGTAAATTTAATAAGGCGGCAAGTATAAACCGTTTGATTTTGCTTTGAAAACTTTTGCTTTGCTTTTTATTAGCATTTTTTTACTTTAGTTGGCATCATAATTGAATTAAACTCCGTCAAACCCGATTCATGAAAACAAAAAATATTTTATTCCTGCTTTTATTAAGCACAATTTCAACGGCTTCGTTCTCTCAATTTTTTAAAGATATTCAAAAGTCAGTTGGCCTAAATACAGGTTCTGGTTCAGGTAGTTTTACACAGGATGAGGCTGGCAGAGCCATTAAAGAGGCGTTGACAAATGGTATTACAAAGGGTGTAGAAAAGGTATCGGTAACTGATGGGTTTTTTAAAAATAATGCAATTAAAATCCCATTTCCTCCTGAGGCTCAAAAGGTAGAATCGGCCCTTCGGAATATTGGAATGGGCGATAAAGTTGATGAAGCCGTACTATCATTTAACCGCGCAGCCGAGAATGCAGCGAGCAAAGCCACGCCAATATTTGTTAACGCCATTAAACAAATGAGCCTTAACGATGCGGTTAGTATTGTAAACAATAAACAGCAGGATGCCGCTACACAGTTTTTGCAAAGAACAACTACCGATCAGTTAGTTTCTCTTTTTAAGCCATCCATTAAAGAAGCTTTAGATAAAGTGAACGCCACAAAATACTGGGCTGAAATAATGACACAGTATAATAAAATACCTTTTGTGCAAAAAGTTGAAACCGACTTACCGGAGTACGTAACCCGTAAAGCTATCAGCGGTTTGTTTTACATGGTTGCACAAGAAGAAGCTAAAATACGTAAGGACCCCATGGGCCAGGCAAGCGATTTGCTGAAGAAGGTATTTGGGAATGCTAAGTTCTAATCGCTCAGCAAATTAATTCAACCTCATACCCGCTGTTTTTGCGTATGTTGAATACGTTGCCCCCTTCGAAAATAAAATACTGTCCGCGCACGCCAATAAGCGGCATTTCTATAGGGTTTATTTTTTCGAATGAAAGGCTGGTAATTTTTATGGGATAATTGGCTACCGGATATTTCAGCTCTACAATTTCATTATTATCTGATATATACTGCCGCAATTCTTCAGGCAATAATAATTTTACTCTTTCCTTTTCATTTATCAAATCAATTTCTCCGGCACTTTCATTTTTCAACATGCGCTGCCAATTGGTTTTATCGCTTAAATGTTTTTTTAGCTCTACCTCAATGGCACCAGCTAATTGCCTGTATGGTGTTTGTGCCAATATTATTCCTTTATGGGCGCCCTGGTCAATCCAGCGGGTGGGTATTTGGTCTTCGCGGGTTACACCTACTTTTACCGAGTTGGTTAATGCCAAATAAACATAATGTGGTTTAAGGTGATGGCTTCTCTCCCACTCAGGGTCGCGACCCTTGCCTAAATGCGCTTCGCATAATTCGGGCCTTATAATACATTCCGCATTATCAGGTGCATTGGCAAAGCAGGGGTAGCACATTCCTTCCCCAAAACTTTTAGATGTTTTTTTACCGCAAACGGTGCAGTATATATTGCCTGTCCATTGCAGCTTAATGCTTTTCCCAATCAAGTCATTAACTGCCACTTTATCGCCCCCTAGGTTCAAAAAATATTGAACAGGGTTAATATAGCTAGTGGGCATTTTATCCAGTATTCCTATTGCGCGCATAGAACACAAACATAATTCAAAGTTTATTGTTTGGTATACATTATTTACAAAAGTCTATTAGCCCTTTACTGAGAACTATTTTTCTACATTTGTGATGCAAAAAATTAATTTATGAATGAAGTATACATAGTAAGCATGGCGAGAACCCCTATTGGTAGTTTAAGTGGGGTTTTATCGCAATTAAGCGCAGTACAATTGGGCATACAGGCCGTAAAAAAAGCAATGGAAAGAGCTGGTATTACAGGCAACGATGTGGATGAGGTAATTATGGGTAATGTAATACAGGCAAATACAGGCCAGGCACCTGCACGCCAGGTAGCTTTAGGTGCGGGCATACATGTTAATGCCACCTGCACTACGGTTAATAAAGTTTGCGCATCGGGCATGAAGGCAATTATTTTTGGTGCACAATCAATTATGCTGGGCGATAAACATATTGTGGTTGCCGGAGGGATGGAAAGCATGACGAATGCGCCATATATGATGGCCAGCGGCAGAAATGGTTACCGGTATGGTAATGGCGAGTTGGTGGATGCTATAGTGCGCGATGCGTTACAGGACCCATACAGCAAAGAGATGATGGGCAATAGCGGCGACCGGTGTGCGAAGCAGTTCAATTTTAGCAGAGAAGACCAGGATGCTTTTGCATTGGAATCTTACCGTAGGGCGGCCGAGGCTTCGAAAAACGGATGGTTTAAAGATGAATTGTTTGATGTTGAAATTACCGGCAAAGGCGAATCAACTTTTGTGAAGGAAGATGAGGAGTATAAAAAATTGAAGCCTGAAAAAGTGGGTACCTTAAAACCATCTTTTAGTAAAGAAGGAACTGTAACTGCTGTGAATGCATCAAAAATAAATGATGGTGCTTCGGCTGTAGTTTTAATGAGCGGCCAAAAAATGAAGGAATTAGGGTTAAAGCCGATTGCTAAACTTATAGGCTATGGCGATGCTGAACAAGCGCCTAATGATTTTACTACTTCCCCAGCCATAGCAATGCCCAAAGCGGCTGCCAAAGCAGGACTGGAAATAAAGAACATTGATTACTTCGAAATTAATGAGGCTTTTAGCAATGTAACTATGGCTAACACCAAATTAATGAACCTTGATCCTGCCAAAGTGAATGTATTTGGCGGCGCAGTATCATTGGGGCACCCAGTGGGCGCAAGTGGAGCCAGAATTATTTGCACACTAATTTCGGTATTGAAATATAAGGGCGGCAAATACGGCTGCGCGGGCATTTGCAATGGTGGTGGTGGCGCCAGTGCTGTAGTTATTGAAAAGTGCTAAAAGCAATAAACTATACTTACCATCCGTTTTATCAATCATGAAGGATTTATTACCGGTTTTTATTTTCTTTTTCTTTTTTACAAACCTGCAGGCGCAGAAGAACAAAGCGCCTATAGCGGCACCTGCTGTGCAAAAATCCAACATCAATAAAAACGACCTAAAAAAATTAAAGCTTGAAGAAGATACTTTGCAACAGCTTTCGAATGAGTTTACCGATGATACCATTTTAGATAAAAGACGCGAAGCCTGTTATACATTTATACCTACACTTATTCGTGCGCTAAAAAGCAACTACTCTTTTTATTATCCTTTTGATTCTATCGATGCTATCTCGAAAGTATATCCGCAAGATAGTAGCTTTAGAATATTATCGTGGCAATTGTATTTTACCGTGCCTATAAAGATACCGGCTAAATATTCGAAAACCGGTAAGGATACTTTTTTTGAACGACCGGTGATAAGATATTATGGTGTGATACAGATGCGCTCGAAGGAAATGAAAATTTTCCCTTTGTATGATGCTTCGGATACTTTAGCTTATGGCACACAAGATATTTTAAGCGCCGCAACCTGGCCGGGCGAATTGTATTATAACGTTATTCAAAAATCAGTAGGCGGGAAAAATTATTATACGCTTTTTGGCTATAAAGCACCGGATAGGCTTAGCCGTAGAAAAATAATTGACGTACTGACTTTCGACAATAAGGGCAAACCACATTTTGGTGCCCCGCTTTTTTATTTTAAGCATGATGACGACTCGGCTGCTGCAAAAAAAACAGATACACTGAATCGTTTTTTTATTGAATATAAATGGAACGCCTTTCCTGTATTAAACTATGATGCTGAATTGGAAATGATAGTTTTTGACCATGTGGCACCGCAAACCGAAAAGGGTAATGGCGCTACTTTTACCTATGTGCCCGATGGAACTTACGAAGGTTTTAAATGGATGAACAACCACTGGCAGTGGGTTGAAAAAGTATTTACGTTTGCCATTAACGAAGATGATAACCCACCGGTACCAGCGCCGCTATTTGGTAAGCCGAAGAAGCAACCTCAGTTACCCAAAAATGGAGATGAAAGATAGCAGCCCGCTACTTTGACACAATCATTTTTATTGCAATCACTATCATAATAACTGCAAATACTTTTTTCATAATTACATCGGGCATTGCAATGGCTATTTTTGAACCGAACCAGCCGCCTAAAATAAATGCAAGGGCAATTACTAACGCGAATTTTACATTTACGTACCCTGCTTTATAATAATTCAACACAGCTAGTATGCCAATGGGCGGCAACATAATAGCTACGCTTGTACCCTGTGCTTCTTTTTGCCCCAAGCCTAACAACATTATTAAAGCCGGTATAATTATTATACCACCACCTAAACCAACCATACCACCCAAAACACCGGCAGCCAGACCGATGGAAATTAAAATTATGAGAGTCATTGCATCCATATAAATTGATTTTGCTTATTGCATAATATCTTCTCTGCTTTTTGGCTTTAGTTTAATTTGCCAGTTAAAGTCTTTTAGTTGCATTTGCTCTTTGTTCAGCATTTTCATGGGTGTAAAAACTGCTTCGGCTTGTTTTATAAAAACTACTTTACTTATTTTTTTATCCTTAAAGTACATCGTGCTGTTAGTAGAAAGCACCTTGTTATTGCCAATGTATTTATTCTTATCGTCCTTACCAAAATAAAGGCTTTCGGCATTGCCTTTAACGTCCATTTGGCTTAATTCATCGTCTTTAAAATATCCAAAAATATTAGTGCCTTTAATCTGGTCGAAATATTTTTTACCGGAAGGCGAAATGATGAAGCCCGCTTTATAAATACTGAATTTATCGGCCTTATTATTTTTGGTATGAAAGTAAACCGTATCGCCACTCATTTGCACATCTTCATTCCATAACACCGGTTTATAATACATGCGGAAAGTTGAATCCTCGAATGAATAAAAAAGTGAGTCGCAAATACCTTGCATATTTTTCATGTACATGCGCACTTTGTGGTAAGCGAAAAAATTTCTGATAGAATCTCTTTCAGATTTGTTCATTGACTTTAAAGTATCGGCGGTGAGGAAAAGAGAATCCTTTTCCATTTTATAAATAAGCAGCGGCTTTTGGGTAGCCATAATGTATTGCTGCCCGTCGTAATACTCGCCGTAATTGCCACGTATTTCGGTTGCCTTGCTGGTATCAATCCAGGTAAAAGGCCCAATAACTTTTCCAAAGCCACTGGAACGCACATAATAAAGGCTATCGGCAAATAAACATTGTGGCGAATCAATAACTGTTGTGTTTTTCCCGAATGATGAAATATCAAGCTTGCTATCGTACCAACCGTTATCGCAAAGTATGCGACTGTTTTTATTAAAAATTTCAGTGTTGCCAAAAAAAGTTGAAATTTTGCTACCGGTGTTATACTTCAGCGTATCAGAATTGAGTTTGTACTTCGGATCAGTAATATAAACATCGCCCTGAAAATATACGTCTTCGGTTTTGCTATAATAATATCCCTTTTGACTGATGATCACGGTAGAATCTTTTAACACCCTCCCACCAACGTAATAATAGGAGAGTTTATTTTTACTATCGTAAAAAAGCTGTTCAGTATAAAGCACCATTTTTCTATCGGTTAGTTTTGCATTACCCTGTAGCATCGACAGTTTTTTATTCCCATCGTACTTTAAATAATTTGAGTACGCGTTTACAGTATCTTGCCGAATATGCACACGGCCCCACGCATCAACCGAGTTGGTTTCTTTATCAAGGTTGGCGCTGTCGCACCACATTAATACTTCATCTTGTTTTAAAGAAACATTACCTACCAGCCTGGTTATTTTTTTTCCGTTCGATTCCTGAAATTTAAGATAGTCGGAGCTGAGAATTTCGACTTCTTTATTTTGCTCGGCCTGTTGGCTTTTTGCTGTAAATGAGATGCCCGACACTACCAAAACAAAAAGCATATTGATAAACGCAGAAAAAGTTTTCGAGCGCTGGAAGATTTTGCCAGAAACAAAATGCGGTTTTATCACAATAGCAAAAATGAAAAAAAGTAAGGTACAGAAAGGACTATAAGAAGAATACTTTTTGCTGTTTATTAACTGTTACTTTCCGGATTCGTTGTATTTTTTCTCTATCCGGTCATCGTGTTTTTTACTTCCAAATACATTTACGTTAACATAGCGGTAAGGGCGCGCCTTAACATCTTTCAGTAATGCATTAAGGCTTGCAACAGTTGAATCTACCTTATTATAAAGCGCATCATCTTTAACCACTTTACCTAAAGTGCCATGCCCTTGATTGATATCAGTAAGAACACCTTTAAGCTGACCAATGGAACTATTCAAATTTTCGATAGTTTGTTTAAGATTGGCTTGTTGTAATGAATCTGAAATGCTGCCTGCATTTTTTACAATAACATTGATGGTGTTGTTGTTTTTTTCAATGTTCTTCGTAATGCTTTCAATGTTTTTAAGTGTTGCTTGCAGCACGGTAGCATTGGCATCCATGATTACGTTTAGCTTAACCAGTGCCTTGTCTACCTCACCTTTTGTACTGTAAATACCCTTGGGGTTGCGTGGGTCGAAAAGCCAGTTGATGCTGCTAACAGTTGAATCAAGCGTGGGCACCATTTTATTAACACCAGCCATAATCGGGTCAATTTGCGCGCCAATTTGTTCGGTCAAATCTTTCTTAAAAAAAGTATGAATAGTATCTCCTTCCTTCAAAAACTTATCGGAATTACCAAAAGTAAGTGATATCTCTTTAGTTCCTAAAAAATCGGTTGAGCGTAATGATGCGAGGGTACTATCGCTATCCGGCACTTTAATACCCTTATTCAAATCGAGCCCTACCACAATTTTGCCTGTAATGGGGTCTCTCTTCATATCACCTACTCTGCCCACCTGAAACCCGTTTATTACAATCAAATTGGATTTATACAAACCATCTACTCTGTCGAAAACGGCATAGTACGAATTCTTAGTCTCAAAAATATTTACGCCTTTAAGAAAATAAAAGCCGAGTATGAAAATTAAAATAGTTGCAGTAGTAAAAATCCCAACCTTAGCCTGATTCGTCACTTAGATAAATTTTGCCAAAAATATGATTTTGAAAGAGAAATAAAAACCTGCAGCCGGTTAAGGACAACAAGATGGACTTTATTTTTCAAAAGCCTTCATTTCGGTGGAAGTTAAGCGTTCGCCATTTTTAAAACCAACGACAAATGCATCGAGATACCCCTGACCCACAGCGGTTTTCTGTATTTTTTTAGCCTCGGCATAGCTTTTAACATCTCCTACATAATATCTCGTAATTCCGTTAGGTAGGGATTGTGTTGAAATGCTGCTAAATATTTTCAATGCTTTCTCGCGCTCCGAAGTTTTTAAAGGTATTTTTAAGGCATATAGCTGCACTTTAAAAACGGTTCCGGTTTCGGTAACCATGTTATGAATACCTGGTTTTGCAGCTACAGCTTTAGTCTCTTTGGGTGCTACAGCAGGTTTTTCTGTTTCAACTTTAACTGTAGTTTTTGTTGTAGTGGTTTTTGTTTCGGTTTTCGGCGCAGGTTTTGCTTCGAACGACTTTTCTATTGTGTGCTTAGTTGCTATAACTTCAGGCTCCGTTTTAGGTGTTGGTGCAGGTTTCTCTACTATGACTTTAGTTTCAGGCGCAGGTTTTTTCACCACCTCTTTTTTAACTACATTGATTTCGGGCACTGCACTGCTGTCAGATACCTCATCCGAAACAATTTCGGGTTCTTTTGGCTTTGGAGCAACAACGTTAGTTTTATTTGTGCTTTTTGTTTCTTTAGGGGTAGCTAAAGGCTTATTTTCTAAAGCTAAATCTTGCGGTTTCTTTTTATCCGGCTCTACCTTTATTGTTTTTGCAGTTGCAACAGTATCAACAGGCTTGCTTGTCGGCTTACTTTCTGCAACTGCTTTAGGTTGTGCCTCCGCCTTTGCTGCCGGAGCAGGAGTTGGGGCCGGAGCAGGTTTAACCACAGGCTTGTTAGGCGATACGCCGCCGCCACTTGAGTTTTCAAGAGGTTTTCTGATTTTTCTGCCACTTATGGTGGTTACCACTGATGGGTCTTCACTTCTGTCGGTAGGCACAGCTTTCACATCAACAGTTTCTTTTTCGCCTGTAACACCTGATTTTAACGACTTGGTATCTTCAACAGGGTTGCCCGATTGTTTTTTAATATCGTTGTCGGCAACAGGTTCGCCCTGCCTGTTTTCCATTTCATACTTATACTCTTTAAAAGCCTTATAAAGTGAAGAAGCTATCTGGTCCTGCCCTTTAGCTGATGCGAGAAATTTTTCTTCATCGGGATTAGAAAGAAAACCAATTTCTGAAAGCAGGCTTGGCATGGTGGTTTTGTAAAGCACATAAAACCCTGCCTGTTTTACACCCAAGCTCTTTCTTCTGCCAACAGTTTCGTACTGGCTTTCAATTTTTGAAGCAATATCAATGCTTTGGTCTAAAAAAGCATTTTGTTTCATGCTCATAATAATATTCCCTTCGGGCGTATTGGGGTCAAACTCGTAATTTTTATCGCGGTCGCCTTCCATTAAAATTACCGAGTTTTCGCGCTTGGCTACATCAAGGTTGGCTTCAGTTCTGTGTAATCCGAGCACGTAAGTACTGGTGCCATAAATTGTTGCTGATGTGGATGAATTACAGTGCACCGCAATAAAAAGATCGGCTTTGTTTTTATTTGCAATTTCGGCCCGCTCGTGCAATTCGAGGAACTTATCAGTTTGGCGGGTATAAATAATGTTAATGCTGGCGTAATTCTTATGTATGTAATCGCCCAATTTAAGGGCAACACTAAGAGCTACATCTTTTTCATTTGTTTTTCCGGGACCTGTTGCGCCGGGGTCTTTACCACCGTGGCCGGCATCAATTACTATCGTTTTAATGCTAACTCCATTGCCAGCATAAGCCCCCGTGAAGGCTAATAAACACACTAAAAACAATAACGGTTGAAATCTCACGTTGTGGATTTTTTAAATTTGACGCGATTTAAATGAATTTTCACAATTAATCCGCGGGTGATTTTTGTTCTAAATTTATAGATTGAACTTTCAATATCAAATATATACGTTGACCAAGCATAGAAAGCCATTTACCTTATTGTATTTGATAACAGCCTTCCTTGCAGTGTCCGCTTTTGTAAATGCTACGCCCCTGCCTTTCAATCAACAATTAAGCAATAGCAATAATAAAATTTTTTCGGACAGCTTAAAACAAAATATAGCCCTTAGTGGCACCGATTCGCTGCCATTACACAATATGGACTCTGTTAAGCTGGCAAGCGACTCAACCCATATGGGCGATTCCAGCCTTGTTCTTATTCATGATACCATTCATAAAACCGATACTATTGATAAGGTTGAGGAGAGCGAAATACAGGATATTATCAATTACAAAGCTACCGATTCGATAGTGTATGATATGGACACAAAAAAAATGTTTCTGTATAATACGGCCGATTTAAAATACCAGAAAATTAAGCTGAATGCCAATTTGGTCGATTTCGACTGGACTACTTTTACACTCACCTCGCAAGGTACACCCGATAGCATTGGGGGTTTTGCGGGCACCCCTGTTTTTTCGGAAGACGGGAAAGATTACAAGGCGCACAGAATGGCCTATAATTTTAAAACCAAAAAAGGGAAGATTTACGATGTAGTAACTAAAGAAGGAGAATCGTACATACATAGCGACGAAGTGAAAAAGAATGAATACGATGAGTGGTATGGCCATGCATCAGCTTATACCACCTGCGACCTTGACCACCCACATTTTTATTTTAAAGCAAAAAGAGTGAAAATAATTCCTGATAAGGTAATGGTAACCGGGCCGGCGAATTTATGGATAGGCGACGTGCCTACTCCGCTGTACCTTCCTTTTGGTATTTTCCCTGTAAAGCAGGGGCAACGCTCAGGTATTATTTTGCCGGAATATGGGCAGGATGGCACACTGGGCTTCTTTCTGCGTAAGGGTGGTTATTACTGGGCTGTAAACGATTACCTGGGCCTTAAACTTACGGGACAGATAAGCACCAACGGCACGTGGGGCCTTGATTTAGCATCGCAATATGCACTGCGTTATAAATTTACCGGTTCCTTTTCGCTATCATTTGTACGTAGCCGGCCCGCTGACCCTGATTTGCCTTTCGCAAAATCAACTAATGCTTTTAGTTTAGCATGGACACATACTGAAGATCCTCGTTCATTGCCTAATTCAACTTTTGGGGCAAGTGTAAATATGCAATCGGCAGATTACTACACCGCCAGCCGGGTAACCGACCAGCGATTGTTGAATACCTCTTTTAATTCAAGCATTAATTTTTCTCACACTTTTGTGGGTAGCCCTTTTAGCCTTAGCCTTAATGTGCGGCACGACCAAAATCTTCAAAACCGCACCATTGATTTTACTTTGCCAACGTTGCGCCTTTCTATGTCGCGCTATAGTCCATTTAAAAGCAAAATTAAAACTGATAAACCCAAGTGGTTTGAAAGCATTGGCGTTTCTTATTCATTCGAGTTTCAAAACCGGTTGAATACTTACGATTCTATTTTGTTCGACTCGCGTTCAGGCAGCAGATTTACTTCAGGCTTCGATCAAAATATAAATATTGATGCCCCTTTAAAGGTGTTTAAATATTTTACACTTACACCTTCGTTTCAATACGAAGAACGAACTTACTTTAGAGAAACCCGCGCAACATGGGACCCTGATACAGTATTTGTTTTTCAACCCGGTGGCAATGTAGATACGCTGCGAGGAAGAATAAAATACGATACAATACCCATGATTAACTCCGAAAGAAACTTTACCGCAGCTATTGGGTTCGGAACAAAAGTTACCGGTATTTATAAATTTAAAGGGAAATATATTAAGGCAATTAAACATGTATTTACGCCCAACGTTTCGTTTAACTACCATCCCGATTTTGGCAGCGATTTTTGGGGCTATTACCGTAGCGTGCAAAGCAGCGCCAACCGCGATATTACCAGATATTCGGTAGCCGACCCAAGTGCTATATATGGGGTACCCGGCACCGGTAAGCAGGGCGCTATATTATGGAGCCTGGGCAATAACTTCGAAATGAAAACGTATTCGAAAAAAGATTCGGTAAATCACGAAAAGAAGATGGGGCTGCTGGATCAGGTAAATTTATCGGGCGGGTATAATTTTGTTGCCGACTCGCTAAAGTTGCTTCCGTTTAATTTATCGGTGGTATCGGCTAAGCTTTTCAATCTTATCAATCTTCAGTTCAATGCCGTTTTCGATCCGTATGCTAAAGACACTTTTAATAATGACATTAATGAATACGAATGGCAAAAGAAACATAGGCTGCTTCGCTTTTCGCAAGCCAATGTAAGCGCCAGCATGGCATTACATTCAAAAACAAAACCGAGCCTTACGCCTTCGCAAACACCCCCCAAATTATTTGGCGACTATGTTTCGTATAACCCCAACCAGATTTATAATTTCGACATACCGTGGAGCTTAAGTTTCAATTATCATTTTAATATCACGCACGGGTCGTATCTAAACCCCGATACGGTAGTTACTACTCAAACTATAGCCATGCAGGCTGACTTTAATCTTACACCGCATTGGAAAGTAGCATTTAGTACCGGTTACGATATTACGCATAAACAAATTACACTGACAAATATTACGGTAGTGCGCGACCTGCATTGTTGGGAACTTACCTTTAACTGGACACCGGCGCTGCCAACGTTTCCTAATCAACAGTTCAGCATTATTCTGCAGCCAAAATCTAATACGCTTAAGGATTTGAAGGTGCAGAAGAAAAAATCTTTGCAGCAGTTGTAATACATATCCATTGTTTACCGAAGGATATTAATCCATGCACACTTTGCCGGTTCTATAAATAATATACCATATATATATATTGTTATCAAAACATAAAAAACAGCACTTTTTTGCCTTACAGCAATTTCAGGAACGCCTTTTGAAATAACATAACCAAAGATTATGTGTATTAGCCTAACATGCTGTTTTACAGGAATCATGAGCAATAGGCATAAAAAAAACAGGTGCATTCAATAGAATAATTAATTTCACTTTAAATAAAAAATGCCCATAACATGAAACAAATAATTTTTGTGTCATTATTATTTCTTGTAGCCTCATGCGCCCGCAGAAATCTTAACTATCAAAGCAGTCAAAACAGCGGTTATTCTAATCAGGATAATTACCCTGCACAACAACAGGCACCGCCGCCGCAACAGCAACAACAGAGCAATAACTATGTGCCTCCTCCAAATAATTACAACACGCAGGTAGAAAACAATTATTACCAAACACCACCACCAAGCAACTACAATAACCCGCCCGTTAATTATGGTTCGCCTACTTATCAAACTTTTTACGATGAGTTAAGCCCTTACGGAACATGGGTTAACTATGGCAGCTACGGGTACACCTGGGTGCCCAATATGGGCCCTGATTTTACACCATACAGTACCAATGGCAATTGGGTTTATACCAATTCTGGCTGGATGTGGAACTCGGGCTATAGCTGGGGCTGGGGGCCTTTTCACTACGGCCGCTGGATGCGTGATGATATGTATGGCTGGATGTGGGTGCCGGGAAGCCAATGGGCACCAGCCTGGGTTTGCTGGGGCCATTACCAAAATTATTACGGATGGGCTCCTCTGCCGCCAAATGCACCT
>CAIXGR010000069.1 GCA_903919075.1 uncultured Bacteroidota bacterium | reverse complement strand
ATCATAAAAATAATAGTTGGACGTATACCTTTAATGCACAAAAAGGCCAGGCGGTTCTTTTACTGGCTTATAACACTTCAAGCCAGCCACAGGGTGTTACTGCTACTATTAGCCTTAACGACTCAGTTTTGACTACGCAAACCAATTACTGCCCTATATCAGGTGATGCTTTTGTGGTTGATAGTGTGAGGTAAATTGCCAAACTGCCTGCCTCATTGGCATAAGAACTTTAGCCCCTCCGACTTGCGCTGCATTCTTGCGCCTCTTGGGACAGTTTCTATTTTTTTTTAAAGTATTTGTCTTTCAAGTGTTCCGTTTTATTTATATCGCAACCTAAAACAAAAGTTCTAAAAACAGGTCGTTCTAATCCGTAGTATGGAATTTGGTCCTGAAAGTATTCTAAACCCATTTCTCTAAGGACGTTTGCAATTTCTTCCTTTTCATCTTTGCTTGTAGTAAACCCTATACAATATGCCTTTGCCCATTTGTCAGATTTGATATGGTTAAAAGCATATTCTACAATTTCGCTTTCAGATTGGAAGTATGCTAGGTTGTTCTTCTCTCCTCTTTCGGTATAGTACCAAATGAAACGTCCACCAATTCTATCTATCCCAAAACCTTCAAAAATTGCGCTCCCGTTAATTGAATAATGGTTGAAATTAAAGCAGTTTTCTTTCATCCAAATTTCAAGTTCATTTTCGGTCTTTGGTATGTAGCCGTTATCCATTTTGTAAATGTATATATGCAAACGATATTTGCCTTTTCCAATTGTTCCGCAGACCAACTTGGAAGTTCCTACCAGTTCTACTGGTATGCTGAATAGCCATAAACCATTTACTCATTTCCAAATTTCCAAATTTACTTATTGCATCACACCTCCTTAAACGCTTTCTTAATTATTTCAAGGCAATCATCAATCTGCTCCTTAGTAATACAAAGCGGCGGTGCAAAGCGAATGATATAATGGTGTGTAGGTTTAGCCAGTAGGCCATGCTCCATAAACTTCATGCACAGGTTCCAGCCGTAGGTTTCGTCGGTGGTGTTTAGCACAATGGCGTTTAATAAGCCTTTGCCGCGTATTTCTTTAATGGAAGGGTGCTTAATTTTTGCTAACTCGTTACGAAAATACTTGCCGAGGTAAAAGGCGTTGTATACCAGGTTTTCGTCTTTTATTATCTGCAAAGCTGCGATAGCTACTTTACATGCCAATGGGTTGCCGCCGTAGGTTGAGCCATGTTCACCGGGTTTAATGGTCATCATAATTTCATCATCGCACAACACTGCCGATACCGGTAGCATACCGCCGCTTAGTGCCTTGCCTAAAATCAAAATATCGGGACGCACATCTTCCCAATCGCAGGCCAGCATTTTACCCGTGCGGCCTAAGCCTGTTTGCACCTCATCGCCTATAAACAATACGTTCGCTTTTTCGCAAAGGAACTTTGCTTTTGCTAAATAGTTTTCGTCAGGCACAGCAACACCGGCTTCGCCTTGTATTGGCTCAACCAAAAAGCCTGCTACGTCTTTATCTTCTAAAGCAGTAGCCAATGCCTTTAAGTCGTTATAAGGCACTACCACAAAATTCGGCACAAACGGCCCAAAGCCCTTAAAGCTTGATGGGTCGGTAGAGGCTGAAATAGCCAATAAAGTACGTCCATGGAAATTCCCTTCCGGAACAATAATTTTGGCCTTCTTATCCTTTATGCCCTTTACCTCATAGGCCCATCTGCGTGCCAGTTTAATGGCGGTTTCAACGGCTTCAACACCGGTATTCATCGGTAGCACCTTATCGTAACCAAAATACTCGGTAATATATTTTTCATACTCGCCCAATACGTTATTGTAAAAGGCGCGCGAGGTAAGGGTAAGCTTTTCGGCCTGCTTTTTAAGCACATCCACCAATAGCTGATGGCAGTGTCCTTGGTTAACCGCCGAATAGGCCGAAAGGAAATCGTAGTAGCGTTTGCCTTCTACATCCCATAAATATACGCCGCGGCCTCTTTCAAGCACTACGGGTAGCGGGTGGTAATTATGGGCGCCGTGGCGCTCTTCAAGCTCCATTAAATATTCAGCCTTCGAAATCATGGCGGTGGTTGTGGTGGTGTTCATCGGGTGAAAATTTGGGGTTTAAAGTTAATAAAATAAGGTTTTTAATGAATACTACCCTTTAATATGGGTTATAATATCACAAAAGATGCCTCGGTTGCACCTATGGTTGCGCTGAAAAAATTTCCCGAAAATTTAGTTTCAAAAACATAATAAGCTTGTTAACGAATCGTTTTATGGCGCATTTTAGCCTGATTTAACAAAAAACGCGGAAAAGGCCACCCCTCAAATTTGTGGATAACGTGTGGATAGCTGTTAGTTTCTTTCCCTTTTTAGGGCTTATTCTTTTCATATTTTCGTTACCCTCATAATAGTCTGCACCAGGCGTTTATCAGTAGGTAAACAAGCAAACTGTAAATCGCCGGCAGCAAACTGTAAATCGGACACAACATGCAACTAACAACACTGGAAATCAAAGGCTTCAAAAGCTTTGCGGAGAAGACGACCATCCATTTTAATAATAAAATTACCGGTGTGGTAGGCCCTAACGGCTGTGGGAAATCAAACGTTGTAGATTCTATTCGTTGGGTGTTGGGCGAGCAAAAAACCTCGATGCTCCGTTTGGAGAAAATGGAAAACCTGATTTTTAACGGCACCAAAAGCCGTAAACCATCGGGCATGGCCGAGGTATCGTTGACCTTCGAAAACACTAAAAACCTTGTTCCTTCTGAATATAAAACTATTACCGTAACCCGCCGCTTGTATCGCGATGGTGAAAGCGAATATTTGTTGAATGGCGTATCGTGCCGGTTAAAGGACATTAATTCACTTTTTCTTGATACCGGTGTGGGTAGCGATAACTACGCTATTATAGAATTAGGAATGGTGGATGAAATTTTGAACGACCGCGAAAATTCGCGCCGCAAATTATTTGAGCAGGCTGCCGGTGTATCGAAATATAAAAAACGCAAGAAAGAAACCATTGACAAACTGAAAAGCACCGATGCCGATTTAGAGCGTGTAAAGGACTTATTGTTTGAAATAGAAAACCAGCTAAAAACGCTGGAAACACAGGCTAAGAAAACTAAAAGATATTACGAGTTAAAAGCAGAGTATAAGGACCTCAGTTTATTGCTTGCGCGTTACAATCTTCAATCGTACAAAGAGACTTACAAAAATCTTGAAGAGCAAAAGCAAAAGGAAGAAGACAGAAAGTTAGAATTAGAAACCCTGATTACTCAGGCCGAAGCAAGATTAGAAAAAGAAAAATTTGATAACGTTGATAAAGAAAAAGCTCTTTCTGATGTTCAGAAAAAGCTGAACACTTTGGTTGCCGGTGTTGGCGAAAAGGAAAACGAGAGAAACCTGCTCAGTTCTCAAATCAAATATTCGCTCGATAAAAAAGATACCGCCTCAAAACAAATTATTGAAGCCAGCGACCAGGTTGAAAAGCTGAAAATATCCATTGATAAGTTAAGTATGGATAAGCAAAGCGAAGAAGGCTTATTAGAAACCCGCACTAACGAATTGGGTGTTCTTGAAACCGAATTAAATGCTATTCGCAGCGAACACAACGGTTTAAAGGATACGCTGACCAATGAACAAAAACTATTTGCCGAAAAACAACGACAGATATTTGAATTAGAAAAAAGGCTTGCCGTAAACCGCAGCAGCAACGAGGCCCTTCAACGCGATTTAAACCAAAGCGATGAAGACGTGCAGAAAAAGCGCATGGAGTTAGAGCAGCTTCAAAAAGATTTTGAGCAATTAAAAGCCGATAAAGAAGCAGCTGAGCAAAAACTAACCAACCTACTTACCGATGAAGAAAACAAGAAGAAAGAAATAAGTGAACTTGAAAGTGCCATCGAAAAAACCCGGGTAGATTTAACTCAGGAAACCAGAACACTTGATGCCCGCAAAAATGAATTTGAACTAACTAAAAGCTTAGTTGAAAATCTGGAAGGTTTCCCTGAGTCTATTAAGTTTTTAAAGAAGAATGCTAAATGGGGCAAGGAAGCTCCCCTCCTTTCAGATATTATTTATTGTGCTGAGGAATACCGGGTAGCTATTGAAAACTACTTGGAGCCTTATTTGAATTACTACGTGGTTCAAAATATTCAAGAGGCAGTTATGGCCGTTAACTTGTTAAATGATGCTGCCATGGGCCGCGCCAATTTCTTCATTCTCGATGAGTTTGAAAAGTACGACCCCAACGCCGAAATACAAATTGAAGGCGCAAAAGCAGTAAGAAACTTAGTGGAGATGGATGGCCAATACTCAAAGCTTGGCGCATTCCTACTCGATCGCGTTTACATGATTGAAGATAATTTACAATCAGACGTATCGCGTTTAGATACACAGGGCAAAAAAATTGTGTTGCTTTCAAAAAGCGGCCGCTATATCCGCAAAGACTTTTCGCTTAGCGGTGGTGCTGTTGGTTTGTTTGAAGGAAAGAAAATAGGCCGTGCTAAGAACCTTGAAAAGTTGGAAGTTGAAATCAAGCAATTCGAACTTTCGGCTTATAAACTACACCAACAGGTTGCCAATGCACAGGTAAAAATCAATCAGCTTAAAGCATCGTTCATTGCTAAAGAAATTGAAAACCAGCGTAGCCAGGTAGCGCAAATAAACGCAAGGTTTTCGGGCACACAGGCCAGCATACAGAGCCTAGTTAAATTCCTTGAATCAGCCGATGCGAAGAGCAAGAATATAACCGACCGGTTGGAATCGTTGAAAAATGAAGCCGAAAACGTAACCGGTGAATTGACCGGCTTATCCGATACCCAAGCTTCGGCAAAAAGTATTCTCGAAAAAACCGATAAGGATTTTATTGAGCTAACTAACCGCCTTAGTGAAGCATCCTCTCGCTACAACCAAAAGAATATTGAATTCCACCAACAGCAAAACCGAACGAATTCAATCAATCAGGAATTAGGCTTTAAGAAAAGCCAGATTGAAACCCTTAGCACACAACTTACCCGCAACAACGAAGTAATTTTGGAAAGCGAAATGCAGGTGGAAGAAAGTCAGAAGAAGTTGAAAGAAATTGAAACTGCCCTGCTTTCGAACTATGCCGATAAGGAAAGCTACCAGGCAGAAGTTGAAGAAGCTGAAAAAGGCTATTACGACTCAAGAGGTTTCATTAACGATTTGGATGGAAAATCAAGAGAGTTAGCGCGCAATAAGGATAATGTGATAATGATGCTTACCCAAATTACTGATAAATTCAATGAAATGAAGTTGTCGTTAACTTCATTAAAGGAAAGGTTGAATGTTGAGTTTAACGTAGATATTAATGTAGTGCTGAACGAAGAATTTGAAATGGTTCAACCATTGGAAGAAATACAGGCTGAGGTTGAAAAAGTAAAAAAACGCCTCGATAATTTTGGCGAAATAAACCCAATGGCGCTTGAGGCATTTGAGGAAATGAAAAAGCGCTATGATTTTATCATTGTCCAAAGAAAAGATTTGGAAGATGCTAAAACATCATTGCTCGATACCATTAAAGAAATTGAAGACACGGCTAAAACACAGTTTTTAGATGCTTTCAATAAAATACGAACCAGCTTTATCAGCGTTTTCCAGACATTGTTTAGTTCTGACGACCAGTGCGACCTGTTCCTCGAAAATCCTGAGGATCCCCTCGAATCTAAAATTGAGATTATAGCCAAACCTAAAGGCAAGCGCCCAACGGTAATAGATCAACTTTCGGGTGGTGAAAAGACTTTAACGGCAACTGCACTGCTATTCTCGTTATACCTGCTTAAACCGGCTCCTTTCTGTATTTTTGATGAGGTTGATGCTCCTTTGGATGATAGCAACATTGCCAAGTTCAACAAAATCATCAATGAGTTTTCGAAAGACTCTCAGTTCATCATCGTTACACACAACAAAATGACTATGTCATCGGTAGATGCTATTTACGGTGTAACCATGCCGGAACAAGGTGTTTCGCGTGTTGTGCCTGTTGACTTTAGAAGTTTGAATTAATTTTACCCGAAAAGTAACATTACAAACTTTTAAATTAATGAAACATTTCCGCGGTGCTATACTCGCAGTCATTCTCACTATAGGATTATTGTTTCTTTATTATTCGCCCCAAATAGTTAATGCAGACCATATTGCTTATGGCCAATCTGGCGATGGCTATAAGAATTATTATACCATTGCCTATTACTTAAAATACGATTCGGGCGCACACTTTAGTGGCATGAATTACCCTTATGGCGAAAATGTAATGTTCACCGATAACCAACCGGTGATATCATGGACTTTAAAAGCTGCATCAAAAGTTTTCCCTTCCATTTCTAACCACATACATGGCTATATAGGCTTGGCTTTCTTTTTATCGGTAGTTATCAGTTCGTTTTTGCTGTTTAAAATTCTGTTACAATTAGGTGTAAGCGAAATAAATTCAGCCCTGGCCGCAGTTCTTATAGCCATGATGGCCCCACAATTCTCCAGGCTTGATGCTCATTTTTCATTGGAATATACTTGCTATATCCCTTTGATTTTTCTTCTTTTAATAAAACTGTTTAAAACAAACGGAAGCCTTCGTATATTCTTTTATCTGCTATTCACGCTCATTTTTTTCTCGTTTATTCATCTGTATTACCTGGCTATGGCAAGCCTGTTTATTTTGCTTATAGTGCTAACTCATGCTGTTTCAAAATTCGGCGAAATAAAAAAACATATCCGGTTAATATCATTACTATCTCTAGCAGCTATTATACCTTTTGCGGTAGTTAAACTCTTTTTCATTCTAACCGACTCTGTGAACGACAGACCCAAAGCCCCTTGGGGTTTTATAGAAAGTCGCTCTACCTGGGCCGATATATTTCTTTCTCCTTTTTCCTTTTCCAATGATCTAATGAACAAATTGCTGCCGCCAGGCGCTATTGAATACCATTGGGAAGGAACCGGGTATATTGGGCTTATAGCCACTGTAGCATTGCTTTGCGCCTTAGTCATTTCACTAAAATTCATTTTAGCGAAAAGGAAGTCTGACTTTAACTTATACCCGCTCAATTATTTTATTATTCCTGCCATCATTGTGCTACTTTTTGCAATGGCTTTCCCGTTTAACATCCATCGGTTCGAAAAATATTACGAAAGAATGCCAAGCGCATTCAAGCAATTTCGTGCCTCGGGTAGATTCAATTGGGTTTTCTATTATACAGCTACTATTTTATCTGTTCTAATTATAGATGGCTTATTTAAAAAGCTTTTTATTAACCGAAAAATTTGGGCCTATAGCTTTGTGCTCGGCATTTATTCTGTATGGTTTATTGAAGTCAATATGATGTCGAATAGACGGGAAGAAATTTTGAAAAGCAGTGGCACTGAAGCCACAGAAAATAAGGAATCAGAGGTGTTGGCAAAGGCGTTCATTCAATCAGGTATAAGTCCTAAAAAATTTCAAGCTATCATGCCTCTTCCATTCTTTTTAAATGGCTCAGAAAAAATTTACCTAATAACTGATGCGTCCTATAAAGCCTTAAAAGCCTCCCTCTATACCGGTTTGCCAATTACCTGTGGGCAAATGTCCAGAACATCATTAAGCCAAACACTAAAAATGGCTAATCTACTGGGCGATGATTTAACCCGAAAGGATGTAATAAAAGACTACCCGAATACAAAACCCTTGTTACTAATTACCGAAGACAACTCCTTTTTGCCTGCTGAACAAAAACTGATTGACAAGGCAAGGTTTCTGTTTGCTATAAACAACGAAAAATATTACGAACTACCACTTTCAGCTTTCAGTGATACTATTGATGCTGCGAAGAACTATTTTGTTTCTAATAAAAACATTTTCACCAACCATGGTGATTATTATAGCAACGATACATTAAATAATACAATTGTAAAGAGTTTTGACGGCAGCGCTCAATCCTATGCTATTTTTGGTAACGGTGCATTTTATTCAAATACAGGGCTCGAATATTTTTACGACAACACTTTACCCAATGCAAAAGATTCTGCGCCATATGAAATTTCTATGTGGTTCAATTCAGATAACAGGGTTGCGGCATATCCCGTAATATATATTGTGCAGTACGATTCAACTGGTAAAGAGGTAGGTAAAGGAGAGAGAGACGGGAAATTTTCAACCAACGCATTTAATAAATGGGTACGCGGCCAAATTGACTTTACATTGTATAACAAAAAAAATAAAATTACCGTACTGGGCACCGGAAAACACACAACCTATGACGAGGTGATGATACGCCCCAAAAATGTAACAGTAATTACACAATTTAAAAACGATTCAACTTTTATGTTTAATAATTACCCGGTTTATAGGGCGGGTTATTAATTTATGTGTTACATCATTGCATAAAACCATAATTATAAATCGCCCAACTTTTTACCTTATTATTGCCTCGTATGTCGTCTGCTTATAATTACCATATATCCATTATACTTCCCTGCTACAATCCCACAACAGATTTTGCCGGTATAGTAAAAGATAGTTTTTTAAAAATAAAGAATAGCGTAAATAAGGATATAGAGTTAATAATAGTGGATGATGGCAGTTTCAAAAATTTTAATGAGGAGGCTATTCGCGGCTTTTTTGCAGAACTAAGTGAAGTAAAAATTATTTCATATGCCGCCAATAAAGGCAAAGGATATGCTTTGCGTGAAGGGACTAAGGCTGCGAATGGAGAATTAATTATATACACCGATATTGACTTTCCCTACACGCACCAAAGTTTTCTTAAAATTTATTCAGCTTTGGCTAATGATAAGGTTGATGTGGCAATGGGTGTTCGCAACAGAGAATATTATGAGCACATTCCCAAAACGAGGGTGAGAATTTCGAAGTTGCTCCGTTTCTTTATCAAAAAGTTTCTTCGCATACCCAGCGATGACACCCAATGCGGACTAAAAGGATTTAACCAAACAGGCAAAGAAGTTTTTTTGCAAACCACTATTAACCGGTACCTTTTCGATTTGGAATTTATTTTTTTAGCTGCACGTAAAAAAGCTGTTATTAAAACCGTTGAAGTTGAATTGCGTTCAGGAATTCAACTTTCGTCTATGCGCTGGAAAATCCTATTACAGGAATCAGGTAATTTTTTAAAAATATTTGCTCAAAGTATATTTTGAAAGTGGCTTATAAATTATCACAACTTTATCCTCAAAAACGCGCCTTTATTACCGGCGGCGGCGGCGGCCTGGGCAGGGCACTAAGCCTTAACCTGGCTGCCGATGGCTGGACCGTTGGCATTACTGATATAAAGCCCGAAGGCCTTGCCGAATCGGTGCAATTAATTGAAAAAGCGGGTGGCAAAGCTTTAAGCTATCAATTCGATGTATCTAAACGTGAGGAATACAAAACTGCGTTTAACGATTTTATTTCGAAAACGGCCGGCATCGACCTTCTTATAAACAATGCCGGTGTAGGTGATGGCGGCCTGTTTGGCGAATACGGGCTAGATAACTGGGAATGGATTACCGGCATTAATCAAATGGCTGCTATATACGGCACCCACTATGCAGTGCCATTTATGCAGAAACAAAAAAGCGGCCATATTATTTCAATAGCCAGCGCTGCGGGCTTTGCCAACATGCCTAATATGAGCATGTATAATGTTACCAAAGCAGCAGTTATATCGCTTATGGAAAGCCTGTATGCCGAGTTAAAGCTTTACAACATTAATACCAGTGTAGTGTGCCCTACTTTTTTTCGTAGCAATGTAATGCAATACGGTAAGGGTAATGAAGAAGCCAATGCTATTGGCCAAACCATTATTCAAAGGGCAAAATACTCGCCTGATGAAGTAGCCGATTACATTTTAACCCAGGCTGGCAAAAACAGGTTTTACATCCTCCACCCCTATCAGGCCAAACTGGCTTTTCATGTTAAGCGCCTATTTCCTGTTTTCTTCCTCAACTATAAGGCTAAGCAATTTGCCCGTAAAGACTGGGTTCAAAAAGTTTTGAAGCAGAAGTTTTAATATCACCTTCCCCTACCCCCTAATTATTCCCTTTTTTTAAGTGTTTCGGCTCTTTTTTATAGAAACGAATCCCGGCAATTCCCTACACTTTATTTAAATCTGCGAGTGCTAAAAAGCCAAAGCAACTTTGACTTTTTAGAAAATTATATTGAATTTTTATGATAGTAATTAGGGTTTTTAAGTGTATAAATTGCCTTTCTTTAAAAGTAATTCACAATTGTGGATACTTACTTTGGTTTATTGGAAAAGCAGTTTGTTTTTTTGACATCTCTACAAAACACACTAACAAACATTTTATTATGCTAAACCTTAACCTGAAAAGAATTTTAAAAGCGCGTGGCATTGAGCAGCCTTACAAATTTTTGGTTCAAAACGGCTTCGTTCCGTTTACAGCGCATAAATACAAGAACGGCATAGTAGAGCATATGCGACTTGACCACATTGAAAGGTTGTGTATTCTACTTCATTGCACACCCAACGATATTTTTGAATGGGTGCCTAACGATCTTTTAGATGACCACCCCGATCACCCACTTCAAAAAATACGCAAACGCGAAACAAAAATTGAAATCAATAAACTGCTTGCCAAAATGAGCATGGATAAGTTGGAGGCTATAGAAAAATTGATAGCTGAGCACAATTAAACAAAACAGTTTGCATAAATTGCTAAATATTGGCAAACATGCATTTAGCGTTTTATAACTAACAAAAACTCAATTAACTTCGAGCCATGGCTAAAGAGCAGTTGAGTGTTTTTGATATGTTCAAAATAGGTGTTGGCCCTTCAAGTTCGCATACTCTCGGCCCTTGGCGGGCCGCTGAAAGATTTCTAAAAGAAATAAATGATGCCGGCCGGATTAATGAGGTTGAATCGGTAAAAGTGAATTTATACGGCTCGCTTGCCAAAACCGGTAAAGGCCATGGTACTGATACCGCTATTATACTTGGGCTGGGCGGCGAAGACCCGGTTACGTTTAACACAGCTACCCTCAATCAAACTATTGATAGCATTAAACAGACCAAGAAAATTGCCCTAAGTGGGATTAAAGTAATTGCCTTCGATCCTGCAACCGATATTATTTTTTTACGAAAAGAAAGCTTACCCTTTCACCCAAATGCTTTAATGCTGTTTGCTGTTTTTAATGATGGCACTGAAAAAAAAGAAACCTACTATTCTATAGGTGGCGGGTTTGTGGTAAAGGAGGGCGAAGACACCTCAGCTTCAAGCGGAATTACATTAAGGTATGATGTGCATGATGCTGATGATTTGTTGCAAAACTGTATGCGTGCGGGCCTCAGTATTTCGCAATTAGTAATGGAGAACGAAAAAGCATGGCGCAGCGAGCAGGAAACCGTAAAAGGCATTTTGAATATATGGGCAGTAATGAAGGAGTGCATTTACCGAGGTTGCCATGTTGATGGCATTTTGCCCGGTGGCTTAAATGTAGTGCGAAGGGCAGCTAAAATGAATAAACGATTGCTAAAAGGTAAACCCGAGAGCAATTTTGATGAATGGGCCAAAGCCATTAAAAGCTCCGAACTTAATTTTAATAGCATTATGAATTGGATTAGCTGCTTCGCCTTAGCAGTTAATGAAGAGAACGCTTCTTTCGGCCGTGTGGTTACTGCACCCACTAACGGTGCCGCCGGTGTGGTGCCTGCTGTGCTGATGTATTATTACTTGTTTAGCAATGGCCATAAAGATAAAGACATAGTTAAGTTCATGCTCACAGCTTCCGAGATTGGCTCTCTGTTCAAAAAAGGTTCAACTATATCTGCTGCCATGGGTGGTTGCCAGGCCGAAATTGGGGTATCATCATCAATGGCTGCCGGTGCGCTTACCGAGTGTATGGGTGGCACTCCATCGCAAGTAATGCAGGCTGCCGAAATTGCTATGGAGCATCACCTGGGTATGACCTGCGACCCTATTGGCGGGTTAGTTCAAATACCTTGTATTGAACGAAATACTATGGGTGCTATTAAAGCCATCATGGCATCGCAATTAGCCATGCAGGGCGATTCGGATGAAATGAAAGTTTCGTTAGATGCAGTAATTAAAACCATGTGGGATACCGCCGTTGATATGAGCAGCAAATACAAAGAAACCGCCGAAGGTGGACTGGCCATAAAAATACCGCTTAATCTGCCTGAGTGTTAATTATGTTACCTGATTAACTCCACCTTTTTAACCAGGTTTAAATTATCGCCCAGCAGGTGTAAGAAGTAAACTCCGGCTGCATAATTACTCATATCTAATGTCTGTGAATATTGTGGCCCCCTTATTTCGTTTGTACTGATAAGCATTAAGTGTCCGCTTATATCGTAAAGTTCTGTTTTTAATCTGTTACCGGTTAATCCTTCGGCATACAAATACACATTATCATATGCAGGATTAGGGTGCAGGCTTACTTTTATGTTACCTGCAATATCGCCCACACTAAGATTAAGGAATGTAAATGCCAGCGATGTATCACTACAACCAAAGCTATCGGTAATTGCAATTGAATACATTCCGTTTTGCGTAGCAACATATATATTTTCAATAGCGCCATTAATGGCAGTATCATTAAACAGCCATTGGTACGATGCAAAACCGGAAATAATTAAAGTATCGCTGCCTACTATGCCTATACCCGGTATAGATATATTATGAAGGTATAAAGTTAGCGTAACAATACTATCACACCCGCCCGAAGCAGTTAACGTATCAATATAAGTACCGGTAGTATCAAGAAAATGCCCATTAAAATTATAAGTCCAACCCGCGCATATCGAATCAAATATCTGCGTTGTGAGCAATGATGATAGTGAAAGATTTAGTGTAACAAGACTATCGCACCCATGTACCGATACCAGCGTATCATAATAGGTACCCGGCAAAGTAACTTCAATGCCATGGAATAAATAGGAACTGCCCCCGCAAATGGTTATATTTTGTATTACTGAATCGGGGCTATTAACTGTAATAACAACCTTGTTGCTGGTTGCAGTTGGTGTAGTGCATAATGCATTACTATTTACCACCACCCAAACTGAATCATGATTATTAAGATTGCTGCTAAAATAGATGTTAGATGAATCATTTTGAACAGACAGCCCATTCACATAAAAATTATAGCTCGAAACTCCGCTCCCACTGGTTACGTTGGCAGTAAAACTTACCGGTGTACCGTGGCAAATGCTGCTTTCCGAAGGGCTTACAGTTACAGCAAGTATAGTATCGGGCGTTATCGTAATAATTACTTTGCTACTGGTGGCAGTTTCTGTAGTTGCACAATTGGCATTACCGGTCATTACCACCCAAACCGAATCGTTATTATTTAAACTATTGGTTGAATAGTTTGATGAAGTATCAACTTGAACAGAACTTCCGTTTACATAAAAATTATAAACCGGTGCGTTGCCTCCATTGATTGCATGAGCGGTAAAATTAACCAACGTTCCGGGGCAAATAACAGTTTGCGAAGGCACCAAACTAACCAAAGGTGTTACTGATTGGGTAATTGCCATATACACTTTATCGCTTACGGCCGAAGAAGATGATATACAGGCTGCATTACTGGTCATAACCACCCATACCGAATCATTATTAGCAAAATTGTTGCTAGCATACATACTGCTTGCACCATTCTGAACCGAAACACCATTTACATAAAAATTGTATACAGGTGCAGTTCCACCATAAGTGGGTTGGGCGGTAAAAGTTACCGGTGTGCCAGTGCATATATCATTTTCAGAGGGGGATAGTGTTACCAAAGGCACAAATAAAGTATTGGTAATAGTAACAGTTATTGAATTGCTTGTAGCGGTTGCGGGCGATACACAAATAGTACTGCTGGTCATTACTACTTTTACTGAATCGTTATTATTTAATGCGCTGCTTTGATAAGTGTTTGATGCCCCATTTTGAACAGAATTGCCATTCAGTAAGAAATTATAAACCGGGTTACTACCACCATTAGTGGATTGAGCCGTAAAGGTTATAAGATTGCCGGCACACACAGTATCTTCAGAAACATTAAGAGTTACCGATGCACTGGATGAATTGGAACAATCAATAGTAGCCCCCATATCCACCGGACTGTAGCTTGCTCTTACCAGGCTATCAAAATCGTACGTAAGCGTTGCATTTGCCGTACCTGCCTGGTCTACCGGCGAGGTAGAAGGCGTATTAGTAATGTGCAAATTGGGTGTTGCTGTGGCTTGGCTCACAAACTGAGGATCAGCCGAAATACTGTGTGTTTCAAAACCCGAGTTGGAAGATTGATACGCTGCCAGAGTTGCAAAATCACTGCCCCCTACATCGCGAAATTTAAAATTAGTAGCGGTGCCATACACATCATTATAATCAGCCGAAACATCAATGGTAGAATTTAAATAAATACCATACTGCTTACCGCTACTGGTGCTGGTTCTATTATTAAAAAAGATATTGTTCTTAAAAGTTAAGCTGTCGAAAACAGTGCTGCCATAACTAAGCAACCTGCCAAAAGCATAGCTATTTAAAGCTGTATTATCAGTACCACCAATATATACACTGTTGTGATAACAGTATAATTTCAGCGCAGTATTATTGTAGTCTGTATTATCCCAAATACCAGTTATATATGAATTTTTTACTGTCGTCCCATCCGAAGTTTTATAACCTATATCCACCATGTTGTTAGTCAGGCTATGCTTACCGCTTTGATTGCTGCCAATATAAATACCGGTTAGCAAAGGGTAATAAGTGCCACTGCTGCCGTAGGTATCGGGTGCCCATAGGCCATAAATTAAATTTCCATTAATATTAGTGGTTGTGCCGGTGCCGTAGGTGTTATCCATTATGCCTGCAATATGCGACCGGCTTGTACCACCGGTAAGTGTTGAGTGCAGCCCATAAATATTATTCTTCGAAATAGTATGAGTTGCGTTGTTAGCGGTTGTTTGCAGGTATATGCCCCCTACTACGGTACTATTCGAAATAAGATTGGGCGAATTGGTTCCACCTCCCGGTGCATTCATGTAGAAGTATTGGTTGAAATTATAATTATTAGCCGTGGTAAGATTAAATACCAGGTTATTGGTAATAGTACATCCGCCAATAATAGCCGAAGAAGTAAAAGCATAAATACCACAAATATCGGCCGGTGTAGTAGTGCTTGGCGAGTTAGAAAAATCGGAAGTAAGGTTGGCAATAGTATCGGCATTAATAGTTACACTGCCGGTGCTCTCATCCCAAATGCCTAATACTACACCGGCGCTACCGGCAACAACACTGTTTGCGGTTGCTGCGCTGCCAATGGTATTATTACTAATATTAGCATTTCCGCCGCCCACATTAATACCGCAAAAAGTTTGCGAACCAGCGGTTGAGTTAGAAAGCTTAATGTTTTGAATAACATTATTTGTAATTGTTGTAGTGCCACCAGCGTTTACATATATGCCCTGAAAATCGGGTATGGTAGTATAGCCGCGGTAGCCGGGAAAGTTCCACGGCGTGCCTGCAACACCGCATTTGGGCGCTTTACCACCAATATAATTACCCGATATAACATTACCGGTTGATGAGCTGCCCGGTGCAAAATAAATACCCGCAAGCCAGTAATTGCCAACGGTGGCGGTAGCATAAAAACTATTTCCAGTAATATTCCAATTGCTGCCGTTACCGGTTGAACCAATATTGATACCCGCATACGGATTATCAAAATAACCCTGATAGTTATAAATGTTATTGTTTAAAATAGCATTATTGGCATTAGCGTTTGCCGTAGTTCCCGATGAAAGAATTACGTTATATGGCGAAGCCGAGTATGGCCCCAGTGTGCAATATTCAATTATATTAAAGCTATTGCCACCGGTAGCGGTACAGGTGCTAAACAATACGTTAGCAGTGGTATTGGTTCCGCTTGATTGTATGGCAAGATATGTAAGCGTGTCATGCGCAGCGCCATTAATAAACCTAAACACCGGATACGAGCCCCCTGAGGCTGTATTCTGAAATTGCCATTTAACTGAAGCGCCAGTGCCACCTGGCCTGCCATCAAAAGTTATTTTCTTAACACCGTTAAGGTCAATTAAAGCGTTACTACCGGGGTTACCGGCTGTAGTTAAAGTATTGCTTACAGCAGCAGTTGGCCTTATTATAACATTACCAGTACCTGCAAACTGATTGAAAATAATTGGATAAGTTTCCGAGCCGGTATAGGATGCCGAAAACTCGAATATTGCAGTTCCACTTACCGTGTCGCTATTCAATATTGCAGCAAGCTGGGTAAGGTTATTTACACTTGAAGAGTTAATGGTACCCGGGATAGTATACGTGCCACTTAATGCCTGGCTTAATACAGATTGATAAATGCAGCAAAACGCCACTAAACAGCTGAGGTAATTTTTCATAAACGCAATTTTATATCATTAAAAGCTCAACAAATCACTCAGAGGGCATTACAATAGCCAGAACAAGATATAGCAAAAGGCCGGTGCCAAACATTAACAACCCAACCAGAAAAATAATTCTAATCACCGTTGGGTCTATATCTAAATACTCGCCCAAGCCACCACAAACACCAAAAATCTTTTTATCCTTTGCTTTTACTAACCGTTTCATCATACTAAGTGTTTTAATAAAACATTACTTAATATCCTTCTCACCTTTCAAATTTTCGTATTCACATTTTTTCGCCGTTCCCAAAGCGGGCTGCTCCAATTCTCAATCGTAGTTTCCATAACTTTTGAATTGTAATGTTAAGGTAATAAATTTTTGGGTAAAATTTTCCGTGAAAGACATTAGACTAATATTGGGCTAAACCCATCTATGCTATTTCTCTTATCAATCCCCATAGGTTGCGCTGCATTCTTGCGCCAGTTCCGGCGTGCAAGATTTTACTATTAAAACTACAGCTTAAATCCTAATAGCCTAGGCAAGCTGAGTTTGTAATGACTAAGTAAATATTTCTATATTCGATTATAAAACCTATGTAAATATGAAAGCAATACTATCATTTTTTGCAATTACCCTCCCCTTCTTCCTTTTTAGCCAATGCGGGATTTACCTAACTGCTGAAGATTATCAAAAAGGGAAATTGACTGATGAAAGCGATTTTTTAAGCTATAATAGCTTAACCATGACCCCCAAAACATTCATTACTGTTAAACCCGGTGGTAAGAAAAAAAAATATACATCAAGCAATTGCTGGGGCTTTAGAAGTTATAGCCAGTTACCTGCTAAAAAAGGAGAAAAAGAAAATCCGAAAATATATACAGATTCCCGTATTATTAAAGGTAGGGTTTGGGCAATTTTTGGTACGGGCACGCTGTATTCATATAGAATGGGGAGCTTTTTTGAAGACAAGGATAAAAAATTGTACTTTTCAGCAGCTTCGGGCATTAATTATATATCGTTCGGGCCTTTGGGCGAATGCCACTCGCTTTCAGACAAAAAAGATTTAGCCAAATTTTTAAAAGTTGACGATGACTTTATGAAAAAAGCAGAAAAATATGATGGGACTTTTGATGGAATAATTTTGTATTACAACTCCGTTCATCCACTAACACCACCGAAAAAAACAATAGAGTAATACTTCTAATTGAATACTCAATAATAACACTGCCTACATAAAATATTAGGAAGCCAGGCTTTGACCTGCAATGTTATTTTAAAGTATTTATGAATATTAAAAGAAAGAAACTGGATTAAAATAGCTTACTAGGCGCATTAATTACCCAAGGGTATTGCTCAAGCACCTTAGCGCGCTCAAGGCGGGTTTTCTCCTGTTTCCAGACTCTGAAATTGTTACTCCATTTTGCCGAGTTGCTTACATCATCAATTTTATACAAAACTTTAAGCAAGTTAACCTCAACCTGCTCAGGAAAAATCTCAGCCATATAATCGTAGAAAGAAATATCTGACACTTCTAAACTAAACGCAAGAGAATAAGCAGATAATGGGCCGCTGGGCAGCCAAAGCTTTACATACTCGGGCGTTCGTTCCCTAACCCAAATGCCATAGTAGCCGGGATAGTCGGGATGGGTTAGAAAATGTGCGTATTGCAATCCATCTTCTTCCAGGTTAAGTAGTATTTCGTTAATGTCTTTCATAGTTTATGATTGATGTAACGAAATAACAACAAGCGTATACTTATAGCAAATGGAGTTTTAAACATATATACCCTAGTTCCTAAAATTAGTACACTATGGCAAAAGCGAAACAATTATATAAGTAAAGACATATATCTTATTCTCAGTTACTGAATTTTAGCTTGCAGGGCCTCTAAAATTTTGGTTATGGTTCCGGTTTCAAAACAGTTAATCATGTATCCTTCGCAAAACTTATCTGACCGAATAATTACTGTAAGTAACTTGCATAAAGTGCTGGTATCAAATTTATTAAAGTCGGCCACCGGATCATTAAGTATAAGTATGCCTTCCTGCCACCCCGACCAGTCGAACACTACCACTATGCCAAGAAAATATGAGGTATTGTAAAATTTTGAAACTATCTCATCTTCCGACCAATAAGGTAGTGAAACAGTACCATCGGGCATTTTTTCAGCGCCAACCAGTTTACCAAACTTTTTGGCCCGTTTAATTTCGGGCAAAAGGCCAAGCAGCATCTTCCAATCCTGGTAGCTTAACGAATCAATATGTTTTGTAAGGTTTTCTGGTGTGGTCATAGCTCACTAGTCCCTTTATTTAGTAAACACCCTTACAAAAATTAAACGGCCATTTTTAGCCCTTTGTTGCTAAAATAGCCTTGTAGATTACCATATACAGGCGCAAAATTCAAATTACACATTGTAATTGTAACGGTAGTCAAAAAACTTTAAAATGGGTCAGGTGTAAAAAGATACGGCGCCTTGTAAAAGGCGCCGTATAGCTTTGTTAGTGTAGGTAGCTTAATATTTTTGTAAATTAGTTTAAGCAAACAAGGCTTATATCGTATGGAGAAACCACGGTGAATTTCATCATTTCAATCATCACATTACATTTATCCCACTGGGCGTATGTTTTCTCAACCTCCTCAATTAACATATTGTATCGGTCAATTACCAGGTTGCACACCCCTATAAATTCGCTTTGTTTATCGTTTACACTGGCCATTGAGCCTAAAAATTCTTGTTCATTAGCATCGTAGGTATTTCCACCTTCAAAGCCTCCCTTACTTACTTTGTCATACAAATCGTTTTTGTATTGCTTGTATTCTTTAAAAATCTCCGACAATTGCTTGTCTTTATCATCCAAAGGAATAAAAACATCATGCATCGAATCACTATCTATAGAAAGCCTTTCTACATCCTTATGAAAGTCATTTAATAATGCCTTAAATTCATTGGCTTCCTCAATAATCATTTCGGCCTTGGCTGCATCTGGCGCAGAGTTGGTCAATATATATTTAGCGCTGTCTTCTAAATGACGCATTCTGGTTTTTATAGCCCTAAAGCGAGCAATAACAATCTTGATATCAACGTCATGGGCCTCGTACCTTTCCTGCACTTCGGCATATTCATTATAAAGCTCCTTTGCAAAACTATCCATATCAGCATAGCGGTTTATCATTTTACCTTCGGCTTGGGTAAAGGTGTTGGCTCTGTTATAATTTAACTCGGCACCGTTCATTTGTTGTTCTATGTTTTTGCTCATATTAGTTACCGTTTGTGTATTAATAAGGTAATCGGTTACGGGGCATTTGTCAAGCCATTGAAGAACGCAAATACAAGAATGTGACAAACTTTATCTTGTATTAGCCAGTGGCTGCTTGTTACATACCCGCTAATAGCCCAAAACAAGACCAATACAAGTTGGGCGCACACGCTTACTGCAAAAAAAACTTAAATACCACTGCTTAATCAAACCACGGCATTGAGCTTGCATTATACCAAACAAATCCATATTTATGAAAACCATTTTTGTGAAATCGTTTATTATCCTTGCTTTCAGCATTGGTATAATTCAAACATCAAGCGCTTATTGGGGGCATTATAATAGGCATTATTGTGAGCCCCGCTATTATGGCCCTCGCCATGCTATTGCCCCAAGAGCATATTATGGCCCCACCTGTCATGCAGGATATTGGAGTATAAATCGTTTTGGGCAGAGGGTTTGGGTAGAGACTTTTTACAGATAAGCCAGAAATAGGTAATAGTGAATAGGCAATGGAAGTAGAGCTAACTATTACCTATTCACCACTATCTATTCCTTCACAAGTTTAATAAACCGGTTGTTTATATTAAGAAGATAAATACCGGCGCTCAATTCATCGGTATTTATTTCTACCTGGTGCATCCCGGTGTTCATTATAGCTTTGTTTATAATTCTTTTTAGAAGTTTTCCTTCTAGCGAATACAAGCACATATCAACGCTTTCGGTTTCAGCTAAATTGATTTGTACAGTAACCGATTGTGTAAATGGATTTGGGAATACCCTTACCAATAAATTATCTTCCAAAGTTAAAACTCCCAGCAGTTTGCTGGTATCGGCTATATCAATATTATCTATGTAGGTAATATTTCCGTAACCACTTATTAATTGAAAAGCAAACTGAACGGTAGCCTGGCCCGCAAAACTACTAATGTTAATGGTATCGGTTCGCCATTGCGATGAGGTAGGAATAAATGCAACGGTTTGATCTGGGCCGGTAGAAAACTGAGCCCCGCCTTTAGAATAAATTTTGGTCCAATTCGCTCCACAATCAATTGAAACAAGAACTGCCAGTGAATCAAAGTATATGCTGTCGTATTTTACATAGGCATAATCAAATTTAAGATACGAAGGCACAGCAATATTTGTCATATCAACAAGCGGTGTTATAAGTTCGGGCTTCTCTCCTGCTGTAGTTGAATCTGGGGCAAACTCATTTACACTGACTGAGTGTGATGATAAGCCATAACTTCCAACAGTATCTCTTTGCCAGGTTACATGGCTAATTGCAGGCGTTGTAATCGTCCAACCGGTAGGCGGCAAAATATTTCCCTCAAAACCCTCATTTAAAGGCGCGGGCAATCCGATTCTGTTTATTACTACAAATTGCTTGTTACTACTATCGTTACTATAATTTTGATCAACCGAATCATTGGTAAGCGATACGCTGGCATAAAAAACATGGTTTCCTGCGGTTGTTTGCAGCCCCGACAAATTTATAAATGTCGATTGAAAATAAACTAACGAATCTGCCTGATACATAAATACCGAATCAGGATTCGAGTCAATATGGTATCGAATAGCAAGTTGATAAACAGTTTTAGACCCTAGATTTTGTACAATAACAATCGGGTTTACAACATCACTGCAAGAACTATCAGCCGGTGCGGCAATTCCCGTAAGTGCAACATCAAAAGTATACATGGCGGGAGTTGGGTCGTAGCCATTGTTAGTTAAAGCATTGGTACTATCGGGATCTAACCAATCACGTAGGCGAGTGTCGGGCGTTGCCCCACTATCCCACGAAACACAAAACTTTCCAAAATAATCCCTAAGATCTGAATTAGATGCCCCACAATGCGATGGCCCGCCAGAAAGCTGCCCGACTATGTGTTTATTTTCATCAAACAAAGGCGAACCGGAAGAACCAGGCTCTGTTACCCCGTCGGTCCATTGCCCTATCCGCCACACCAAAGCCACTCCATATGTAAAGCCAAGGTCAAAAGTTGCTTCGGTTACCGGGTTATCAGCCCGGCTACATTTTTTTATATCGCCACTTGGGTGATGAATTACAGTAACGCTTGTAGCTGGTATTTCAGACCGGTTCCACCCGGCATAAAAAACATGAAAATCAGCCGGTGGTATTTGGCTCATTTTTACCAAGTTAAAGTCAGATATGTTACTGTTAGCTACCGGTGTGCCCTGTGCTATTGATTGAAAAGGCGGACTTGATGCCGGATTAGAGCAACCCGGTGCCTCCCAGTTAAACCTGAAAATCCAGGTTCCGTCAACCGTGCCGCAATGGTTGGCGGTAAGCACGTATGGCGTTCCATCATTTAAGTTATCGTTTATTAAAGCACCCGAGCATATAGCATTGCTACCCGAAATAATACACACCACGGCCCGCTTTTGATTAGTAAACTCCGAATACTGTGGGCAATTAATATTATTAATACACGCACCCGCAGCTTCAAACGACCGGAATACATTGCCCAAATCTTTATAACCATGCGTAACCCTGAATAAAATAAATGTTCCCTGCCCACGCACATCTTTGGGCTCAAAATATTCTACTATCACCTCATTGCCATGTATTAGTTCAGTACCCAAAAATTTGTCGGGTATGTTGTTTTTCGAGGAAAAAGCACCTAACACCTGCGAATGGTCTTTCGAGTAAACAAATAATTTAGCACCCGGTGGCAAGTAAAAATTACTGAAGGCCAAATTTATACTCACTGCCCCTTCTGATTTTACATCCAATTGCCAAATGCGGCTGCCATTCGATAAGTTGGTCCAGGTGCCCGAATTGTCGAGGCTAAAATTTACCAAGTGATTATAACCAAAGCGGTAAGGCCTGTCCTTATATAAATTGTCAACCGAATCTTCTTGTATTAGTGCTTTTACATCTACCGGTGGCATTTCTTCAACTCGCAAGTTACTGGCAGGGGCAAATTTAAAGCCGGGTGGGGTGCCACCTTCCGAAAGCTGCGCAAAAGCGCCATTAAAAACTAATGCCAGAAGCAGCAGTGTAATAATCGAAAAACATAAGCGCTTATTTCTCATCTAAACCAATTTCATACTGCAAGATTATAATTTGCTGCAAATTGTGGTGCAACCATATCAACACTATAATAATATCATAGGTCATGCATGGTATGTTTCCACTTAATATTACACCCTATACTGGGGCGCTGCTTGGGGTCTATAGCCTTGCCCGAAAGAAGAGTTTCCAAAGCTTCTCTTATATCCTGACCGGTAAGGGGCAGTTTATTTGAGGGGCGTGAGTCATCCAATTGGCCCCTATAAACTAATTTCATGGCTTTATCAAAAATGTAAAAATCAGGCGTGCAGGCGGCATCATAATCCTTGGCCACCCGTTGCGACTCATCATACAGGTACGGAAAAGGATATTTCAATTCAATCGCCCCTTTTTTCATCAACTCCGGCGAATCTTCAGGATGAGAGGAAACATCGTTCGAACTTATAGCCACAAATTTCACCCCTTTAGGCATATAGTCATTCGCAAGCTTTACCAACTCGGTATTTATATGCTTTACATACGGGCAATGGTTACATATAAACATAATCAAGGTAGCCTTTTCTCCTTTCAATTCTGATAACGAAAGCATTTTGTTCGTTACAACATCGGGCAAAGCAAAACCAGGCGCCTTGGTGCCTAACGGTATCATATTAGAAGGTGTTAAAGACATTTTGAATTATTTGGTTTATACAAAAATAGCAGGAGTGTGCAATAATTTCATATCAAGTAAGCCACGGCTGCTGCATCAATCTGGTCACTTAGCCCAAATGAGGCCGAAATGCGCAAATCTCCTGCCCTAATGTGTGAATTATGTAATTCTCTCCCGGAATCTTATAACACTTTGCAATAGAACAGATTGAACTTTGCAGTATTGAGCAACTTCCTTTACTGTTAAAACTAAAAACCATATTCAGTCAGGGGCATTACGTTTAAAGGAGGTCTTCTCATCATAACATAGGGATAATGTTAACCCTATTTAGGTCTATCTATTTAAAGCTAAAGATTCCTTATTAAAACATAATAAAGTAAAAATATTTATAATGAAAATATTCGTAAAAAATATGGCTTGTGAGAGCTGCAAATTTTTTGTAAAAGAAGCTTTAGAAGAACTTGATATTGCAACCGTGAAAGTAGAATTGGGAGAGATAGATACCAAGGAAGATGTAAGTAATGAAGATAAAAAGAAACTGAATAGCATAATCAAAAAAGCAGGGTTAGAGCTTTTGGAAAGGAAAAGTGGCGCACTGATTGAAAAAATTAGAAAAGTGATGATTGATTATGTGTATAAATCTGACGAAAAACCCAATATTAAATTCTCCGTATTGCTTAGCGAAAAATTAGACCATGATTATGGGTATTTGGCCAATTTTTTTTCGGAAGTAGAAGCAACCTGTAATTGATTGTTGTATTGTTAGAAATTATCAATTAAGATAATATTTAGCAGAAGATATTTCTCGATTTGTTTTTATACTATTAAACTGCGATTGTATAAAATCTATCAACAGGTTGAAAAAAAATCTTGCTTACTCCTTCACAAACTTTCTCACTACTCTTCCCTCATCATTTTGAATTACCAAAAAGTAAAGACCTGCGGATAGGGTTGAAACATCTACCTCAAAGCGATTTTGTTGAATAACGTCTGTCGGCATCACTTCGCGTCCATCAATGGCAAGAATTTGCAAATAGCTCTTTTGCTTTGTGACAATATTACAGAACAATTTATTATTTGTAGGATTAGGATAAATAGTAAATGGATTTTTCTGTGATACAGATTCTTCCCCGGTTGTTTCAAAATCCGTTTCATAAATATCTCCATTATCACAGCCAAGGATTATCTTTTGTGATGATGCCATTGCAAGAAACCATACCGAGTTGGGAAAATCCATGGAATCGAAACTAAAGTTTGTGTTTATCCAGGTATCGCCAGCATCGTAAGTTCTATATAGCCCACCTGCACTGATTGCATAGCCGGTGTCATGCCCAGAAAATGCAATAATTTTTACAGAATTTATATAATTGTCACTTCCTTCGGCATTATACATTACCGTATTAAAAGTAACTCCACCGTTAACCGATTTAAGAATTTCATTCCGCGCACTAACTATAATGGAAGTATCATCTAAAAAATACATATCGCCATAAGCCCAAGCATCATTTATTTCAGATAATTTAGACCAGGTATGTCCATAATCTGTTGAACGGATAATATATAATAGCCATCCTCCACCAGGCCCAGGCGAATTATTTGCTAATAGATAAATTATGGAATCTTTAAGCACTTTGATTCGTAAAACTTCTTCACATTCGCCCCCAATAGTTGAGTTGGTAATATGAGTCCAGTGTAGACCTCCATTTAAAGTGGTGTTAATAGTGCAGGAAAAACTATACGCACCAAAACCAGTATCCGGCGAAGTAAAGTATAAAACATCGCCAAGATATTGACCACTATCGGGGCCCACTGGCATCGGGCTCCAAGTATCTCCACCATCAAAGGTTCTAAGCATGCCTCCTTTTATATTCGCAGATGAAATACAGCCGGTGCTACGATTAGAGAAAGATAGTGCATCAAAACGTCTAGTTGCGTAGCTGGTATCAATTGTAAATGAATGGAAATAGTCATTCGATTTTATAATATCCCCAAAGTAGTCTATTATAATTCCAGTATCATGAAAAAAGATACCATCCACAAGTTTATATGGATCAAGTTGAATACGGGTCCACGATTGTGCCGAAGTCAAATTAATGCCCCAAAAGAGCAAAATCAAAGTGAATGGTATATTATTTTTCATTGTTTGACAAAACGTGAGGACATATTTCGTCCATTTTTTTCAATATGTAACAAATATACGCCACTCGTCAAATCAGAGACATTTATTTCATCTTGCAAATAATTCGATTCGTATACTTTTTGCCCAAGTGTATTAAATATTTCAATGCGACCATTAGATGTGACAAAATTATATCTAATTTTTAAAATGGAACTTGTTGGATTAGGATAAATAATCAAATTATCGTTCTCGGTCGCTACTGGTACGCTGAGTAGAAACTTGGGGCTAATATTAAACTCTGTAATAAAGGCATCGTGGTAATAAGAGATTTGATTAATCGGTAATGAGTTTAAGTTATTTTGAAAATATGCCCCCGTAGGGTCTTGAATATCCTGTACCAGAGGAAAACCAGCTTGGGGGTCAGCAGAAACCTGATAGCTGCTTGTATTTCCTGTAACGTAAAGGTGATCATACATATCTACAGTGATACCCCAAGGAATATCAAGTTTTTTCCCGTCTACGTATGTTGACCAATCAAGGGTTGCTCCATATGTAAATTGCGCAAGAAAAAAACCATTTCCTTGAGCGGTATAGGTATCTTGATTATATGCATTTGGCAATGATTTAACAGGCAAACTACTAGGACTAGTGTATCCAGTCATGTAGGCAATACCTTTGTTAGCAACAATGCCTGTGGGAACAGTATTATGTGTGCTTGCGTAATGAGTGGAATAATACTCTGCATCGTTTTTAAATGAAACAAAAACACCATCGGTCAAATTGCTGACAAAATCACTTCTAAAATCGTATGAAACACCAGGCTGGTCTTTAGATGGAAAATCAGCTGAATTTGTGGTCCCACACATTTCGACATATATGTCACCAGCAATTTCATCCGCAGTTACTCCTGTTAGCGTACTGTATGTCTTCAAACCAAAGTGAACTTTTAGAGAGTTTTCAATTCAGAGAATTTAAATTTGTGAATGCAAAGTTAGAAGATTTGTTTTTAAAGTAAATACTTCTTCTGTCATTTAATGTTTTGGTTTTTATT
>CAIXGR010000068.1 GCA_903919075.1 uncultured Bacteroidota bacterium | reverse complement strand
TATCCCACGCTCAAATTCCCCCACTACCATTTTTTTGAAAGATTCGCTATAACTCTTTCCGGGAAAAGTATTATTGCCCTTAATCCTTTTGCTCTCCATAATCTTGACTTTTTATAGTCAACTTTTTCTGGGACGAGACATAGCATGAAAAAGGCCTAAAAATTCCTCCCCACGCACAACAAAAACGAACTCGCCTTTGAACTATTCTTTAATTGTTAAAGTGCCTTCGGCTCGGACAGCGTTTTTGTTCTCTTGCCTTGCTTCGAGAAAATTTCTTAATGGCATTTTATAGTGGCAAAATAATTCAAGACACATCTTCCTCTTAAAATGGGAAATTGAAAGTTGGGGTTAAAGAGATAAGGAATTAGAATTGGATGATGGATACGATTTTATCGGAGTATTTTGATAATCTCTCTCTGCCATTTAAAAAGCCGAGTTCTACTACAAATGAAAAACCTGCAACATTACCACCTTCGGATTTTACCAGTTCGGCTGCTGCTATAGCAGTGCCACCGGTAGCTAGTAAATCGTCGTGTACCATTACATTCCAGCCGGGTTTAATTACTCCGGTGTGTACTTCGAGTGTAGCGGAGCCGTATTCTAATTCGTAGGTGAAAGATTTTGTTTTTGCTGGCAGCTTGCCTGCTTTGCGTACCGGGAACAATGGTATTTGCAATTTATTAGCAATTAAAATGCCAATGAAAAACCCGCGGCTTTCAATGGCGCAAATGGCATCTATTTTTCCAGGATTATGTAGAAAATTATTGATGATGTTTTCGGCAATTTCATCGCACAATTTTGCGTCGAGGAAAATGGGGGTAATATCTTTAAACTGAATACCTGGTTTTGGAAAATCAGGTACGTTGCGAATGGCTTGCTGAAGTTTGTCTTGTATGGTCATATTGGAGGAAGTTTGCATTGATATTATTAGCAGGACAATAGTACTGAGTGAAACAACAATACGGAAGGATATTTTTAAAAATATATCCACTGTAAGGCTTCATTTATTAACTATTGGTGCTTCCCGAAGGCTTCCAAAAGTAATAGATCGGTACGCCCAGCAATACAATAATGAGGCCGGGGTATGAGTAGATAGGTTTCATGATTAGAAGATCGATACAGAAAAATGCTGCGAAGAGTATGTAAATGATGGGGACTACGGGATAGCCGAAGGCTTTATAAGGTCGGGGTTCGTCGGGTTTCTTTTTGCGGAGAATGAAGAGGCCTATCATGGTTAAAATATAGAAGAGCATAACTGAAAACATTACATAATCGAGCAGGTCGCCGTATTTGCCGGAAAGGCATAATAGTGAAGACCAGATGAACTGAATCCAGAGGGCAAAACCCGGAACGCCGAAGCGGTTGTTGTCTTTCATGCGAGAAAAGAATACGCCATCTTTTGCCATGGCCTGGTAAACGCGAACACTGGCTAATACAATTCCATTGCAACAGCCAAAGGTGGAAACCATTATTAGCAGTGCCATGATAATAGTTGCCGAGTTGCCAAAAATCATGGTTGCAGCGGCAGTGGCTACTCTATCGTTGGTTGCAAACTGTAAACCCCTTCCTACTACATCATTAGCATTGGGGTTGCCATAAAAGGGCAGCAGTTTTAAATAGGCCACATTAGCCAGCATATAAAGAACAGTTACAATAGCGGTACCGGTGAACAGAGATAGCGGAATGTTTCTTTTGGGTTTATCGATTTCGGCGGCAATAAAGGTTACGTTGTTCCATGCATCGCTGGCAAATAGCGAGCCTACTAATGCTACACCAATGGCAGCCAGCAAACCTAAATGAGTGAGCGGCGTATAAACCACCTGCCCGTTTTTACCTGCTACGTATGAACCAAAATCCCAAAAGTGTGAAAGGTTTTGTTGCCATACATCTGCCTTTGCAAAAAAGAAAAGTCCTAACACTATTAAACCGAATAATGCAATGAGTTTGGTAGAAGTAAAAATTCGGTTTATTAATTTGCCGTAGTTAATACCACGCGCATTAATTAAAGTCATAACCAAGATGGTGAAGATGCCTAATAGCTGAGCAGCGCTGATTTTAAAGTTACCGGTTTGTAGTAAAATATTATTCTCGCTTAGTTGCGGAATAAGCACACCGGTAAATTTAGCGAAGCCGACAGCAACAGCTGCAATAGTACCTGATTGCACTACAGCAAAAAGCGACCAGCCATATAAAAAACCAATTAAGGGGTTGAATGCTTCTTTTAAATAAACATACTGGCCACCCGCTTGCGGAAACATACCGGCTAACTCGCCATAGCTTAATGCAGCGAAGACAGTCATCATTCCTGAAATAAGCCACGCTAACAGTAACCAGCCGGGGCCGCCTAACTCGCGGCTCATATCGGCACTTACAATAAATATACCTGAGCCAATCATGCCGCTGGTAACAATCAGCGTGGCATCTAAAAAGTTAAGTTTTTGCTGTGGTTTATTCATTCGGTTTTTTTCTCCCGCATTTTCTTATTTGCCTTTTCAATAAGTTCGTCTGCTTCTTTAGTGTCTTTTTTATTTATTTTTTTTGCACTGTTCCAATCTGCCACTGCCTTTTTAAATTCACCCATTTCATCATAAACCACTCCTCTCAGCAAATATGCTTGGTCATAATTTTTATCCAGCTCAATTACCCTATTAAAATCTGATAACGCGTTTCTGGAATTTTTTTGGCTCAAAAAACATATACCCCTCATATGATAAGCAAGAACAAAGGAAGGGTTCAACTTTATGCTCTCGTTAAAGTCGTCAATAGCTTTATCGTATTTGGTTAATGATAAATAAGATTCACCCCGGAAATAGTAAGCGTAGGGTTCTTTTTTATTTATGCTGATAGCTTCGCTGCAATCTGCAACGGCAGAATCGTATTTTTCAGACATACTATTAGCAATTCCGCGATTGAGATAGGCCTCACCCATTCCGTATTTAGGATTTTGACGTATAAATTCGGTAAAGAGATTTATTTTTTTTGCCGGGTCATCTGTCAAATCACCCTGACAAAACAAACTGTATAAACCGTCTTTTGAGTTAATAACTGTTTTAGCAACAGATTGGTCGTGAGATACTAAATATCTTTTGAATACGTCTTCTGTTTGTAATTTTTGCGTCAGCCCATCTGTGCATTTCGTAAATAGCAAAAACAGTAAAAAAAGTCGTGTATTCATAGTTTATTCAGTGGCTTTTTTCCGGCTAGCTTACTATGCTTAATACTGTAACCAAAATAAATAAACATGCCTATTATTAGCCATACGCCTAACCTAATCCAGTTGGGTAAGCCTAAGCCATAAATCATTGCCAGGCAAACTATAATACCTAAAATAGGAACTACCGGAACAAACGGAGTTTTGAACGAGCGTGGAATTTCGGGCGCTTTGCGGCGCATGATAATAATGCCGGCGCAAACTAGTATGAACGCAAATAATGTTCCGATACTGGTCATATCGCCCACTATATCGCCGGGTACGAATGCGGCGAATAAGCCTACAAATACAAAAAGAATAAGATTTGATTTATATGGGGTTTTATAGGTTGGGTGTAAATCGCTGAATATGCGGGGTATTAAACCGTCCTTACTCATTGAATAAAATACACGCGACTGGCCTAATAGCATTACCAGAATAACGGATGAGAAACCTGCAAGAATAGCCACTGTTACCAGTTTTGCCAGCCAGCCAAAGCCATGCATGTATGTTTGAATGGCATAAGTTACAGAGGCCTCGCGGCCTGCATGTCGGAAATCTTCGGTTGATGCAACCCCGGTTAGTACGTATGCAAACAAAATATAGAGCACTGTGCATACGGCTAAGGAGCCAAGTATACCTACCGGCATATCTTTTTTAGGGTCTTTAGCTTCCTGTGCTGCGGTTGAAACGGCATCGAAACCTATGAAAGCAAAAAACACAACCCCTGCTGCCCCTAATATACCGGTTAAGCCCCCAAAGTTATGTGGCACATGTTGTGTATCAATATAAACACTTTGTGCTGGTATATAAGGATGATGATTGGCGGGGTTTATAAAGCCCCATCCAAAAATGATAAACAGAATAACTATAGCTACTTTGCTTACAACTATTAGTCCATTTACAAAAGCCGATTCTTGTGTTCCTTTAATGAGTAACAACGATAACATTAGAATAATAAACAAAGCCGGAATATTCATAATGCCATGAACGCCCATGGCCGAAACCTCGAAGGGGGAATGATTCCATTCGTATGGTATGCCAGTGCCGAAATAACCTAAGAGTTTATTCAAATATTCGCTCCAGGCTATACTTACTGTGGCGGCACCAAGGGCGTATTCTAAAATTAAATCCCAACCAATTATCCATGCTACCAATTCGCCAAGGGTTGCGTATGAATATGTGTAGGCACTACCGGCAACCGGTATCATAGATGCAAACTCGGCATAACACAAGCCTGCTAGTGCACAACCTATACCAGCAACTATAAAGCCTAATGTTACTGACGGACCGGCGTTATTAGCAGCAGCGGCGGCGGTACGAACAAATAAACCGGCACCTATTATGGCACCAATGCCCAGAAAAATAAGATTGGCAGCACCAAGCGTCCGTTTCAATTTATGCTCGCCTGTTTCAGGGTCGGTTAATAACTGAGTTAAGGATTTTTTTCTGAAGAAATCTGACATTTGAATTTCGCCTTTTGTTTTAGCGTGAATAAATGTATACAAATAATCTCGTCGGCAAAATTCAGACATTAATTTTAAGTCCGTCGTAAGCGGGTTTTACGTTTGGGGGTAGCAATTTCTCTGCTTCGGCATGCAGGCCGAAATGGTGGCTCATGTGTGTAAAATAAGTTTGTTCGGCATTTATATCCTTGGCAAATTCTATGGCTTCATTAACTGTAAAATGCGAATAGTGCTCTTCGAACCTAAGGGCGTTAACTACCAAAACTTTTGTGCCGCGAATTTTGCTTCGCTCTTTTTCAGAAACTGTTTTTGCATCGGTTATATAAGTAAAGTCGCCAATGCGGTAGCCTTTAACCGGTAACTCGGCGTGCATTACTTCAAACGGAATGATATTTAAATCGCCAATGGTAAAAGGTTCTCTGTCTATTCGTATAAAATTAATGCGGGGTAAATACGGGTAGTCGGTTTCGGTAAATATATAGCTGTATTGTTCTCTAATTCCTTTTTCAACATGGGCATCGCAATAAATATCTACAGCTTTTTTATTGATGAAATTGAAGGCCCGTATATCATCAATACCACCGGTATGGTCTTTGTGTTCGTGGGTCATTAATATGGCATCAAGGTCACGCACATCTTCGCGCAGCATTTGCTGGCGAAAATCGGGGCCACAATCAACGGTTAATGTAAGCTTGGGTGTTTTTATAAGTATGGAACTGCGTAATCGCTTATCGTGCGGGTTGGTTGATTTACATACCTTACACTGGCAGGCTATCAGCGGAACTCCGCCTGATGTGCCTGTGCCGAGGAATGTAATTTCCATAACTTTGGGTTAAAGTGAAAGATGAAAAGTTAAAGGTCAAAGATAGTTTTTCACCCTTAGTTCCACACTTTTACTTAAATAGTGTCTCTACCTTTTCGGTTTTTACTTTTGTGTAGAGTTCAACTGATTCGCTGGAAAGTTTATCTAGTTCGAGGTCTTCGATGTTTACTAAAATTTCCATCATTGAATTAATGCGGGCATCAACTTCATGAAATTTGTTAATTACTACTACACGCATTTTTTCTAAAATGCAGTAGCCGTTTTGAAAGTTACCTCTTTCATAACGAACTGTATAACCACCTTCTTTAAACAAGTCTTCTAAGCTTTTAAGCAATGCTGTATTATATTTGAGCGCCATTTTAAATCTTTAATTGTTAATTAGTTCTACAAATCCGAATCTCAAATTCGAAACGAAAATATTTGCATTAAATTAGTAAGCATGAAGAAGAAACTAACACTGTGGATATTATGTTCCCCATTTGTCCTATTTGCTCAAACGATAGACAAAAATGGCACCATTACCTTCGATTTTGGGCATAAAAAGCCAAAAGTGCAAGATACGGTTCAGCAACATCAGCAAAAAACTTACGAAGATGCTGATACTTTGAGGCCTAAAAAGGAAAAAAAGTGGGCTTCGGCGGTTAAGGATGTAAAAGAGGAAACAGAAGCACCTGATTATAAAAAGGATGGCATATTTAAAGCACTAGTGCACGTAGGCTTTAATGGCTGCCAAATTGATGGTGATGGCTACAGGGGTTACAATTACCTGGGCTTTCAAGGTGGGGCTGGTGCACTGGTAAGGTTCCATAATTTTTTTTCGGCAAGTATGGAGATTAACTATACTATGAAGGGGGCAAAACAGGCTTTTATTTTTACTGCTGCCCCGCAAACACTTCAAAAGTATAGGGCACAACTTGATTACATAGAAATACCCGTAGCCCTAAATGTGCATGCTAAGTTTGTTATGTTAAGCGGTGGACTTGCATTTTCAACGTTGATACGTTATAAAGAACAATATGAAAACGGAGATCCGGCTAGCGATGGACCAGGGCCACCGCCAGGTGGATGGCCTAATAAATTTGACCTTTCAGGATTTATAGGGCTACATTTTATTATACATAAAAACTTTGTGGTAGGCGGTAAGTTTTCATATTCTATAACCAGAATACGTGATCCACAGGTCCCCGCTTTAACGCACCTTAATGGTGAATATCATAATGACCTTACGATTAGGTTTATGTATATTATTGATACGGTGAAGAAGAGGAAGGGGTAATTAAAATTTACACTTAAAAAACTACACCCAAACTTTGGTGCCTTCGCTGCAATTGGTGCAGATGTCGATTTTGGAACGGCTTTGGAGAATGCTGGTGCGAAATGCTTTGTAATTATTGCTATGCCAGATATTATTAAAGGAATTGGAATTTAAATCGCCTAGTTGATGTTTGGCATCTTTATCGAAACAGCAGGGTACAACCCTCCCATCCCAGGTTATAACGCAGCTGTGCCACAGTTTCCAACAGTGGTTGAGCAGTGCATTTTTAATACGATAGCCTCCGTTACTTAGTTTTTCATAGCGCGAATAGTTGGATAAGGTGGGTATTAAATCGTTTCCATTCGCGTAATCGTAAACCTGCGCGCTTTTTATTTTTATTTCATCAACACCAATATCTTCAGCTAGTTTGCGTATATCGTTTAACTGGTGTTCGTTATGTTTCATAACCAAAAACTGGAAAATAATATGTGGCGTTTTCGATTTAAATTTTCGCTTAGCTGCTACCAGGTTTCTTGTTCCCTCTAATACTTTTTCGAGGTTACCACCTACACGGTATTTCTCATAGGCCTCTTGAGTAGTTCCATCTACTGAAATTAAAATGCGGTCAAGACCTGATAGAACAGTTTCGAGCGCTTTGCGCTGGGTTAAAAAGTGCCCGTTGGTTGATGTAACCGTGTAAATTTTTTTAGCGGCTGCATATTTTACAAGCTCGAGAAAATGCGGATGGATGTATGGTTCGCCTTGAAAATAAAAGTAGAGGTAAATTAGTTTGTTGCCTATTTCATCAATGGTTTTTGTGTAAAATTCTTTGTTTAAATTGCCGGTGGGGCGGGTAAAAGATTTTAAACCACTTGGGCATTCGGTGCAGCCTAAGTTGCACTGCGTGGTAGGCTCAATAGATAAATTAAACGGCAAGCCCCATTGCACAGGCTTACGGGTAAGGCGCGCCATGTAATATGATGACAGCACTGCCGCAGCATTATAAACTTTGCGCGGATTCAGTTTTGTCAAAAAATTAAATGTATCGGCAATTTTCAAGCCCTGAGTTTTAGAAGTGCAAATTAGCTTTAATCTTCTTCATTATACCAAGCAGGTTTTTATTTTTGCCGCGTTATGAAACCAGCAAACCGCCGATATCTTTTTATAGTTGCCGCGCTAACTATTATATGTGCCGCCCTGCAATTTATATGGAACAAGCAGGCGCCTGATGGTATTAGGATGAATGATGGTTTTATACTACTTGGTGTTTTTGCCACTACGGTTACAGCCGCGCATTTTTTTCTTTTAAGCGTTTCGGAAAATGCCCCAAATGCTTTTGTAAGAAGTTTTATGGTTTCCACAGCTATAAAATTAATGATTTATATGACTGTACTTATTGCGTTTCTTTTATATTCGAAAGATAACCAAAAGGTACTGGTGCTGCATTTTCTGTTTTATTATGCTGTTTTTACTGTATTTGAGGTAAGTATGCTTTATAGAGAATTAAGCGCTAAAAGGAAAGGCAAATTGTGAATAGTGAATGGGCAATAAATGCACGGAACTAAGTGCTATCCATTGCATATTTTATATTCTCTACTCACTAATTACTATTTACCAAACAGTGTTCGCTATATACCAATTATAAAAAAAGAATTAAAGTGGGGCGAATTATTTGCAAAAACCAAGTTTTTAAATATATCTTACCACGTTTTCTAAAATCACAAAACTATGGGAAGACCACCATCAAGAACGATAGTATTAAGAGACGGATTTTATATTCAGGTACGTAACAAAGGCGCTGGCTCGGGCATTAAAATAAGAAGCACCGATAGTAAAAGCATGATGGACGCTGCCGCTGAATACATGAAGAGCAAAGAAAAGGAAGTGCTTGTACTGGGCGAACTTAAAAAAGGCGTTTGGTTGAATGAGCAGGCTGCTTCGGATAAGGTAAAGAAAGAGAAAAAGGAAATTAAAGCTAAGGCCAAAGAAGAGTCGAAAGCTGAATTATCTAAAGCGAAAGAGAAGGAGAAACCAAAAACAAAAAGCAAGGCTAAGGCTAAAAAATAGCAGCGTGCTTTAATTATATTTCCTATTAATAAAACAGGCGATGAAATTGTATTTCATCGCCTGTTTTATTAATAGCCACCACATAATTTAAACGTGCGCTGCTAGTTTAGCTATTCATTTATTATGCACTATAACATTTGTAGAATGCTGGGTTAGACGATTGATTATGAGCGGTAAATGTTAAATTTTGCAAGTAACAAATTCGTTCGTATTTGTTTCGCCCTTTTACGGGGCGATTAAAACAACCTCTTACGGCTTAATCTGTTAACAGTCTGTGTAAAAACACTATTTTAGCATCCCTTTAAAAATAAAGGGTTAGGATATACGATTACTATTAGATATTAAACATTAACAATTCATTGAATCATGGGATTTTTCGATAAACTGGCGGCTTCAATTTTTGGTAGCAAACACGAACGTGAGTACAAACTTATGCAGCCCATTGTAGGGGAAATAAATGCTGCGTACGAGCAATTAAAAGGATTAAGCAATGATGAGCTGCGCAATAAAACGGTTGAGTTTCGCGAGCGCATTGCCACACATTTAGAAACGATAGATAAGGAAATAACTGTGCTGAAAGATAGCGCAGAGGCTGAAGATAACTTGCAGGTTAAAGATGATTTTTATAAGAAGATAGATGAACTGCGCAAAGAACGCGACAAGCAGCTTGAAGTTGTGCTTAAAGAAATTTTGCCCGAAGCTTTTGCTGTAGTTAAAGAAACCGCTTACCGTTTTTCGAATAATGAATTTTTGGAAGCAACGGCAAACGACCTTGACCGCGAATTAGCCGTTGACTTTGATAACATACAAATTAACGGAGACAAAGTAACCTTCGCCAACAAATGGCTGGCTGCAGGCACCGAAGTAGTTTGGAACATGGTGCATTACGATGTGCAATTAATAGGTGGTATTGTACTACACGAAGGCAAAATTGCCGAAATGGCTACCGGTGAAGGTAAAACGTTGGTTGCCACCCTACCGGCATACTTAAATGCTTTGGCCGGTGAAGGTGTACACATTGTAACCGTAAACGATTATCTGGCTCGCCGTGATAGTGAATGGAATGGAGGATTGTTCCATTTTCTTGGTATGCGTGTTGATTGTATTGATAAATACCAACCCCATAGCGAAGAACGCCGCAATGCATATATGGCCGATGTTACTTATGGCACCAACAACGAATTTGGTTTTGATTACCTGCGCGATAACATGGTAAACAGCCCCGATGAAATGGTGCAGCGCAAACACCACTACGCCATGGTAGATGAGGTGGATTCAGTTTTGATTGATGATGCGCGTACACCGCTTATCATATCAGGACAGGTTGATACCGGTGATGAAAAACAATTTTACGAGTTACGTCCGCGTATTCAAAAAATATTTGAAGCACAGCGCCGTGTTACTAACCAGTTTTTAACTGATGCTAAGCGGTTGATTAAAGATGGCAAGACCGGTGAAAAAGAAGGTGAAGGCGGATTGGCGCTTTTCCGCGCACAACGCGGTTTGCCAAATAACAGTGCGCTTATAAAATTTTTAAGCGAGCCGGGCATGAAGCAAATCATGCAGAGCACCGAAAATTATTATTTGGGCGAGCAGCAAAAAAATATGCCGATAGTAGACAAAGAGCTTTACTTCAGCATTGATGAAAAAAATAATAGCGTAGAACTTACCGATAAAGGTGTTGAATTAATAACCGGTGCCGGTGAAGACCCGCAATTTTTCGTAATTCCTGATATTGGTTCGGGCGTTGCCGAAATTGAAACCGGTGGTTTATCGCCCGCAGAAAAAGTACTGCGCAAAGATGCGTTGATGCAGGACTTTAGCGAAAAAAGTGAGCGTAT
>CAIXGR010000067.1 GCA_903919075.1 uncultured Bacteroidota bacterium | reverse complement strand
TATAGAATATAGGCTTTCTTATTGGAAGGGTCAATTTTCTCCTAATAAACAGTTATCTTCAACAATTCGAAATTCAATTGCTGAATCTGTTTTTATATATTTAAATAATATAACAAATTCAGATGTTCCCTATATCCCTTGTCAATTGGCATATGCGCATCAAATCACCAATTTTTATTCAAAAAACATTCACCCTTTCAATAGCCGTAAAGACCGTTTTTTACAGGACTTACAAACTATAATTCCTGATATAAAGAATTTAGAAATTAATACGGTGCTTGCTAAACAGCCCATTATTTTGGTAAGCCGCCAAAATACTGATGTCAATCTTCCGCTGGGTACTTATGGCGATGGTGTTATAAAATTATTCAGGATTCTTATTGCTATGCAGATACACGCCGGAAAGCGATTGATGATTGATGAAATTGATACCGGCATACATTTCAGCAGAATGAAATTGTTTTGGAAAAGCATTATTAATTCGGCGCGCAATAACAAGGTTCAGCTATTTGCCACTACGCATAGTGATGAATGCATTGAATGCTTTAAGGAAGCCCTGGATGAGGAAAGCGTTGAAATAAAAAAAGGCGCCCGCATTATGCACCTGGAAGTAGTAAACCAACAAACCCAGCAGGTAAAAGCTTACACCTATAAATTTAATGAGTTTGGCCATGCCGTTAACATAGGGAACGAATTAAGATAATGAAACCATTAAAAATTTTTGTTGAAGGAAGATTAAGCAGAGATAGGAGAGAGGCTCACTCTACACATTCGGCATTTATTAGAGATTGTGTGGCGAAATGGTTTGGGAGAGAACTGAACCTATTGCTAAACTTTCAGTACATAGGCGGTTCTTCTGAATTTAAGAATATGGCTGCGGACATGAGGCGTGCAGAAGAACATCATCAGGTTTTATTAATTATTGATGCTGATGGAAATTGTGCTGCAAGAAAAAAAGAGGTAGAAGGTTTTCAAATTAAAGAGCAGCTCCGATTCCCCTTTTTTCTTTTTCCGGATAATAATAGCAGCGGAGCAATAGAAATTTTAATAGAACAATGTGCTACTAATAAAGAGATTTTAAAATGTTTTACGGATTACGAAGCTTGCATTGGCAAGAAGCTTGACATTGAAGACAAAATCTTCGCTTATATAACTGCCGTTACAGGTAACAAAGAAGAGGCTAAGGAAAAAAATCGTAATTTTTTGAATGGGTCTTTTAATCTTGACGATGCCTGTCTTGAGCCGTTAAAGAAATTTCTTAGTCAATACGTTTGAATTTTCAATTGATGTAAGGAGCCGGGAGCATAGCCGGTGGTGTTTTTGGTTTTTGTGAATTTATGCTGTAGCCAGTAATGCATGCATTGCAAATGCTAAAACCGGTTCCATCCTCGTCGCCTCGCACAAATGCTACCCGCCAGACGAGGACGAGCGGGGGACTCTCGCTCAAATGGGCTTTATTGACTATTGGCCTTTTCTTTTGCTCTTTTATAATTAGAGCCAGACAGACATAAACATAGAATTGCACCTACCGTCATCACTGTAAGGAAAACCCAATAAATAGGAAGTATTTTTCTGTCAGTAGAATTTAAATCAGAAAGAATAGATCCGAAAATAGCACAGCCAATGGATAAACAGACTTCGAACCCAATTCTCCACTGATTACTTGTTTCTAAATAATCTTCTCGAACGAGATTAATAGTAATTGATTTAGGAGCTTGAATATTAGTTTCCACATCAATATTAGCCATTGATAACTCCCTCCCCTAAGTAAAAAATGTACTCAACCCTTTTCATATTCGTACCATTTAGGTGAACAATGAAATAAGTCATATATAGATGCCTATTTGATATTGTACCAAGACGCCAATAATCTGTATTAAATGACCCCAATTGGTTTATATAATTATAATATATAAGCTCGAGTGTTGAATCATTAATTACATTTGATTGAATCCGAAAGCCAGTGGCATCGTTTCTAAATTTGGTTACAATATTAAGAACCTCAGTGCCACTTTTGAGGGTGACAGAACATTCTTGAGAAGCGTCCACAACAAAATTAACGTTCCCTATAAGTTCCATCCCCCCAACCACAGTTTGGATAGTCAAAGCCATTATATTCTGGTTATTTTAATGCAAAAATATATTTTTTATAAATAATTCTTATTGCAAAAACATATTATTAATTAAATCAAAGTCGCTTGTCATTGTAATTCAACTACTTTTTTCTACCATCACGACTTGCCTTTAGACGACGCGCCTTTACCCCTATTTCATAAATCGTATCAAGAACTAACTCAATTATATCTATAGCAAGTAGTAACTCTTCTTTTGAGGGTTCAGACAATTCATGAATTGCATCGTTTCCTAAAAATCGAAGTTCATGAAGCACTTCTGCATTGTCTGAGGTTAAAAATCCTTTAGCAGCCAATCCAGCGATTTTTCCATCTAAATTTTTACTAATTCTTTCACCGCCTGTTGCTTTTTTTACCTTTCCACCGGTAATGGATTTATCAATGCAGATACCTTCAATTATTGCTCTTAAACCAACACCACTTAATAAATACATGTGATTATTGTAGGCATCAATAGTTTCTCTATAAATTGCTTTTAGCTCGAAAGAAATATTCCTGTAAGGTTTTATTGCTCGAAGGTGCGCCCCCCTTTTGGGGTATAGCTCTTGTGTTGTGCCACCTTCTTCATGCGAATCTTGCGCAGCGTCATTATACAGTTTTCTGAAACTAATTTCTTCACACCCCATGCACTGAATAATCTGAAAATTATGATCCTCCCACCATGCAGCATCATCTTCAACGTAATTTCGTTTTTCTTCCTTCAATACAGTTTGATTAGTCAATCGATTGCATTTTATGCAGTAGCTTTTCATGTCATTTATTGAATTTTACTTATTAAGCGCAGCAATTATATCCCCACCTATTTCACCCCAGAAGAATTGCAGACTAAACTTCGGCGGTGTTGCATGCTTTTGTCGTAAAGCAGTAAAAAAGGAGTTAGGGGTAAATATATGCGAGAAAATTAATTTTTAAAAATATTATTTTGTAAAAAGGGTTTTTGGGTAATGTGTGGCGGGAAAACTTGGCGGTTGGGGTTTTGTTGGTCTGTTTTGGGGATGGGGCTCGACCACCTCGTCCGCCGAAAGGGCGGACACTCCTCCTAAATTAGGAGGAGAGCTGCTGTGTGTGTTGGGTTAAAGGGCCCATCAACTTCCCGCTTGCCCGGCAGCCTCACCCGACCTTGCTTCGCTCGGTCACCCTCTCCATTGCATGGAGAAGGAAAATTAAACTTGATAAATAATAGCTAATTTTGTTATATTTACAGCATGGCCATTGAAATTGAGGGTTGGTTAAATAGCCAAGCTAAGACCTTCGCTCGTTGGATGAGAAGAAGGGTTACATGGGGTTACACTTTTATATTACATTTGGTTGATTATCAATTGTTTGGCTTTTAAAGTGTAACCTGTAACCCATTATGTGATTGATAGTCAATGATTTGATGTGAGAGTGTTACCTGTGTTTTTGCGGCTGCCCACACCCTCTAACTCCCGAAACGGGAGAACCGGCTCCCCTCGCAAAGGCGTTGTTAACAGGTGTATCTTTATAAATTTGGCCCATATGTACTGCAAACTGTAAACCGGCCTTTGCATTTTCGAATACAAATACTATCTTTGCGCGCTTAATTAAAGAATTGATATGCAAGTAACATCTGAAGTAAAAAAGAAACTGTTTAAAGATTTTGGTGGTTCTGAGAAGAATACCGGCTCGACATCGGCGCAAATTGCGTTGCATACTGAGAGGATAAACCACCTTTCGGAGCATTTGAACACTAATAAGAAAGACCATGCTACTACCCGTTCGTTAATTGGCCTGGTAGGTAAAAGACGTAGATTGCTGAACTACCTGATGAAACAGGATTTGACCGGCTATCGCCAACTTATTGAGAAGTTGAAAATCAGAAAATAAACATTGAACAAAAGGATGGCTTAGTGCCATCCTTTTGTTTATTATATAGTAGATGAAAACCCCGGGTAGGTTTTGGGATGGACCCGGGAGGAAATAAAGCAAATTCATTCCCACCTTATAAAGCAGAATTTGCTTGCTAAACGTAGCAGAGAAATAAAGATTTACATTATATTTTAATACTAACCTTAATAATTTAAAGATGAACATTATTAAAAAAACGATTGACCTCGGTGGAGGAAGAATTGTTGAAATTGAAACAGGCCGCTTGGCTAAACAAGCCGATGGCGCTGCCATGATAAAATATGGCAACACTATGTTATTAGCCACTGTATGTGCCGATAAAGTAGCCAAAGAAGGCGTTGACTTTATGCCGCTTACTATTGAATACCGTGAAAATATGAGCTCGGTAGGGCGTTTCCCAGGCAGCTTTTTTAAACGTGAAGCACGCCCGGGCGATAACGAAATTTTGATTTCTCGTCTTATTGATAGAGCGTTACGTCCATTATTTCCGGATGATTACCATGCTAACGTTGTAGTGCAGGTATCATTGGTATCGGGCGATTTGAATGAATTACCTGATGCATTGGCTTGTTTGGCTGCATCTTCGGCACTTGCAGTATCTGATGTTCCTTTCAACGGGCATATCAGCGAAGTGCGTGTTGCGAAAATAAAAGGCCAATTGGTTATTAACCCTACCAAAAGTGAAGTTGAAACTGAGGCTGATATTGACTTGATAGTTGCTGCTTCTGATACTTCGATTGTAATGGTTGAAGGCGAAATGAATGAAGTAAGCGAAACTGATATGATTGAAGCTATCATGTTTGCGCATGAAGCTATTAAGAAACAAGTGAAGGTTTTAAAAGAACTTGAAGCAGAAGCTGGCAAAACAGTTAAACAAACTTACGTTCACGAAGTGCATGATGAGGAATTGCGTAAAAACATGACTGCAGCCTGCTACGAAAAATGTAAAGGTGTAGCTGCTATGGAACTTGCCGATAAACACAAACGCGGCGAATTGTTCTCGGCTATTAAGGATGCATTTGTTGCAACCCTTAGTGATGAAGATAAAAAAGCGAAAGCATTTTTATTGAGCCTTTACTGGCACGCTATTGAAAAAGAAGCTGTGCGCGATGTAATGTTAGACCAGAACAAGCGTTTGGACGGACGTAAGATGGACGAAGTTCGTGCAATATGGAGCGAAGTAGGTTACCTGCCTGGGCCACACGGTTCGGCTTTGTTTACCCGTGGTGAAACACAATCGTTAACCACAGTAACTTTAGGAACCAAGTTAGATGCACAGTTAATTGACGGCGCTATTTTCAACTACGAAAAGAAATTCCTTTTACATTATAATTTCCCACCATTCTCTACCGGTGAAGCAAGAACACCACGCGGCACCAGCAGAAGAGAAATAGGACATGGTAACTTAGCACACCGTGCTATTGAAAAGGTAATGCCTAAAGATTTACCTTATACTATTCGTATAGTTTCTGATATTTTAGAATCGAACGGTTCATCATCTATGGCTACGGTTTGCGCCGGTACTATGGCTTTGATGGATGCGGGTATCCAAATTCGCAAACCGGTATCGGGCATTGCCATGGGCCTTATCTCGAATGAGAAGACCGGTAAGTTTGTTGTATTGTCGGATATATTAGGTGATGAAGACCACTTGGGCGATATGGACTTTAAAGTATGCGGAACAGCAGATGGTATTACTGCCTGCCAGATGGATATTAAAATCAACGGTCTTTCTCGCGAGTTATTGACTAAAGCATTGGAGCAGTCGAAAAAAGGAAGATTGCACATATTGAATGAAATGATGAAAACCATTTCAGCACCTCGTGAAGATTACAAACCACACGCACCACGTGTTGAGCAAATCATGATTGAGAAAGAATACATTGGTGCCATAATAGGACCCGGTGGTAAGGTTATTCAGGAAATGCAAAAAGACACCGGTACTACTATAGTAATTGAAGAAGTAGGCAACCAAGGCAAGATTGAAATCTTCTCGCCTAATAAAGAGGGTATTGATGCAGCTGTTAGAAGAATAAGAATGATAGTTGCGGTGCCTGAAATAGGAGAGGTGTACGAAGCCACTGTAAAATCGATAATGCCTTACGGCGCTTTTGTTGAGTTTATGCCTGGTAAGCAAGGCTTACTTCATATCTCTGAAATATCGAACCAGCGCCTTGAAACCATGGACGGAGTTTTCAAAGAAAACGAAGTGGTTAAAGTGAAACTACTTGGTATTGACAACAAAACAGGCAAATTTAAGCTTTCGAGAAAAGCTTTGTCTGAACCAAGCGGGCAGAACTAAATAAAGCTAATAATTGCAATTTGTAAGGACAATTCATGAATTGTCCTTACAAATTAAAAGTGGTCAGACAAGCTAGAGTTGTTTGGCCACTTTTGTTTTATACAACCAAAACCAAAGCCCACACTCATTTACAGCCCTTTACATATAGCTATTAAAAATCTCTTTCCAGGCCAGGCCTTGCTGTGCAACACATTGTACTTGTATACAGTCTTATGCAGTTCAATATGGGCATTTTATACGCTGATTTGTAGCTTACTGAAACATTTTTGTAAGGTTGGCGTAAACATTGTCTGAACCAAGATACGTTTTTGCCTATGAGACCTTTAAGAATTACCCATAACATTTCGCAAAGAGACAGCCAGGTGGATAAGTACATGAGTGAAATCGCTAAAAACGAGTTGCTTAGTGCTGAACAAGAGGCTGATTTGGCTAAAAAAATCCGTAATGGAGATAATGAAGCCCTAGAATTGCTTGTAAAATCGAACCTGCGTTTTGTGGTTAGCGTGGCTAAACAATACCAAAATCAGGGCCTGCCTTTAAGCGATTTAATTAACGAAGGAAATCTTGGATTAATACGTGCTACATATAAATTTGATGAAACACGTGGTTTCAAATTCATATCCTATGCCGTGTGGTGGATTCGCCAGGCTATTATGCAAGCTATTGTTGAACAATCGCGCATTATACGCTTACCGGTTAGCAAAATAGGTGCTTACACAAAAATCACAAAAGCCTTTCATTCATTTGAACAAGAATACCAGCGCGAACCGGATGTTGAAGAACTAATGGAAATGCTGGGTATGACGAAAGAAGAAATTGACGATTACTTCCGCATAAACACTGCAACACTTTCAACAGATTCGAAAATGGGCATTGTTGAAGACGGCACTTTAAGCGATATGCTGTATGATAAAAACGATGTTTCGGCTGAGGACCAGATGATGCATAAAACTGTTGAGATACAGCTAAACGATGCACTGGCACAACTTAGCGAACGTGAGTCGGAAATTATAAGCAGCTATTTTGGCCTTAACGGCAAAATACCAATGACACTTGAAGAAATAGGCGAAAGATTTAACCTTACCCGCGAAAGGGTTAGGCAGATAAAGGAAAAATGTATCAGGCAATTAAAAGAGAGCACGAACCCTCATTTATTGCAGGCATTTATCCGATAAAGATTACTCGGGACGTTTACTCTTTGCTTAAAAAGCAAAGAGTAACACCTGGGGCCATAAAACGGAGCGCGATGATAAACCGCTCTGTTTTTCCATTGTCCTTCTATCTCGGTTCCAATAGAAAACTCCTTCCGGTTAAAGCCCGGGAGGATTTTCATTTTTATAGAAGGTCAACAAACATTCCTTCTTTTTGCTGATTATTGCACTGTGAAAAAGCTTCAAATAAGCGATACAACTATTGAGCAGCTTGCTGATATAGCAACGCGCATTCTTCAATTTGCAGCTACCGATACGCCAACCCAAAACCGTGTATTTGCTTTTAAAGGCGAAATGGGTACGGGCAAAACCACACTAATAAAAGAAATATGCCACCAGCTGGGTTCAACCGATAATTTCTCGAGCCCAACATATAGCATTGTTAATGAATATCTGATAACGGGTAGTGATGAAAAGATTTACCACATAGACCTTTACCGGTTAAAGAATATAGAAGAAGCCCTGGCCATAGGCATTGAAGAATATATTAGCGGCGATAACTATTGTTTTATTGAATGGCCCCGGCTTATTGAACAATTATTACCGCCCAATACTGTAAAAGTTGATATAAAGTTTGAAGATAATATGCGCGAAATATCTATCTTTATGGGGTAAATTTTAATGCTAATGGCCGAAAAGAAAAAAGGGTTCGAAGGATTAGTTACAAAACTGGGATTACAACCAATGGAGTCGCCGGCTATGGTGGCTCAAAAAAAATCGAAATTATTTATTGGTTTACCTAAAGAAAGAAACTTTCAGGAGCACCGCATTGGTTTAACGCCAGAGGCAGTGCAAACACTGGTAGCCAATGGCCACCGGGTTTTAATTGAACGCGGTGCAGGTGGCTACTCACATTTTTCCGATGCCGATTATTCCGAAGCCGGTGCGGATATTAGCGATAGCATTGAAGAAGTTTATCAGGCCGATATTGTTATTAAAATTGCCCCGCCACAAGTAGGCGAAATTGATTTAATGAAAATGGGCCAAACCATTGTATCGCCCATACACCTGCCTACCCTTTCGAAAGAATATATTGAGCGGCTTATACAAAAAAAGGTTACGGCAATGGCTTACGAATATACCAACGACGAAGCCGGTAAATTTCCGTTTGTAAGGGCTATGAGCGAAATAGCCGGTAGCAGTGTAATACTATTAGCCGGTGAGTTTTTAAGCAATGCTAACGAGGGTAAAGGAATTTTGCTGGGCGGTATATCAGGTGTGCCACCGGCGAAGGTAGTAATACTGGGTGCCGGTATAGTAGGTGCGTATGCAGCCCGTGCTGCCATTGGTTTAGGTGCCACAGTTTCGGTTTTCGATAACAACGTATACAAACTAATGCGCTTGCAGGAAAAGATAAATGCTCGCGTATTTACTTCAACTATATTACCGGCAATACTTGCCGAAGAATTACAAAACGCTGATGTAGCTATTGGTGCCATACACTCCAAACAAGCACGTGCCCCAATTTTAGTTACCGAAGAAATGGTATCGAAAATGAAACCCGGTAGTGTGGTAATTGATGTAAGTATTGATCAGGGCGGTTGTTTCGAAACATCTGAAATTACCTCGCATGCCGAACCTACTTTTATTAAGTACGAAGTTATACACTATTGCGTGCCCAATATTCCATCGCGTGTATCTCGCACTGCATCTTACGCGTTTTCAAATATCCTTACACCTATTTTATTGCGCTGTGGCGAAATGAGTGGCATTAAAAATTTGATATACGAAGATGCCGGTATACGCAATGGTATTTATGTTTACCAGGGCAACCTTACCAACCAGCACTTAGCAAGCATGTTCGGTATTAAGAATAGTAATTTAGATTTGCTGTTTTCTGTTAACCCGTAAACTTAATCAAGTGGCGATTGAGCAATAGCGCTGTCCTTATCAGCAAAATAACTATGCAATATTACCGATAGAATAATTATTACTGTACCCACAAAAAAACCGGCATTCATATTTTTATTCTCGCCGAAAATCAGAAAGGCTAATGCTATACCATATACCGGTTCAAGGTTTACAGATAAGTTGAGTGTAAATGCACTAAGGTGCTTTAAAGCATTTAATGAAAGGATGAGCGTAATGTGTGTGCAAACAATAGCCAGTATAAAAAGTAAAACCCAATCTCGGGTATCAGGCAGTAGTTTTACCGGTTGAAAAACATGAATGTACAACGGAAGAAAAACAGTAAGCACCACTAACCCCGCTGCTATTTCGTAAAAGGAAACTACCTCAGTCGAAATTTTATGCACTACTTCTTTATTTAATATATTGAAAAAGGCTCCTACAAATGCTGCTAACAGCGCAAGAATAAGCCCGGTGGAGTACGAATTAGTATCGGAATAAAATATAATGGCAATGCCTACAATAGCCATTAGGCTGTAAACCAATTCCATTCGGTTAAACTTTTTGTGGGTTATAACCGGTTCAATTAAAGCAGTAAAAAGAGTGGTAGAGGCAAACACACTAAGCGTAGTGCTAACGTTTGAATATTTAATAGCAGCATAAAAAAACAACCAATGCACCATTAGCACACAACCAATACCCGATACCTGCAACAAATCGCGCCTCGAAATACTGAGCGATTTTTTTGTAAACCAGATAAACAAGAAAAGCGAAACCGAAGTAATAATCATGCGGTACCAAACCAGCAGGCCCTCGCTTAACTCAATACCACGGCCCATTACACCGGTAGCACCCCATAGCAGTACCGACAGGTGCATTTGTATATAAGCCTTAGTTTTATCCGATTTTGAATGGTAAATTTTAAGCATCGCTACAGCAAAAATATTCTTTTGATGTATAGTTGAAAGTACCTTTTATATATTGCAACGTTATTTTAAGTTATTATGGCGCATGTTGAATTATATACCGATGGCTCGGCCCGCAGTAACCCGGGGCCCGGAGGGTATGGAGTTATTTTAAAATACGGCAATACCGAAAAAGAGCTTTCGCAAGGTTACCGCAAAACCACCAACAACCGAATGGAGTTGCTGGCAGTAATTGTAGGGCTTGAATCATTAACCCGCGATGGGGTAGAAGTGCATGTTTATTCGGATTCGAAATATGTGGTGGAGGCGGTAAACCAGGGTTGGGTTTTTGGCTGGCAGAAAAAAGGATTTAAAAACAAAAAAAATCCGGACCTGTGGCAACGGTTTTTAAAAATATATCCCAAACACAAAGTAAAATTTCATTGGATACGCGGCCACAACGACCACCCCTTTAACGAGCGCTGCGACGTACTGGCAACAACCGCCGCCGATGGATACCACCTTTTAGTTGATGAAGGTTACGAAACCGGGTTAGGCGGATAATGCCTGCTCCATATCGCCAATAATATCTTCCACATCTTCAATACCAACACTCATGCGCACTAGGCCATCGGTAATGCCAAATTGTTTGCGCTGTTCTTTCGCCACAAACGAATGACTCATGGATGCCGGATGTTGCAGCAAGGTATCAATAGTACCAAGCGATGCAGTAAGCCGGCAAAACTTCATTTTCTTCATCAACTTTAAACCTGCTTTATAACCGCCTTTAAGTTCGAAGGCTAGAACACCGCCAAAATCTTTCATCTGCTTTTTTGCCAGTGCATGATCGGGGTGGTCTTTCAAGCCCAAATAATTTACGCTTTTTACTGCCCGGTGTATTTCTAAATACTTTGCTACCTGCATTGCGTTGGCACAATGCTTATCCATACGCAGGCTTAAAGTTTTAATGCCGTTATTCAACAACCACGTATCGAAGGGTGCGCAAATACCACCGTTAATTTTGCGCACCTTCCAAGCTTTGCTTTGCATAAACTCAACATCCTTACCAATTAAAAAACCACCTAAGGCAGTGCCATGCCCGTTTAAATATTTAGTGGCCGAGTGAATTATAAAATCAACCCCATACTTAAACGGCTGCTGCAAATACGGTGAAGCAAAAGTGCTATCAATAGCCAGCTTTACTTTATACCGGTTAGCTAATTTTCCCAAAGCCGATAAATCGTAACAATCAATAGTAGGGTTGCTGGGCGTTTCGGTATAAAGCAACTTTATATTTCGTTTCGACTTTAAAAGAAATTCCAGCTTGTTCAGGTCTTTAAAATCTGCATACACAATTTCAATTTTATACTCCTCGCCAAAGTGATTAAAATAATCTACCGATGTGCCGTAAATGTTTCCCTGCGCCACAATACAATCGCCGGGCTTTAGCATGCTTTGAAAAAGATTGGCAATGGCTGTCATACCCGAACTAAACACCCATGCTTTGGCTTGTATGTTTAATCCAAAGGTTTCCATGCGCTCCAGCTTTTCTTCAACCAACACTGCGTTGGGGTGCGAGTACCGGCTGTATACATAACCCTCGGCCTTACGGGCAAAAATTTGCTGTGCCACTTCCGGCGATTCGTAAATAAAAGTTGAACCGGCGTAAATTGGCACCGTATGCGCATGGGCTTTAAGTTTATTGCTGTAATTATCTTGCGCAGCAATAGAATTAAAGCCGGTTGGCTGCAATTTATTTTTAGTCTTTTTCATAATATTTAATGAATAAAAAATAATTTGTTTACTATAATTGAAGTCCGAAACTTTAAAAACAACATGCTTATATGTATACCATACAAAAACACTTGCAATTTAACGCCTGGGCCAATGGCAAAATAGTTGAAATTCTGACTAAGGTAGATGAAAATTTTTTCGATGCCGAAGTAAAAAGCAGTTTCCCGTCTATCCGCAAAACCCTGCACCACATGTGGGATGCCGAACAAATATGGCTAACCCGCTTAAAAGGAGGGGAGGCTACCACCTGGCCCAGCGCTACCTTTAAAGGTGGCAAAGATGAATTGCTGAATGGTTTTTTGGCCGATACCAAAAACCTTACCGCTTTTATTGCCGATAAAGACAGAGCTTATCTTGACAGTAAAATAACCTACAAAAACACCAAGGGTATTGAGTTCTCAAACGTTATTGAGGAAATTCTTTTCCATGTTGTAAACCACGGCAGCTTTCATCGCGGGCAAATAATTACCATGCTGCGCGAACTGGGCTTTAAAGATTTTCCTACACAGGATTTGATTGCTTATTTACGGCAGAATTCGTAGAATAAGTAAAGTGTTATTAACTTAGCCATACACCAACCCCCAAATAAGTATGCTAAATTTTTTAATACTTCTTTTTGCAATAGAAGGTACTTTTATAAATAAAAATACCGATTGGAATAATCACGGGCTTAAGGTATATGACCTTCAGGGACCGGTTAAATCGCTTCATCAACATTTTTACGCTGCAATTGGCAAGCCTGGCGCAGTAATAAAGGGCAAAGAAATTGACAGCACCGAATTTTATGCACTGTTCGACAGCAAGGGAAATATTATAGAGGAGGGTGAGCCAAATCAAAAAACAACTATCATTTTTGATTCCAACGGTAGGGCAACAACTGCTATTACTTACATTGATAATAAACTATTTGCAATAACAACCTTAACTTATAACGCCAAAGGCAATTTGACAGAGGTAAAGGACAGCTTATTAAAAGATACCATTAAGAATAGAACAAGCTATACATACGATGCTGAAGGGCGCGTAATCGGAACTGCTTATAAATACGACAAATATTGTGTAGAAAAATTTATATACGACAAAAATGGCAAGGTTTCAAAAGCAAAATGCTTTATTGAGGGAAGAGATCCCTGGACCACAAAATATAAGTACGATGCACACGGAAACGTTACCGAAATGGTAGAAAACAGTATTAGCGGCCACTGGCACTGGCAGTTTGAATATGTTTACGATAACAAAGGCAATTATACAACTAGAACTGGGTTTCAATTATCATCCGATCCACCATCGTTTGATGAGTTGCCCTCCAACAGTACTACCACACGCTTAAAGCCGGTTGAAATTATTGAAAGAAGTATTGAGTATTATTAGTTATAATATTTACCCAAACACACAATCTTTATGAAAACATTATTTGCATCTATCATATTCATGTTATGCATTTTTGCAACGAAGGCACAAACCGGAGATATTTCGGGCAAAATAACCAATCAATACGGCGAAGGACTTCGGTTTGCCAGAGCAATGGAGGTAGATAGCCAGGGTATAGAAACGGAGAAAGGAGTTAAGGCAGATGCTAAAGGAAATTATAGCATTCGTTTGCTTGCACCAGGTAAGTATAACGTGCAGTATTCGGCTAAAGGTTATGTTTCGCAAATACAAAAGGGCATTATAGTTAGTGCTGATAAAAGTACGTTTATGGATATCCAACTAAAACCTGATACTAGAAAGCTTAAATAAATTCATTCCCCCATCACCACCCCAACCTCATCCAAACTTTTCAATTTCCAATCGGCAATGGCAAAGCGGGGGTTGTTATAATCTTCGGTGGCGGGTATAGCGACACAGGTCATTTTTGCTGCTTTGGCAGCCAGCACACCGGCCAGCGAATCTTCAATAACCAAACAGTTAGCGGGACTAATATTTAATGTTTCGGCGGTGCGCAGAAACACTGCCGGGTGGGGCTTACCATACCTTTCATGCTCGGCCGATACCAGCAGTTCGAAGTAGTGTTCAATCTTCAGCTTTTTAACCGTTGCCTTTATCAGTCTCATAGCCGATGATGATGCCAGTGCCAGGCGCATTCCTTTACTTTTAAATAGTTCTAGCGAGGTAGTTACACCCTTCATAGCTACTACCTGTTGATGGATGGCGGTTTCCATTTCATCTAATACCTCATCATGTATTTGTTGTTTGGCTTTGTCTTGCCAGGGGTGTTTACGCCACCAGTGTTCAACCACTTCATCAAACCGCATACCGGTGGTTTGCATACAATCTTGCTGGGTTAGGCGCAGGCCTACGCTGCCAAAAACCTTTATTTCAGCCGTTCGCCAAAGGGGTTCGCTATCCATTAGCACGCCGTCCATATCGTAAATTACTGCTTCAAATGATTTCGACATATGTAATTATTATCTATTGATAGCCAGCTTAGTGCTATGCAAATACGGAACCGCCACTCCAATAAGTGCCCCTACGGCGTAACCGGTAATTACGTCAGTCCAAAAGTGCATTCCGGCTTCATATCGCAGTAAACCTGTAACAGCGGGCAGGGTTGCAGCCAGGGTCCAAATAACAGGCCTTAGCTTCGAATTGGGGTTGTATTCGGCAAAAGTTTTGGCAAAACAAAAACTCATACACGCCACGGTTGAGGTATGACCTGAAATGAACGATTTGAAGTTGTCTTTTTGGTATTTAACATCCAATGGTACATTGGGGTTGTACAGCAGAGGCCGCTTTCGGTGCACGGCTTCTTTAAATAATTCGGTAACGGCCAGGTTTAAGGTAAAAGCCTCAGCGTTAATAGCCACTATTTTTCCAAAATCATTGCGCGAGTTTTTGCTGATAAGCGCCAATAAAGGTATAGCCAGTGAGGTATATAAAATAACATCGCTGCCATACCCGGCTGCTTTCGAATACCGCAAAGTAGCGCTCCGGTCGAATGCATTAATGCTATTCCGGTCAAGTTGTTGTATGCTTTGTTTTGAAGGAAGGGCAAACGGGCTGCCAATAATATACGAACCTGCAAGCAGGCCAACCGCATTGGCACTTACCGGCAAATCGATAGTAAACGACAATTTGTAGGGCGAAACAAACTGCTGTGCACTTATTGCTAAGTATATATGAATACAAAAAAATAAGCTTAAAAATTTCTTCATGTGCAAATAGCTTCTGACCTTTATGGTTAGTATCGGGGCTTATTTAATTTTAATGTTACTGTCCACCCAACCCAACAACCCAGCCCGAAACTAGTATTAATTGGTGCTAATATGCCGCAAAAGCCGCAACAATATTAACATTATAGGTATAAACAAATGTGAACTATTTTACCGGTAAAATTGCATTAATTAGCTGTAACTATGCCCGTAGGATTTTTTTACCCTGTTGGCACCCATATTCGCTGTATTAAACCATACGAATAAGGCTTAAAAATGAAACATTTAGCAGCATTTTGAAGTTAAGATATAACAGGGTGATATTAGTTTGGGGCTTATGCAACATAATGTGCTATAAAGTGCATCTTATATTAGATAAAAAGACATTCTCCGAGTGATAAGGAAGTTTATATTTTTCTTCTTATTGGCATTTGTAATTCAGGTGCAAGTTGAAGCGCAGGTTAATGCCTCGTTTACAGCGCAATATCAGTATGGTTGTCCGCCATTGGTTGATGCTTTTACAGATAACTCGACCGGAAACCCTACCAATTATTATTGGGATTTTGATAATGGCAACACCTCGATAAGCCAAAATGCCACGGCTTCGTTTTCATTGCCGGGCATTTACAACGTATTACATGTAGTATGGAACGACCCTGCCTTTAAGGATTCTATATACATGCAAATAAAGGTTTTTCAACCACCTACCGATAGTTTCACATCGTACGATAATGTAGGTTGTAACGACCCCTGCCATTTGGTGCATTTTATAAACCTTACCGTACCCGGCGAAAGCCCTATAGCCAAATACGTATGGGATTATGGTGATGGTTCGAACTCGGAAATTACTTATAATGCCACACACTGCTATAATGCGCAGGGCAACTATAAGGTAACGCTGGTAACGATTGATAGCAACGGATGCCAAACCAGTAAGATAATTCCAAATTTTGTGGTTATAAAAACAGCGCCCAATGTATCTTCAACCGCCAACCCAATACAGTCGTGTTCGGTGCCTATAATAATTACTTTTACCGGTAATGGGGTTTCGCCAAACGGTAGCGTACATTACGAGCAATTTTATGGCGATGGTGGTATATCGGCCTTGCCCAATACCACCCATAACTATACCAGTGGTGGTATTTACAATGCCTTTCTGGTAGCTATTGATTCGCTTGGCTGCGTTGATACTGCATTTACACCGGTAGCACTTACTGATATACAGGCGGGTTTTACTGCATCAACCGTTAATGCCTGCCAGGGTGGGCCAATTACTTTTACCGATACTTCGAATTTTGCATCATCATGGAAATGGTATTTTGGCGATGGAGATTCATCGAGCCTGCAAAACCCTGCACACATTTATGCTACTACTGGTAACTTCAGCGTAACACTTAAGGTGAGTTTTAATGGCTGCACCGGCACACACACGCAAACAAACTATATACATGTAAGCGCACCTATAAGCTTTACATTTAGTGCTAACGATACCAGCAATTGCTCGGCACCATTTACGGTTAACTTTACTAACAATGCAACAGGCGCCTCGTCGTTCTTATGGAATTTTGGTGATAGTGCTACTGCAACTATATCTAACCCCAACCATACATACAATGCACCGGGCTCGTATACAGTTTCGCTTACTGTAGGTAATGCGCTAGGGTGTTTAAATACCAAAACTATACAGTCATATATTGTAATAGGTGGTATACATGCTGCGTTTACTGTCGATTCGGTACAAGGTTGTTCGCCTTTTACCGTAATTTTTACAAACACTTCTACATCTAATGTTCCTATAACCAGCTACCAGTGGACCTTTGGCGATGGTGGAACATCGAACCAGGCAAATCCAACACATACTTATCAAGTTAACGGCAATTATACCCCCGTGCTTATTATTAAAAATGCCGATGGTTGTATTGATACGTTTTCGACACCGGTTATTAAAGTGGGTAGTACTTTAAATCCTGAATTTATAGCTGCCCCACTTACACAGTGTGTTGACCAGCCGGTAAATTTTACTAATCAAACACAGGGCACAACCAACAACACACAGTACTTATGGAATTTTGGCGATGGGCAAACCAGTACGCTTAAAAACCCGGTGCACGCTTTTTCAGATACGGGTACTTATAATATAACCCTTACCGTAATTAACCAGGGTTGCAGCAAGGATACTGAACGATTGAAATACATTTTAATTATAGTGCCCAAAGCAAATTTTGGCTACCAGTTTACCTGCAACAATCCTACATCAGTAACCTTTACCGATTCATCTAAAGGAGCACAAACATGGTTTTGGAAATTTGGCGATGGTACTACATCCAACGTGCAAAATCCGCCGGTGCATACTTATCCGCACCAAGGCCCTTATATTGTAACTTTAATAGTTACCAATGCTACTACCGGTTGTGTAGATTCAATGAAGCAGACAGTGCAGGTAGGTACACCGGTGGCACAGTTTGGTGCAAACATTACCTCGGGGTGCGCGCCGCTTACTGTTCATTTTGCAGATAGTTCGCAGTTTGCTACGCATTGGGTTTGGAATTTTGGCGATAGTACGGCCACAAGTGCTTTGCAAAATCCAAACCATCAGTACACTAAAAGTGGGCAGTATACCGTTACGCTTATTATTGGCTCGGGACTGGGATGCGTTGATACATTTATTAAAGTAAACTATATTACCGTATATGGCATTAAAGCACATATTAATGATGGCCCGCACGTTGGTTGTACACCCTACGCCATTAATTTTATTGATTCAAGCACCTCGGTTTTAGCTAACGATGTAGCCTTCGCCTGGAAATGGACTTTTGGCACCGGTGATACCAGTAATAACAAAAACCCTTCTTACATATTTTCTAACAATGGCAGCTATACTGTTACGTTAAAGGTAACCGATTCGCATGGTTGTACTGCCACTGCTACCACACCGGTGAAGGCAGTAACGCCTATAGCAGGTTTTATTTCAGATACGGCACTTTGCCCCGGTGAGTTGGCACATTTTACCAATCAATCTCAAAATTCTACTGCATATCAATGGAACTTCGGCGATGGAACTGCTACTAACAGTGGGGTAAATCCTATACATGCCTATGCCGTAACAGGCGATTATACAGTTCAGTTAATAGCTATTTATAACACTGGCAATCTTAACTGCCGAGATACTGTTATACAAACAAACCATATAAATGTTGATACACCGGAAGTAGATTTTGTAACTGATACTACTTTTCAACCTTGCCCACCATATCCTGCATTATTTGTTAATAAAACTACCCGCCCCGGGCTTAAATGGTTGTGGTACTTTGGCGATGGCGATACCAACACATCCCAAAATCCGATACACATATACTTCTTTCCGGGCAACTATACTGTTACACTTGTCGGCATAGATACATCGGGCTGCCACGGTTCAAAAACTTATATTGATGAGATAAGAATAAGAGGCCCAATAGGGCATTTTATAGCAACACCCGATACCGGTTGCACGCCTTTAACTGTTTCTATTACGGGTACCGAGCAATCAACAGTTTCAACTATTGCCGATATGGGTGATGGAACCACTTTTACCGATAGTATAAATATTGTGCATACCTACACTCAACCCAGTACTTATTATCCTATTTACACCCTTACCGATAGCTTGGGCTGCCGTGTGCAATACCCCGTTGATACCATAGTAGTTGGATTAATACCTTACCCCAATTTGCCGCCCGATACTACAGTTTGCAAAGGCAATTATGTAGCATTTAATTTACCCTATGGCGATCATTTTCAATGGACAGCAAGTCTATCGCCCGATTCTTTAACCTGCGATACTTGTAAAAACACGCTTTCCAAAACACGTGATACAATTACCTATTATGTAGTGGCAACCACCAATATTGGCTGTGTAGCAAAAGATACCATTACCGTAAATGTTGATGCACTGCCGCATATATTTCCGGGTGTTGAATACCGTATTTGCCCCAGCGATACTTTGCAACTTCACGCCAGCCAAGATGCGACTGTAGTATCCGCAGTTTGGACTCCGGATATTTACATTAGCGATACAAATTCCGTTAATCCTACTGTTTGGCCACCTGATACTGTTATATATCGCGTAACAGGTTCAAACGACAAGGGCTGCTCTATATCGCGTATTGTAATGGTATGGCCAATTACAAAAGTTGTTGCCAATTTATTACCATACGACACATTGGTTTGTGGCGGAACGCCCGTTGCGCTTCTTATAAACGTTGAACAGGCCTCGTATATTGATACATTCTTTACCTGGCTTCCTTCAACATATCTTAGTGCTAATAATATATTCGACCCTGTAATATCACCACCACCCGGCGATTATAATTACACCGTAATAGTAGGCAGTACCGGTTGCGAGCCTGATACTAACCTTATACATTTAGTAGTTGTACCAAATCCCGATATTACAGCAGGCCCCGATACAACTATTGCAACCGGCACTTCAATGCGCCTTTATTCTCAATCGCACCAGCAACCAGTTACTTTTACCTGGACACCTACAGTAGATCCTTTAAGTTGTACTACTTGCAGCAGGCCATATGTAACTGTTAACCAGCCGCAAACTGTTTATGTAAAAGTTACCGATGCTTACGGATGCATAGCAAACGATTCGGTGGTGCTGAATGTTGTTTCGTGTGATGCAAAAATGATATTTGTGCCCAACACCTTTACACCTAATGGCGATGGGCAAAATGATAAACTTTTTGTGCGTGGTGTAGGGTTAAGAAATTTAGAATATTTCAGAGTATTCGACCGGTGGGGCAAATTAATGTGGGAAACCCACAATGGCAACGAAGGATGGGATGGTACATTGAGTGGCAGACCCGCCGAAGTTGCTACCTATGTATACGAACTAAAAGCCACCTGCACCAATGGCGCTATTACTGAAAGTTCGGGCAGCGTAACGCTAATCAGATAATTTGAAGTGCAGGTTTTTTAAACTTTCGGCGCGCTTAATTTTTCCGTTCTCAGTTCTTACAAAAGTTTTTGCAAACCATATTTCTTTTGGCCTTTTTATTTTTTCGAGATAAGCGAAGGCGTTTAGAAATTCGGTGTTTTGTGCATCACTAATTTTTTCAGCTTCAATTATCATAACTACTTTTTGTCCTAATTTATTATCTGGCAAACCGGCAATAAAAAATGGGTTGCTGATGTATGGCTGCAGTAAATGTTCAATTTCTTCGGGATATATTTTTACACCACCGCTATTAATTACGTTGTCCCAACGGCCCAGCCATTCAAATTTATTGCCGGCAACAATGCTAATAATATCGTTTGTTGCCAGATGATTGCAGCCCAATTTCGGAGCATCTACAATCATGCAGCTTCTTTCGTCAATGCTAATTTTAACATCGGGTAATAGGGTAAAATAGTTGTCGGGGCTTTTCCCGTTTAATCGCTTTAAAGCTATATGGCTAATAGTTTCTGTCATGCCGAATGTTAGGTAAACTTCGTTCTGCATATCCCTAATTCGCTGTGCAAGCTTTGAGTCAACTTCCTGTCCACCTAGAATTATTTTTGAAATACCGGAAGCCTTTTTGAAAGCATCAACATCATTCATAACCGCATAAAACTGCATTGGGGTAAATGCCACAAAGTCAATTTTTAAATCGCTACGTATTTCATTAAAAGGGTTTGAAGTTGGTTTTATACAACATAAATTCATTTTACTGATAAACGAACGAGCTATCATCATCATACCACCCACTTTATTGGCGGGCAATGAAAGTAGCGCAGCGTTACCTTGTTCAAGGCCGAGGGCATTGCAAGTCATTTGCGCGCTATTAAAAATAGCTTGTTTAGTATGCACTATTTGCCTGGATACACCGGTTGAACCTGAAGTAAAAATACTGATTGACTGAATTGCGGGATTACAAAGCTGAGCAACAAATTCCCAAATGTATTTTTGCCAGTCATCTGGATTACCCTGCAAGCTTTTATTTGCGAGCTGATTTAGTTCATCATTATTTAATAAAGAGAAATCTATTTTAAACATACTGTATAATCAGTGAAAATCAATTTACAAATCTCCCCATTTATCGGCTGCATTATAACTTAGGCAGCCATTAGCAACAACAAGAGGAGAGCTAACATTGTTTGAATACAATGCACCGGTACCCAAACCGTGAACCATATTGCTGTGTTTGGTAAATACCCACTGTGCAATGGCGTTAAGGCCAATGTTAGATTCAAGCGCACTGGTTGCCCACCAGCCTACATTGTGCCTGATGGCTAAATCAATCCACTCATCGCAAGCCTGCATACCACCTAACATACTGGGTTTAAGTATAAGGTATTGCGGGTTTATCTGCGCCAGCAAGTATTGCTTACTGATACCTTTCAATTTTATCAATTCCTCATCAAGCGCTACCGGTATCATAGGCTTGTTGCAAATTTCTTTCATTAAATCAAACTGCCCGGGTTGCACCGGTTGCTCAATGGAATGAATTTGAAATTTTGAAAGCTTTTCCAGTTTCTGAAACACATCGTTGCTATTAAAGGCACCATTGGCGTCTAATCGTATTTCAATTAAATCTGCTGGAAATTTGCTGCGGATATAATTTAGAAGTTCCAGTTCATCGTTAAAATCAATAGCACCTACTTTTATTTTTATGCACTTAAAGCCATCGGCTATTTTTTTACTTATTTGCTGGCGCATAAAATCTTTTGTGCCCATCCATACCAAACCGTTAATGGCAATTGCTTTTTGCCCGTTGGTGAAATCGCTTTCAAACAAAATCTTTCTGCCTCCATTTTTAAGATCTCTCAAAGCTGTTTCCCATCCAAAATAAATTGAAGGATAGCCATTCAAAATATTCAGGTCTGGCTTTTCGTTAGCAGAAATGCTTTTACAAAAGGAGAGGAGGGCGTTCTCATATTCGTTTAAGTTATCAATGCTCAATCCTTCAATAAAGCTGCACTCGCCAACACCGGTATTTTGCCCGTTGCTTAAAAAAAGATAGTAGCCGTTTTTTACGTCCATCTTTCCTCGCGAAGTAAGCACGGGTGTATTAAACTTTAACTGGTATTTTTTGAAAGTAGCTTTAAGCATTGATAGTTTAGTATTGCAATATCAGTTGTTTCTGTTGTTCATGAGTATCTTTACCAAATGATCTACACCGGTGGTAGCTTTATCATTAATAAATTTCAAATTCGGTATTGCGGGTAAATGCGTTTTATTAGGGTCAATCAACCATTTTTCTGCTTCATATTTCGAGAAATGAAGTAACCCTGCTGCGGGGTAAACCACCAGCGAGGTGCCTATTACAATAATAATATCAGCATCTAGCACCACCGGTATGGCATCTTCAATTTTAGGAACCGCCTCGCCAAACCAAACAATACTAGGCCTTAGCTGAGAGCCCTTCTCGCATTTATCGCCTTCCAAAATATCATTGGGCCAATGGTAAATAAGTTCTTCATCTAAACTACTTCTGGCTTTAAGCAATTCGCCATGCAGGTGAATAATTTTTGTTGAGCCACCGCGTTCATGCAGGTCGTCAACATTTTGGGTAATAATGGTAACATCGTATTCTTTTTCAAGTTCAGCCAATAAAATGTGCGCCTTATTGGGTTGGCAATTTAATAGTTGCCTGCGGCGTTGATTGTAGAAATCTAAAACTAATTGGCGGTTTCTTGCCCATCCGGTTGGCGAGGCAACATCTTCAATACGGTGGTTTTCCCACAAACCATTTGAATCGCGAAAGGTATTTATACCGCTTTCGGCACTAATACCAGCACCGGTAAGCACAGCGATTTTCTTTTTCATATTAGTTATCAGTACTTCACAACTATATCTTCTAACTGTGGGAAATATGGATTGTAGTATTCGAAAAAAACATTGTCGTCAACTATTACAAATTTTCTTTCAGTTTTTGTAAGCTTGGTTTTTGCAGCAAAGTAGGTAAGCCGGGCAGCACCATTACCCCACATATTTAACGCATCATCATAGCTTTTAGGAATCAAAATTGTATCGTTGGTATTTATCTTATCTAAATTATATACCATGTTAAACCCGTTCATTTCTTTACGCTGTGCGGCATAATAAGGGTGATTTGAAAACGACGGCACTATGTGGCTTATAGCTACAAAAATCAGTATGGGCGCAAGTATTTTAAACCTGGTATTTACAAGAAAATAAACCGTGAATGATAAAATAATAAACATTAAAGACCATGAAAAATACAACAGCGTATCACCTCCAAGATTAGTGCCGCGGAACCTGTATGGCAATTGCTGGGTGCCTATAACAAAACTATAAGTTACAGATGTGAACATTAAGAACAGGGCAATTAAAACTAATTTTACGAGTATTGATTTATTTTGGCTGTTCCTCAAACGCCATAAATAAATGCCAATGGAAATAGTTAATAAAATAACTACACCATAGGCTAGTAGGTATGACTTAGTAAATAAAAACTCTTTCCAGATGTAGCAATAGTCAACAAAATGACGCATAAAATTTGAACCGGTGAAATACGTTTTTGATTCCTGTCCTGAAAGTCCTGTTTTTTCTGAAACAAGGGATATAATGCAAAGCACAATTAGGACATACAGGCCATAATACATTTCATGCTTAATTTTTAAAACAGCATCAACAGACCTTTGAATAATTCCGCTTGCTGATTTGTTTTGGTAGAAATTATTAATTGCCAACAGCATAATAATAAAGCAAGAAAGATAAAGCGCTACCACAGTGCTACATGAAGATGAAAACGCACAGAAAATAATTGAAAGTAGCCAAAGTGTTTTTAAGAATGGATTTTCTCTATCATGCCAATCGCTCCATTTTAAGGTAATGAAATACCGCCAGTAAGGCAAAAAGGCAAGCATCAGTACATTAAAGGTCCACATATAATTTCCCATTACTGAAATATGATAGAACCGAAAAACAAATGCATCGGAATGGAAAACGATATTCCCACCCAACAAAATAAAAGCTGCTACAAAAAGATAGGACAATATAAAGCCAGAGGACAGGGGAGAAGCACAAAGCGATATATAATATGCCGAAATGAAAATGAACATAACGTAGGTAAGGGCAGTCATAAATCCCTGAGTTACAAACAGGCTTTCGGCTTTATTGCCGGTAATGGCGTTGTATATAGTGCCAACAGTTGTAAACGAGACGTAGGGTAAAGCTTTTGCAAACCATTTTGAATGATAATTGGTATGGGCAGTAAGCATTTCGGGAAACTTCATATCCAGGCCGGCATCATTCATCTCGCCAAATGTATCAGGGTCAATAGGCTGATAGTAGCCATCCAAAAACCATGAATAGGTGGTTATCGAAATAAGGATAAGTAACAGTATTAATTGAATTTTTTTCATCTGGGCATTGATGGTCTTCGGCTAAAATACAAATATTAGAAAAATTGAAGCTCTTATTTTTGCCAATGAATATAGCATTTTCATACTGTTTTGATTGGCACGGGTGCTGATTGCCCGCATTTTGGGTATCAATTCAACCACCATAGCGACAAATCAAAAAATTATTTTCATATTTTCACCCTTATAAGGTTTTTGAGGTATGCTTTTTAACTCTTTACAGTTTTTAATCTTTTTCCCGATAGTTACTGTAATGTACTTCCTGCTTCCACACAGGTTGCGTTGGTTTCATTTGCTTGTTGCCAGCTGTATTTTTTACATGGCATTTGTTCCTAAATATATTCTCATCCTGTTCTTTACCATTCTTGTTGATTATGTAGCAGGGATAATGATTGAAAAATCAACAGGAGGGAAGCGGAAGTTGTTTCTTGTATCCAGCATTATTGCCAATGTAGGTGTGCTTGCTTTTTTTAAATACTTCAATTTTGTATCGAGCAATTTAAATGAGTTACTTCAAATTTTCCATGTTCAAAATACTGCCATTCCTTTATTAAATATACTGCTGCCTATCGGCCTTTCGTTCCACACGTTTCAGGCAATGAGTTATACAATTGAAGTATACCGGGGCAATCAGAAAGCTGAAAGACACTTGGGTATATATTCATTATACGTAATGTTTTACCCGCAGTTGGTGGCAGGCCCTATTGAGCGGCCACAAAACCTGATACATCAGTTTCATGAAGAACATAGTTTTAATTACGATAATGTAACCGGTGGGCTAAAACTTATTGCATGGGGTTTGTTTAAAAAATTGGTAATTGCAGACAGGCTTGCTTATTTAACAGCACCGGTGTTCAATCACCCGCATCAATATCCGGCCATTACTTTATTGCTGGCATTGTTCTTCTTTACATTTCAAATATTTTGCGATTTTTCAGGATACTCCGATATTGCAATAGGCACTGCACGGGTAATGGGCTTTAAGCTAATGACCAATTTCAACAGCCCTTATCATGCCCGTTCAATTTCCGAGTTTTGGTCGCGGTGGCATATTTCGCTTTCAACATGGTTTCGAGATTACTTATATATAACGTTAGGCGGCAACCGAGTTTCGATACCTCGGTGGTATTTCAATTTATTTTTTGTGTTTCTGGTAAGTGGCCTATGGCATGGCGCCAATTGGACGTTTATAGCCTGGGGAGCACTGCACGGCTTTTATCTTGTTTTTGCAATAATTGCAGCCAAACCGAAACAGAAGCTGCTAGCTATTGCAGGCATAAACCAAAAATCGAAAATGCTTGCAGCAGTGCGGGTTGGTATAACTTTTATACTGGTAATGGTAGCCTGGACTTTTTTCAGGGCCAATAATATTGCTGATGCCGTGTTTATTATCCGTCAGTTACCATTGGGGATAAAAGATGTTTTTCACGATATTAAAACACATACATTGTGGTTGGGCGATATTGAAGGCTTTATGAATAAACGCGAACTGTTGCTTTCATTTGCATTAATTAGCTTTCTTGAATTGGTTCATTACATACAATCAAGAACAAATTTGAGTAAGTTAGTTAATAAACAACCTATATATGTGCGGTGGACAGTTTATTACGCTGTAATAGTAGCTATACTTTGCTTGGGTGTATTCAACAATTCGCAGTTCATTTATTTTCAATTTTAAAACTTAGCTCAACTGATAATGCCCGGTTCAAAAACATTTATAATCAAGTTTTTTATTTTTTGTGTGCCGGTAGTGGCTGCGCTAAGTATATATACATGTTATTGGTATCGCGATAACAAATATCAGGATAGCATTAACGGACGGGAAATATACTGGGCTATTAAAAAAAGTGCCAAGCATAAAAAAGTAAAGAAGCTTTTAATTGGCGATAGCATAGGGCAACAACTGTTTGATAACAGAAAGTATAACGATTCGATATATTCTTTAGCGTGTAACCAGGCCATTTCGTGTGTAGGGTTTTATGAACTTTTAAAGAGCTTTACTGATACCAACAGAGATAGCCTACCCGAACAGGTAATTTTAGTTACTCACCCATTATCGCTGCAAAATAATCTTGACCAGGTATATACCTTTCATTATTTTTTAAAACCCTTTTATTGCGCCCCGTATAAACAATACTTTTCGGAAACAGTAAATAGCCAAATAGAGAAAGTGCCATTTTATTATTTATCGCAATTTCCATTTATAAAAATCAGTAATTGGTCGCCAGATTATAGGCCGGAAAATGCATATAACCCCAAGTATCTATCGCCTATTACCGTAGAATATATAACACGTATAAAAAATTTATGCGACAATTTGCATATTCCTTTCGCCATAGTTGCACCGCCCGTTAGCGATGTACACCGCAATAACATTACGCAAAACACACAGGCTATAATGAACGAAGCTGCAAAAATGAATATGCAAGCTGAATTTGCTTTCTATTTGCACTCGATAAAATATATGGATAATGCGTTATACGGAGATGAAATGCATTTCCATGACCCAGAGAAAGTAGATGTGAATTATATAAAAACGCTTACCCCGTAAAATCAAATTTATTACAGGCCAACATGTATAAATAAAAAAGAGGGGTTCAATTTCTTGAAACCCTCTTTTTTATTTTTGAGTTATTCCCGCTTACAGTTCTTTATTGAGTGTTTACAATAAAGAGTTTTCTGGTAGTTACTTTGTCGCCGTTCTTTACGTTTACAATTACATATGCGGCGTCTATCTGGTCGATAGTTTTTTGATAAACGGTGTTGCTGGTAAATTTGTCTTTACTCAGTTCTTGTCCAAGTATATCAAATATTCTTACCACAGCATCAACTTTGCCTGCTTGCGTAAAGTCAACATAAATATGATCGGCATTGCTCCACATACTAATATTGTTATCGCTAACATTGTTTAATCCGGTAGCAATACCCGCAACTGTAAGTGTTTGGGTTGTAGATGAACTACATCCGCTGGCATTAGTTACTGTTAAGGTAATTACGTATGTGCCCGGTGTTGTATAAGTATGCGTTGGATTTGTGATACCTGTTATAATTGTTCCATCGCCAAAGTCCCAGCTGTAATTGCTTGCATTTTGCGATGTACCGGTAAAGCTTACCTCTGTTTGAACAGTAGCCGTGTTAGCAGGCATATTAAAGCTGGCAGTAACATCCTGCGCACCACTTACAACTATATTTTTGGTTACTGTGTAGTTGCTGTTATCTACGAGCGTAAGAATATAATTACCGGCCTGTGCATTTACGCTAATCGCGCTGCTTTCATTCAGTACGCCGGTAGCTATGACTGTGTTGTTGTTATCTTTTAATTGATAATTCCAAGTGGCAGTGCCCGGTTGAGTTATACTGATAGTTCCCGCGTTATTACAGCTTGCATCTACCGAACTGATTACAGCAGGCGGTGTAAAGTGTAATACAAAGCGGTCTCTGCTATCAGTACTGCTTGATGTAAAGTTGTATGTTCCATTTCTTACATCTGTCATAGTTACGGCCAGAACATCTTCTAAGAAAATGTAGCTGGTAGGATCGAAGGTATTTATTCCGCTGAAATTTAATACATAGCTAACAGCGGTGTCTTCATTACCGGGTTGGAAACCTACCGGAACTGTGCTGGTGGTACTAACAGAGTTGAGCACATTAATAGCCATCCATTTGTTGTTGTTTACGCTGTATATAGTGTGTCGGCCCATATCGCCTGGAAATTTATCAGCGTCAAAATGGCCATCAAATCCATCAGTAGCACCGGTATTGAAGGCTACTGTTATTTTGTCATTTAAGCCGGTTGTCAGGTTTTCAGTTGTAATATCCAACTGGTTATCGTTTTGGCTAAAGAAAGTTTGAGGGTTTCTTGTCCTATCACCTGCATTAAATGTGAATGAGCCACCATTTATCATATCGGTTTCTTTAACCATAAATGCCTGGAACGGAGGTATTATTGCAGTGGAGTTTACCATAGCGGGCTGATAAGAGCCTGCGTATGGGCCGTTAGTATTCCATATTTGTAACTGGTAGTCAATATTGGCATCAACAGAAGTAATTTGCATTGTAGCCAAATACGGATTAGATGCCAGATGCCATCCGGAACCCAAATTATGCTGTTCTGCAGTAACGTTACTCCAATTGCTATTGGTTAATCCGGTTAGCTGATAGCTATCTTGCAAGTTAGCAGCACCGGTTACAGTAAGCGTGCCTGCACCTTGTAAGCGCACTGAATATCCCTGTCCATTGATTGAAGGGGTACTTCCTGACTCAACATGCCATTGCGCCATACCACAGGCGGCACCATTTGATTCAACCAACGAGTAAACATTTCCGAAAGGTGAGCCATTAGCCATAACGTTTTCATCGCACGAAGGAAGAGGCACCACAAAGCCCGAAGAGCCACCTGCACCAAACTGAGAAAGCATAGGTGTATTTACCGGTGAGCCCATAAAATGCTGGCTGTATGTACTAGACAATGAATAATAACGTTGTGCGTGGATATTGCCGGTAATGCTACCCTGATAAGTACCGAAGGTATTACTAAAGTTATCTATTATGGCGCATTGTGTTGTTGATGTACTTAGGAAAGTAATATTGCCTGCCGATACGTTGAATACCCCATCTTCAAGGTCAAGGGCGGTACCAATGCTAACAGATGCACCGGATGCTAACGATACTCCGGCAGCGTTATTAATCAACAATTCCTGAAATTGCGTTTTACCTGTAAGGCTTTGTGCTGTGCTGCCGTTTATTTGTACTACCCCATTTCCGGTTACAGTACCACTGCTTGATATTCCACCGGTCCATGCTCCACAAACGCTAAGTATGGTATTAGCAGCAATATTAATATTTACACCATCGTCCTCTTCTACATCGCCTAATTGAATAGATGTAGAAATTGCAGGATTATTAGGTGTGCCGCTAGGAATAATAATGTTATTTCCACATCCGCCCGCAGGTGCAAGGTTAGCTGCCCAGTTGCTGTTATCAGCAAAGTTTGAACTGGTAGTACCGGTCCATACAAAGGCACCGCCGCCGCCTATAACTGCAACAGTCGTAGTTCCACTGGCAGTGCAGCCTACGTTGTCGGTAACTGTTACATGGTAGGTTCCTTGATTAAGTGATGTAGCGTTATCAATGGTAACTGGGTCAACATCACCAGAACTGGTAAATGAATGGGGGCCAGTCCAGCTATATGTTGCATATGGTGCGGTGCCGTCACTCGCATTCGCATTTAAGGTAATAGTAGTGCCAGCCGCAACCGGGCTATTACTACTAGGAGCAACCGAAGGCAACGGATTTACCGTTACTGTTTCTGTGCCTAATAATGAACCTGAGCCGCAAGTAGTAGCATCGCTTAAAGATGAAATAGTATAAATAGTAGTTGAAGAAGGAGTTACAATTTTACTCCATGTGGTTCCACCATTTCCGGTTACAATACTTCCATCGCTTAAATTCATCGTCCAGGCACCGCTGGCAGTAATGGTTCCGCTAATGGTGGTATTATGCCCAGCACACACACTTGCATCAATACTGGTAATGCTTGCGGTAGGGCCTGTATTAATTGTTACCGATACCGAAGCACTGGCCGAACATGTGTTTGCATCAGTAACAGTTACACTATATGTATTAGTACCTAAAGTTGCTGCTACATCTGTTTCATCGGTTGTGGCATCGTTCCAGCTATATGTTGAATAACCTGCACCTGCGTCAAGGGTAACCGAACTGCATGAAGCAAATTGATTAGGCGAACCTGAACCGGTAATAACCGGTGTTGGTGGTGCATTTACAGTAACCGAAGCTGACGCACTGGCTGAGCAGGCATTGGCATCGGTTACTACTACATTATAAGTATTAGTTCCAACTGTAGTTGCAGCATCAGTTTGGCCTGTTGTTGCATCGCCCCATGTATATGATGAATATCCGCCGCCTGCATCAAGAGTAACCAGGTTACAAGCACTGAATTGGTCTGGCGAACCCGAACCGGTAATAACCGGTGCAGACAATGAGAACGTATTTATAGTAACCGAAGCCGAAGCACTGGCTGTGCAAGTGTTTGCGTCGGTAACTGTTACGCTATAAGTATTGGTTCCTGCTGTTGTTGCTGCTTCGGTTTGAGCGGTAGTAAAATCATTCCAGGTATATGATGAATAGCCAGAACCAGCATCAAGTGTTACTGCATCACAACCGGTGAATTGATCGGGTAACCCCGAGCCGGTAATAACCGGTGTTGCGGCTATATTTACCGTTACAGAAGCCGTAGCCGTAGCAGAGCAACTGTTAGCATCGGTAACCACAACGCTGTATGAACTAGTCCCCGCCGAGGTTACTAGGTCGGTTTGGCCTACTGTAGCATCGCCCCATGTATATGAAGAATAACCCGAACCTGCATCAAGCGTTACGGCATCACAAGCTGTAAATTGATCGGGTGAACCTGACCCTGTAATAACAGGAGCAGATAACGAGAATGAATTTATGGTTACCGACAC
>CAIXGR010000066.1 GCA_903919075.1 uncultured Bacteroidota bacterium | reverse complement strand
AGTAATAGTTTTTTCAATCCAGCTAATACTTAATTTTTTCTGGAGCCTTATTTTTTTTAAATGGCAAAAGCCAGGCATAGCGCTGTTTGAGATAATAGTAATGTGGCTGTCAATAGCGGCTATGATATTTGTGTTTTACAGTATTAAGCCTGTGGCGGCTTATCTGCAATTACCGTATTTGTGTTGGGTAAGTTTCGCAACAGTGCTCAATGCTGCTTTTTGGCGACTAAATAAATAAGGCAGAGAACTTTTATTTCCGTAATTCTATTATCAACTCAGCAAATTCTCTGAACGCACCAAAACCGCCCGGTTTTTGGCAATGGTAATGAATACATTTAGGAATGCTACCTACTGCATCCGAAGGACAGGCACTTAAGCCCACCATTTCAAGCACTTCGCGGTCGTTTTCATCATCACCTATATATGCTATTTCCTCTGCGGTAAGCGAATTTGCTTTTAAAATTTCAAGTAGCTTTTCTTTTTTATTGAAAACACCCGGGTAGTAATGTTTCATTTTAAGCTTTTCACTACGGCGGGTTACAATTTCCGAATTCTCTCTGGTCATAATTCCAGAATCAATATTGCATAGAGTGCGCAGGCGCTCAACGCCCATGCCATCACGCAACGAGAATTTTTTTAATTCTTCACCTTTGGCTGAATAATAAACACAGCTATCGGTCAGTACTCCATCGCAATCGGTAATCAGCAATTTTATTTTTTGTGCTTTTTGTTTGAGAGATGAATTCATGTGGCGAAGATTTATAAAGACGAAATTTTCTATTTATTACATAGCAGTCCAACCACCATCTACAACTAAGTTAGCACCGGTCATATAAGCTGAAGCATCGCTTGCTAAGAAAACAACGGCCCCTTTATAATCATTAGGAGTTGCCATTCGGCCAAGCGCAGTTTTTTGGCTATAGTTGTTTACGAAAAATTCATCCTGGCTATTTTCAACACCACCGGGCGATAGCGTATTAACACGTACGCCTTTGTTACCCCAATATGCAGCAAGGAAACGGGTGAAATTAATTACCGCACCTTTAGTAGCCGGGTATGAGGGAGATTTATAAAATGTCTGTTCGCCTTTTTTGTTTTTGTAAATAGATTGGTCGGGCCCTACCATACCGTAAGTGGAAGCTATATTGATAATGCTTCCCTTTTTCTGCTCTGCCATCACCGTTCCGAAAACCTGCGAACAAAGAAAGACACCGGTAACGTTTACATCAAGTGATTTTTGCCACATGTCCAATGGATAGTTTTCAAACATTGATTTTTCGGCAGCCATTGCAGGATTTTCGAACATATCATTAATGGCTGCATTATTAATCAGCACATCAATGCTACCGTAACGTGCCAAGATTTTATCGCGTGCCTGCTTCAGCGAATCGACATTGGCAACATTGGCGCCAATCCCAAAGTGTTTATCGCCTAATTGCAGGGCAAAAATTGTTGCATCGCTTTCATTCAAATCAAGCACTACTACATTTGCACCCGCTTCGCTTAGTGCACGGCAATGCTCTTTGCCTATTAAACCGCATGCGCCGGTTACAATGGCTGTTTTATTTTTTAGAGAGAATAATTCCATTAATTGTTTTGAAGATTAATATTTCGTTTTTCTGAAAACCATTTCCAATACTTCTCCTTTCATGTATGATTCAGGTTTGCCGCTTTCAATAGCTTGTTTTAATATTGGAAATACTTCTTCGTAAGCTTTAAGCGTTTTTTGAATGTCCTCATCAGTGTGGCTAAAGCTCATACTATGCGAACCGCCCCACAGAACCCCTCTGCGTATCATTTCTTGTTGCATAATGGTTTTTAATACCAGCGGGTTGCCAGTTGAAGTATGGAAGTTGATTACACTACGGCAACCATAACCGGTGCACGAAGTAACATCGCTTACGCCTGCTTTAGCAGCCAGTTCATTATATCCATCTCTTAATTTGTTGCCTTTTTGATCGAGATGTGCAGGGACATTTTTCTCTTTTATTTCATTAATAGTAGCAATAGCCGCAGACAGAGAAAGCGCCTCGCCGCCGAATGTGGTAAATATAAATACGTCTTCCTGTCCTCTGCTTATTACATCTTTTCTGCCGGTAAGAAACGAAACAGGCATTCCGTTAGCTACTGCTTTTGAAAAGCAAGCCAAATCCGCTTTTACATTAAAAAATTCCTGTGCGCCGCCCAATGCAATACGGAACCCGCTCCACATTTCATCAAACACTAATAGTGAGCCATTCTCTTTAACTAACCGTGCTACTTCCTGTAAAAAATTATCCTTAGGGGCTTCAAAAATATAAGGTTCAAGAATTACGCAAGCCACATCTTTATCCAATACCGCCTTCAACGATTCAATATTATTGTATTGAAAAGTTTTGGTTAATGCCTGAACTTCTTCGGGTATACCGGCGTTGCGGGTGGTAGTGCCAATATACCAATCGTGCCAGCCGTGGTAACCGCAGCAAACTACTTTTTTGCGGCCAGTAAAAGCCCGCGAAAGACGAATAGCTGCCGAAGTAACATCGCAACCGGTTTTTGAAATACGCACGCTTTCAGCATTCGGAACAACTTGGTGCAAAAGTTCGGCTGCTTCATATTCTAACCTGTGCATTAATGAAAATGTAATGCCTTTGGCTAGTTGTTCCTTAATGGCATTGTCAACCTTATCGTAGCAATAACCCAATACTATTGGGCCAATGCCCATATTGTAATCAATATATTCATTGCCATCCACATCCCAGACGTGCGAGCCCTTGCCACGCTCTAAATACACCGGTGCCGCGCCTTTTGAATATTGCCCAGGGCCTTTTGCCATAGTTTGGGTAACCGGGTGCATTATTTTTTCAGACTTTTCTAATATTGATAGAGACTTTTCAATCTTCGGGGAGTTTTCTTTCATTGCTGTATTGTTAGTCATAATTTATGATTTCAAATTTTCAAACTGATAGTTATGCATTAACTATTAACTCGTTTGGCTTCTTTTGATTGGGCTTCTTTAGGTTATCTATAATTTTTGCTGCTATTTGTTCGGCAGTAAATCCTTCGTAGGTTAATACTTCATTTAACGTGCCCGGGCGGAACCATTTTTCATCAAGCGCCATAGGTAAAACCCTTGCTGTAGTTTGGTGTTTCAGAAAAACTTCAGCTACGATGCTGTATAATCCACCGGTAAGGAAATGGTCTTCAACGGTTACCAGCATACTTGATTTTTTGGCAACGTTCAGGATAGCCTCTTCATCTACCGGTTTAAGCGAGCGCATATTAATAAGTCCGGCTTTTATTCCTTTTTCTTTTAATATTTCAATGGCTTTAAATGTTTGTTCAAATAACAAGCCATACGTAAGAATAGTTACGTCTTCACCTTCACTTATTATTTCAGCCTGGCCTGTAATAAATGGGTCGTGTTTATATACAGGTGCACGATTAATAAGCCTTACATACGCCGGATGAGGTGATGCCCATATTTCGGGTAACATAGCAACCATATCCTGTTCATCAGCAGGGCAGAAAACAGTCATACCGGGAATGGTGCGCATTAAAGCTACATCTTCAATAGCCTGGTGAGTAGGGCCATTGCCGTCAGATAAAAAGCCGGCTATCCAACTGCTTAACTTAACCGGTAAATGTGCAATACCCACATCGGTGCGTATAAATTCGTAAGCTCTATATGTAAGAAAAGTTGCTAATGCATGGCACACCGGTATGCGTCCACGTAATGCCAACCCGGCAGCCATACCTATCATGGTTTGTTCGGTAATACCGGTATCAATAAAACGAGGGCCTAATACTGCAGGCAAATCTCTAATCACTGCCCGGTTTTCAGCAGTCATTATTACATAGCGTTCGTTAGCCAGTGCTGTTTTTTTTATAAGTTCCTGGTAGTTCATATTTATCTCACTATTAAAGTTTCTGAAGTAAGTGTGGTTGTTTCTTCGCCATGTAATTCTTTTAAAAGGCTGTCAACTTCTTCATGGCTGAAGTTGCAAAACCACCGGTCGGCCCGTGCCTCAATACTAGGTAACCCTTTGCCGCGTACGGTATCGGCAATAATTACACTCGGTTTATCAGCACTGAAAGGAAGTTGGTTGAATACGTTTTCTAATTGCGTAAAATCGTGTCCGTTTACCTGTTTTACTTCGCAGCCAAATGCTTTAAATTTATCTGCCAGCGGTTCCAACGGAATCAAATCTTCCGTTTTCATGTTAGCTTGAAAATGGTTGCGGTCAACTACAATGGTTAAGTTATTCATTTTGTAAGCGGATGCTACATGCAATGTTTCCCAAACCGAGCCTTCATCTAACTCGCCATCACCGGTAATTACTATTACTCTGTTATTAGTCATTCTGATTTTGCAATCCATAGCAATGCCCAGGCCCACTGCAGGTAAATGCCCTAATGAACCGGAGTGAAACTCAATACCTGGTATATTGCGGTTAGGGTGCCAGTAAATATGGTCTGACGTTTTAAGATGATTTTTGAGGCGGCTTTTTTCCATCCAACCTAATTCAACAAAAGTTCCATAGAGCGCGGGCACATCATGGCCTTTGGAAAGCAAAAGATAATCACGATTAGGGTCGCTCAGATTTTCGCGATGGGTATTTAAAAAGCCTGAGTATAAAAACACTACCAGGTCGGTGCACGAAAGTGAAGCACCCGTAAAACATCCGCCATCGGTTGACATGCGTATAATGTGTTCTCGTACTTTTAATGCTCGCTCTTTTAATTCATTCAACTTTTCAGGACTCATTATACTATTTGTTTTGTTTGGGCTGGATTAATGGTTTTTAATTCATCTAAATGATTTCGGTACCAGTTAACCCCGGCATACTTACTGTTAATTGAAAATATAGATGGGTTAAGGCGGGTCAAATCTAAAATATCCTGTAAGCCGAAACGAGGATTTGAAGGATATAATTGTTCGTAAACAATTTTTATAAAATCGAAGTCTTCGGGGTAGTCCAGTGTCCAGCGGTGGCTCATGGAATAATCTAATCCGGTTTCCCAAGCTATATTGCCAATTTTGAATTTATCGGAGTGTTCCCAAATGTAAGGGGTGGTATGTTCGCGTTCTAAGGGTTTAGATGCTTCTCTCCATGCCTTTTCAATTGTTTTTATTGTCATTACTTCAACGTCATTACCATCGGGGTAACTGGCAGGGTGCATGTTGCTTACAAAATCGAAATCGTTTTCGAGGAAATAGGCCAGAACCTTATCGATTACTTTTGGGTCGATCAAGGGGCAATCGGAAGGTATTTTAACTACGGCATCGGCTTGTTGCCAAAGGGCTGCCTTGTAGTGCCTGTCTAACAAATCATCGCGACTACCTCGGTAACATAAAATGTGATTATCGGCACAAAGTTTTTCTATGCTATCATCCCCCCCTTCGGTAGTTGTGGCTACAACTATAGTGCCTTTTAATGCGGCACTATTTACCCGTTCAAACATGTGTAATAAAAGCGGTTTACCCATTATAGGTTTTAGTACCTTACCGGGCAAACGGGAAGAACCAGTACGGGCCTGTATAACTGTAACAATTTTTTCTAGCACAAAACCGCGTTTGAGGAGCTTTTGCACTGCTTTAGAAATTCTTTCCCGGAGCCATTAAATTCAAGATATCCTCTACATAAATTTGCTATTTTTTTAGCTGATGTAGCGCCATTTTGCTCAGGGGTAAGTCTGCGTAATTCATTAACATCAAAAAACGAACGCACTTTTTTATCCAAAACAATACCTACATATGATAAAGTAGAAAATTGGGTAATTAACTCTTCGCAATTGGCTACCATGTGGTTGGCATTGCCATCAGTGTATATAAGGCTGCCTTCGGGTGCTACGGCTTTAATTTCGCTTACAGCACGTTGCACTTGTTCATTTGGATGAAGTTTAAATAACATTTTTCTACCGGCGGCAATTTTTACGCAATCTTCAAGAAAGGCAAACCGGTCTTCTTTACCAAAACACTCACGTATATCCGAGGTAGCCACCATTACGTAATCGTGATGGGGAAAATCGTTGTTTTTGTATTGTTGAATATTATCGAAATTGATAACCCCTGTAACCGCTATTTTATCAAGGTCGGTACCCATTTTATTAAAATGGTTTTTGTAAGCTTGAGAACCGACACAATAGATATCGCATTTGTTGGAAGCGCCATTGAGCGAAGTGCCCATTGCAAAATAGCGGGGAATGATACGGGAAGCACTAACAATTTTCGACCACATAGTTACCTGGTCAGTCATGCCTTCCTGCACCCAAACTTTTTTGGTTTTGCGCAATTTTCTCGGAACAATCAAGTCAGTACAGAAAACGCTCATATCGTATGTATTGCGTTCTCCCATGTAATCTACCTGTAAGCCATGTTCTGCCAAATATTTATCGGCTTTGGCTTTAAAATGGCCCGACATAATAGAGTCTTCCAACAGGCCTTTTTTAAGCACCCATTTTTCGAAATTATAATCGGGATAAAATTGTGTGAACCAGCAATCGTAATCATCTTTAAGAAAAGAGGATATCTGATGCATTTGGCTGGTCTGGTTAGGCGAACCTATAATGAAGAGAATCTTTTTCTTACTCACAGGGTAAATGTTTTGGCCATGCAAAAATAACGAATGAAAAGCAGATTTAGTCTAAAATCACCTCAAATTTTAGGCGTAAAAATATAGTGTTTAGAACAAAAAAGTGTATAAAAGGTAGGCTTTGTTTTTTAATATAATTTAATAAAAGTCAATTAATTAGGTCCTAAATTTTTTAAAATTAAGTTCTACTACTATGCACTTATCGGCAGTAAGAACTGGTTAGGAATAATACAGCCATTTGGCTTACGGCATTTGAGTATGTTAAAATTTAAAGGTGCAAACTAAGCGCAGTTGCAAATTCAATAGTATAGTTTAGTTTCGGGCATGAAAATTACATTTCACGGCGCAGCGCGCATGGTAACCGGAAGTAAGCATTTGGTAACCCTGGAAGATGGAACAAAGGTGCTGCTTGATTGCGGTATGTTTCAAGGTAACCCCAAGGAAGCAGACCGATTAAATCGCGACTTTGGGTTTGTACCTGCCGAAGTTGATTACCTGATTCTTTCTCATGCGCATATTGACCATTGCGGGCTTATACCCAAATTTGTAAAAGAAGGGTTTAAGGGCAAAATATTTTGCACACCAGCAACGCTTGATTTGGCCAGAATTCTTTTACTGGATTCGGCACATATACATGAATCTGATACCAAGTACATTAATAAAAAATTGCGCCAGAAGGGTGAGCCCGAGGTAGAATCTTTGTATACTACTGAAGATGTAAATAAAGTATTTCCGCTTTTTGAAACCATACCTTATAACCAAACCACAAAAATTAAAGAAGGCCTTGAGTTTGTTTATACGGATGTAGGGCACATTGCAGGAAGCGCTGCCGTTAGTTTAAAAATAAGAGACAAGGGACAGGATGTTCATCTTACATTTAGTGGAGATGTGGGCCGCTACAACGATGAAATACTAAATACCCCGCAACCATTCGGGCAGGCTGATTATGTTATAATCGAATCAACGTATGGCGACCGGTTACACCCACCTTCGGATTTTAATGAAAAGAAATTGCTGGAGATAATAGTTGATACTTGTTTAAAGAAACGGGGCAAACTTGTAATACCTGCCTTTAGTGTGGGCAGAACCCAAGAACTTGTATACATGCTAAACCGCCTTGAGATTGAAAAGAAATTACCTGACCTGGATTTTTATGTTGATAGTCCGCTTTCGGTGCAAGCCACCCAGGTTATAAAATCGCATTCAGAAGTTTTTAATAGTGCTATTCGGGAATATATGAAACGAGACCCGGAACCGTTTGATTTTAAAAGATTGCACTACATTACTGAAGTTGAAGATTCTAAAAAATTAAACGACCATAAAGAACCTTGCGTTATTATTTCGGCATCGGGCATGGCCGATGCGGGCAGGGTTAAGCACCACATTAAAAACTGCATTAGCAACCCAAAGAACACAATTTTAATAGTGGGTTATTGCGAGCCTAATTCACTGGGTGGCAAACTTTCAAGAGGAGAGAAGAAGGTAACCATTTTCGGCGAGCCTTTCGATGTGGTGGCGCAAGTAGAAGAAATCCGTTCACTTAGTTCACATGGCGATTATGAAGACCTTGAACGCTTTCTTTCGTGCCAGGAAGTGAAAAAAGTAAAAAAGGTTTTCCTAGTTCATGGTGATTATGATGTGCAAAAGGCTTTTAAAATTAAGTTAGCTGCAAAAGGGTTTAATGACGTGGAAATTCCTGCACTTCACGAAGAGATTCAGCTATAGAGTTTAGTGAATAAGAGGCAACTACTAAGCAAAACCCGTGCGAATAAAAATGATTGCATTATATTTGGCTGTACATGGAAGATACCGGAACTACTGAAGCAACAAATCAATCACCACCACCTGTAACGTTTGATAGTTTTCATTTCGAAGCTGAATTAATGGATGGCCTGCGCGCTATGAATTTTGAAAAGCCCACGCCCATTCAACAACAGGCAATACCGATTATTATGAAAAACCGCGACATGATAGCATGCGCGCAAACCGGAACCGGTAAAACTGCCGCTTATCTTTTGCCGGTAATTAATAAACTAATTCAATCACCGGGCGATTTTATTCATACGCTTATTATCGTTCCTACCCGCGAATTGGCAATACAAATTGATGAGGCGTTGCAGGGCTTCGCTTACTTTGCTCCAGTAAGCCACATCGCCATATACGGTGGCACAGGTGGTATTTCTTTCGAGCAGGAAAAGAAAGCCCTTACCCAGGGTGCTAACATTATTATTGCCACACCCGGTAGGTTGATTGCCCACTTTAATATGGGTTATGTGCAAATTGGTAAGCTGCAACACCTGATACTGGATGAGGCAGACAGAATGTTGGATATGGGTTTTAGCGATGACATCAGCAAAATTACAAGCTACCTGCCTAAAAACCATCAGACTTTACTTTTTTCGGCTACTATGCCACCTAAGATACGTGAGCTTGCCAAAAAAACACTTCACGATCCTGAGCAGATAAATATTTCGCTTTCAAAACCTGCAGCGGGTGTAATGCAAGCGGCCTATGTGGTTTACGATACCCAGAAAATTGGCCTGTTAAAAAGTTTGCTGCAAGACAGAAAAATAGCCAGCATATTAATTTTTTCTTCAACTAAAGATAAAGTGAAGGAATTGGAAAAGGAGTTGCAGCGAAGCAAAATTAATATTGCAGCCATACATTCGGATTTGGAACAGGACCAAAGGAATGATGTGCTACGGCAGTTTAAAAATAAAAGCTTGCAGGTGCTAGTGGCTACCGATATTCTTTCGCGCGGTATTGATATTGACTCTATAGGGTTGGTTATAAACTATGATGTGCCCGGCGATGCGGAAGATTATATCCACCGCGTAGGAAGAACTGCAAGGGCAGAGACAACGGGTGTAGCGCTTACCTTTGTTAACCCACGCGACCAGCAGAAATTTAAAAGAATAGAAGACCTGATTGGTTATGAAATAAAGAAACTGGCATTGCCTCCTCAATTAGGCGCCGGTCCGGAGTATGCTCCTGAAAAAAATAAAGAACAGGGACGTGGGCATTTTACAAAGCGAAAAAAACGGTAATTTAAGAATTCAGAATTCGGAATGTTGAATGTAGTTTGTAATTTGGTATTTTTAGTTTTGCCAATATAGATAGCTGTCCGAAATACATGAAGCAAAAATTACTCCATCTACTTAATATCCGACCTGATGAAGCATGGGTGGTAAGCAACTTATTTTGGTTGCAGTTTTTTCAGGGTATGGGTGTGGCTATCTTTAATGTTTCGGCCTTTACACTTTTTTTAGAGCACTTCGAAGTAGTCTCGCTTTCTAATGTTTATATTTTTTCGGGTTTCCTGCTTTTTATTACCGGTTACATTTATACCAAGTTCGAGCATTCGCTCCATATTAAAAAATTAGTATTTGGGGTTATCCTTTTTATTGCGTTTAGTGTATTGGGTTTTGGGCTTCAAACTAAATACGCTCCGTCCAATGTAGTAGTGTTTTTAATGTTATCGTGGTATTACGTTATCTATCAATTGGGTAACCTCGAGTTTTGGGGTGTTGCTGCTTTAATGTTTGACATACGCCAAAGCAAGCGCTTATTTGGTATGATTGGTGCCGGTGATATTCCGGCCAAACTTATTGGTTACTCAGCCGTTCCCATATTAATAAAAATTACAAACAGTGGCAATTTGCTCATTTTGTCGTTTGCATTAATTCTCGTCTCGCTTGTATTTTACTATAGATTAAAGCGTGCAGGTAAGCTTGACCTGCATGTAAAGCACGAACATGGAAAGAGGGCTCATGCTGTGGTAAAAGAGAACAGATATTCATCAGATTCAATTGTAGATTTTATTAAAAGTTTTTTTGGCAACCGGATGATAGCTTCGGTAGCGCTGCTTTCATTTATAATAGTAACCTCTGTTACTATTATGAGTTTTTCTTTCTATTCGGAAGTAAAGCACGAGGCACATTCGAATGAACAATTGGCGGATTTCATTGCCATTTTCTACGCATCGGGTAGGGCTTTAGCTATTATTATCAGGTTAATATTAACCGGTAGAATTACTAATATTTTAGGAACGAAAGGTTCGTTGCTTATAAGCCCGGTTATACTTTTTGTTTTTGCCATCTTTATTATTTCGTTGCCGTTTTATCATCATGATCCGCATCTTGTGCTATACTCGTTCGGTATTATGTTCATTCTTACCGATGTTTTAAAAACATCATTGCAGGACCCTGTTTTTCTTGCACTCATGCAACCGCTGCCTTCTAATCTTCGATTAAAAGGACATACTATAGTTAAAGGAGTAATGGACCCTTTTTCGTACATATTCAGCGGGTTTATGGTTTATAGTTTGCTGGCGGCATCGGGCCGGGTAGATTTATTTCTGCTTAATTATGTTTTGCTGGGGCTGCTGGTGGTTTGGGTAATTATGATTTTTATTGTTGACCGCGAATATGTAAAAACACTGGTTACAGCTCTTGATAAAAGATATTTCGCCGGACAGGGGATTGACCTTGATGATGATAAGACCAGAAAAATATTAGACGATGTATTAACTACCGGTGCAATGGGCGATGCTATTTACGCGTTGAACATGATAGAGAAAAATTATACTGAAGATAAAGATGAATTAGTAATAAAAGCTATTTCTCATAGCAGTATTGAAGTGCAGATGGAGGCTATTAAACTTGCCGAGCGTAAAAAGATATATGCTGCCTTGCCCCAAATTGAAGCTATTATTTTGAAAGGTTCGGAAACACATTTGCTACCCGAGGCTATTAAAGCAAAGTGTTTACTGCTGCCCGACGAGATTGAAAATTTTGATGTTTTTATTGAGCATGAAGAGCCGCGCTTAATGAAAGCAGCAATAACTGGAATGATGGCCAGTGGTGGTATTAGCGCTATGGTATCGGCTGGGCAAAAGTTGTTGCATTTGATCTCTTCTAAATCTGCAAATGAAAGAAAAATGGCTGCAGAAATTATTGGCGAATTGGCAGTACCATCATTTTATAGGCCATTGATTGACCTGTTGAAAGATGAGAACGAAGAAGTAGTATTGGCAGCAATTTCGGCGGCAGGCAAAGTAAAAAACGAAAAATTGGTTGCTGTATTAATGCAAATGCTTTTGCACCACAAATACGAAAAGCCGATATTTTATTCTTTATACGACGCTGGCGATGTTTCGTTAAATCAAATTAAATATGCGCTTACCCGTGTAAAACTTAGCCGGCAGCAACATGCTAAACTAATAGCACTTTGTGGCAGAATAGGAACCGATAGTGCTACCAAAATATTAGATGAACTGGTTTTAGACCTTCCGGCAATGCATTCGGATATTTTTCACGCGTTGCATTTATGTAATTTTAAATCGCAGCCGCATAACCGCAAACAACATTTGGAGTTGGTACATAAATACACCAACTCGGCCGTTAGAATTTTATTTATCATTCACTCACTGGAGAATTTAAAAACAACAAAAGTACTGGTAGATGCGTTATTTATTGAACTGCACGAAATTCGTGACTCACTATTAATACTATTCTCATTTCTTTATGATAGAGATAAAATGAAAAGAGCCAAAAGTGCTTTTTTGCTTAATAAGAAAGAAAATATTGCCAACGCACTTGAAGTAATTGAAATGGAGGTGCCTAAGGATATTTCGGTAGTATTTGCCAAAGTTTATGAGCCAGGTTCGGTAAATGACAAGTGTGCTGCGTTGAGAGACCATTTTAAAGAGGAGTTGAATTATGAAAAGGTAATGGAGGATATTTTGTATGATGGGCACTATAGTTTTCACCGGTGGACTAAGGCGGCTGCTACGTATTCATTAATATTTTATAAAGGCACCAGCAAAAAAAGATGGCTTGAAAAAGTAGAAAAAGAAAATGATATATTGCTAAATGAAACAGCCCGTAAAATAATAGCCCAATCGAATTGATATGACAACTATAGCACAACATGAAAACCGCTTACTGCTGATTGAAAAGGTGCTGATTTTAAAATCGCTCAGCATTTTTGAAGAAACACCCGAAACTGTTTTAGCCGAGGTGGCCGAAATTTTGGAGGAGCTGGAATTTGAAAAGGGCAAAAATATTTTCCATTCGGGCGAAATAGCCAGTTGTATGTACATTATTGTAAAGGGCGAAATACGCATTTATAAAAATGAACATACCTTAATTGTATTGAAAGAAAACGATTTTTTTGGAGAGTTATCTTTGTTAGATACCGAAACACGTTCGGCAAGTGCCAGTGCACTTAAGGATGCATTTTTGCTTAAAATTGACCAAGAGCCTTTTTACGAGTTAATGGAAAGCAGGGTTGAAGTAGCAAAAGGGATTATAAAAACTTTGTGTAGAAGGCTAAGGGCGCAAAACGCCAGAGTATTGGAAGAGCAAAAGAAAAATCATTCGTAAGATTCAACAATATTTATGATTGCATCTAAATGTTTTTGCTTTTCGGCCTCGCGATTTTTTTTGCAGAAGTCGGTAAAGTAGTGGTGGTTTTTCAAAAAGTTCATTTGGATAATGTTCCACTGGCGCTCGCTTTCCACATTCAAATAAATTTTAATCTCTTCGAATAGTGTGCGGCTTACCTTATCAAAAGCATCAGTACCCAAATATTCCAGATCGGCGTCGGCAATAATTTTCTCAAGCTTTGTATTGGGCGCCTGTGGAATTTTGGTGGCCATTATCATTCCGCAAATTGTATCAATCTCATTTTGTGTGAATCCGTAACCTGGAAGGTATTGACGGGCTAAATCGCAACCCTTTTCTTCATGGTTTTTGTAAACCTGTGTAAAGCCGGAATCGTGGAATAAAACAGCTACTTTTAAGAGCAGCATTTCTTCCTCGGTTATTTTTTCTTCCTTTCCAATCATCACAGCAGACCTCAATACATCAAGCGTATGATGAATTCCGTGGTAGAATAAATTTTTAGGCAGCTCCTTTTTTAACAGGCCAACAACAAAGTCTTCTACCTCCTTAAAATTCCTCATTAATTGAAAATGTGATTACAAATATAACCAGAGCAATCGCTTTTTAACGTAATATATATCAAATTCCCCTATAATGTCAACTATGCTACGTTTGTAATAGCTTTTTTATATAAACAAAGATGTAAAAAAACCTGAATTTACGCTTAAAATCAATGGATAAAAACATACTCAGGGCAGCCGAGTCCTTATTTGCTGCTAATATATAAACATAGTCAAAAGAAGGTAAATTTTCTTAATTCCTATTCATGTGTAGAAAGAAAAAGGCTACATTTGCAGGCTTAATTATTTCCCCCACTGGGTTTTAATAATAAACTGCTTTCTGCCTTCACCTCGAAACCGACATTTTTGCCCTGGTTTTTCTGCTTGTTGGTAGTATGATAAAAATTCTTTGATTAATAATTTAAATAATGTAATATGAACAAAATTAAAGTGGCGCTTAACGGTTATGGTGTAATTGGTAAAAGAATTGCAGATGCTGTAATGGCGCAGGAAGACATGACCCTGGTGGGTGTGTGTGATGTAGTAACAGATTGGAGGATAAAAATTGCAGTAGCTAAAAACTACCCTGTTTACGCCTCAACACCCGAGGCATATACCGCTATGAAAAATGCAGGTATACCAGTTGCGGGCACATTAACGGATTTGCTTAAAGAAGCGGATATAATTTGCGATGCAACCCCTAAAAAAGTAGCTGTTGCTAATGCCGAAATGTATAAGAAGGCGGGCGTAAAATCCATATTTCAGGGTGGCGAGAAGCATTCGCTTACAGGTCATTCGTTTGTGGCACAGGCTAATTACGAAACCGCTATAGGTAGAAGTTCAACCAGGGTTGTTTCATGTAATACCACAAGTATTGTTAGGGTATTTGGAGCATTGAAAAATGCCGGTTTACTTAAAAGGGCGCATGGGGTTTTGGTGCGCCGTGCTACTGACCCATGGGAATCGGATAGCACAGGTATTATGAATACTGTTGTTCATGAAACGGTTATTCCATCACATCAAACTGAGGATGCGCAGACTGTAATTCCGGATTTAGATTTAACCACAGTTGCCATTAAAGTGCCTGAAACCTTGAGCCATTTTCATACCTGGAGGGTTGAATTAACCAAGGCGGTTTCAAAAGAAGAAATATTAAAGGTTTTGGGAAATACACCACGCGTTATTTTTCTTAAAGAAAATGATGGCCTAAAAGCCTTGAACCATACTACCGAATTAATGAGCGATATGGGCCGGCCACGTGGAGACATGTGGGAGGTTGCCATATGGGCAGATAGCTTAAATGTGCAGGACACCGATTTATTTTTTAATTACCAGGTGTATAACCAGGCCATTGTAGTGCCTGAAACCATTGACGCTATAAGAGCTTTGACTGGAATTGAAAAAGATGGCACGGTATCCATCAATAAAACAAATAAAGCTTTAGGAATTTTGCATGGGCATATTTTTGAAAGCAAACCGGTGATTAAGAACGCACCTTTATTAGTTTAGTTGATTACAAGCACACAAAAATAAAAACTGCAATATGCATTACACTGAAGGAATGCTTAAAGAAGGAGCATTAAAAGATAAGACAATAGTTATAACCGGTGGTGGGACTGGCTTAGGCAAATCAATGAGCAAATATTTTTTGCAACTGGGCGCAAATGTGGTAATAACCAGCCGCAAACAGGAGATATTAGAAAAGACCGCTGATGAATTAATGAAAGAAACAAGCGGGCAGGTATTAGCCTTGGCTTGCGATATCAGGAATTATCTTGAGGTGGAAAAAATGTTGGCTGCTGGGGTTGCGAAATTTGGAAAGGTTGATGTGCTTATAAATAACGCTGCCGGAAATTTTATAAGTCCTACCGAAAGATTATCACTAAGGGCATTTGATACTATTGTTGATATTGTTTTGAAAGGTTCATACAACTGCACACTTGCTTTTGGAAAGCACTGGATTAAAGAGCAACAAAAAAATAATGCCATATTAAGCATTGTAACAACATATGCTTGGACCGGCTCGGCTTACGTAGTGCCTTCGGCTTGCGCTAAGGCTGGTGTATTAGCGCTTACCCGCTCTTTAGCAGTAGAGTGGGCTAAGTATGGTATAAGAAGCAATGCCATTGCTCCAGGCCCTTTTCCTACTAAAGGCGCTTGGGACCGTTTAGTGCCCGGTGAGTTTCGTGAAAAATTTAATCTGGAAAAGCAGGTTCCATTACGTAGGGTAGGAGAGCACCAGGAATTATGCAATCTTGCTGCTTACCTTATTTCCGATTACTCGGCCTATGTAAACGGCGAAGTAGTAACGATTGATGGCGGGGAATGGTTACAGGGGGCAGGTGAGTTTAATATGTTTGAAGAGGTAACTCAACCACAATGGGATGTTATTGAAAAAATGGTGAGGAAAGCTAAAAGCGAATAAAAACAAAAAAGGTTCGATGATAATCATCGAACCTTTTTTGTTTTTAAGAGGGCCCAAATATTCTTTTAGAGCCTTGTAAGCTTGAGGTTAAAGGTTTTGTAAGGCGAAATAACCTGCATTAAATAAATGCCTTTAGCAACATCCAAATTTAACTGCGAGTTGAGGCTATGGATTTGCGATTTATGAACCAACCGTCCGTT
>CAIXGR010000065.1 GCA_903919075.1 uncultured Bacteroidota bacterium | reverse complement strand
TTATTTCTTTGATTAAAGATTTTGCGCTTTGTTTTGATTCTTTTTCTTCTGACATGGTCTAAGTTTTTAGGTTAATAAAGTTAGTAAACACTCTCTTTATTTTAACCCTCTATTAGTCCACTTTGTTCTGAAGGTTTACAATGCTTCATTGACTAAGGAAGTAATGAAATTTAGATGCCTTTTTTCCTCTCTTTTTAACCTATATCCTACACAAACCTGTTGTCTAACAAAATAATAAGTAAGAGCAAGTTTCAATTTATTTAATGTGTGCGCTGTGTTTAGCTTGGAATCTCCTGATTTGTGATATAAATATTTTGCATAACTATCTATATTACCAAATTTTATAGCTTGTCTACCAGTTTCAATCATTGCTAAAGCAATCTCATTATATGTAGAGTTATAGTCTTCCCCAAGGTAGAGGTCAACCTCCATTTTTTCTCCCTCCTCGATTAAAACATCTGCCAATCCTTGCTTTGGCCACTCTTTACTTGGTTTCACTAATGGAAATTTTCCAATACTTGCCCCCGCACCTAATATGTATGTTATTTTTTCTGCCATGCTGCAAAAATAAAAAAAGCAGAGTGTTACCTCTGCTTTTATATTAAAAATTTATATACCTGTTCATTCATTGCGGTAAAAAGTCAACCAATTTATTTGAACCCCTGAAAATCATCTATTGGGTTTCTTTTTCCTTCTTCTACAAAACTTGTGCATTCAATTAAATCAATAATATCCGCTTCTTTTTCATCCTTTATAATCAGGTAACTTGTCCATTCCCCTGAATTATTTCCTATCAGCTTAAATCCATTCTCTCCTTTATTGCACCAGCCACATTTACCAGGCTTAATAGTTAATTCTGTGTCTCCCTTTTTTTTGAACCAATTGAATCTATCTCTTAGCTTGGCAAGAAACACCTATTTGCTTTTAGCTTCATATTTTTTATCCTCGTCTAATATTTCTTCAAAAATTTGCAGGTTCATTGTTTTAAATGCTGCTATAAATATTTCATCATTGCTAATAAGCTCTTCTTTCAATTGAAATGTCGTGGTTTCCATAATGTGGTTTTTATAAAAATTAAAAAAGAGAGGCTGGTAAAAATAGGAATAAAGCAAAAATATCAATTCAATAAACAAGCAAAATATTTATTAAACCCATTATTATACACATATATATCCTTTATATACCATTATGTTAGTAAAATAGGGTGAAAATGAATACTGGCAAGGGTTTCAGCTTACTTTTCATTATTTCTTGGGTAAAAATCTTTAGTGGTATTAAGCCCTTGTTGTAACAATTGGAAATTATACTCACCAATTAATCTAATTCTATCCTGCTCTGTGTTCCCTGATGTAATCATTGGGTTTATCATGTTAACTCCTTTCCTAAGATTAAGCACAATATTTTGCGCTCTCAAATGCTTCATAGCCTGCTTTACAGTGTCCTCACTATATATTGGCGGGTATAACTCACATAGTTGCTTAAACAGGCTTATAACACTGCTATTAAAGGGAAATTCACCCTGTATATCTATCCTGAATAGCAATAGAAATAAAAATAGCTTTTTAGGACAGCCTTCAAGATTAAACAGGTAGGGTATTGCTTCGGGATAAAGAATTAATCTTTTAATCATTAGTCTATCCTCTATATAATCACTTGGCAAAACTATATCCTCAACTTTTAGGTATGCTGATGGCCTTTTATTTTTGCGATACTTTTTTTTTCTTGTTCCATTTCTTTGGTTGGCCTTTTTTGGTACCTGTTGAGGGAAAACTAAATGTCATGTGTTTTAATGCAAAATCAACAAACTTTTTTTGGATAGGTGGGCAGGTGGATTTATTAGGGCTAATAAACTTTTTCAACAACTTTAAATTATACTTATCCATACTTTATTATTTTATTATTTATATTGCTACGTATCACATACTAAACTATTTGTGAATTTCACCTTTTCAAGACTATTAAATAACCATTCTTTGTTGTAAAAATAAGAGGTTCCATCTAAAAAAGGTAATTTTGAATACCCTTTGAAAAGTAATTTTTGATACCCTATAAAAAGCCTAAAATGAATGCATCGGAATATACCAATGTAAAAATTAACCTGCCCCTTACAGGGGGTGAACCCATAGTAAAAACAGTGGGGTTTATTAATGACGGCTTTACCCTGTTTTTTAATGCCCAACATTTACTTTTAAAGCTGACAGTTATAGAGCGGTGTTTTTTTGACTTTATATGTGAGGTAATGCGGATTGGAGATAATGACATTACTATTGATGAGGGTGTAAAAACGAATTTTCAGGAACATTTGAAGCAGGTAAGCGGTGGTAAGAAAATAGTTACATTGAACCAGCTAACAAAATATGTGCAGAAATTGAGCGGGTTGAATTTAATTTTGAAAACTCAAAATAAAGGCAGGTATATTGTTAATCCTAAATATGTTTTTAAAGGTGGTGCACCTGCTCGTAAAAAGTATATGAAAAGACTAATTGAGAATAGAATTGCTTTAAAGTTGCCCCTTAAAGGGCTGCTGCATATTCCTGAAAGTGATTTTTTGAAAGTTAGTGAGACAGAAAAAAATAAAAGCAGGGCTATTAACCCTGCCTTAGCCTTATATTTTAAAAGTTACACACGGCGAAATTCATAGCATCAATTACCTCTTGGTCAAAACTGTCAAGATATACCTCAGTAACCCTGTTGCCGAATGAATGGCCTAATGCTTCGGAAATAAGGTCTTTTGAGTAGCCCATTTTTTTACAACAAGTAGCCCATGAATGCCTTGCTACATAAGTTGTCAATTCCTGCCCTAATTTTAACTCTAAGCCTATTTTAGCAAGGTATTTATTGCAGGTCTTGTTGGCATACTGAATATATTTCCTTTCCACCGAGGCGTTGTTAATTGCTACTTCTGGTAAATCAGGCAAAATATAGGTTCCACCAGGTTGATTATAGTAGTCCAAAATTTCCTTCGCTTTATCGGTCAATTTAATGTTATAAAGTTTATGGGTTTTCTTCCGCTTATAAATTAACCTGCCATTAAGTATATCACTCGGTTTTATTGTAACCATATCGGCGAATGAAATGCCTATCAGGTTAAATGAAAGTAAAAAGTAGTCCCGCGCTTTATACATGGGGCTATCTTTTTCCAATGGTAAATTAATGACCTGCTGTATGCTTTGCTTATCAATTGACCTTTTGGCTGTAGCCTCACCCCTTACCTTATATTTCCTGTAAGGGTAATATTTGACCTCCACTATCTCCTCATTAATGGCCTTATTATAGATTGCCCTGAGTGCCCTGTTATAACAAGCAATGGAGTTCTTTTTTAACCCTTTTGCTAGCATATTATTTTCAATTTTACAGAGAAGCTCATAATCTATTTCCTGAAACTGTAAATCCGTCCTGCCTGAATACTCTTTTAAAGCATTTATACCATCGCGGTAAGCATTGGCATTCCCATTTCTATTTGCTTTCCTCATTTGAAGTATCACCTGCTCCCCATACTGAATAAAATTTAGCTTGGGGGTGGGCTTTACAACAAGATTCCTTATTTTCTCAGAAGTAACCACTTCATTAGCCATTTCAAGGTTTAAAGTGGTTTTCTCCACTTCCAAAACGGCTTGTTTAATCCTTTGGTTAATCACTTTTTCGTTTGGATGGCTTTTCCTTACCTTTTGGCCGTCTGTATCAAATTGGCTCTTTTTTAAATAGATTTTTAAATTAATTTCGCGGCGGTTTCGACCACTATAAACTCGGATTACAAGGGGAAATGTTCCGTTTTGGAGTTGCCTCCTTGTGTCTAATAAAACTTTAAAAGTTGGCATTGGCTTTTGGGGTTTAAGCCAAGCGGCACTTAGATTTGCACGCTATTTGCACGCTAAAAGTTGAAAATTATGTGTGAATGATTATTTTCGCCCTCTCATAATAAATTGCACCTGTAGCTTAACTGGATAGAGCATCTGACTACGGATCAGAAGGTTAGGGGTTCGACTCCCTTCAGGTGCACACTTAAAACTGTTGATTTTCAAATAATTATGCTTTGCGATGGCATGTATTGAAACAGTTGATTTTACGCTTTGCACAGTTTTTTGAAACCCTCTATCTTTAATTAACCGCTCAATTCACAAAAAATGGAAGACTTACTAGGCGATGTTAAACAAAGCGCTCATAATTTATTAGATGTACGTGAATGGAAAGAAAGGCTATCGCCGTACGAAGCACTAACAATTGCTATAGAACTACAACGCAATAAAATATTGCACGAAACCCTCACCCCAATAGAACCGGGCTCAATACCAATGAGGCGCATTAATTTATTTGAAAAACTGACTACTTCCTTAGATGAAATTGCGCAGTCTTTAAAAAACAGAGGTATTTAAGAGAAGCTCAAGAGACAATACGGGTATCGAAATAGTCGAAAGTTTTTCACCGCATCTGGAATCCAATAATATTTCTTAATTTATAATAACAAAGGGGGTGATGCCTGTAAAGGCTGCCCCCCCTTAATATTTTCAGTTTGTTTTTTTAGTAATATGAAATAGCCACCTTACCCACTCTGCCAGCAGCCCCGGCATTACCGGCACCGCTAGTTGTTTTAGCTGCACCGCCAACACCACCGGGAGAAATAATTGATCCGGTAACCGCAGTACTAGTACCAGCAGTACCACCTGCACCACCGGTAGTACCTGTTCCGCCTGTTACACCTGCAATATCATTTGGCTGGTTGCTACCTGAGCCACCGGCTCCTCCTGTTCCTCCTGTTTTATTACCCGAGGTGCTGCTAAGAACGCCTAAACTACCACCCGCGCCACCATTAGCAGTTAAAACCGTTACAGAATTTAAGGTTACAATAGTTTGTCCACCATTTCCTCCGGCACCACCGCTGGTTGGTGTAGCTGCGCCTGCTGAGCCTATGCCTCCTGCTGCACCAATAGTAATACCAATTACATCACCTGGCACAACCGATAGAATAATACCCGCATACTCGCCACCACCACCACCACCACCGGGCCCTGAACCACCATTCGTTCTACCACCGCTGCCGCCACCGCCACCGCTACCACCCAATGCCTCAAGGGTTACATGATAAACACCGGCAGGTACTGTAAAAGTTGTAGTTGCCGAATCAATAATAGTAGTAAGTGTAAAACTAGCGGGCACATAAATTCCGTCGGATCTTGTGTTAGACCATGTAGGCACGCCACTGCTTAAAGTTAATACCTGTCCGTCATTACCTTTAGCCAGCCTAAGGCCGGTGCCACCGGTGCCGCCATACATAATATCACCTGCTGTAGTCATAGGGCTAAGTGCATCAAAGGCTGCTGCTGCTGTAGTTTGACCGGTGCCCCCATTACTAATTCCCAACGTTCCGCCTAAAGTAACCGCACCGGTTGTAGATGAACTTGGTGTAAGGCCTGTTGAGCCAGCACTAAAAGATGTAACCGGTGTTGTCCATGATAAGCTACCAAGGCCATCGCTATCTGTCAAAACCTGGCCCGCACCACCTTGATTAAGCGGCAACGTAAGTGTATAGTTCGATAAGGTATTACGGGTTGAAAGGCTAACTGAATGCGTGCTAATACTGTTATTAAAAGTAAGCGTTCCGGTGGCAGGTATTGTACCACCGCTAGGTGTTCCTAGTGTTACCGTTCCATTAGCATGTAGCAACGATAACGGGTTGGTAGTACCAACACCCACGTTGGTGCTACTGGTTGCACCGTTAATACCGTTAATTGCACCTAAAACTAAAGCGTTATTTGCTGTTACTGAGGCATAAGCTCCTATTGCAGTGGCATTTGTTAACTGGCTTGATGTTCCTGAACCTGATTGTATACCTATATATGTATTAGCGCTACCGGTTGTATTTGCATTAGCCGAATTACTAGTATAACCAGCCAAATTGCCTATAAATACATTACTGGCACCAGATGTATTTGACATGCCTGCCTGATAGCCTATTGCTGTATTATTAGCACCTGTATTATTGGCAGGGGTAGTACTGCCTTGCAATGCATTCACCCCAATTCCTGTGTTATTACTACCGGTTGTATAAAGCATAGCATTATAACCAATTGCAGTAAGCGAATTGGCACTGGTGTTGTTAAGTGCTGCTCCTTCGCCAATTGCAGTATTGCCGGTTGTACCGTTGCTGTTTTGCAAAGCTCCATAACCAATTGCTGTATTTGCTATACCATTGGTGTTAGCATATAATGCATACGCACCAATACCGCTATTAGCATTACCTGTAGTGTTATTAAGTAATGCTTGGTAACCTACTGCAGTATTCAAATTACTGGTGTTGCCCTGTAGCGCACCCGAACCCATAGCAGTATTGTAGTTACCGGTAATGTTGGTACTAAGTGCGTTAGACCCCAAAGCAGTATTACCCGATGCGCCGGCATTGCTTAGTCCTGCCTTATATCCCAAAAATGTAAGTCCTGCAGCCGATTGGTCAAGTAAACCCGCGCGGTATGACCCTGTTTTAAATATAAGGTTTGCTGTATCGGTAGTTCCAATAAAATTAGTGCCGCTGTTAGTACCTGCATTACCTGTTAAGCCCCATGTTTGCCTGGTAACATAATTTTGAGTAGCAAGTTTACCCGCCGATGTATCTATAGCCCACGTTTGTGCGGCCGAACCATTAAAAGTGCTGCCTGTTAATCCGTAACCATTAGTATGGGTAGATAAAGTACCACCTAATGCAACTCCACTAATTGTTGAATTGGCTAGCGAAGCATTGGCTACAGGCGCAGTTAAATAGCCTTGTCTTCCTACATAATTTTGTGTAGCAAGTTTACCAACCGATGTATCTATAGCCCATGTTTGTGCGGCTGAACCATTAAAAGTGCTGCCTGTTAACCCGTAACCATTAGTATGGGTAGATAAAGTACCCCCTAAAGCAACACCGCTAATTGTTGAATTGGCTAGCGAAGCATTTGCAACCGGTGCAGTTAAATAACCTTGTCTTCCCACATAATTTTGTGTGGCAAGTTTACCAGCCGATGTATCAACCTGCCAGTTAGCAACTGCAGCTGAACCATTATAACCCGTACCAGTAATACCGTATGATGGTGATATTGAATTAAGATTGCTTCCTAAAGCAACACCGCTAATTGTTGAATTGGCTAGCGAAGCATTTGCAACCGGTGCAGTTAAATATCCTTGCCTTCCCACATAATTTTGTGTGGCAAGCTTACCAGCCGATGTATCTATAGCCCAGGTTTGAGCGGCTGAACCATTAAAAGTGCTGCCTGTTAACCCGTAACCATTAGTATGGGTAGATAAAGTACCTCCTAAAGCAACTCCACTAATTGTTGAATTGGCTAGCGAAGCATTTGCAACCGGTGCAGTTAAATAACCTTGTCTTCCCACATAATTTTGTGTAGCAAGTTTACCAGCCGATGTATCAACCTGCCAGTTAGTAACTGCAGCTGAACCATTATAGCCCGTACCGGTAATACCGTATGATGGTGAAATTGAGTTAAGATTATTTCCTAAAGCAACACCGCTAATGGTTGAATTGGCTAAATTGGAATTAGGTATACCGGCAGGCAAATCGCCGATGGTTAAATGCACAAAGGCAGGCACACCTGCTGCGCCTGTTGAATCGCCAAAAAACGTGTGTGCTGCAGCATTAGATAAGGCATAAGTAAGCGCTGGAGTACTAGTTGATGTTGCAACCGAAGTTGTAAATAGAGGACTTAAACTACCCGAACTGAACGAGGTTACAGTTCCTCCACTTGATGGGCTGGTATTAGTAATAGTAATCGAACCATTTCCATTAGTAACGCTTATTCCGCTACCGGCAGTTAAAGTTGCTGGCGTAAGTGTATTACCGGTAGTATTGCCAATAAGCAATTGCCCATTGGTAAATGAGGCCTGACCAGTGCCGCCATTAGCTACCGGTAAGCTTCCTGTTACTTTGCTCGTTAAATCAATCGTACTATTCGCAATTTTGGCGTTTGTAACTTTTAAATTACCTATGGTTGTTACTCCGCCACTATCAATAGTAACATCTCCACTATGGGCTTTGCTTTGCCATTTTGTTCCATTAGCAATTAATATATTACCAGACGTTGGAGTTGTGTTGCCGAGAAGTGCGCCATTAATTTGAGATACTGATGGATTCGGATAAGTCCCGGTGAGGTCCCCCCCAGCACTGCCGCCCGGTGTTACACCAGATATAATAACATTCGATGCCGAAGTTATTCTGCCCTTCGCATCAACAACAAATTGAGGAACGGAAGTTGCACTGCCATAAGTGCTGGCCGATACACCGGTTGTAGTAAGAGTAGGACTCGGATAACTTCCGGTAAGGTCACCACCGGCTGCTGTGGTTGGGTTCGAAAATTTATGCCAGCCGCTGCTATAGTAAAATATCGAAGCCGAATCGGTATCAAACACCATTAAACCGTTAGCAGGTGTTACTATTGCGGTGCGTTGTACAGCAGTCATTCGCGGCAACAACAAGCCACCCGACGTTGAGGTAAGGTCTAATATTGCACTCGTATCCGGTGCATTGGTTCCTATCCCTGCCTTACCTTGTATTATAACACCATTATTGGGTGCTGCTATAGTTGAATATGAACTACCAACGGCTAAGTTTCCTTTAACAGTAAACTTACTGGCCGGGTTATTTTCATTTATTCCTACATTCTGTCCTATAGTATTATTTACAATTATTAGAAGTGCTATTAAAAATATAAACTTGCTTTTCATGGGTGCGGATGCTTTGTTCCACCTAAATGTTACGACATCCATTATATAATGTTTCGAACAAAGTAATTAAGGGTAAGAAACAAACAGGAGTTTGATCAGCAAAAGGTAGAGCTTGTATTTAAATAGGTTTTTAGAATCTTGGGCGGGTTAAAACCTGTCAAAAATCATATAAAAAACCGACGTGTGATAAATCAAAATAATTTTGGAAGGAACTTGCCGGTTTTATTCTGATATTCTTTGTATGCAATATACTTATTCGCTGAAATGCCCTCGCTAAAATTAGCACTACCCTGAAACAGAAGCAATAGTAACACAGCTCCAATACCGCTGGGGTTTAACCACGCACCCGTAGCCGCTACACTAAAAAAATAAAAAGTAACCCAAATCGTCTGTTCAGCAAAATAATTCGGGTGCCGCATATATTTCCACAAGCCGGTTGAAACAAAGCCTTTGGCATAAATTCCCTCCAAGGGCTCTCCAGCATTTAGCTTTCGGTATTTCTCATTTTGGTAATTCCATTGCTGCTGGTCGGCAATAGTTTCAAAAATTACCAGCCCAATAAAAAGTGTTGCCAAAAATATATCTACCCAATCTACCGGACGAGTTTCTGCACTCATGGCCATTACAGTTGGCAAGGTTATTAACCAAATCAAAGTATTTTGATAAAATGAAATGAAAAACAAATTAAAAGCTGTCCAGGCAATTTTGCTATTTTTAAAAACCGGGTTTTGTCTAAGCACCTCCCACCGGTAATCCTCTTCTCCTTCCCAAAACCTCAACCGGTAAGCACCCCTTCTCGAAAAATTATACGTTAACCTTATTCCCCATATAGTTACACAAACAGCCATTAAAGTAGTTCTTGCTTCAAAATGATTTTCAAATGCAAAATACCAGGTATAAATAACCGGCGTAACACTCCAAATTTTATCAACTTGGCTGCAATTTCCGGTAGTTTCCGCCAGCAAAAAGCATGCAGTGGCAATGCCTATTACTATATAGAAAGAGTTTTGAACAGCCTGCCACTGAAATGGGCTTAAATGAAAATTAAGATTAAGGATAACCAGCGGGAACACTACGATAGCCACTATAAGCAAACTCGCTACTTTTATTACATTAAATTTTTCCATGACATGAATATAGATTTACTTTTGCAATCTATAATCAAAAAAACAGAATAAATGTGGAATGTTTATCAGAAGACAAAAAGCAACATTTTCATTTGACACGTAATAGACGAAACAGCAAATCAGACATCTCCTTTAAATCAAAAATGGTTGTATTTATGCTCAGTAGTTCTTTAATAAGCCGCTTACCATTGAAGGTGTTCGGGAAATTGTACATGGCAGTTTTTAAAAAGTAACGAATTACAATATTCCTTGTTTTCTTCACAGAATATTTGAAAGTATAAAAGCAAAAAATACATTTGCAGTCTGAAAACGGGGGATTAGCTCATCTGGCTAGAGCGCTTGCATGGCATGCAAGAGGTGGTCGGTTCGACTCCGATATCCTCCACAACAAAAAATCCTCCGATCGGAGGATTTTTTTGCTTAAACACTATTGATTCAATTTTATTTCAAGTAAGGGTGTTAAGCCGCAATTGAACTTTGAAATATCGTTGCTCCGGTTTTTACCCTTACCGGGCACATCAAGATTACTAAAAACAATGTTGCCATTATTACGCATACAAATTCGTTCACTTTCTTTAGGGCTGCCATCTGTATTTTTGCCCGCCGGGTTTACAACACCGTCATAAACAATATCCGCAGTTTTGGTGCCGCAAATTTCAGCTAACAACTTACCCAAAGCACCATTAACATCTGCACTACCAGTACCGCGCGCTATTTTATTATCATGAATTGAAATGCCGCCGCAATAAGGATTGTACAAAGAATCATTATAAGTTTTATTTAACGATGAATAACTTATTACAGCAAGGCTAAATGTGTTTTGCCCCGAAAAATCGTTATTAAAAACTTCGCCGTGTCCGCCTGCTATTATAACTATTCCACTACCGGCTGGAATTTCAGAAGCTACATTACCCTTTGCTACATAATTGGCAGCATTATTAGTATATATCCTGTTATTAAATATGCGGTAACGGCTTGTGCTTTTCCTAGGCAAATCGGGCAAGGCAAACACCAACAAGCCGCTTGAATTGTTCTCCGAAAGGTTTTCATATGCATCTGCATCAGTCGAGTTTTCAATCTCTATACCAACCATGTTATCGTGAACATGATTTTTTCTGATAATTATATTTTTCGATTGATTGATATAAATCCCTGCATCTGAAGCTCCCGAAACTTCGCAATCTTCAATCAACACGCTTGTACAACCTACCGGATAAAGACCATAGGCCCCATTATTGGGATTTTGCAAAGAATTCCATCCTGCCTTTATCCTTCTGAAAGTAACATTATTTGCATCCTGAATTTTTACAGCATTGCCCTTAGTATCAACCACAGCAAAATCTTCAAGGGTTACACCTGTAGCAGTTATTTTAAGACCCTCTGCTCCTTCCATTTGCCGTTTAAATGAAAGTATTGTTTTACCTGTTCCGCTGCCTTTAATGGTTACATTTTTAACACCGTCAAGCACTAATGAGCGGCTCAGGAAAAAAGTGCCCTCAGGCAACTCAATAATGTCTCCCTCCTGGGCTTTAATAAATTTCTCTTGCAGTTCTTTTTCAAATGCAGCATTCTTGTCGGGCACGGAGTTATTGTTTTTACAACCTGAGAGGAACACAATAACTGCAATTACAAGAAGAAAAAATCTATTCATTATCGTCAAATTAAAACATGCCTCTATTCAACAATAAAATATGGATTCAATAGAATCTCTTTATTATACTTTAAAGCTTCTTTAGTTTGAAAATCAATTACTTTTTTACCGGCGCAAATCGCAACTGCCTGCGCTGCGGCAGTATCCCATTCACTTGTTGGGCCAAAGCGGGGGTATACATCTGCTTTTCCTTCTGCCACCAAACAAAATTTAAGCGAACTACCCGATGAAATGAAGGTAACTTCCTTTCCCATTGCCTTCAATCTCTCTACAAATTGAAGCGTTTCATCTGTAAGGTGAGAACGGCTGGCCACCACAACTACATTTTTCTTTTCGCTGTAATGCGTATGATTTGCTATTGGTTCAAATTTATTAGTAGTAACATTATAGGTAAAAGCGCCTATGCCTTCTGCCGCGTAATACATTTTATTTAAAGCCGGTGCATAAACAATACCGACAACCGGCTTGCCATTTTTAATTAGGGCGATATTCACAGTGAACTCGCCATTTTTTTTAATGAACTCTTTAGTTCCGTCCAAGGGATCAATAAGCCAGTACCTTTCCCAATTTTTCCTTTCTGCAAATGATGTATGCTTTGTTTCTTCCGAAATAAAAGGAATACCGGGGTAGCTTTTTGTTAGCGCGTCAAGTATTACAGCATTCGATTTTTTATCGGCCTCGGTTAATGGTGAGTTGTCTGATTTTATTTCGACCGAAAAATCACGAACATAAATTTTCATGATTTCATCACCTGCCTTTCTGGCAATTTCAACAAGGCGTTCCAAATTTATATCTTCAAACATCATGCTTTTTACTTGACTCATCATTTAACGGCTTATCGGTAAATATAATTTGCAACCACTAACGGCCGAAATGGAATTTTATTTTCCGCTTAGCAGTTCCATACACCCCTTTAAACTATCACGCCAGTAAGGAATAGTTATGTTATAAGCATCTTTAATTTTCCGCTTATTCAACACACTATATTTTGGGCGGGCAGCAGGAGTTGGATATTGAGACGTTTCAATAGGCAAAATGGTTGTTTTCAATCCTGCTAAATCTCTTATAGCTAAAGCAAAATCGTACCAGCTGGCTACACCCTCGTTGCTATAGTTATATATACCTGGTTTCCATTCTTTGTTAGTTATAGCTTTCAAAATAAAACCGGCAAGGTCCCTTGCATAGGTAGGGGAGCCTATCTGATCGTAAATAACATTCAGCGATTCACGCTCGCGGCACAATCGCAAAATTGTTTTCACAAAATTGTTTCCGAATGAAGAATACACCCATGAAGTTCTTAATAACAAAGTATCAGGGTTGCCTACCAAAGCCTGCTTCTCCCCGTCTAATTTACTGGCGCCATAAACGCTTAAAGGATTTACCAGGTCATTCTCTAACAAAGGACGAGATAATGTTCCATCAAAAATAAAATCGGTGGAAACATGCACAAATCGGGCACCTGTTTGCTTACAGGCTTTTGCGAGATTACCTGCCGCATCGCCATTTATTTTAAATGCAATTTCCTTTTCCGATTCAGCTTTGTCTACTGCAGTATATGCGGCGCAATTAATAACTGCAGTAAATTTGCCACGCGTAAGAAAATTAGAAATAGCTGCAGGGTCGGTAATATCTAAATCATCTTTATCGGTAAAAACAAAATCCTGTCCTTCTAAAAGTGATGAAAGAAAATTTAATTCACTGCCCAACTGTCCATGCGCACCGGTTATCAATACTTTAAAATCTCCGCCTTTATTCATAAATGAAAAATAATTTTGGGTGGTAAATATTATACAAACGAAAATGTATTAACGCAATCTTTAAACAGTGGCAGTATGCGGTCTTTATCCGAAACCAAGGCCTCATCTTTGCCAAGCCCCCAATCAATACCCAGCTCAGGGTCATCAAACCTGATTCCTCCTTCGCTCTCTTTCGAATAAAAATTATCGCATTTGTATTGAAAAATGCAGGTTTCGCTTAATACCGAAAAGCCATGGGCAAATCCGCGAGGTATAAACAACTGCTTTTTATTTTCGGCAGTAAGCAGCACGCTGAAAGTTTTGCCAAAGGTTGGTGAGCCTTTTCTGATGTCAACTACTACATCCAAAACCTCGCCTTCCACCACCCTAACCAACTTTGATTGCGCCATAGGGTTGTGTTGGTAATGCAACCCGCGCAAAACTCCCCGCTCCGACTTTGATTCATTATCCTGAACAAACTCACCAGTTATTCCTGCGTCAGCAAAAGTTTTTTTATTAAAGCTTTCGAAAAAATACCCACGGCTATCTTTAAATACTTTGGGTTCAAAAATCAACAATCCTTTAAAGCCTGTTTCAATAAAAGGCATAAAATTATAATAGGGTTTTATTAAGTAATTTATCGTAATTCAGAATCTTCTCTAAATGTTTAGAGCGGAGGCTGTCGTTCAAAAAATCGAGGTGCCTCATTCCGTGCAAGTCAGTTCCTAAAAAATCAACCATATTCTCGTCAATCATTCTTTCGGCTGTATACTTGGCATCTTTACCATAAGTTCCGGCGAGCGCTGCTATGTTGATTTGAAAGAAAATATTCTTGTCCTTTAGTGAGTAATAACTCTCGAAAGTTTTTTCGTAAAAGTATCCGTAGCGTTCAGGATGGGCCAGTATTACGTTATAACCTGCTATTTGAAGTTTGTAGGTAATATCGCCCATAATGGGGGGCTTAGCCATAAACGGCATTTCAACCAGTACATAATTCTTTGCTATCGGCAGCAAATCCTTCTTCTCAATCTTTTCATAAAGCGAATCATCGATATTATATTCTGCTGCAGCATCAAATTGAATATCTATTGCATTGGCTTTTATAGCTGCGCGAACATCATCACGGCCCTTTAAAATTGTTTCGCTTGAATTGGTATAACCATCAGCCATTACGTGGGGTGAGGTGATAATTTTTTTAAATCCCAAATCATAAAGCCTGCTGATCAAAAAAATGGAATCATCCATAGTTTTGGCGCCGTCATCAATACCGGGTATTAAATGCGAATGAATATCAACAGTCATCAGGCTGAAGTCCGTAATTTTACCGGAGGCACCATCTCCCTGTTTACCAAATATATTGAACAACTTGTCGAGCAAAGCGAATAAAATTTTAGCGAAGATAGGTTTTTTGGGTAATCGAAAAATATCGGTCAAATATCCACACAAAAGGTATAAAAAAACCCTCCCGTTGCCGGGAGGGTTGTCGCCTATGAATTTAACCATGGCAACATCCAACATCTTTAGCGCTTACTTTTTATCGTCCTTTACTTCTTCGTAAGGCACATCAGTTACATGCTCTTCGTTACCTTGTGCACCGGCATTGGTGTTGCCGTTTTCAGGGTTAGCCGAGGTTGTTGATGCATTTTGGGTAGCGTTGTAAATATCCTGCGAAGCGGCCTGCCATACATTGTTCAGATTCTCGGCTGCTTTATCCATTTTCTCTACGTCGCCGCTTTCTTTAGCAGTTTTCAAATCAGCCAGTGCAGTTTCAAGAGGTGCTTTTTTATCGGCAGGTATCTTATCTCCTATTTCTTTCAATTGCTTTTCGCTTTGGAAGATAAGTGAGTCAATCATGTTCATCTTCTCAGCCTGCTCGCGCACTTTCTTATCGGCATCTTCATTCGCTTTGGCTTCGTTCTTCATTTTTTCAACTTCTTCTTTCGAAAGCCCCGTTGTAGCCTCAATACGGATAGATTGCTCTTTACCGGTACCTTTGTCTTTTGCATGAACATGCAGTATACCATTGCTATCAATATCAAAAGTTACTTCAACCTGAGGTGTGCCGCGCATAGCAGGTGGAATACCATCTAAGTGGAACCTTCCTATAGTTCTGCAATCTTTCGCCATTGCTCTTTCGCCTTGCAATACGTGTATTTCAACCGATGGCTGATTATCCTGCGCGGTGGTAAATACTTGTGATTTTTTAGTAGGTATAGTAGTGTTAGATTCGATAAGTTTAGTCATTACGCCACCCAAAGTTTCCAAACCTACAGAAAGCGGGGTAACATCAACCAACACTATATCATCTTTTACTTCACCGCTTAAAATACCACCTTGTATAGCTGCACCTACAGCTACCACCTCATCAGGGTTAACACCTTTCGAAGGCTTTTTGCCAAAGAATTTTTCAACTATCTCTTGTATTTTAGGTATACGGGTTGAACCTCCTACCAATATTACCTCATCAATTTGCGATAGGTTAAGTCCTGAATCTTTTAATGCCTGTTTACATGGTTCAAGTGTACGCTCTACTAATTTGTCGCACAATTGCTCAAATTTTGCACGGGTAATTTTCTTTACTAAGTGTTTAGGCACCCCGTCGATTGCAGTAACATATGGCAGGTTGATTTCAGTTTCTTGCGAAGCTGATAATTCAATCTTCGCTTTTTCAGCAGCTTCTTTTAAACGTTGAAGCGCCATAGGGTCTTTACGTAAATCCACTCTTTCTTCTTTCTGAAATTCATCGGCCATCCATTGAATGATTTCGTTATCAAAATCATCGCCACCTAAGTGGGTATCGCCATTGGTTGATTTTACTTCAAATACACCTTCTCCCATTTCAAGAATTGAAACGTCGAATGTACCACCACCTAAGTCGTATACTGCAATGTGAATGTCCTTGCCTTTCTTATCTAAGCCATAAGCTAAAGCCGCAGCTGTAGGTTCATTCAAAATTCTTTTTACAGTTAACCCTGCAATTTCGCCGGCTTCTTTGGTTGCCTGGCGTTGGCTATCGTTAAAGTAAGCGGGAACGGTAATAACCGCTTCGGTTATTGTTTGGCCCAAGTAATCTTCGGCAGTTTTCTTCATTTTTTGAAGTACCATAGCCGAAATTTCTTGCGGGGTATAAAACCTGCCATCAATATCTACACGTATAGTGTCGTTATCGCCCTTTATTACTTTAAATGGCACACGGCTTATCTCCTTTGTTGCTTCGCTATAACGCAGACCCATTAATCGCTTAATAGACTGAATGGTTTTAGTAGGATTGGTAATTGCCTGACGCTTCGCAGGGTCGCCCACTTTGCGCTCGCCATTATTCAAAAACGCTACAATTGAAGGCGTAGTTCTCCTTCCTTCATCGTTCTGAATTACCACAGGGTCGTTACCCTCCATTACGGCCACGCACGAGTTGGTTGTTCCTAAGTCAATTCCTATTATTTTTCCCATAAGTTTTAGTTTTTATACTGCCCTTAAAGCAAGAGCCGTGCCATGCGCTTTCGGCTGGCAAAAATGACATTTTGCTACATATATGCAAGCAGAATGCCCTATAAAATTCGTATTATGCTGATTTTCAGTCAGGTCAATTTGTCAGTCACAAATATTGCCAGAACTGTTTTTAAACCGCAAGCCGCCAGAAAAGCTGCCGCAAGCCAAAGAGTCAAGCCCTGGCGAGCTAAGCAATACGCTATCCACCTCTTCATAGTAGCGACTTGAAAAAAGCCCTACGCCGCCGTTAATATTAGTATATGGCGGCAATGCATCGCTTGATGTAATACCTGTATTTTGTGCTTGCTGAGAACTAAGAAAACTTGCCAGGTCAAGGCCACCAGCCGAGAATTTAAACTGCATTCCCTTTTTAAAATTAAACTCGCGATAAACACTGGGGCTTTTAGCAAGGTTGTTCGACAAAAAGTTCATTAGGCTTTGTTCAAGAAAATTTTGCCCGAAGGTACTCGATGAGCTATAACTCGATATTAGCGATCTAAATGCTGGCATATCAATAAAAGTATCTTTCAATAATGTATTATCAGACGTAGCATACTCTTTGTAAAAAAATCTCACGGTCAAATCGTAAACTCCGGCGTTTTGAGCAGTAGCCCACCTTATTACAAATGGCGATGAATTAGATAAATTAATTGGCTGTCCATAAACCGGGGTATATATAGAAAAAGGATACACCAGTCCTGTTTGCGCTGTCACAACCTTTCCATTTGTAGTATTCGTAATTTGCAAAGTATATGTTTGATTGGGGCTTAATGGATGTGCCGCATCTGCATCTTTAAAAGTATATAGGTAGTTAGGGGTATTAGCAAAGGCTCCTGAATCTTTTGGAAGTGGAGGGTTTAATGTATTTCCATCTACCCGGGTCAAATTATATACAACGCCCGAGGGGTATGCTTTTAGCTGAACATTTAAAATATCAGGGTAATAAATTGAATCTGATACACCAGCAGCTACAAAAGCATTGCCGTTTAATAAATAACCCTTTTCTATACGCACATAATGATAGGCAGGGTATTTATCCTGCTGGTTTAGCAAAGCATAAACAACAGTTTCTTCCTTATAGGGTGCGGCTAAGTTTAAATCTTGTTTGCAACCGGCAAGGGCTGCTACAAAAATTATTATTGATAAAGCGTAGTGAAATTTCATAGAGCAGGCAAAAGTATTAGAATTATTGTGATGAGAAAGGGGCAACACGCTATTGTGTTAACTTGATACTTTTTTATCCCACCTTTTATGAAACCCAGGATATTATAAATGTTAAGAATAGTTTGCAATTCAAAAACCGAATGCGGACTTTTGTTGGTATAACCTATAAACGCATGTCGGTACATAAAGAAATAAAACGAATAACAACACATACACTACAAGAGTTTAAGCAGGATGGCATAAAAATATCTATGCTTACGGCTTACGACTATTCAATGGCAAAAATTATTGATAGCGCCGGTATAGACGTAATATTAGTAGGCGATTCAGCTTCAAATGTAATGGCGGGGCATGAAACTACTCTTCCTATTACGCTCGACCAAATGATTTATCACGCCTCATCAGTAGTAAGGGCTGTAGAACGCGCATTGGTTGTGGTCGACCTACCCTTTGGTTACTATCAAGGTAACTCAAAATTAGCCCTTGAATCGGCTATCAGAGTAATGAAAGAAGCAGGTGCACATGCCGTAAAACTGGAAGGCGGGAGCGAAATATGCGAATCCATAGAGCGAATTCTTACCGCCGGCATACCGGTAATGGGGCATTTGGGTCTTACTCCTCAATCTATTTACAAATTTGGTACCTATACAGTGCGTGCACAGGAAGATACTGAAGCAAAGAAATTGATTGAAGATGCAGCGCTGTTAGAAAAAACAGGATGTTTTGCATTGGTGCTTGAAAAAATTCCAGCCACCTTGGCTACTAAGGTTGCTAAAAAATTACATATACCGGTTATAGGCATTGGCGCCGGTGGTGGTGTTGATGGCCAAGTGCTTGTTTCGCATGATATGCTGGGAATAAACAAACAATTTAAACCACGGTTTTTGCGCCGGTATCTGAATCTTTACGATGAAATTGAGAATGCCGTAAAACAATATATAGACGACATAAAAAGCCGCAATTTCCCCACTAACGAGGAACAGTATTAAAAGTGGCGAATTATAAATTGAAATCAGGAATGAAAAAAGTTGCACTCTGCATTATCCTTCTTTCCATCATCATTCCAGGTTTTTCGCAACAGCAGCCCGAGTACAGTATGTATATATTTAGCGGGCTATACCTTAGCCCAGCCTATGCAGGTAGCCACGATGTATTAAGCACTACAGCCATTTACCGGGCCCAATGGTTAAAAATGCCTGGCTCGCCACAAACTGCATCAATAGCAGTGCATTCGCCGCTAACTAATAACCACATTGCTTTGGGCATGATTTATACTTACGACCAAATTGGCCCTACAAAAACAAATTCGCTTGATGTAGATTTTGCCTACCGTATTAAAGTAGGCAAGCGTAAAGAATTAAACCTAAGCTTCGGCATTTCGGCCGGGTTCGAAAATTATAATGCCAGTCTTAGCAACATAGCCACCACACAACCCAACGACCCAAGCTTTACAGCCAATTCGCAAAACCGGTGGCTGCCTAATGTGGGATTCGGGTTTTATGCTTACTCCCAAAAGTTTTTTGTTGGTGCATCTGTTCCACATATTCTTTCTAATCGTTTAAATAGCGATGCTTCATTGTTCGCAACATCAACAAATATTGCCCGCCAATATCAAACCATACTTATTACGGGTGGTTATGCTATTGATATTGGCTCAAAAGTAAAATTCATTCCTTCGGCATTAATAAAGTATATACCTGTGTCCACCTCACCTACTTTTGATTTTACGGCTAATTTTATTTTAATAAGCCGCATTTGGGTTGGGCTGGGGTACCGGTTAAATGATGCTTACATTTTTACAGCAGCTGTTAACGCCACCAAACAATTGCGTATCGGGTATTCATACGACCTCACCGTTTCGCCACTCAATCACTTTACAAGCGGTACGCATGAAGTAATGGTAAGCTTTGATGCCGGTTTTAAAAAGGGGAAAATGGTGAAGCCCGAGCAGATAAATTATTTCTAAATTTACGCATGAATATTTTTTATTGCCCCGGTGCAGTTTTAAATGAATACGCCGTACTTGATGAAACCGAATCGCATCACTTAGCTAATGTTCTGCGCAAAAAAGTGAACGAAGAACTTTTTGTATTTGACGGCAAAGGAAAGTTATTTGATGCCCGGGTTGAAAGCATTGGCAAAAAAGAAGTTACCATACACGTTGTTAGGCTGGTAGAAGTTAATGAAAATGCAGGCCCACAATTACATATTGCTATTGCCCCACCAAAAAACATTGAGCGCCTGGAATGGTTTGCCGAAAAAGTTACTGAAATTGGGATATCGGAAATTACACCGATTATTTGCAAGCATTCGGAAAGAAAAGACATTAGGCCCGAACGCATTGAAAAAATATTACTCGGTGCATGCAAGCAAAGTATGCGATTAAACATACCAAAATTAAATCCGGTTATAAGCTTTAATGAATTTATAAAATCAGCCAATACTGCAAACAGAAAATACATTGCTTATTGTGATGAAAAGTCTTTGCATTTAAAAGATGCTTATCATGGTGGATTTGATTGCCTCATTCTTATTGGGCCCGAGGGAGATTTTGCCAAAGAAGAAATTACCTTAGCTGAACAAAACGAATTTGAACTTGTTTCGCTGGGCAAAAGCCGATTAAGGTTGGAAACCGCTGGTATTTATGCCTCGATAGTTTTTAATCTGGCCAACGAAAAATAAATTTGCACTATGATTAGGAAATTATTAGCAGCTATTACCGTGTTAGTTCTCTGTTCGTTTTCGCCGAATGAAAAGCCTTTGAAAATTGCAGTGCTTAAATATAATGGCGGCGGCGATTGGTACGATAGCCCTACTTCGCTACCCAACCTGATTAAATACTGCAACCAAAACCTAAACATGAATATTGACCCTGATGCGCCAGCAGTTGAAGTAGGCAGCCCTGAGTTATTTAACTATGCTATGGTGCGGTTAACCGGTCACGGAAATGTGGTTTTCAATGAACAAGAGTTGGACAATTTGAGAGCCTACCTTATTGGCGGCGGCTTTTTATATGCCGATGATAGTTATGGTATGGATAAATACATTCGCCCACAATTAGAAAAAATTTTCCCTGGCATTAAACTTACTGAGTTGCCATTTAATCATCCGGTGTTCCACCAGAAATATGATTTCCCTAAGGGCCTACCCAAAATACATGAGCACGATGGCAAAACACCCCAGGCTTTTGGTTTATTCCACGAAGGCCGCCTGGTAGTGATGTATACTTATGAAACCGACCTTGATGATGGCTGGGAAGACAAAGATATTTATAAAGACCCCGATGATGTTCGCGATAAAGCCTTTAAGATGGGCGCCAATATTGTACGGTTTGTATTCGACAATTAACCCTTTGCCTGTTTAAGCAAATTCATATTAATATCCTTTATTAGTTGTGGGCCCTCATATACTAAACCGGTATAAAGTTGTATTAAATCAGCACCGGCAGTAAATTTATCAGTAGCATCCTGCACACTCATCACTCCTCCGGAACCTATAATATTAAAAGACGCATTATTTGCTGCCATTTTAGATTTAATGTATGAAACTACTTCAGTTGAGCGCATTGCCAATGGCGTGCCACTAAGCCCACCGGCACCAAATTTTTCCACCTCCAGTGCCGAATAACTTAACCCTTCTCTTGAAACCGTTGTATTAGTGGCAACAATGCCCTGAATTTTTGTTTGCACTACTACACTTATCACATCATCAATTTGCTGGTTTGTAAGATCGGGGGCTATTTTAAGTAAAATAGGTTTTGGATTAGCCTTAGATTGGTTGATATCCTGTAAGGCATTAAGAATGCCGGTGAGTGATTCCTTGCCTTGCAATGCACGCAAATCCGGTGTGTTGGGAGAACTTACATTTACCACAAAATAATGGCCATGATCAAATAGCGTTTTAAAACAAAATTCGTAATCACGTACAGCATCTTCATTAGCGGTTTCTTTGTTTTTTCCAATGTTTACGCCAACAATAACAGCGCTTTTTCTTCTTTTCAATTTTTCAGCAGCCACTTCGGCGCCTACATTATTAAAACCCATCCGGTTAATAAGTGCCGTATCTTTTAATAACCGGAATAAACGAGGCCTGCTGCTACCAGGTTGTGGTTTTGGGGTAATTGTACCTACTTCAACAAAACCAAAACCTAGTGCCCCCATTTCGTCAATAACATCGCCATTTTTATCTAACCCCGCAGCCAGCCCTACCGGATTGGGAAAATCTATTCCGAATAATTGCCGGTGTAGTAACCGGTGCTCGACCTTGGCTGATATAATTGATAAAAGTGTAGGGGTTCTTCCGGCCAACTGCAGGTTGTGCAATGTAAAATGATGCGCTTCTTCAGGGTCAAGTTTAAATAGCAGCAGCCTGATGAGCGGGTAAAGGTTCATGACTGCAAATTAGTCAATTCATGCTTTGAAGATAAATTTTAGCAAACCTAATTTGACTTGATAAGTTTTTTTCTGATTGTTGTTTCGCCTATAGAGATAACCGCTATGTATAAACCGTCGGTCAAATTTTTCAAATCCAACGTTGCAATATTTTGGTTTAGAAAAACGGGGTTACTTTGTAAAATTACTTTACCGGCTATATCATATAATTGAATATTACCCGGTAATGGGTTTCCTCCTATTTTAAAAACAAACTCACCGGTTGATGGGTTGGGATAAACAGATATATTACTCTCAGCTAAATTATCAACCAAAGTAAGCGTATCTGAAATTGCAGCAAGCCAGATAGTGGCATTCATAATAACCTTTTTGTGATTTCCGTTAGCATCTTGGGCCCAGCCACTGTATAGTATGTCGTTAGGGTCACCGGTGCCGTCATCTGTAGGCGAGCTATCGCCCAAGGCAACTATTTTACCGTTTCCATACCGGGCGTAAGCCATCATTACTTCATTGTTGCCAAACGATGCGCCTGTTTTATATATTATTCCTTTAACCGAATTATTTTTATCAGGGTTTAAGGTCATACTTGCGCCATTAGCATATTGCATTTCGGTTACATCGCCGTACGGGCCATGTAACAACGAATCGCCGGGAAGATTGGGGATATTTGAAGTGGTTTGTGAGAAGTCAGCAGAATCGTAGGTAATGCCAAATGGGTTATTATACGTGCTCATAAAATCATTCCAAATAGACTGTGAATCCCAACCATCACCATTTCTATCTGAGCCCGCATGATCTGAAATCATAAATAAGCCACCTCCGTTTTGAATAAACTGAATAAGCGCCGATTTTTCATTAGCAGTAAACCTGATGTTCGGTTCATCAATTACGAATACTTTATAGTTGGATAAGTCTTGAGAGTTGGATCCATCATTATATGTTATGTGCCCGTTGTAAGGAAGGCTTTCGACCCAATAGCCACTTTTTACAAGGCCAATGGCCCATGCTGAAAGAGCGCCATCCCAATAAGTTTCCGCGGTTGACGAGGTTACCGAAGTTTGTGCAGGCGAGGGAAGATGTTGTGCGTTCGATTCGTTGCCTGTACCCACCATTGCATTTGGAAGCCAATCCATATTATGCAAATCAGCATCAATCACCCAATCGGCATTGCCAGCCGTTTCGGCTTTGGTGCAATCAAATAAAATTTTTACCTGCGCCGATGCGCAATTAAAAAAAGGATAGTAAAAAATGAGAACGGTAATGAATAGCGCTTTTTTCATTAAGCTAAAATATATACTTCAACTATTCGCTTCATTTTAATCAAAAGACTGTCAGCCTGTAACAATAAGATGAATATGAAAAATCAATCGCGCAAATTTCTCAATCCTGACTGCCAAACAACGTATACGAATGATCGTCGCATACTTATTGCAATGCCGGTAGAATATATTACAATATTTTGCTGGTAGATTTATGGTGTAATCACAATTATGAAAACACTGCTGGAAAGTTTAGGCCCAGGAGCTTAAATATTAATGCTCGTCTTCATTAAAAAAGAAATCTTCCTTAGTAGGATAATCAGGCCATATATCTTCAATACCTTCGTACATTTCTCCATCGTCATCTAACTCCTGCAGATTTTCAATTACCTCAACAGGCGCACCTGAACGGATGGCGTAATCAATCAATTCATCCTTAGTAGATGGCCAGGGCGCATCTTCGAGGTATGATGCTAATTCAAGTGTCCAAAACATAAGCGTCCCTTTTATTTAGGGCGCAAAAATAATTTTTTCCGAATAAGAACAAACTGTTACTGCTTTTTTCTGCGAATAATATATAAAAGAGCTTATGCACCATAAATCCACATTATAATTTTAAGGAGCTAAAACGCACTGTGTGAAGCAGATAAAAGCCTTTGCTTTAATACCGAATTGTAGCTAAGGTCAAAACCACTTCTTTCAAATCAACCCCCGCTGACCTTTTTTTGGACAATCCACAATTCATATTTATAAACTAATTTGCGCGGTAGTTCAGATTCGCATAAGTTTGACCTATTAAATTTTAAAGTGGCAGGCAGTAAACACACCTCTTATTTTTACGCCATTTTCGGCATTTCACTCGTTTTGTTCATCATTGGCACAGCTGCGGTTATGCTAATTGAAGCGCATAGAATTTCAACCGATTTCAGAGAAAACCTGAAGATTGAGGTGCAAATAAGCGATAGTCTGGCGGCTGGCAAAATCACCTCAATTCAAAAAATATTGCTTGAAAAGTCATACATTAAAAATGTAAAGTTAGTATCGAAAGATGAAGCTCTTAAAATCTTAAAAAAGGATGATCCTGAGCTTTCTACAGATTTTCTTGAATACAACCCTCTTTATGCTTCATTCATCGTGAATTTGCGTGAAAATTATGCCAACAAGGATAGTTTTCAATTTATTAAGCCAGAGATTTCAAAAATACCAGGGGTATCAAAAGTTAGCATACAAAATGAAATTTTAGAGTCGCTTGATAAAAATATACGCAGTGCTTCATTTATCATATTAATAGTGGCGGGAATCATACTTGCTTTTGCCATTTCACTAATTTTCAATACTATAAGGTTAGCGATGTTCTCGAACAGGTTTGTTATTAAAACCATGCAGCTTTTTGGTGCCACAAGATGGTTTATAATAAGGCCATTTTTGGGTAAAAGTATTGTGAATGGTTTTGTTGGTGGGCTTATTTCGTGCCTCATAATAAGCGGCCTTTTATATTATTTCGACCGGACTTTACCGGAACTTGGTTTACAGAGGGATTTAATTACTTTTGCCCTGCTTTCAGCAGGAATTATCTTGTTCGGAATTTTAATTTCATTTTTCAGTACACTTACCGCAGTATTTCGTTATTTGCGTATGAAAGTGGAAGACCTATACTAAACAAAATGGCAACTAAACAACAACCACAAAAGGAAAAACAAATAATAACCAATCCAAAGCAAAACGTTGCTCTGCCGCCATTCATTTTCGATAGCACAAATTATTTCATTATGATAGCCGGGGTGGTTATTATTTTGTTAGGATTTATGCTAATGAGCGGCGGTGCTACAACCGACCCAAACGTTTTTCCGAAAGAAGAATTATATAGTTTCAGGCGTATTACACTGGCTCCAATTGTTATCATGATTGGTTTCGCCATTGAAATTTTTGCTATCTTAAAAAGACCTAAGACTCAATGACCACTGTTGAAGCGGTTGTACTTGCTGTTGTTGAAGGACTAACGGAGTTTTTACCTGTTTCTTCTACCGGGCACATGATATTGACCGAAAGTTTAATGAAAATGCAAAGAAGCACTTTGACAAATGTTTTTATTGTCAATATTCAGTTTGGTGCCATTCTTTCCGTATTGTTTTTATACCGGAAGAGATTTTTTCAGGGGCTTAATTTTTATCTTAAACTTTTTGTAGGGTTTATACCTGCAGGTATATGTGGTTATTTTTTAAATGATAAAATAGACCGACTGTTATCAAGCGTATTCACCGTGGCAGTGTCTTTGGTGATTGGGGGGATTGCCCTAATTGTGGCCGATATTATTTTCAGAAAACAAATTGAAAATATTCCCATCGATGAAGATTTAGCCACCTTTAAAGAGCCTAATGAGTTTGGCATAGAGGTTACACGCGAAGTGCAACTACTAAATGTAACTTGGCTACAATCATTTATTATCGGGCTTTTTCAGCCCATTGCTATGTTACCTGGTGTTTCACGTTCGGCAATAACTATAATTGGTGGGCTTACTCAAAAATTCAGTATTAAAAAGGCTGCTGAATTTTCTTTCTTCTTAGGCGTTCCCACAATTTCGGTAGCCGCCACGTATAAACTGGTGAATGTATACGATATGATAAAGGGACAGGATATTGACCTTTTAATCTTGGGCAATGTGGTATCTTTTATAGTTGGTATGCTTGCCATCAGATTCTTTCTTGACCTGATTGCCAAGTACGGATTAAAATTTTTCGGGTACTACCGTATAGCTTTAGGCGTAACTATTTTAGTATTAATGGCGCTTGGTCACAAACTTGATATTAACTAAATGAACTTCGAAGAAGGTGAAGTTCTACTGGTAAATAAACCTTTGAATTGGACATCGTTCGATGTTGTGAATAAAATACGATTCGCGCTCAAAAATAAATACGGGGTTAAAATGAAGGTAGGGCATGCCGGCACACTTGACCCACTTGCCACAGGGTTACTAATAATTTGTACCGGTAAAATGACCAAGCAAATTGATGCGTTTACCGGCCTTGACAAAGAATACACCGGTACTTTTTATATTGGTGCAACAACCCCCACTTACGATTCGGAACAGGCCATTGATACCTCCTACCCCATCGGCCATATCAATGAACAGCTTTTATTTGAAACTATAAAGCCTTTTATTGGCGAAATTGAACAAATCCCGCCAATATACTCGGCCATTAAAATAGATGGTACAGCGGCTTATATTAAAGCTAGGAAAGGCAAAAGTGTCGAGATGAAATCTCGCAGTGTAACTATTAAAGAGTTTGAATTAACTGCCATTGCTTTACCTCAGGTAGACTTTAGAGTAGTTTGCAGTAAAGGAACCTATATCCGCTCGCTGGCCTATGACTTTGGCAAGGCACTTAACAGTGGAGCTTATTTATCTAGTCTTTGCCGAACAAAAATTGGAGCATTTCATTTGCGAGATGCTTGGGAAATTGACAAGCTTACTCAGGCAATATTCGATGAACCTTCAGAGGATTTAACCAGTTAACCAGTCTGTTACTATATTTGCTTTATGCGTGTTTTCAGAGAACTTAATCATCTTCCATCGTTTAAAAATTCTGTCATCACCATCGGTACTTTTGATGGGGTTCATAAAGGCCATCAAAAACTGATCACAAGAATAAAGCTTCTTTCAAAACAGATAAATGGCGAAAGCATAATCATCACTTTTCACCCACACCCCCGAATAGTTATTAACCCGGAAGACAAATCGCTTAGACTATTAAATACTATTGACGAAAAAATTGCGCTGCTTGAAAAATACGGTATCGACAACGTTGTAATTGTTCCGTTTAGCCGCGATTTTTCTGAACAGAATGCCGAAGACTATATCCGTAATTTTTTAGTAAATAATTTTCAACCCAAATATATTGTAATTGGGTACGACCATAAATTTGGTAAGGACCGCATCGGACATTATAATTTGTTGGAATCAATGAAATTGACTTTCGGCTATGAAATGGAAGAAATTTCGGAAGAGATGCTTGATGACATTGAAATCAGTTCTACAAAAATCAGAGAAGCACTGAATAAAGGAGAAGTAAAACTGGCAAATGAATTACTTGGACATAATTATACGCTAAGTGGAACGGTAGTCCGCGGTTTGCAAAATGGCAGAAAGCTTGGATTTCCAACGGCAAATATTGATGTAACTGATGAATTTAAATTAATTCCCAAAACAGGGATATACGCTGTATATGCCTACCGGCATGGGAATAAATACAAGGGTATGTTAAGCATAGGCTATAATCCTACTTTTAATGGCAAGCAACAAACTATTGAGGTCAACATTCTTGATTTTGATAAAGATGTTTATGGCGAAAACATAACCATCGAATTTGTAGAATATATCCGCGATGAAAAAAAATTCGACTCGGCTGAAGCACTTATTGCGGAAATAAAAAACGATGAAAAGAAAACCCGTAGTATTCTACTTGCCTAACGAAGGTTGAAGTTTTTTGATTTTTTTTACGGTTAAATATCTTGCCTTCCCATCTATCAAACATCCCACTAAAGCCGCACCATCATTGAAATGAGGCGGCCTGCGCCTTGAACTAGTACCTTTATCATTCAATCCATTGATATGATTGTATGTAAGTAGTATCGAGTCCCCTTCTTCTGCAGTATGCTTGTTTTGCGAAAAAAACTCTTCTTCAAACGGAACAGACTTCTTCCCTATCCATAAATTAGTAAACTTTACAGTATTAGTGCTGAGATAAATTTTAATAATATAGTTTGTGCCTGACCTTCCTCCCGGTACTCCTGAAACCCATTCTCGAGAAGTTGCTTCAATAATTTTTACGGGCAATTCATTTTTTTGTGCAGAAACTATTTGACAAAAAAACATGAGCACAAATAAGAATGTTCGATTCATCTTCAATATAATCTTCAGCTTTTTTAAACGATAAACTAGTTTAATACACGACCCACCATTTCTTTTAATAGCTCGCCCTCTTTCATTGCACCATTGTGAACTCCTTTTGAACGTAAATCGTATTCTTCTAGGATGTAAAAAATCTCTTCCAGTTTTTGTTCGCTGTAATTTTTCAATGCAACCTTATAATCTTTTACAAAAAACGGGTTTACTTTTAAAACCGATGCAAGGTCTTTATCAGGTAAGCTTTTGTTTTGATGGCAGAGATAAACTTTAGTAAAAAATCCCTGCATGGTTCCCAACACCAATACCAAGGGGCCGTTTTTAGGATTTGCAACAAAGTAATTTGCAATTTGATAAGCCTTTGTTTTGTTATGCGCAGCAAGCGCATTGTTTAATTCAAAAACATTAAACTCTTTACTAATACCAACACCGGCTTCAATATCATCTAAGGTAATAGTAGCACCCGGCTGTTTATTAATGATAAGCTTCTCAAGTTCGTTTACTACTTTTGAAATATCATTGCCTGCAAACTCAACCATCAGCTCGGCAGCTTGTGCTTCAATTTTATATTTTTTTTGACTGAGCCAATTCTTTATCCAAGCTGCGACTTGGTTTTCATATAGCGGTTTCGATTCGAAATACACAGCACTTTTCTTGGCCTCCTTACCAAATGACTTTCTGCCATCAGGTGTTCCGTGTTTCCATGCAAATACTAGCACAGTGCTTTTTACCGGATGTTTAAGGTAGGCCAGATATTGTTTTTCTTCATCCTCTTTTAAACTTAATGCCTGGGCTTCTTTTACAATAACCAACTGCCGCTCCGCCATCATAGGCAGGCGCCCACAGGTTTCAATAATCTGCCGGGCATTCACATCCTTGCCATAAACAATTGTTTGATTAAAGGCCTTTACCATGTCGTTTAAAGCATGTTGCTCTATAAGGTTAGCCAACTCATCAATATAGTAAGGCTCTTCACCACACAAAAAGTATACCGGCGCAAACTTGCGGTTCTTGACATCGCCGGCTATTAAATCAAAAGTTTGTGCTGCCATTTTTTCGGTTGCTTAAAAAAAGAATCTATATGTTGCTTTGCTACAAAATTACTCATCCTTTTCCATAATAAAAGAAGCCGTTTCATTTTTGAAACGGCTTCTTTCTATAATTTAGAATTACGATATCTTACCAAGTAAATATTACATAGCCGTTGTAACCATTTGATGCAATGTTACTACCATTGTAGTAACATTGTGCACTTTGACTATAGCCATAAAAACTTACGTTAGTTAAATGTGGGCTTACCCACGAGGAACCACCACCCCCGGCTCCATTAGTACAGTTACCAGGCTGCGCACCACCACCACCATAAAATCCAGCACCACCGCCTGCTTGGTCATTACATCCGGGATAGTTGCCTCCATAGTAACCGCCCTGACCTTGTGTGCCAATTTGGCTACTGTTAGGACTATTATAACAACCATCATAACCGCCTTGCCCCCCGCTATTAAGGCCTCCACCCCCACCTCCACTAGAATACGAACAACTGCAGCACCAGTTATTACCATTACCACCATCACATCCGCCGCTGCTAGCTTGGCCTACAGGTGCAGAGCCACCATAACCACCATAGCCCTGACCTCCCCAAGTATTAACCGATGCACAATAGCCGCCAACTTGTGTGT
>CAIXGR010000064.1 GCA_903919075.1 uncultured Bacteroidota bacterium | reverse complement strand
GACTATGAGATTGAAGCAAATACTGGTGCTGGTGGTGATGGCAGTGATGCTGTCGGGAACAACACAGGCAGAGCGGCCGGTGGTAAAAGTAGGAGACTGGTATTACAAACAGTTCGACTACCAGAAGGCAATAGCCTACTACCTGCGGGCCTTTAAAAAAGACCCTAAAGACGTACACGTAGTGCAGCGGTTAGCTGACAGCTACCGGTTAACCAATAACTGGGTAGAAGCAGAGAAATACTACGCCCAGTTAGTACAAATGCCCAATGCCGATGTGATAGACAAGCTTTACTACGCCGATGCATTACGCGCTAACCAGAAATACGCTGAGGCCAAAGTATCGTATAAAGCCTATGCAGACGCAGCCCCGATGGACGCCAGCGTAAAAGAAAAAATGGATGGCATTGATAAAGTAGAAGACCTGAGCAAAGACAAAGGCTTTTACGATATCCAGAACTTAAAGACCAACAGCAAATATTCTGACTTCGGCGTATCGCTGTATAAAGATACCGGTATCTTCTTCAGCTCAAACCGCTATGAAGAAGCCTATGTAAAACATAAAGACGACTGGACCCATGCCAGCTTCTTAAAAATATACCAGGCCTTTAAAGAAGACAGCACAGGCGCTATTAATAAATGCCAGCTGATACCTGGCAAAGAACCCAACAGAAGATTCCACCAGGGAACGACGAGCTATAACGACAAGATGCAGGAACTGTATTTTGACCGCAGCAACTTTAACGGCAGAAGAGCCTTCTTCGCAGCCGATAAAACCGTGAAGCTGAAGATCTATAAAATATCATGGCTGGCGGACCAGAACCGCTGGGGGGATGAAGCCACAGAAGCCGTACCTTTTAACGACAAAGAATACTCGGCAGGCCACCCAACCTTAACCAGAGATGGCAAAACACTTTACTTCTCGAGCGATAAGCCGGGAGGCTACGGAGGCGCAGACTTATATATGTGCACCAGGGAAATAGGCGGAGCATGGAGTATACCGGTAAACTTAGGAGCCAAGATCAATACCTCGGGCAATGAGATGTTCCCTTTTATAGCCGATGACGGCACGCTGTATTTTGCTTCCGACGGGCATATGGGATTAGGTGGATTAGACATCTACTCATCCAATCCCACAAAAACAGGAACGAAAGTAACCGGCTGGAGCGAGGCAGAGAACTTAGGTTACCCGATCAACACCAACTCGGACGACTTTAATTATGTAATTACTACCGATAACAAAAGAGGCTACTTCAGCTCAAACCGCCCGGGCGGACAGGGAGATGATGATATTTACAGCTTCAACAAAAAGGGAGTGATTGTAAACGGTATAGTATTTGACGCTGCCAGCGGCGTAATGCTACCGGACGCAGAAGTAGTATTAAAGCAGGAAGACCTGACCATAGACAGCATGAAGAGCGGCAAGAACGGAGAGTTCAGCTTCTCTGTCACCCCGGGCAAGCGTTACAAGTTTGCAGGCTCAAAAGAAAACTATGTGCCTAATGAAATTACCCAGGATATTAAGCCGCAACCCGACTTAGTGAAAATACCACTGACTTCTATCGGAGGTATTATATTAGAGGTAACCGTTATCGACAAGAAAACAAGAGACCCCTTAGAAGGCGCGAAAGTAAAACTGACGAACCTGACTACAAACAAAACAGAAGAAGCCACTGCGGATAAAGACGGCAAAGCCAAATTTACTTTAGATAAGGAAACCAATTACCGGATAGAAGGCTCGAAAGAGACCGGTGACCCGGAAACTAAATACCTGTCGGTAACCACTACCCAATCGAGTATAGGCAAAACAGCGCCGGCAACACTTTACTCAGTGCTGGAACTGGAGAAAGTGAAGAAGGGAGTAGCCATCAAAATCGAGAATATCTATTATGACCTCGACAAATGGTATATCCGCCCGGATGCAGCCAAAGAACTTGATAAATTAGTGAAGGTGATGAAAGACAACCCGACCCTGGAAATAGAGCTGAGCTCGCACACCGATTGCAGAGGAAGTATGAAATACAACCAGCAGCTATCGAGCAAGCGTGCTGAATCAGCCGTTGACTACATCGCCAGCCAAGGCGTGGACGGCAAGCGTATGATTGCTGCCGGTTACGGGGAAACAAGGCTGGTAAACAAATGTGCCTGCGAGGGTAAGGTGATTGTTCCTTGCACAGATGAAGAGCATCAGGAGAATAGAAGGACCGAGTTTAAGATTCTCAAATTCTAATACTACCGGTACCGGTAATATAAAAAAGGAAGCGCCCCTAAAATTTAGGGGCGCTTCCTTTTTATAGGTTAGATTGAAGGAGATGTAAAAGACTTTTTTCATAAAAACTATTTGCCTCTATTTCGGCTTAAGTGCATGTAACTGATTCATTTTCAATACACAACATAGGTGTTGTATACACCTATATACCTGCTGTGAATAAGTTCGCGTTATAGAATGAACAAATGCGCCTGCTTATGCTGAATTTAGTAGCACATTATATAGGAATGGAAGAAGTAAAAATTAGCCCAAAAAAGAAGAAAGAACCCGAAGAAGTTTTAGAAGAAGAAAAGCCGCTAAAACCCATTCGCGAAAAAAGAGTTGCGAAAAAAACTAAGGAAGAAACTGCGCCAGAGCCTACCTGGTGGAACGATGGCCGCCTTTCGAAAATAAGCGGATTGTTGTTTGTTATGTTCTCTTTCATTTTAGCGGTAGCGTTTACCTCGTATCTTTTTACTTTGGCTGATGATCAGAGCGAAGTATTTAATGGAGGCATAGCTACGCTTACAGATAATTCAGTACAGGTAAAAAATGCTTTGGGGCGTTTAGGTGCATGGTTATCGCATTTGTTTATCAATAATCTTTTTGGCCTTTCATCATACCTGTTTGTATTAATGAGTTTTGCTATCGGTTTCAATTTGTTGATGCGCAAAAATATTTTTCCGGTTATTAAAATTGCCATTTATTCTTTCATCGGTGTGGTATGGTTTTCATCTGCGTTGGCATTTTTAAACTCAATAATTCTTCCAGGCAGTGTTTTGGCGTGGGGTGGTGCATTTGGTAATTATCTTACCGGCCAAGGTGGCTATCTTACCGGGTTGCTGAAACCGGCTGGTGTAGTTGCTTCTTTAGTAGTTAGTGCGCTTGCATTTGTTGTAATTGTATACAACATCAATTTCGATTTTCTGCTGAATGTTTTTGATGGCTTGAATAAAAAGGAAGAAGCGGCCGTACCTGTTGCTGCTGCTACAATAGTTGTGCCTGCGTTTAAAGATGATAGCGAAAATATATTCGCAAAAGATAATATAATGAGCTTAAGCGATGAGGTAGTAAACGCGCCTATTAACCTGGAAATTGAAAGCATTGAAGAGCAGGAAATGGAAATGACGGTGATAAACGAAAAGCCTAAGCCATCAAAAAAAGATATTGCTAAAGAAGAACCCAATCTTGAACTTGAATTGGGCGAAACAGTAGAAGAAGAGCTGGCAACCGAAAATACCGGTGCCATTGGTACTAATTATGATCCTACACTTGATCTATCAAATTATAAATTCCCTGAACTTGAATTGCTTGAAGAATATGGTAGTGATAAAGTAAAAATAGATGCTGAGGAATTAGAGCGTAATAAAAATCAAATTATTTCAACGCTTAATAATTATCAAATCGAAATTTCGAAAATAAAAGCAACAATTGGCCCTACAGTTACACTTTACGAAATTGTACCGGCACCGGGTGTTCGTATATCGAAAATCAAGAACCTTGAAGATGATATTGCACTGAGCCTTGCTGCCCTTGGTATACGTATTATTGCGCCTATACCTGGTAAAGGAACTGTGGGTATTGAAGTGCCAAACGCACATAAGGAAATTGTTTCCATGCGCTCATTATTGGCTTCGGAGAAATTTCAAAATTCAACAGCTGAACTTCCGATTGTGCTGGGTAAATCTATCAGCAACGAAATTTATGTGGCCGACCTTGCAAAAATGCCGCACTTATTAATGGCAGGTGCTACCGGACAAGGAAAATCGGTAGGTATTAATTCAATTCTGGTTTCATTACTTTATAAAAAACATCCATCACAACTTAAACTTATTTTGGTTGACCCGAAAAAAGTGGAGTTAAGTTTATATGAGGCACTAGAAAACCACTTCCTGGCTAAGCTGCCTGGTGAAGATGACTCTATTATTACCGATACTCGAAAGGTGGTTAATACTTTGAATGCATTGTGTGTTGAAATGGATCAGCGTTATGACTTGTTGAAAAAAGCGCAATGCAGAAACTTAAAAGAGTACAATCACAAATTTGTTAACCGGTTACTTAACCCGCAGAATGGCCACAAATTTTTGCCTTACATAGTATTAGTAGTTGACGAGTTTGCCGACCTTATTATGACCGCCGGTAAGGAAGTTGAGATGCCTATTGCAAGGCTTGCGCAGTTAGCGCGTGCTATTGGTATACATTTAATACTTGCTACACAGCGCCCATCGGTAAATATTATTACCGGTACCATCAAAGCCAACTTCCCGGCGCGTATTGCATTTAAAACTACTTCGAAAATTGATTCAAGAACAATTCTTGATGCCGGTGGTGCAGAGCAATTGATTGGCCGTGGCGATATGCTGCTTTCGGTGGGTAGTGATATGATTCGTTTGCAATGCGGTTTTGTTGATACACCAGAAGTAGAACATGTGCGCGATTTTATAAGCAGGCAGCAAGGTTATACTGTACCTTTCTTATTACCTGAATATATTGACCCTAAAGAGAAAGAAGCAGGAGAGGAGTTTTTGATTGAAGGCGAGCGCGATGATTTATTTGAAGATGCTGCACGTGTAATTGTTCAAAACCAAATGGGTTCCACTTCATTAATTCAACGCAGGTTAAAACTGGGCTATAACCGCGCAGGCCGCCTTATGGATCAGCTGCAAGAGGCTGGTATTGTGGGCGACAACCTTGGCACGAAGGCACGTGAGGTTAAATTTAAAACCGAATCGGAATTGGAACAGTATTTGCTTAAACTACGGGAACCTATTTAAGCTGTTTAAAGCCTGTTCTCAATAATAACATGATTAAATCAATAAGAGTTTTTTCCCTTTTCGCATTTGTAATATGCTCAACCTTTTTTTTTGCACAGGCGCAAAACCCCGGTAAAGATGAGGAGGCAGCAAAGCTTTTGCAAAAGGTAACCGAAAAATATAAAGCGTATAAAAATATCTCAGCAAACTTTAAGCTGTTAATACAGCGCCCTAAACTAAAGGTAGAAGATGATGATAGGAAGTATGTTGATACTTTAACAGGGCAAATATTATTGCAAGGTGCCAAGTTTAAAGTTTCGGTTAAAGAGCGGCAAATATTTTGCGATGGTAAAACTATTTGGACATATGTACCTGAGGAGAAAGAAGTTGAAGTAAATCTTTTTGAAGAGACTGATGATGTTTTTTCACCATCAAAAATTTTCACTCTTTATAAGGAAGGGAACCTATACCAGATAAAAGAAAAGAAAGTAGTTAACGGCAAAAAGACAACCGTAATTGAAATGGCCGTGCCAAATAAAAAGCTTAGTTACTTTAAGGTTGATATAAGTATAGATGACGCTTCTCTTGAAATAATTGAATCGAAAGTTTATGAAAAAAATGGTACCCGTTATATCTATAAAATAACAAAGCAAGCAAACAGCACAAGTGTGCCTGACGACGCATTTGTTTTCGACCCCAAAAAGCATCCAGGAGTTAAAGTGGTTGATTTAAAATAATACAACCTTTATATTATTGTTTTAAACTTAACCCATCTACAAAGGGGGGCCTTAAGATAGATAGGTGTGTTTAAGGCACTTCAATAAATTTCCAACTATTTATCCTTGTCGGTGTTAAAATTGGGTAAAAAATATTTCACTATTTACACAATGCGCTTATCTCTATCTTTTTTATAAATTTACAGCCGTTTTTAAAAACTCAGTAAAAAAATATTATGAAAAAACTGTTTACACTGTTTTCAATTTGTGCATTAATACTTGCACACACCAACACAAAGGCACAATGTGTTATTGATAATAACAACTTTACCCCTGGCTTCTCGCCAGCATCTTTACCCTGTATTGAACAGGGCACATCCTATGGGCGATCTGTGCAAATATATGTTCCATCAAGTTTCGGCTTTATAACTGTAGATTCTGTTCATGTTTCTGATATTTCCGGCAGGCCGGTAAATATCAATTACACTTTCAATCCCGCTTCAGGCACTATTCTTGGTGGTAGCCATGCTTGTATATGGTTTTCGGGTACCACTTCCGATACTGTAGGTAATTACCCTTTATCTCTTGTGGGAACGGCATATACCAATAGTGGCCCTATTGATCTTTCTTCAGCTCTAATTAGTAGCTATTTTACTTTTGCACTTAGCGTTTGTCAAGCTCAGGTTAGCATATGCGATACTATTTTTAATTTGGTATCTCCTCTTGATACGCCTGCATTATATACGCTTAATGCTCTTGGATATACCGGTACCGGTTACGCCTCAGGTAATAACAGTTACACTGACATGGCAAAGGCAGAAGGATTTACTGGAACCATAGGGGCGCACATAAATGGAGCGTTCTTATCTTTTGGCTTAGCAACCATTAATCCAGCAGATTCTAACAACCTGGTAAAGGTTTATGCATGGGATAACAGTGGTACTGGGGGCTCTCCGGGCGCAGTATTTGATTCAGCCACAATTACACTTAGACAGATAGCAGCTGAAGTTACAGCCAGCTATACATATTTTCAAACAATCTCAATTTATGTACCGTTTAATTCATCGGTTGCGCTTACTGATACTACTTTTTATGTAGGAGTGGTATTGCCTACTATTGAGGGTGATACTATTGCTTTGTTTACTAATATTGTAGATCCCGGAGTAGATGGTAATGGATGGGAGCAGCTTTCTGATGGAAGCTGGGCCTCATATTTAACCGATTATACTTTTACTTATGGTAATAATATAGCGGCTGTTGCATGTGTTACAGGTTATACGCCTTTAGCTCAATTCTCAGCAAATCCTAATAGTGGCTGTGCGGGAGATACGGTTCAGTTTCAGGATATGTCGACTAATACTCCAACGTCATGGCACTGGACTTTTACCAATGGCAGCCCGTCTACCTCTACAGCACAAAACCCCAAGGTAGTTTATTCTGCTGCCGGTAGCTCTGATGTAACGTTAATAGCAACCAACGCTTTCGGTTCTGATATGGCAATTCATAATGGCTATATCACAATTTATTCTAACCCTACTGAAAGTTTAGTTACCAATACACCTGCCAGCGGTTCTACAACGGCTGATGGTTCTATTACAGTTAATGCAACATCTGGCACAGCTCCGTATACTTATAACTGGAATAACCTTGATACCGGCGCTACCATTTCAAATCTTGTGCCCGGTTCGTATACAGTAACTGTAACAGATAGCCATAACTGCACAGTTGTTGGAAATCCTGTGACAGTAACTTTTACGAATGGTATTAATTCGATAGGTGACAATAACCAGGTAAAAATTTATCCTAACCCTGCGGCAGAGCAATTAAATTTGCAATGGAGCACAGTAGTTGATGCTGAAATTAGCATTGTTGATGTTAACGGAAAAATAGTTCATAAATTCGTAACTAATGGCAAGCTGTTGAACACTTTCGATATCCATGATCTATCATCAGGTTCTTACGTTATTCATATCATTGATTTGAATACTAAGCGACAACAGTCGGCTATATTTAATAAATTATAAGAAGGTATTTATAATTGCCAATCAAAACATAAACGGCACCTCTTTTTAGGGGTGCCGTTTATGTTTTTAGCATATTTTTTTCGTGTTTATTGTAGAATCTGTTTATTTGCACCCTTAAATACTATATTATGAATTACGACTTAATAGTTATAGGCAGTGGCCCAGGTGGATATGTAGCAGCAATCCGTGCATCGCAATTAGGATTAAAAACTGCAATTGTTGAACGCGAAAATTTAGGCGGTGTATGCCTTAACTGGGGCTGTATACCTACAAAAGCATTATTAAAATCAGCACAGGTATTCGAATATATTAATCACGCTGCCGATTACGGCATTACGGTAGGCGCTGGCAAGCCAGATTTTACAGGTATAGTTAAACGCAGCAGAGGGGTAGCCGATGGCATGAGCAAAGGTGTTCAGTTCCTGATGAAGAAAAATAAAATTGATGTTATTACCGGTACCGGTAAGCTAAAAAAAGGTGGCAAAGTGGAGGTGACAGATGCGGCTGGGAAGAAAATCGAATACGCCGCGAAGCACATTATACTAGCTACCGGCGCACGCACCCGCGAGCTGCCCAATATTAAGTTAGACGGAAAGAAAATTATAGGCTACCGCGAAGCAATGACTTTGCCGCAACAACCGGCAAGCATGTTAGTAATAGGCAGCGGCGCTATTGGTATGGAGTTCGCTTATTTTTATGCTACCCTGGGTACAAAAGTAACGGTAGTAGAGTTTCTGGATAACATTTTACCTAGAGAAGATAAGGAGGTTTCGAAAGAAATGGAGCGCATTTTTAAAAAGAAGGGACTAGATATTATTACCGGTACCTCGGTTGAAAGCATTGACACCACTGGTAAAAAATGTGTGGCTACCGCAAAGGCTAAAGATGGAAAAATTACAAAAATTGAATGCGATGTAGTGCTTTCAGCAGTAGGCATTACCACCAATCTTGAAGGAATTGGATTAGAAGAGGTTGGAGTGAAGACTGAAAAAGGGTTGGTAGTAGTTGATGACTTTTACAAAACAAATGTGCCCGGTGTGTACGCCATTGGCGACATAGTTAAGGGGCCGGCCTTAGCTCACGTAGCATCGGCTGAAGGAATTACCTGCGTTGAGAAAATTGCTGGTAAAAATCCTGAGCCTATTGATTATGGCAATATCCCATCATGTACTTATTGTTCGCCTGAAGTTGCATCGGTAGGTATGACTGAAGAAGAAGCAAAAGCAAAAGGCTACCAATTAAAAATTGGGAAATTCCCATTCTCAGCCTCTGGTAAAGCCAGCGCTGCAGGAGTTAAAGACGGTTTTGTAAAAGTAATATTCGATGCTAAATACGGTGAATGGTTAGGCTGCCACATGGTAGGCGCCAATGTAACCGAAATGGCGGCCGAAGTAGTGGTAGCTCGCAAGCTGGAAACTACCGGACATGAAATTATTAAATCTATACACCCACACCCAACCATGAGCGAGGCAATTATGGAAGCTGCCGCTGCTGCTTATGGGGAGGTGATACATTTGTAAGGGAAGCGAGATGCTAATTTTTTTATAGTGGTTGGCAACATTGCCAACCATTTTTTTACATTCCCGAAGTAACATCTGCAATTTTATAATCATCATTAATTTTAATAAAGCCGAAAAATTTGCGCTCGATTTTCTTTTTCGAAACAAAAATAACTTCAAGCACCATCATGGGTTTGGTGTTAGGCTGCGAGTAATCGAATACGCGTGGGTAGTCGCGGGTATCTATTCCGGCGTTCCATTTATTAAATACTTCTGAGGTTATTTTTACTACAGCTTTTTCATCGTTATGTTTTGCATTAAAAACATCGTTTCCAAAGCGTGCCTGGTTAATGCCCCGGTATACAATATAGTTGGCCAGTTTATCATAGTCTTTTTTAGCACTGGCATCAAAAGCCTCATCAAGTATTTTAGAAAACACCGGAATTAGCGAAGTATCGGCATGCGGTAAATTAATGCTGTGTGCCGGAGTGCTGTTAGCGGTTGTATCGCTCTTTGTTATATCAGGCGTGTTACTTTTATTACACGATTTGCATGAAGATATTGCAACAGGTAGTAAAGCAATTAAAACAATTATAATTGCGTGTGTGTGGGTTTTCTTTGTCATATCGGCCTCAAATATATTTTTATTCCAGTCGCTTTTCCATGCTGTAATGAGGAATATTCACCTCCGTAAATTCATCTCCGGTAATTTTATAGCCCAGTTTTTCATAAAATGGCACAGCTGTTTTTCGGGCATGGCAAAATATGCTTTTAAAACCGCGCTCTTTTGCAAACCGTTCAGCAGCTGCAGATAACGCTTTTCCAAGCCCTTTGCCCTGTACATTATTAGCCACAGCTACCTGGCGCATTTTCACCCTGCCCTTTCCCGCACTGCTAAGTGTAAGGCAGGCAATAATTCCGGTGCCTTCAAACAGGCCAAAATGTATGTCTGTAACATCTTTTCTTAATTCAGCATCAGTAAAATTTAGCCCAAGAGGTATTCTCAAAACCTTTGTACGTAACTCAAGCGCCAGCTTATATTCGGGCGAATCGTATCTAAAAAACTTTATGGTTTGCTTCGGCTCCATTTTGGCTAAACTCAAAAATTAATTCCCCAATCAAAAATGTTTAACAGAATTATTATACTTTCGAACTAAAATAAAACAATTATGAAAAGAATCTTTTTTCTTGCTGCAATAACAGGTTCATTATTTGCAACAACACAGGCGCAAACAGCTACCACTGTTCAACCACCTGTTGCTCATCAATCCGAATCGCCTCAAAATATGGCTAAGCGAATGGTGTCGCAGGTAAACGCGGCCTGCCATCTGCATGGCGATCAGTTTCAAAAGGTGAATAATACGCTTGTGGATTACTATATAAAGTTTCAGGACCTGGCCAAGCAGGAAGCCAGCATCGGCAGAACCGAATTTGATAAAAAACTAGCTGCTCTGAAAGTAACACGTGACGAAGGCTTAAAAGCCAGTTTAGAACCCGGACAATGGCAGTCATGGCTTGCGGCACGTAAAGAAAAATAATAGCGCAAATATTTAAATAAAAAAGGGGATGAAATTCATCCCCTTTTTTATTGCCTTGCTTTTATTTTACCGTAAAAGCGTTATAGAGCCTTTATAGTAACGCACAGTATCATCTTCAAATACTATTCTTAAGTAATAAGAATAAACGCCTTCAGGCGCCTTGCCGGTTTTATAATTTCCAGTCCATCCAATATTCGGATCCTGACTTTGAAAAACTTTCTCGCCTATCCGGTTATATATATCCCACTCAAAAACTTTTACGCCTTTAGCGTGTACTAAAAGTATCGAATTATCTACATCGGTTGCGTTTGGTGCAAATACGTTAGGTATATATACTTGTGGGGTTTGATAGATAGTAACATAGTTAGTTCTTATAGCTGTATCGTTACATCCATCCTGATTGCTGGCTATAAGTGTTATGGTATAAACACCTGTTTGGGTATACACATGTGTTGGCGATTCAAGTGTTGATGATGTTAAATCACCAAAATCCCAAAACCAGCCTGCGGTATTTAAGGACTGGTCAATAAATGAGATAGGTGAGCTGTTGTCATTATATCCAAATAAGGGCGACACATCAAACCCGGCAATGGCCGAAGGAAATACAACCAACGGGTTAGTAATTGTATCAAAACATTGCCCCAATTCTGCTATCAGCACTACATTAAAGGTATCAGGATTGTTATATGTATGAGTAGGGGAAACATCAGTTGATAATGCTCCGTCGCCGAAATACCACCAGAAGTTAGAACCGGCTATAGGAACAGAAGTATTTGTAAATACTACAGGAGCGTTGGCACAAACATTAGAAACGGTAAAGCCTGCCAATGGGTTAGGGTTAACTATTACATCAACCGAGGCCGTATCAAAGCAACTATTTGCACCAGTAACCAATACTACATAATTAGTAGTTTGTGCAGGGGTGGCTACCGGGTTAGATATATTAGGGTTACTTAAATCTGTTGATGGGTTCCAATTATAACTAACACCGTTACTAACAGCATTTAATTGTGCTGATTGATTTTCGCAAATATTAATGGTATGTGAAAGAACGATAGTAGGTATAGGTTTTACAATAAAATTAATACTGTCGAAACCGGGGCAACCGGATGGGGCATCAATATAAGTGTAAGTAAGTTCATAACTGCCGGGGCTTGCAACTGCAGGTGTAAATACACCTAAATTGCCATCAGTAATACCGGTGCCGGTCCAAGTGCCGCCTGCAGGGCTAAACCCTGTTAATGTATCGGGTGGGGCATTTAAACATGCAGCCTGGTCTAGACCAACAGTTACCAAAGGCGCCGGTGTAACATGAATTGCAATAGTATCGCTTGCAGGACTTGTACATCCTAAATTTACGGCAGTTACCGAAATGCTATTGCCATTTACTAATGCCGAGGTAGTGTAAGTATTTGATGAAGTGCTTTGAAGTAAACTGGTAGTATCAAAAAACTCATAAGTAGCGTATCCGGACGGAGAAGCTGTAAAGGTTACCGGAATACCCTGGCATGTTGAATCATTGGCTGAAGTACTGGTTAGCGTAACGTTAGGCACCTGATTTACTGTCATTATAATAGGATAAGTAACATGGCTTGAACAGCCCTGCAATGTTCCTATAACTTTAATAGTATCGTTGGTAACAAGGGTTGAGGAAGTGTAAGTATTAAGGTTGTTATCTTGTATTGTTACAGAATTTATAAAGAAATTATAATCGTCTAATCCCGGTGGGTTTGCGGTAATAGTTACTGTATCGCCGGCACATACAGTTTGCGATGCAATAACGGTGGTAACAAAAGGTGTGGTTTTTACAAAAACAGAGTCAATGTTGCTATAACCGCTATAACATCCGTTTCTGCTTACCACCACAGAAACGTGATTGCCTTGGGGCAACTGCGAGGTAGTCCATATGTTTGAAGGGCCTGATTGCTGCTCGGAACCGCCATTGTAAAATTTGTAAGTATCATATCCGGGTGTAGCGGTAAATATAACTGTATCGCCACCGCAAATAGTATCTACCGAACTGGTAAGTGTAGCGGCTACCGGTATTGGAAATACAACCGGGTGTAAAGCCGGGCTGGGGTTAGTAAAGCAACTTCCATTAAAAGCTAAAACGCGCACACTATCGCCTTGAACTAATGATGTAGTAGTATAATTATCTGCAGTGGTTGATGAAACAAGACTATCGTTAATTAAAAAATCGTACCTGATGAAGCCAGTGCTTGCAGTAAAAGTTATTTGGCCGCCTTCGCAAATGGTATCGGTTGTTGCAGAAAGAGTAATATTTTGACCACTTGATATAACGGTAATGCTTAAAGAGTCTAACTGCGAACTGCCGCCTGTAATTACATTTACATAAATTTCATACGTGCCTGGCTGATAAAAAAAAGCAATGGCCGATTGGTTATTAGTATCTATAACAACTGGTGATAATGAATAAGGGCCAAAATCCCATTGATATATAGTGCCGGCCAGGTTAGTAGTAAAAGTATCTGCACAGCCAACCATAGTTGGACTGGTCGACTGAATAATAGAGCCGAAGGAAAAAAAGTGTAATCCCAGAATTAAAAAACTTAATACTAGCCCCTTATAAACTTTTAGCATGTTATCTTTTGTTGCACGAAAAAAATAAAAATAATCAAAACTTACTAAACAAGATTGTGAAGATGGCAATCAAGTTGGCAGGCAGGCAATAATATTTCTAAAATATCAGGTTTTAAGGTTTAAAACCAGCTTTTAGGTTACTAATACTCCCTGGTCTAAAGCAAAAGAACAAGGTGTTACCACTCCTTCACAAACCTTGTAAAAGCTATCATCCTGTCAAATTTGTCGTAGGCACGGATATAATATATGCCCCCTTCAAACGAATCAATTGAAATTGGTATAGGTTTTTTAATATCCTGTGTCAGCAATTCATGCCCGCCTAGGTCGAAAACCTTAATATAGGCAATATCATTGCCTGTTCTTGATAAGACCATTAGTTCCTTACGTAAAGGGTCTATCCGTACATCGCGCCGGCCAGGTTCGTTAATTTCCTGAAGTAAAGTACTGTCCGCCACTGACTTCCATAATTCTCTGCCATGTTCATCATCGCTGGCCGAAAACAAAATAGTAGTATCGCTGCTATAAAAATTAACCGGATTAGAAGAGCACATGCCGGGGCACAAATCGCGCAACATCCTTGTTCCGGCAGATGTGCCATCAGTAGTCCATAATTCAAAGCCGCTTGTACCGGTGCTGGCATTAAAGTATAATCTATTGCGGGAGAGAAATAAATTTTGTGATGCCTGATTGAAAGTTAATGGAACTGGATTGCTGTCGTTTAGTAACAAATGCGTTCCGGTATCACTCAAATCTGTTACCCATAAATTAGGTCCATGTATACTGTCATTGGCAATAAAATAAAGCTTATCGTTTAATACTGTAAGGCTTTGTGGGTTGCTACCTTGTTTGCCCGGGTAAATATCCTTGAGCATGCTGGTGCCGGTTACTGTTCCATCGGTTTGCCATAATTCATATCCGCATTTGCTGGTTTTGGCAACAAAAATTATTTCATCTTTAAATAAGGTAAAGAGACATGGTGTGCTACCTTCTTTATCCGTATTAATATCTTTTATAATTATGGTGCCGCTGGTGGTTCCATCTGTTTTCCATAACTCCGCCCCATTATCAAGGTCGTAACCATTAAAATAAATTTGCCCTTTATACTTTATATATGGAACCGAATCAAAAGCTGTTGGCGTTGGTAGAACATTTTTAATATAAACTGTTCCCAGGTCTGAACCATCTGTTTTCCATAGTCCATAGCCCGCAGAGCCATCGCTTGCGGCAAAATAAGCCATATTGCTATCCACAAAAAAGCATTGCGGGTTCGAGCTTTTATAGCCTGGATTTAGGTCTTTAACCAAAAGTGTTCCAGTATCGGTGCCGTTGCTTCTCCATAATTCATTACCCAATGCACCATCGTTAGCGGCAAAATACAAGTAGTTTCCTGCCCTTACTAAGGTTGGCTCAATCGAGGCGCTTATTTGTCCTGACATAATATCCTTAACCATGTGAGTGCCGTTTTCTGTTCCGTCGCTGCACCATAGCTCGAAGCCGTGCTCAACATCATTAGCAAAAAAGTAAACGTTTTTGCCCAAAGGTACAATGGTTGAAAGCTTTGAGCTTACGCTATTATTATATCGGCAACCATCGGCCATACCGGGGTTAATATCCTTTACCATCTCGGTTCCGCTTTCGGTGCCATCGGTAACCCATAACTCGTAGCCATGTTTCGAATCGAATGCTATAAAAAAAGTAAGTTTCCCCAATTGGGTAAAATTCGAAGGATTGGAACCCCCTCCACCAATATTCAAATCTTTAATCATGGTTTGCCCAAAAGACGATTGGATTATAAAGCACAGGAAGAAAACTAATATGCCTGTGTTGAAGGAAACCGGGTTTTTCACGCCGCAAATATAAGGTTAAGCCGGCAGGTGGGTTGCGTGTGTGGGCATTTTTTTACAAATTACAACTAACCTCAAATTTATTCAACAAATTATATATTTGACTATCAATTTGTTGTGTGTTTTAAAATGTGTGGTATCAATATATTTCGAACATAAATGAACCATTTTTAAGCTGATAAATTCATTTTTTGGATTTTTGTAATAAAAACTTCATATTTGCACCTCCAAAATCGAAAAAACATGAGCAAGGTATGTGAGTTAACAGGTAAACGCCCAATGTTTGGCCATAACGTTTCGCACTCGAACCGTAAATCAAACCGTAAGTTTTTGCCTAATTTAAAGAAGAAAAAGTTCTTTATCCCTGAGTTAGACGAATGGGTTGAACTTAAAGTGTGTACTGCCGCTTTGCGCACTATCAATAAAAAAGGTATCTACGCTTACTTAAAGGAGCTGGATAAAAAAGGCGATATCAAATTAAATTAATAATCTTTCTTGAAATTTAGGAACAATGGCAAAAAAATCAAAAGGTAACAGGATACAGGTGATACTTGAGTGCACCGAACAACGTGCAGCAGGTATTGCAGGCATGAGCCGTTACATGACTTATAAGAACAGGAAAACAACTACCGAAAGAATGGAGTTGAAGAAGTATAACCCGTTCATGAAAAAAGTAACATTACATAAAGAAATTAAATAATTGAATCATGGCAAAAATTTCGAAGAACGCGCGTACTGACCGTGCTACCGTAGTAGGTTCAAAAGATTACGTTAAAGTAATTAAAGCAATAAAGGGAAAGACCAACAAATATTCTTTCCTTGAGAAAATTGTACACAAAGACAAGGTACAGGATTTTCTTGCCGGCAAAGAGTAATCTGTATTGAAAATAATTTACAAAAAAGCATCTCTCTAACTGAAAGATGCTTTTTTGTTTTCACGACAAGTGTATTGGTTGGGCATGCCGCTAAATAAAATTATTCAGCTTACGTCTAATATCTCAAATCTAATATCTAAGTAATGGCTCTATTCGGCTTTTTTACCAAAGAACATAAACAGGACCTTGACAAGGGCTTGGAGAAAACCAAAGAAGGGTTCTTCTCCAAAATTACGCGTGCTGTTGCCGGTAAATCGAAAATTGATGATGAGGTGTTGGATAATTTGGAAGAGGCGCTGGTATCATCGGACGTAGGATTGCAAACCACCATTAAAATTATTAAGCGTATTGAGGAGCGGGTAGCCAGAGATAAATTTGTTACCACTGGTGAAATGAACCGGTTAATAAAAGAAGAAATTGAACACCTGCTTGCCGAAAATAAAAACGAAGACCTTGAGAATTTCGATACACCTGCCGGTGTTAAACCTTATGTAGTAATGGTGGTGGGTGTAAACGGTGCAGGTAAAACTACCACCATAGGAAAGTTATCGCACCAGTTTAAAAATGCAGGTAAAAAAGTATTGCTTGGTGCAGCTGATACATTTCGCGCTGCGGCTATGGACCAATTAGAAGTTTGGGCAAAGCGCGCTGATGTTGAAATAATAAAAGGGCAGATGAACGCCGACCCGGCTTCGGTAGCGTTCCAGGCCGTTGAAAGAGGATTGGCCATAGGTGCCGATGTAGTGATAATAGATACGGCAGGCCGTTTACATAACCGGGTAGACCTGATGAATGAATTGGGGAAAATTAAAAGAGTGGTTCAAAAAGTGATACCGGATGCGCCGCATGAAGTATTGCTGGTGCTTGATGGTTCAACAGGCCAAAATGCAATTGAACAGGCTAAGCAATTTACAGCGGCAACACAGGTTACTGCATTAGCAATTACAAAGCTTGATGGGACTGCCAAGGGTGGTGTGGTGCTAGGTATTTCGGACCAGTTTCATATACCGGTGAAATATATTGGTGTAGGAGAGCAGATTGATAAGTTACAAATCTTCAATAAAAAACTATTTGTCGAAAGTCTGTTTAAATAAATCTGTGTAATTCATGAAAACGAAGGCGATTAAAAAAGACAAAATTAGCGTTATCACTCTTGGCTGTTCTAAAAATACAGTGGATAGCGAAGTAATGATGAAGCAATTGGAGCACGGCGGGTATGATGTACAGCATGATAAGTGGGGGCGTGGAAGAAACATTGTAATTGTAAATACGTGCGGATTTATTGACCGGGCGAAAGAAGAATCGGTAAATACTATAATGGAGTACGCCGATGCTAAAAACGCAGGCAAGATTGAAAAGCTGTATGTTACTGGTTGCCTATCACAGCGTTATAAAGATAATCTTGAAGTTGAGATACCTGAAGTGGATGCGTTTTTTGGAACGATGGAGTTGCCGCGATTGCTTAAAACTTTAAAGGTTGATTACAAGCACGAGTTGGTAGGAGAGAGGTTTCTTTCTACCCCCTTGCATTATGCATATATGAAAGTTTCGGAAGGGTGTAACCGGACTTGTTCGTTTTGTGCTATACCTTTAATGCGGGGTAAACATATTTCGAGACCGGTGGAAGAGTTGGTGATGGAGGCGAAGAAATTAGCTGCGAAAGGTGTAAAAGAGTTGATACTTATTGCGCAAGAGTTAACTTTTTATGGTTTAGATATTTATAAAAAAAGAGAGTTACCGCAGTTACTTCGCGAACTTTCGAAAGTAGATGGCATTGAATGGATACGCTTGCATTATGCTTACCCTGCGCAATTTCCGATGGAAATTATTGATGCCATTAATGAGAACGGAAAAGTTTGCAATTACTTAGATATGCCTTTGCAACATGCATCAGACAATGTGCTTACCGCTATGCGCCGTAACATTACCAATGCGCAAACCCGTGAACTGATACATAAGATACGTGAAAAGGTGCCGGGTATTTCATTACGCACTACTATGCTGGTGGGTTTCCCCGGCGAGACGGATGCTGATTATGAAAACCTGAAAAACTTTACCGAGGAAATGAAGTTTGACCGGATGGGTGTATTTACCTACTCGCATGAAGAGAGTACCCGCGCACATAAATTGGAAGATAACATACCACAAGAACTAAAGGAAGAACGCGCAGCAGATTTGATGAGTATACAAGAAGGAATTTCGGCAGAACTGAATAAGAAAAGAGTGGGCAAAACCTTTAAAGTATTATTCGACCGGAAAGAGGGTGGGTACTTTATTGGGAGAACAGAATTTGACTCGCCGGAAGTGGATAATGAAGTACTAGTTGATGCTAAAAGCAACTACGTGCGCGTTGGCGACTTTGCTAATATAAAAATTACGAGCGCTGAGGAGTTTGATTTGTATGGGACAGTCGTTTAGCTTATGAGGATTTTATTTAAAACATCAGATAAAGATGCCAATCAGAATTTGATTGATAAAGCCCCGTACTTATCGCCCTGGTATTTTAGTAGCGACAAGCCATTTCTTTATAAGGATGGGACAGTTTTGAATTGGGAAGAGGCTATCAATGGCGGGGGAATAACTGCTATGATGGATGGTGATAATAATTGTTTGGCACTTATAGGAATGTACTCGTACATACTTCCTTCACATGATAACAGATCGTTTTTAATTTGGTCTAGAAGCTTGGAAAAGACGTTCGGTCCTCAGTCAATAAGTATTTGCTATTACGAAGTTGATAAACTGCCGATTATCGATTTTGATAATATGATTTCCCGAATGGGAAAGGAGAAAAGTGCATTTTGTTTTTCAGTTAGTACTAAAGAAAAAATGACATTTTCGTTTAATCCAAAAGAGGAATCAATGATGATAGACTTTCCTGATGACTTTAAAAAGTTCGGGGAGTTCATTCTTCTTATGGAAATGGAAAACCTTTACGATAACTTAGATCCAAATAATCATTGGGGCAAAACAACTATGCTTTGTATTCAAACAAACACCGGTTTGATTTTCAATTACCCCCAAGATTGGTTTAATAAATCTGACTGCGATTTCGGTTACCAAGGGATAACAAGAGCAATTAAAGATCCTAAAACAAATTTGATTCACGGACAAGGAATACGGCTTTCAGATTTTATTCTTGATGAAACAAATAGACAGCGAATTGATAAAAGGATAACCTTTGTATCCTAACACTGTGTTACTTTAACGCACTTGCTTTGCCTCGTCGGCTCAACAAATCTACTCTCTCAACTGGTCGTACTTTGCGCGCGTTAAGCTCGAGTACTAAAAAATTAAAATATAAAATTTAGCTAAATTTGTTATATTTGCAATATAGCAACTCGCAGGGTTGGGCTTAAATAGTTTTTATTAAAAAGCACGTGCGTTTAAATTGCCTAAAAAAGTAAAATGGAAAACTTAGGTAATGCTGAAAACAAGGAGGTGCCAGGAAAGATGGTTGACAATGGTTGACACTTTCGATAATTAAACTACTGATTACCAGCGATTTGATTTTAAAGTGTCAACTGTCAACCGTAATTGATTGATAATCAAAATTTAATGTTTAATAATGGGTAGGCATGTCAACCATGATTCAAGGAAGGGCTATGCTGATTTCTTACTAAAAAATGGAAATACCAAGTAGCTATAAATAATGCAACCAACACATAAATCAAACACAGAATCAAGAGTGGCTAATACTGCAAAGAACCCGATAATGGCCCTGGAGGCAATTGGCATGTTCAATATTAAAAATACGGAGCCTAATATTGCACAAATGAAACCGAGGCGTGAAGCGAAAACCTTAGGGGCTTTATCTATCATTTTGCTTTTGGTGCCTAGCAACTTTATTATAGTTGACGATAAAAAGCACAAGGGGCTATATTGATTATAGCCGAACGCTCTTATACCATAATCTAACGTAACTATATAAAGAGGGATTGGTTGCAGGGTAATTAGAAAAAAAGCCATGAGCCCTGCATTTATAAAAACTGTAAGACGGCTTACATGGCTATCAACTTTTTCGGACGAAACAGGACAAATAATGTCAGCAAACATAGTTGGGGAATTTAGTTTTAAATAAAAGGTAAACCTAAATGTTCAGGGGCTGAAAAAAGTTGTCTTAAGGCAACTTCGGCAAGTCAAATAAATTTTAAGATTTGGCGATTCTTGCGCGTAAGCGCGAAAGGGATGTTGCGGTTATGCCAAGATAGGAGGCAAGATCTTTTTGCGTAACCCGCTGTTCAAGTTTTGGAAATTCTTCGCAAAATTTAAAATAACGTTCCTCGGGTGTTAACACTGAATGAAACCAAACTTGGTCAACCGTGAAGGCTAAAAGCTCTTTCATTACTTTATTTTGATAAAGCAGTATTAATGGCCTTTTACGCGCAAGTTCATCAAGCTTTCGTGAATCCGAAAAAATGATGAGAGAATCTTCAAGAGCTAAAATGTTTTCCATGGAGGGTTTATTCCTAAGAACTGTTTGATAGGATGCTACGTTTTTTCTTTCAGGCACAAAAAGCATAGTGTGCTCGTCTCCATTATCATTGATAATATAGTTTCTAAATAATCCTTTTATTACAAGTGTTATATTGTAGTTGTAATCTCCGGCTCTAATTATGTGCTCTCCCTTTTTAACCGTTTTCAAATTACAAATAGAGGCCAGTTGAAATAAATCACCGGGTGCAAGAAATGTATAATTACTTAGGGCTTGCTTTAATTCTTCCAGCATTTATTGCTGTGGGTTAAATGTTTAAATTGAAATAGCATGCAGAATTGTTCTAAAGTTCGCATTGTATTATGCCATATCATTACTTCACCTCATCATCCTCATCAAACCTGTTCACATCAAGTATTCCTTCAAGTGCGGTAAGGCGTGCTATCAGGTCTTCCAACTCGGCAGTATCATGCACATACACCATAATCTTTCCTTCAAAAACCCCGTCGGAGGTATCGAACGAAAGTGAGCGCATGTTCAAATTCATTTGACCGGTAATAACATTGGTTATTTTATTTAATAAACCAACATCATCAATACCGGTAAGCTTGATACCGGTAAGGAAAGCAATTTCATGTTGTTTGGTCCACCGGGTTTTAATAATGCGGTAAGAGTATTTACTCATCAACTGCACAGCATTAGGGCAATTGGTACGGTGTATTTTTATGCCATCATTAATAGTTAAAAATCCAAATACGTCATCGCCGGGTATGGGGTTGCAACATGGTGCAAATTTGTAGTCAATTTTATCCGAGCCTTCGCCCATGATGAGCAACTCGGCGTTCTTCTGCAAAGTATTTTTTACCGCTTCATCAATACTGTCGCCCGGTTTGTGCGATGGAATAAGTTTCGGCAGTTTTATTTTACCGGCTATAACATCAAAATCATTTAGTACGGTAAGGTCGATTTTTTTGTTGGCTATATTGAAATAAAGGTCGAGCGGCGAGATCATTTTAAAATGATTCATTAGCAGCAATATGTTCGATTCGCTCTCTTCAATCTTCAACTGCTTTAGCTTGCGTTCCAAAGTTTCTTTTCCTTCAACTGCAATTCTCTTTTTCTCCTCTTTAAGTGATTGTTTAATTACTGACTTTGCCTTAGCAGTTGCTACATAATTGAGCCAGTCCTCATTAGGCTGTTGTTTATTGGAGGTGAGAATTTCAACCTGGTCGCCATTGCGCAATACATGGCTTAATGGAACAAGCTTGTTGTTAACCTTAGCGCCAATACATTTTTTACCTACACCGCTATGTATTTCAAAAGCAAAGTCAAGCGCTGTGGCGCCTTTGCGCAAACGCTTTAAATCGCCCTTAGGGGTAAATACAAATATCTCTTCACTTAAATGTTCGTGCTTAAACTCGTTTACTACATCAATAGCTGTGGTGTCGGGGTTGCTTAATACACCACTTATTTTCTGCAGCCATTCATCCAATACATTATCGGCAATGGTGCCCTCTTTATATTTCCAGTGTGCGGCAAATCCTTTCTCTGCTATTTCATTCATTCTTTCGGAACGAATTTGAATCTCCACCCATTTACCGAAAGAACTCATTACCGTGGTGTGCAAAGCTTCGTAACCATTTGTTTTAGGGTTGCTCAGCCAATCGCGCAACCGGTCGGGGTTAGGGTGGTAAATATCTGTAATGGCAGAGTAAACACCCCAGCAATCGCTCTTCTCTTTATCCGGTGGTGATTTTAAAATTATGCGTATAGCGAATAGGTCATAAATCTCTTCAAAGGGCACGCCCTTATTTTTAATTTTATTATATATTGAAAAAATAGATTTTGGTCGGCCGTGTATTTCAAATGCGAAACCTCGTTTTTCCAATTCATCTTTTAGCGGCTTAATAAAGTCATGTATAAACTTAGTCCGCTCGCGTTTTGTTTCATTCAGTTTTCGTGCAATCTCTTTATATAAAACCGGTTCGGTATACTTAAGCGCCAAGTCTTCCATTTCTGTTTTAATGGCGTACAAACCCATGCGGTGGGCAAGGGGTGCATACAAATACATGGTTTCGCTGGCTATTTTCAACTGCTTATCGCGCTTCAACGAATCAAGCGTACGCATGTTATGCAACCGGTCGGCCAGTTTAATAAGTATTACCCTAATGTCATCATTTAGCGTAAGCAGCAGCTTTCTGAAATTCTCTGCTTGCAGTGACGAGTTAAGGTCGAACACTCCGGAAATTTTGGTGAGCCCGTCAACAATTTTGGCTATTTCCTTATTAAAGGTATGCTCAATTTCCTCCAGCGAAACTTCGGTATCTTCCACCACATCATGTAGTAAAGCGCAAATTACTGATGTGGCATCAAGCCCCATTTCCTCGGCTACAATTCGTGCAGCTGCTATAGGGTGTAGTACATAAGGCTCGCCCGATTTTCGGCGCATATCCTTATGACTTTCCATAGCCAATTCAAAAGCGCGCCTAATCAACTTCTTTTCCTGTGGTGTAATACTCTTCTTCAGCGAGCGTAGCAGCCCCCTGTATTCCTTAAGAATTACTTTTTTCTCATTATCAATATCTATCACCTGCTGGCTTTCCATGCTTCTAAACTAATTGAAAATTGGCTTACTTAAAAATTTTACCACCTGCACAATAACAATTTTATTGTTTTTTGGTTTTAAAATGCCGGTATTACTATTGGCTATTATACGTAGTTTAGCGGCATGAAAGTTTCAATGGTTGTAGCAGCTTCTGATAATAATGCGATAGGTTTAAAGGGAAACCTTTTATGGCGCTTGCCAGATGATATGCAGTTTTTTAAAGATGTTACCTGGGGCCACTATGTATTAATGGGCCGGAAAAGTTGGGAAGCACTGCCCGAAAAATACAGGCCATTACCGGGTAGAAAAAATATTGTTGTTACCCGCCAAAAAGATTTTAAAGCCACTGGTTGCGAAATTGTAGACAATATAGATGCAGGAATAACCCTGGCTGAAAAGAACGGCGAAAATGAATTAATGATAATTGGCGGTGGCGAAATTTACCACCAGGCATTAGATAAAACCAATAGAATTTATCTTACCCGGGTACATCATGTTTTCGAAAATGCTGATGCTTACTTTCCAGAATTAAATAAGAATGATTGGAAAGAAGTAAGTAAAAAGGAATACCATACAGATGCAAGGCACCAATATGCTTTCGATTTTTTAGTTTTTGAAAGAAAATAGCTACCGGCTTATTATTTTAATATCTCCGGTCATCATCCACCTGAGGAGGGGCGTAGTTGGTTTGTTTCTTACGATTATTATTTCCTTCGCTGCTATTTAGTTTCCATCCGATGGTTAACAAAAAGTTGTGGGTAAAATATGCGTTCTTGTACCCATCAACATCAAAAGGATAGCTTACATCTTTAGTAAATCCGAATACGTAAGCAAAATCAGCATAAAAATGTTTTAGTCTTACTCCAATACCTGCAGTAGCATTTTGAACGGCTTCATTATACCCTACAGAAGGAACCATTCCCTTTTTGTACGGCGATGAGGAAAATGAATAACCTGCACGAAGGCGCAACACTTTTATTGTACCTTCAATACCTACTCGTATATTATGGTTAATAGCATAAGACGTATCAATAAAGTGATTGATTATTGCGGTGCTTTGCTCCTGCCCAGCGCCATAATTAAATCTTGCCCCCCCCAGATTTTTCAATTCGTAGTCTACAGAAATAAACCCATGTTCGCCCAAATAGAAACTTGCGCTAAGCACCCCGCTCATCGGGCTTCTAAAAGTGTAACTTGTTGGGGGGGGAGGCCACTGTATGCCCATTCCGAAAGCAGTATCAAAATCAGCGGTTACAAGCAGCGAATAGTTTTCATTAATACTATACCACGATGGCAAATGATATGAGGCTCCGAGCCTTAACCATTTAACAGGGCGGTAAATTAAACCTATGCTACCGGTAAAACCTATACCGGTTTGTGTTAATTCGCTAACCATATTATAATCCTGAAAACCGGTAATACTATCTGTTCCACTAGGGCTGGCAGTAGTTTCGCCAAAACTGGTTTTAGTTGTAGCATTGATAAACGGTATGGCAACATCAACGCCGAAATATACTTTATCACTTATGTTTCCCCCCAAAGCAAAATCAATCTTATTTCTGCTTCCTATAGATTCTACACTGCCGCTTTGATAAACCGGTGCTCGTACTTTACTTTGAAAGGAACCACTGTTTGAATTGTAATATAGCAGCCCCAGTTGTCCGGCGAAATATAATTCGGCAGTGGTGTTATCAAGCGCAGTTTGGCCAGCAGTGTAATCGCCTATATAATTATCAATCATGGAGTGAGAAGAGTTGTATGCCCCAAAATTTTGAACCCGGTTATAAAAATTTTGGTTTTGGTAGTTAATGGCAAAAGTTATTGAACGCAGTTGTGGCTTATCGTAGGTCAAACCATTTCCTGATTTAAGTATTTTAGTCCACGACATTCCAATCTGCGACAGGTAAGGTTTTACTCCGGTAGCATTTGTAGTGCTGCCATCGTATTTACTTTCATTAGCAAAAGTTTTTAATGCGGGCGTAACCGAAAAATCTGTCGACCGATACAAACCTAATCCCGCAGGGTTAATATCAATAGAGCCCAAGTCTGCACCAACTGAACCATAAGCATCTGCCGAGCCGGCCGTACGTGCAGTACCACCAATTGACGAACGTGAAAATAAAACTGATTGTTGCCAGGGATAAGGATTAGCATAGAAATATTGCGAAAAAGAAAACTGACAGAAGGCCAATAAACATATAGTAATAAGCGATAATGTCTTCAGTTTATAATTAAATCGCAATTTCTGTTTACCGGTATATAGTCCAATGCTTATCGCAGGTTTCATAATTTTAAATTAGTGCTTACAAATGATAGATGGAATTAAATGGAGATGGTATAATTTATGGTTTGTATATCCGTAAAAATCCACCTCTGTTTTTTGTGCCGGGCACTCCATCAAAATAAAAACGGAATCTTTACCGATTCCGTCTTTAATATACTGAAAAAAATATTTTATCGTCTTCCTCCGCTACTATGGCTACCACCGCCACTGCCACCCAAACTGTGCCCCCCTCCACTACCTCCAGAACTATGAAAGCTTCCTCCATTACCTCCCCCAATACTGTGCGACCCTCCGTTATTGTTTGCACCACCGTGGAATGAAGGTGCACCACCTGATCGGCTACCGCCATTGCCAGGACTGGCTTGCCGGTAGTTGCCCGGTGCCGAATTTCCATGAACCGACCCTGGTGCGGCACCATTTTGCGCATGCATATTGCCCATGTGCTGTTGTGTTTGTGTAGATACGTGCCCGGTTCTGGTATTATTCACATTGCCGTTATTCCAACCAGTGGGCGCTACTGATTTCCATCCTTCATTCGATGAAGCCGTTTTGGATTGGGCTCTACCGGCAGCTGAATTTTTTACAGCGTTTACTGGTCTGCCAATTTCTTGGTGTGCTACTTCAATATTATGTGTATTATTAACTCTGTTGTTGCTATTGTTTAAGGCCATACCAGGTTGGCGTAAAAGCGTACCAGTTCGGTTTGCATTATTTGCCAGCATGGTATGTTCGCTTCGCGGACCAAAATAATAACCACCATACCCGTTATGGGGCCCCCATCTTCCGCCGGCGTAATATCCCCCATATCCGTAACCACCTCCATGATGCCCCCAACCGTAACCCAATCCATAGCCATAGGGTGCGTACCAGCCAAATGGGCTATACCAAGGGTTATAATACCCACAAAGCCCCCATCCTAAACCCCATCCCCAGTATGAACCATAACCGTAAGGATATCCAAATCCTCCTCCGTAACCATAACCAAATCCATCCCAACCCCAATAATATGCCGGGGTATAGCAATAGCTATAATAACCTAAGCCAATTGAAGGGCCGTAAAATCTTTCAAGGCGAGATGAGTAGTAAGAATCTTCATAATAATTATTTGTAATATAATTATTGCCATTGCTATCAACATAGCTTTTACTTTCTTTCAGCCGGTAGTTACCACTATTATTTTGAGTTGAATATTCTTCGTCGTTGTTCGAAGAGTTAACCTGTTGTTTATTACTTGCTGCATTTGGGTCGTAATACACATCATCGCTTTGTGCGGAACAAACTGCACCGGTAAGTGTCATAAACCCCAAACAGACCGCTATAATGAATGCGCGTTTCATAGTATTACTTTTAATTGTGACAAAATTAATTCAAAAGAGTTTAAGCTGCTCCAGCTATTTTAATATTTTTGGCCAGCAGTTTAACAAACCAAAAACTTCATCAATTCCTTTCAAATTTACACATGGCAAAAGACATTACAACTAGACTTAACGATTATTCACAATGGTATAATGATTTAGTGATAAAAGGCAACCTGGCCGATCATAGCAGCGTGCGCGGCTGTATGGTTATTAAACCTTATGGCTATGCCATTTGGGAAAAAATGCGCGATGCCCTGGATAAAATGTTTAAAGATACCGGACATGTTAATGCTTACTTTCCGCTTTTTATACCTAAAAGTTTTTTAAGTAAGGAAGCTTCGCACATTGAAGGTTTTGCAAAAGAATGCGCTGTAGTAACTCACTACCGACTAATTAACGACCCTAATGGAAAAGGTGTAATTGTTGACCCCACAGCTAAACTTGAAGAAGAACTTATTATTCGTCCAACTTCAGAAACCATAATTTGGAATACCTATAAAACCTGGATTCAATCATATCGTGATCTTCCTTTGCTTATCAATCAATGGGCTAACGTAGTGCGCTGGGAAATGAGAACTCGCTTGTTTTTACGTACTGCCGAGTTTTTATGGCAAGAAGGCCATACCGCACATGCCACCGAAAAAGAAGCTGTGGAAGAAACAGAAAAGATGTTGCATGTATATGCCGAGTTTGCTGAAAAATGGATGGCCATGCCGGTAATACTTGGAAGGAAAACAGCTAATGAAAGATTTGCCGGTGCGGTTGAAACATATTGTATTGAAGCTATGATGCAGGATGGGCAGGCTTTGCAGGCAGGCACATCGCATTTTTTGGGCCAAAATTTTGCCAAGGCATTTGATGTGCAGTTTTTGAATAAAGAGGGCAAACAGGAATTAGTTTACGCTACATCATGGGGTGTTTCAACACGCCTTATAGGCGCCCTTATTATGGCGCATAGCGATGATGACGGCCTTATCATTCCCCCTAAGTTAGCGCCGCTACATGTTGTAATAGTTCCAATTTATAAAACTGCCGATGACCTGAACAAACTTTACGAAAAAGTAAAACCGCTTATTGAACAACTTAAAGCAAAAAACATTTCAGTTAAGTTTGATGATGACGAAACAAAACGCCCCGGCTTTAAATTTGCCGAGTATGAATTACGCGGCGTACCGGTTAGGCTTGCTATGGGCATGCGCGATTATGAAAGCGGTACGGTTGAAGTTGCCCGCCGCGATACCAAAGAAAAATCGGTTCAGCAATTCGAAGGAATTGGTAATTACATTGAAACATTGCTTGATGATATTCAAACCAACATTTACAACAAAGCCAAAGCTTTTCGCGATAGCAATATCCGCGAGGTAAACACATGGGAGGAATTTCAGGATACTATTGAAAATAAACCCGGCTTCATTTCCGCTCATTGGGATGGAACTGCTGAAACCGAAGAGAAGATTAAAGAGTTAACTAAAGCAACAATCCGATGTATTCCGCTTAATAATCAGCAACAAGAAGGTAAGTGTGTTTATAGCGGAAAGCCATCTAAAGAGAGGGTGATTTTTGCCAGGGCGTATTAATCACTTTTACGAAAGACACTTCAATAAAAGGGGATACGGTTATCTTTGTAACATAATTATTTAATTCAATACAAATAAATAATTTCACATATTTAATGTTTAAATTTATTTGCAGCTTAACGTTTTCACTTTGTTTGTACAACTTAAATGCACAGCTAAGCCCCCAAGGGCAGGTGATGTTGGATAGTATGAATAGATGGATGCAAATTGAATTGCAAACCAAAGGAACTATTGATACAGCTAAACTGGCAAAATTTAATGCGGCTATTAGAGAGACAGAAGCTGAGAATAAAAAAGCAACACCTGCTAGTGCACCTATTGAAGGTGGTAAAGTAATTACCAAAGAATTGATTGCCGGTGCTATGCTTACAGTACCCGAAGGAGTGGAGTGGAGGGTACAACATTTATATTTAAAGGATGATAAATCGGGTTATCGAATTGTTATGAAATCAGATTCATTTCAAAAAAACTATCATTCCGGCGAAAAACTACGCGCCCCTGGTTACCCAGCCGAGTTGGCTTTAATTGACGAATCAGATGGTATAACCGCAACTTATATTTTCGAAATTCTAGAAATACAGCGTTAGGAATAATGCAGAGAGTTAGAATTTTAACATAAACTGCGGGTTCAGTTTTCTTTTTTATCTATAAAAGCTTCAACATTTTATGCACAAATATCAGCCAATTTGTTAAATAAATCTTGGCCTAAATCTACAACAACATTAAAATGGCTAAAATGCTCTTAATTAGTAAGTTCTGCTAATATCTTTCTTTATTTCACAATAGGCTCATAAACAATATCATATAGCTTTTATAAAAACTAAAAATCATTAATTAAAAGTATAATATATGAGGGGATAAAGAGTTTAACTTTAACACAATAAGCTTTCCCAAATTGTTGCATTTCTAAAAACATATTGAATATTTACTATCTTTGAAAACTGCGGTTATTAACAATACTGTAGCGGGTTACAAGGTAAATTACTTGACTAATCGCTTTTTAGTTATTATATTTATGACAAGATTTTAAATGATTATTTTTTTTGCTTAATTGAAATACTTTTTTACATTTGCTGTAATTAGTATTTTGGGCACAATTGATTTTTTTAGTTTTTTTTAGTAGGTTTAGTTAAATTTTGAAATAATTAAAGGTTATTTTCCGGAAGTTTAAATAGGAATTATAGCCTTTAAAGAGGTTAGAAGTAGTTATAACAATTTACTTCATAATAATACGGACACAGAGGTAACTTGTTTCGTTTATTAATAAAAAATGGTTTTTGAAATAACTGAATCGTAAAAATTAATAATTATATATTTAATT
>CAIXGR010000063.1 GCA_903919075.1 uncultured Bacteroidota bacterium | reverse complement strand
CGTTGCCTTAACCAAGAATCAGTTTATGTTGACGGTTTGGCTTATTTCTGGTTCCCACAGTTCCCAAAGGTTTGTTGTGGGAACCGATTGGGAACTGGAACGCAGGGAATGTTTGGGTCGATAAGGGACGCTATGGGATGAAAAAACCCTGTTTCGGAGTTGAAACAGGGTTTAGTTAGCTTACCATTATGTAAAGTGTGGGAACTACTGGGTTCGAACCAGTGACCCTCTGCTTGTAAGGCAGATGCTCTGAACCAGCTGAGCTAAGCTCCCTTTTCCTGAACGGAGCGCAAATGTATAAGACTTGGGCAATTTTTCAAACTGCAAGCCCATTTTTTATAACGATTTATACTACAAGGCTTTCTGTTTTAAATTCGCTGTTGAAATGGAACTGGATATCGGGGTTGTTTTCGCGCTCCATTTTTAAGAACCAGTCAGACGGGGCCAGGTATACCAGATGCCCATCTTTATCACGAACAATATTAGAGTGCTTGAAGCGAGTAAATTCTTCTAATTTTTGTTGGTTATCAGACCGAAGCCAGCAGGCGCGGGTCATGCTAATAGGCTCGAAACGGCAACTGGCAGCGTATTCATGTAAAAGACGGTATTGAATTACCTCAAACTGCAACTCGCCTACGGCACCCACAAAACGGCGATTGCCGGGTTGTTGAGTAAATAACTGAGCCACGCCCTCATCGGTTAACTGGGTAATACCTTTTTCCAGTTGCTTCGACTTCATAGGGTCGGTGTTTACCAACTCTTTAAAAATTTCGGGCGAGAAGGATGGAATACCACGTATTTGGAAGTCTTCGCCCTCAGTTAATACATCACCTATTTTAAAGTTGCCGGTATCGTATAAACCTACTACATCGCCGGGGTAAGCTTCATCAACAATGTTTTTCGATTGGGCCATAAAAGTAACCGGAGTACTGAATCTGAAATTCTTTTTTAGGCGCACATGGTGGTAATAAGTATGGCGTTCAAACTTGCCGCTTATAATGCGCATAAAGGCAATACGGTCGCGGTGTTTGGGGTCGAGATTGGCGTGAATTTTAAAAATAAAGCCCGTCATTTTATTTTCGGTAGAGCCTACAAATCTTGTATCGGTTTCTCTTCCGCGTGGGGTAGGCGAGATTTCAAGAAATGTTTCGAGCAATTCCTGCACGCCGAAATTATTAACCGCAGAACCAAAAAACACTGGCGCCAAATTACCTTTCAGGTATTCTTCAACACTAAAGTTATCGTATACTATTTCTACTGTTTCCGCATCTTCGCGCAGTTGGGCGGCATCCTTCTCTCCTACCTGTTTGTCTAATTCTTTATCATTAATATCTTTTATCTGTAAAACCTCATCTGCCACTTTGGTGGTGCTTGGCTTAAACAGGTTTAAATATTTTTTGTGCAGGTCGTAAACGCCTTTGAAAAGCGTTCCACGATTAATGGGCCATGATAGCGGGCGAACCCGGATTTTCAACTCCTTTTCAATTTCATCTAGCAAGTCAAAAGGGTCGCGGCCTTCACGATCTAGTTTGTTGATGAAAACAATAACAGGAGTTTTGCGCATAGAGCAAATTTCCATCAACTTCCGTGTTTGTGCTTCTACGCCCTTTACCGAATCTACCACCATTATAACCGAATCAACCGCAGTCAAGGTGCGATAAGTGTCTTCAGCAAAATCTTTGTGGCCGGGTGTATCAAGAATATTGATAAGCTTGCCCTTATATTCGAACGACATGACAGAAGTAGCCACGGATATACCCCGTTGCTTCTCTATTTCCATAAAATCGCTGGTAGCGGTTTTCTTAATCTTATTGCTTTTTACAGCGCCTGCAGTTTGAATAGCACCGCCAAACAACAATAGCTTTTCGGTAAGCGTTGTTTTGCCGGCATCGGGGTGGCTGATAATGCCAAAAGTTCTGCGTTTATTAATTTCGTCTGTAAGAGCCATATTTGCTTGGTAAGCGCATAAACTAGCGCCATACATTTTTAGCCTGCGAAAATAAGAAAATAGCCTACAATAAAGCATTGAATCGTTCTCCAAAAGCATTGTATTAAGCCCCCTTTAGGGGATTTAGGGGT
>CAIXGR010000062.1 GCA_903919075.1 uncultured Bacteroidota bacterium | reverse complement strand
TCAATGATGTAGGCGTTATTGATGGGCGTGCCTTCGGATAGCGCCTTAAAATATATGTCATTGACCTTCTGCTCGAGCAAATCGAGGTAGCGGTTTACCTCGGTCGCCCTGGTCACACCCGGCTTCAACCGTTGTTTCTTTGAATCCCAGTTCTGTTCACTGGTGTGAATACCGGTGGTGGTATTCAGACATTTGTTGTTGTAGTTGAACCACATGATAACCGGTTTGTCGCGCTGCTTATCGCCGGCCCATTTTTTTCGTGCTTGCAGGTAGAACCTCGCGTATTTCTTTACTTCTCTCATTATACTGTTTTTATAATATCATGTTGAATAGTTGCTGCAATATGTGTTATGGTATGAGCGGTCAGCTAACCGGGAACTTCTGTTTTGCCTTTCGCTGGTTGACGGCTTCTTTCAGTTGCGCCACAGTCCAGCGCGGTTTGCCCGACAGGTTATACTCCGGTTCCGGTATCAACTTGGCGGCCCGGTAGTTGTCGACGGTTTTCCTGCTGACGCCGAGGTATGTGGCTACCTGCATGATGGACAACCGGTCGGTGTCCTTGTATTCAATGGTAGGGGTGCTCGATTTATCCAACCGGTCGAACTCCTCTCTGAATATGTCCCTGATTAGTTCGCGTAGCGCACCAATCGTGATGCCTATGACTTGTGTATCGTTGCTCATTTGTTCCTACATTTGCTTCATAGCATTATAGCGGATAGGTGAGACTTGATTCAGGTTTACAGGAAGATTATTTTTTGTGAGGCCTGTGCAACGGCTCGTATACGGATTAAATAAAAATGCGCAATAGATTGATTTACAATCTGTTGCGCATCATTTTCGTAGCCCCGGGCAGAATCGAACTGCCATCAAAGGTTCCGGAAACCTTCGTTTTATCCATTAAACTACGGAGCCATTAAATGCAGGTGAAAGGTAAAATGTGAAAGGTGAAAACCAGTTGTAAATATTCAGAAAATACGGATTTATGGTTTCGTCAATTTTCAAGTTTCCGAATTTTCAAATTATCCAATTTTATACCGCTTGCGGATATTTTTGTCGTGCCACAGGCTTGTCCTGTTGTTCGTTGCGGGCTACGCTCATGCCCATCATACAGCTGCCGGTAAACTTGGCACCTTCTTCAACTACTAATTTCTTTATTTTAATATCGCCGATTACGTGAGCGGTTTTGCTTAAAATAAGCAGCTCGCTTACTTCAATGTTTCCGGTTACGCGGCCATCAATGTATGCGTTCTGGCAAAAAATATCGCCTTCCACAACTCCTGTGGTGCCTATTACCGTTTTCGATTTCGAGGTTACATTGCCAGTTACTTTACCGTCAACCCGCACATCGCCTTCGGTGCTTACGTCGCCGTTAATAATAGTACCCTGTCCAAACTGGTTCATTACGCGAAGCGCTGCGTTGGCTTCTTCCGCTTTATTTTTTGCAAACATAGTCGGTGGTTTTTAATGAGTTATGCGTATAAACAAGCCGCTAAAATACAATATAATCCTTAGGATTCAAACTTTTGCCCTCGTACCACAGCTCGAAGTGCAGGTGGGGGCCCGATGATAATTCGCCTGTGTTGCCCACTATGGCAACCACCTCGCCTGCCTTTACAAAACTACCTTCTTTTTTAAGCAGGCTGCGGTTATGTTTATATATCGATACCAGGTTGTCTTTATGCTGTATTTGCATTACATAACCGGTTTCGAGGGTATAAACCGATGAGATTACCTTCCCATCCAACACCGCCTTTACGGGGGCATCTTGTTTGGCAGCAATATCAATACCGTAATGCTCCTTTTGGGCGTTGTATTCGTCTGTTACATAGCCATCTACGGGCGTAATCAGGTGCCTTTGTTTCAACTCCTCCATAATGCCCGAATTGCCGGCATTGTTGCTAAGCGAGTAGTTATCAGCCTCTTCCACCTCCTTACGCAATTCGCGGTCTTGGGGCTTTACCTCGGTTAAATTAATCTTCGATTTATCAATTTTTGTCTTTCCATCGAGCTTAGTAGCTGGTTTGGTGGTATCAATAGTGCCATTGGCAACGTTTACCACATCCTCAAGCCAGGCAGCCCTTGACTGCAGGGCATCTTGCAGCGAGTCGGTTTTAAATTTAAGTTGTAGTATTTCGCTGCGGTAATTGTAATCGCCAAAGCCGGGTATAAAGTATTTAAGTGGAGTATATACAATAGCCGCTGTTGTTAAAAAAATAAGGGTAAAGGTTATAATTCCTAAAAACACCCATACATTGGTGCGTGAGAGTGAAAGCGAAAACTTTTCCTCGAAGGTTTCGTCGTTTAATACGACAAACCTGAATTTGTTTCTCAGTTTTTTATTCTGGCTTGTTTTTACTTTACCTGCCATTGTAAATTGGGTATTGCTTTATCGGTTATCAGTCAATAATTTATAAATCAATATATTGAGGACTTTTATTTTAAGCAAAACGAAATATTTTTGCTATTTGAGTGTTGTATTTAATGTTTCTCCAAAAAGCCCTTTTAAATTGAAGTTGCCAAAGGTATCAATATTTTCTTTTTGTGTTGCCTTACTGTGGTATGGTTGCTCTACTACCAACCATGCCAAACTTCCAAAAATGGCGTATCATGATATTACGTCGCACTATAACGCATATTTTAACGCTACCGAAAAATATAAGGAGATAATGGCTACGGCCGAGGCTGCGCATAAAGATAAATTCGATTCGGTAATACCGGTATATTTTTATAGCGACCCAAAAGAATTTGCAAGCCAGTCGAGCGCGTTGGATGAGGTTATTAAGCACTCTACCACCGCCATACAAATACACACACCTTCTAACTGGACCGACGACCATTTTCTGCTTATAGGGCAATCGAATTATTTAAAAGGTGAATACGGAAAAGCAAGCAACAGTTTTAAATACATTACTACCGAATTTAAAGAAGGTGTAGATTATATAAAGGTGATGAAATCGTTGGGCAAACGGGTAGGAAAATATGTACTGGCAAAAAGAAAGGCCCTTAAGCCACAGGCAAGAGAGGTAATTAATAAAGACGGAACAAAATCGCTGGAAAGAATTGACAACCGGCCGGAAAAATCTATTTGGATACATACCCCGGCGCGCACCGAGGCTGTGTTGTGGCTAATTAAAACATACACTCGTCAGAAAAAGTATGATGAGGCCGCAACAGTAATTACTTATGCAAGAGGGGATAATTTGTTTTATAAAAACTACGATGCAGAGTTGAACCTTGTTGATGCCGACCTAAGGGTTTCGAAAAAAGATTATGCCGGTGCTATTGAACCGCTAAACAAATATGTTGATGCGAAAACTATAAAAAATAAAAAGAGGTTAACGCTGCGTCCGTTTTTTGTGTTGGCACAATGCTATCAGATTACCGGCAACAATAAAAAGGCAATTGAGAATTACAAAAGAGTGCTTAAAAGCCGGCCCACCACCGAAATGGAATTTTATGCCAAAATAAAAATGGCGAAATTATCAAGAGGTAGTTCAGGGGATAATAAGGAAATGAGGGCCTTGTTGGCTCATATGGTAAAAGATAACCGATACCACGATTATTGGGACCAAGTGTATTACGAAATGGCCCTTCTTTCAATTTCTGACAAGAACCGCGATGAGGCGAGAAAGTTTTTACATAAGTCAATAAAAGTTTCTACCAATAACGATGACCAGAAGGCACTTTCCTTTTTAAAGTTGGCTGATATGGATTATGAAGAAGAGGCTTATGTAACATCAAAATTTCTTTACGATTCTACTTTGCGTTTTCTTGCCAAAAACGATTCGCGATACGGGGGTATTGATGAAAAAGATAAAATGCTTTCGAACTTAGTAAAGCAACTAAATATTATTGCTGAGGAAGATAGCATTCAAAAACTTGCCACGCTTTCAAAAAGCGAAATTGAGAAGGTTATTAAGAATTCTCTTTCGCAAAAAGAGAAACAAATTGAAGAGGAAAAAGCTGCCGCCGATGCCGCGAAACAGCAACAACAGAACTTGGTGAATAATCCTCAAACTACGGCTAACAAAAACGGACAACAGCCGCCATCAAATTGGTACTTCTATAATCAAGGTACGGTGGCATTGGGCTATAACGAGTTTACAAAAAAATGGGGGCGCAGAAATCTTGAGGAAAATTGGAGAAGGAAAGATAAAACCACTACCAGCGTTGCTATTGATGAAACTGCCGCTGATACAGTAGTAGAGAAAAAAGATACTGTGCAAACCCCTAAAGGTACACCGGAGGAGCAAATGTATGCAGGCATACCTACCAGCCCCGAAAAAATGGCAAAGTCGGTAGATAGGATAGTAGATGCTTATTACATGGCTGGTACTATTTATAAAGATGGATTGGAAAGTTACGGCAAGGCACAGGATATGTTTGAAACCGTAAACGAACGTTACCCAAAACATAAGTTGTTACTTGAAAGCTATTACAACTTGTATTTAATTGCCATGAAACGAAAGATGACAAACATGGCTGAAAAGTATAAAGCACTTATTCTTTCCGAATTTCCGGAAAGTGTAATTGCTAAGGTTTTGAAAGACCCGAACTATGTAAACGAAGCCAAAACAAAAGAGAAGGCCATCAACGAATATTATCAAAGTGCGTACGAAGATTATTCGAAAAACAAGCTCGACTCGGCATGGTATAAAAGCGAAATGAGTAATTCGGTTTTTAAGCCGAATCCTCTTAGCGCGAAGTTTCAATTACTTGAGGCGTTGATACTGGCCAAGCAAAACCGGTTAAGCGATTATGTGCAAGCTTTAAATGCGATAGTAAATAAAACATCAGATGTGCAGGTAAAGAAAGCTGCGACCGATTTGCTAGCCACACTTAATAAATCTTCTTTACCACAAATTGACTTGAGTAAAGATACCTCACGCCGTGATTCGTTGAACGATGTTTATAGCAAAATGCAATCATCTTTCAGCTCTGCAAATGTAAAAGCAGCAAAACCTGATTCTGCTGAAATCACATTGCTGCAAAAGCTGGAGGCTGCAAAGCAGCTTGCCATTAAACAGGGAAAATTTGTTGATACAGCGCAAGTAAAAACAAATCCGGCTAAAGATAGTTCCGGTAATGCAGTTGCTGAAAACGTTGAGGCAAACGATAACGCGACACAGATAGATACCGCTGCTAATATTGTACAAGTAGATACCACTTCGCCATATAAGCGCTCCGATAAAGACACGCATTATTTCATTGTTTATATCAAAGATGGGGCAACACCACAAAGTAGTATTATGAGCACCATGGCAAAAATTGATGCCTTTAATTCAACACAATATCCAACTAAAAAGCTACAGGCCAAGCAAACTATAATAGATAGCAAAAACAAGCTGCTCAACATTCGCCAGTTTAAGGATAGGAATGATGCCATAGATTATTTCAATGCCATTAAAGGCCAGGGGCAGTTGTTTAATGATTTTAAAGCCAGCCAGTATGCCATTACGGTAATTTCAACTACCAATTTCAGTATTCTGCTTTCGCAAAAAGATATTGATGCTTACAATAAGTACTTTAATAGAGTATACAACGGCAAGTAATATTCGGTTTTTAAATTATTTCAATTCCAAACCGGTTTCGGTATAATATTTTTTCATACACTTATTTACCCACCAAGTGCTATCTGCCCTTGTATCGGTAATTTTAAAAGTGTTGGGCACATGTGCTAATGGCTTAACAGGCGAATCGGGATGAGCAATAATTTCAGCTTGTCTTAATACAAAATCTTTCTTGTAATCAGTAAATCTATTGTTGGAGAAATCGAAAATAATGGCACGACCTGTAGATGAAAACACCATAAAAATTATGCAGACTATAGCAATGTGAAAAGCTATATTACCCAATTTTAAAAACGAGAACACTTGGACTAAAGAAAATTTTTCGGAAAGCGATACAAGAAACCATAGCCATAACAGAATGAAATAAAAGAATACATAATTAATAGTGCGGTGTTGCCCCAATATGCCGGTAGCATAGTACGGTATAAATGCGCCGGTAAATACTGTAAATAGAAGTGTGAATAATATTAACCGGTAATCAAATTGTTTAATGAAGTTTCTTTGAATTTTATCTGCATAAGCTATAACCAATATGCTTATCCCTATAAATGGAACGGATAAAATCCACGAAGAGATGAACCGGGTAGTTTGAAGCGCTGCATATAATAACGAATGAAGAAGATTGAAATGCCCTGAAAATTCGTTACTCCTTACAGTGTTTCCTGGGGAAAAAATAACGAATGCGGAAGCTACAACAGCAATGGCAAAAAATAGCAGTATCAATCGGCGGTCTGGTATTTTTATTTTATCGCTAACAATGGTTGCTAATAAATAAAAAAACGGAATGAGCGAAGCTCCAATTTCATTAAAACCAATTGAAATGATAAGTAATATAACGGCCACAGGTATAAAAAATAGTTTATTGGGTTTTTCTACAGAAAGTAATTTGGAAAGAAATGCAAGGTGAAGCAGAAAGCAAATATTGCCTAATTGATAATTGACGATGCCCATATACCAATAAGCGCTTTCAGTTATATCCGGCAAATAACATAAATAGAACAACGTGATAAAAAGTGCTACGGTTAACGATGTATAAAACCCTTTTACAAATTGATTAAGGAAAAACAAAAAGCCTGCTACCATAAGCAACAACGACATAAATAAGCAAAACTGATAGAGTAATAAATTTCCGGTAATAAGTGGATGCAAATTGGATAATACAATAGATGTATACCGGCCATTCCAATAAAGATATTGGTTCAGAAATTTTTCGCTAAACAAAATTTTCTCGGTCGCTTTCCAGGCAGAGCAAAAATCATCGGCATAGGGCAGCGCATAAAAGCAAATTAAAAAATAAGGTAATAGCGCAATACCGGTAAGTAAAATGAGCAATAGATTTTTGTTGCGCATAAAAGCAGGAAATTGTTGAGCGCTCTGTCGCTAAATCTTCAAAAAATCTTTCCCGGATTAAGAATATTATTAGGGTCGAAAACCTTTTTGATGCTGCGCATTAAATCAAGATGCGGTTGCTTAAATTTTATATCCATGTACGGTATCTGTATCCAGCCAATACCGTGTTCGCCTGAGATTGTGCCGCCAAGTTCAACTACCTTTTCAAAAATTTCGCGTATGCCTTTGGGGACTTCATTTTTCCAATAGTCATCGGTCAGTTCGTCTTTCAATATTCTTACATGTACGTTGCCATCGCCCGCGTGGCCATAGCACACGGTTTTAAAATTATATTTTTTACCAGTGGCTTTTATGTGTTTCAACAGCTCGGGTAAATCAGCTCGGGGTACAACTGTATCTTCTTCAACAGTAACATTTGTTTTTTTAACAGCATAAGCAATGTTCCTTCTCATACGCCACAAATCATTTTTTTGCGTTTCGTTATCAGCAAATAAAATTTCTCCCACATCAAATTTTGTAAGCACTTCATAAATACGCTCGCAATCTTTTTGAATTATCTCAAGGTCGTTGCCATCTACTTCAATTAGCAAATTCGCTCGGGTATCATCGGCTAATGGCACCGTTACATCACCCAAAAATTGCATTACATATTCAATCGCTTCCCGCTCCATAAATTCCAGGCACGAGGGGATAATACCGGCGCGAAAAATTGCTGATACAGCCGCGCTCGCATCATCCATAGATTTAAAAGGGGCCAGCATAACATTGTTGTAATTCGGATAGGGCAGAAGCTTCAATACTATTTTTGTAATAATACCCAATGTGCCTTCGCTGCCCACCAACAACTGAGTAAGGTTGTAACCGGTTGAGTTTTTAAGTGTGTTAGCACCGGTCCAAATTATATCGCCATTAGGTAGTACTACTTCAAGGTTCAAAACAAAATCTTTTACTACACCATATTTTACCGCGCGTGGCCCACCACTGTTGCAGGCTACATTACCACCTATAAAACAACTTCCACGGCTGGATGGGTCGGGCGGATAAAACAATCCTTTTTCTTTTAATATGTTTTGAAGTGTTTCGGTAATTACGGCGGGTTCGGTAGTTACTTGTAAATTGCGTTCGTCTATTTTTAATATTTTGTTTAGCCGCTCGGTAACCAGCATTACTCCGCCATACACACATAAGCTATTTGCCGAAAGGCCGGTACCGGCAGCGCGCGGGCTTATCGGTATGTTGTTCGCATTGCAGTATTTCATCAGTTCGCTAATTTGTTGAACTGTTGAAGGTTTTAAAACTACTTCGGGTGCAAAGCTTACGCCATCGGTTTCGTCGCGGCTAAATTTTTCAATACTTTCTTTATCAACAAAAACAGAATCTTCTCCAAAAATGGTTTTGAAGTGTTGCAGGTCTTCGGCGGAAATTTTCTTGTAATTCATAGGCATAAAGCGGTGTGAATTTAAACGCAAATTTTTCAGAAAGCCTATGTTTTTAAACATTATACAGCTGATTTGACCCGTAATTGCTACTTTTTATGGAATACCGCCCGTTTTTGTAAACAATAGTTAAGTAATCCACTTTGGGCCGTTTTTTGGTTATAACAAGTAGCACTATTTTCCGTTAAACAATATAAAAGCACTCTTATGGATATGCTCGATAAAAACTGGCTTACCGAAGGCACCATAGATTTTGAATACAAAAAGTATCTGCTTCTGGCTTATCTGCAACAAGCCGGTAAAAGTTTTGATGAAAAGAAACTTTATCCCAAACTTTCGGAATTGGTAGAGCATTACCAAAATCTGAAAATATTTAAGCAAGAAAAGCTTTCCGTTTCAAAAGATTTTCCGAAAGAAATTTCGAAGCTTGATTTTGAAAAATTTAAAGTTGAATACAAACAGATTTTTAAGGATGATGAATTAATTACGGAAATTGATTCAATTGTTGATTTTGCGTTATCGGAAATTGAAGGTAAGTTGGGTATTGGAAAAGAATTGTATGAAGAAGTTGAAGATAAGCTGGAAGTTTTTCCGGTGGGGATTATTCCGTTAAGAACAGAAGAAGGATATTTTTTCTTGTCAGACTTTTTGAAAAAACTTGTGAACGTTTATTATTTCCAAATATCCATGTTCGAAAATCAGCAAGAAAAATTCAGAGGCATACACGCAAAGTTTCTGTTCAACTATAATATTAGTATATCCGATTCATACGAGAAGGTGAAATATAAATTAATGGAGCAGAATACACATTTGCCTAATCCGGCTACTTATGCTGTTGAATTTAAAAAATCATTCCCCTTGCCTGAAACTATGCTGCCTATTGCAAAAAGAAGTTTGGTGAGATTTATTTCTACTTGCAGTACATAATGCAACGCACTTTAAAACTTAGGGCAGTACACTTTTTTATTATTGAATTCACGCTCCCAACCGCCCACATGCACTATTGAAAGCTCCGGCCCGCCATTACCTTTACTGGCGCTTACTAATTTCGAGAGAGGTACATCGTAGTTTAAAAGCAGCCGCGTTTTTTTATACTGATATCCGGCTAAAGGTGCCAATGCATCTTTAACGCGATAGTACATTCCGAAATACAATACATTACTGGGTGTAGATGATTTGGAATTAAAAAAGCCATAACCAACCATAGCACCGGCTATGCCTTCCTCGGCTGTTTTTTCATTGCCATAATAGCCATTTACATTCAGCGTAATTCTTCTGCCCAGGTTGTATTGAAACCCGGCGCTTGCCTGATACCGGTAACCTATATGCTCATTTTCATTATAAAAACTTCCTGATGGGCGGTTGATGTGAAGCATTGAAAACCCGGCATCTAACTTTACTCTGTCGCTAACCTGTGCGTTGAAGTTCAATCCTGCCCCCAAATCAAAGGTGCTGTAACTAAATCGTTGGATAGGCTCATTGGGATTAAGGGCTGTATTAAATCCAACATCATCTACCCACTGGTCATTAAAATAAAAGTTTGAATTAACCGAGCGTATAATATAACTACCAACCACCCCTACCGATAAAATATAGCGGTGCTCCCTGTCGAACGTTTGGTGATATGCATAACTTATACTGAATCTTCTATATGTCAATCCGCCATCACCTGCTTCGTCATTCAAAAAATTGAAACCGATTCCCATCCATCCAGTTTTTATTTTTTTTTCGCCGAACGAAAAATCGACATATGGAGTTTCGGTATGGTAATTATATACAGTGCCGGTAATAGCCCATGGCCACTGGGCTTTAAAATTAAAGCCGATGCGGTAATTGCCATCGAAATTGCCGGTTTGTGCGGGGTTAAGAATTAGGGGGTTGGTGAAAAATTGTGTGAAATGAATATCCTGAGCGGAGATTGAATTAATATAAAACAAAAGCAGCGCGAGGCAAAAATGTTTTGCCCGCATAAAGCTCAGTTTATGTTTTATTGCCACCCTCATGTCAAAAATCTTGTGTCCTTTATTTCAGTAATGTAATATTCCCTTTCAGAGGCACATTCTGTCCATTTATTAAAGTTGCATCAACAGTATAGGTATAAACATCTACCTCCTGCGGCACTCCTTTGTATGTGCCATCCCATCCTTGTTTCACATCGTGGGTTTCAAAAACTTTTTCGCCCCATCGGTTGTAAATTCTAAATACAATTTCAATAATTCCTTTGCCTTCTACTCTTACTATATCATTAACACCATCGCCATTAGGGGAAAAGGCATTGGGCACACCAATTAAAGCGGTAAAAAAGATGTCGATATTTTTACATAGTGTATCAATACAAAAATTGTTCGAAGCCGTTAAACAAATAGTTTTAATACCCAGAGATTGAAAAGCATATACCGGATCGGTTTCATCGGTTATAGTTGTATCACTCAGATTCCAAAACAAATGCGAATAATAAGTACTGGTGCTTGTAAAAGTAACAGGTGTTTGATATGGGAAACTATCGTTTGCAAGAATGAAATCTGCTAATGGCGGTTGATAAACATTGATAACACTTACTGCAGTGTCTACCTGATTGCAGGCAGTGTCGATTACTTTTAAATGAGCATTGTAAATGCCTGCAGCATTATAAGTGTGGCTAGGGTCGGCTATATTACTTCCTGCACTGCCATCGCCAAAAGTCCATGAAAATATAGTGCTGGTAGTTGGTGGTGATGTGAACTGTACAAACAGGGGCGCACAGCCTTCGGTATCGCTTAAAGTAAAGCTCGCTAAATTTACCGGTATGGTTAACTGCATCATAAGTGTATCTGAAATATTACACCGGTTGGAATCGGTAGCAACCAAAGTAATATTGTATTGGCCCGGTGTATTATAGTAATGAATAAGACTATCTGTAGTATAATTATTGCCATCGCCGGTATTCCATAAATAAGTGGCACCAGCTGAGGCCACAGAATTTAATTTCAAGAAAAAGCTATCGCATTTATTTAAAAGGTGCGACTGAAAGGCAGCTATAACGCTGTCGTTTCCGGCCACTACGGTTATGAATGTTGTATCAGATGTATTGCAAATGGCGTTATTGTAGCCAATGAACATTACATTATAAACGCCGGTATTTGTAAAAGTGTGGGTAGGGTTTTGATTAACTGAACTATTGCCATCGGCAAAATTCCACTCTACTGATGTAACGTTTGAACCACTATCCTGAAATTGCACAGTTAAGGGAATACAACCGCTTGCGCGAGGGCCCACATCTATATTTAAATGAATTGAAGATACTGTTATAAGTTCGGAAGCCGAATCAATGTGGCCGCAAGTAGTATCAATTACCTTTAGGCTTACATTGTAAATTCCTGCAGTATCAAAAGTATGAATGGGATTAGAAATATTACTACCTGAACTACCATCGCCAAACGACCACAGAAAAATTGCATTCAGGCTAACCGGTGCATTAAATTGTATAGAAGCGGGAGCGCACCCCCCTGAATCGCTTAAAGTAAAGCTTGCCGAATTTTTGGGTACAATTAACTGCGTTGTAAAAGTATCTACCAAATTACACCTTGACGAATCTTTGATGATAAGGCTAACGTTATATTGCCCCGGCGTATTATAATAATGCACAAGGCTATCGGCGGTGTATATGTTGCCATCACCTGCATTCCACAAATAATTGGCACCGGGATAATAAGCAGAGTTTAAATGCACAAAAAAGCTGTCGCACTTATTTACCATATATGGTTGAAAGGTGGCTACAAGGCTGTCATCGCCCACATTTACGCTTACGTATGCAGTATCGCGTGTTATACAAGCGTTGGGGTTATAACCTACAAGCATTACATTAAAAAGACCGGTATCAATAAAAGTATGTATTGGATTTAGCAAAGAAGAACTATCTCCGTCGTCGAAATACCATTCCACCGACTGAACGTTTGAAACATTGCCTTGAAATTGCACGGTTAAGGGAACACAGCCCGTTGCACGCGGGTAAGCATTTACATCAAGATTGATAGCAGATAAATTGAAAGCGATTTTTAAGCCAAGTTCATTGCAGTTCCAGCTGTCGTTAGTTTGCGACCAGGCCCCTGTTGTAGTTGGCGTAAGCGAGTTAGAAACGCCACTGTACCCTGTGCAGCCGGCACAAATTGCCTCATAAATAATTCCGCGTTTGTCAAAACGGCTGGTGCCGCCATCAACATGGTCAATGTATCCATCGCCACCAAAGTACGAGCCATACAACATGCTTTGTGCATTTTTTGACAGTACAAAAAAGTAAAAATCTGTACCGTCTGTACTGCTTTGAAATGCATCGCCTGTTAAAGGCATATTATGCATGTCATTTTCAAAAACAGCGCTTAGCTGGGTAAAAAGACTATTGCTGGTGCCCCATCCCGCAACATACACATTTTGACAGGTATCAACCAAAAAAGCGGTAGGAGAAATATTAGGTTTACCGTTACCATTGCCAAATACTGTGGAGTAAAAAACGCTATCAAGCCCCGGTGTAACCTTTGAGATAAATTGCCCGCTGTTAGGATTTGAAAAAGCTGCATTGTGCACGGGGTAACCACCGGTGGTTTGTCCCATGAAATAAACATTCTTTTCCCCATCCAGTTTAACGCAATAAACCTGGTCATCGCCTGATGTGCCTATGTATGTTGATTTGATAAGTTGAGTACCTGTGCCATTAATATGTGCAACAAATCCATCATAAGTTCCACCCAAATATCCGGGGTGAAGTGTTCCTGCAGTAGTAGGGAAATTGGAACTCATTGTTCCTCCAGCAACATATATACTACCGGCGGCACCTATATCTAAAGAATAGCAGGCATCATCATTTGAGCCACCCAGATACGTAGCCCATAGCAACTGTGAGCAATCGCTTTTTAGTTTAAAAACGCATCCGTCCTGCGTTCCGCCAAAAGTGGATTGAATAACGCCGGGTGTTACCGGAAAATTGGATGACATAGTGCAACTTGCCACATAAATATCACCATTAGCATCTATGTTTACTTCTCCACGATTCTGATCGCCGTAATTTTTTTTAAGGTTGCCGCCTATGTCTTCACCGGGGTCGTAGTTAATTCCATCGCTCGCGCTACCCCCAATAAAAGTTGAGCCTAATAACGCGGTACCGGTAGCATTTAACTTTAAAACTACCATATCACCACCTCCGTTATACGACCCGTCGTAAGCATTAGCTGTTACCGGAAAATTGCTTGAATAACTAACACCATAGATGATAAGATTATTTTGAGGATCTACCACCATTGAGTTGGGTGTTTCATTATTGCTTCCTCCAATATAAGTTCGGTAAAGCAGTGTAGAACCATCAGATGAAAATTTTGAAACGCCCATATCGCAGGGATAAGCTATGCCATCTGAGCTATTACCACCGCCCCATACCGATTGAAACGCCCCCACAGTGGTATAATAAGCTGAGGTTGACCCATTAAACGGGTTGCGGGCATCAACCAAGCCGGCCAAATACATGTTTCCATCGTTATCATATGTGGCGGTATAGCCCCAGTTATCGGCTACGGCACCGGTATATGTTGAAAAAATAATGCTGGGGTCAATAACCAACGGAAAATTTTTATTGTAATCATTAGGGAAATCAAAGGTTAATTGGTTGTTGCTTATAACAAAGCGACACTTTACTTCAATTCTGGTATTATTAATATCCTGGTAGGCAAAAGGTTTTTCTTCAATTAAATTACCTACTGATGTTTTTATAAGTAATTTATTTTTTGATAGCTCCAGTTTATCTACACCTTCATATTGTATTTTTATTTGCGAAGCATCGGCTCCCTTTTTTACAATAAAATCGTATTTTATGTTTGCTTCTCCACGGCCTGTAACGGCAAGGTCAATACCATCATATAAATCATGGTATTTCACTTTTTGAAATATTTTTACGCCCGAAGCCCAATGAGTAGGATCGTTGCCGATATAATAGTTTTCGTAATCAGAAAATGCGTTATCACCGGCTATAACTGGTGCGGGCTTTGTCCCCACGAAAGTTTCTCTAAAAGAATGGCCGTTTACAATTGCTCCATTCTTTGTTCCAGGATGATGGATTTTTGATAAATCGGAGGGGGATAGAAGTGTAAAAAAGAAAGAGTTTTTTTCGAGAAGCATTTTGCCATAAGGAAAATCAGCACAGAAAGCTATGTCCTGGTTCCATTGGCCCTTATTTTCAGAAAAACGTAACTCCTGCGGCTGCTTGGGCGAAAAGGAATGTAATTGGGATGCAGTAATGCACACCTGATAAGAAATAAGGCATAAAAAAAGTAGGGCTATTTTCACAATGGTTCTGTAATTGATAAAGATAAGCAAAAACCGGTTGTGGTTGCGCCTTATTGGGTTTTATAAAAATGTGCCGGTTTTTTGCCGAAATACATGCGTAAGTTATAACATATTGTTTTATTTTAGATAGCAATTATTTATGGTAGTTGGAGTTGTTAATTTTAGAGGAGAAAAGACGGAATTATGGAGCGACGGGTATGATAAAAGATATACAAACCATTAGTATTAAGGAGTTTGAAAGCCCTATAGGGCCGATGATTGCAGGAGCAACGGAGCAGGGTATTTGCTTATTGGAATTTACCGACAGAAAAATTCTTGAAGCGGAATTGAAAGCGCTTAGTAAGCTTTTAAATGCTCAAGTTGAAGATGGTGACAACAAATACTTCCCCATTCTTGAAAAACAGTTAGAAGAATATTACAAGGGTGAAAGAAAGACATTCGGTATTCCTTTACTTATACCAGGCACCGATTTTCAACAATCGGTTTGGAAAGAGTTGCTCAATATTCCTTATGGTGTAACGCGCTCGTATAAGCAGCAATCTATGGCACTGAAAAAACCCGAGGCTATTCGGGCAGTTGCACATGCCAATGGAATGAACCGGATTGCAATTATTATTCCTTGCCATAGGGTAATTGGCAATAACGGAAGCCTAACCGGCTATGGCGGTGGCCTATGGCGAAAAAAATGGCTGCTTGATTTGGAAGCAAAAGCTATGGGGCAAATGCAACTGGCTGTTTAAATAATGAACTGTGCGGCGATAAGCGCACACCAAAATCCTTTCATTTACTACCTTCCTACTAGTTAAATCCTGCACTAAGGGTATGCCACAAATGTGTGGATTGTGTAACGAATATTTGGAATTGTGTAACGCTTCCGGATAAATGGATTTTACTTTTACGCTGTAATAATTTTATTACAAATACAAATACGATAACACTTCAGGTTTTTTTCTAAAACCAGGTTTATCAGCACAAAAAGAATAATGCTGATAAACTTTTTGTTAATCGCTTTTTAAACTTATTTAATTAAAAAAACTATAACTAATGACAACACAACTGCAAATAAATTATAAGTCTATTGTAACCGGTGCATTTATTTTTTTACTAACTTTTTTACTGGCAACTTCGGGTTGTAAAAAAACTGATACTGCAACTGCTAAAAGATACCAGCAGGTAAACCTGGTTTCTGATGTTGCGGGTTACGGAGCCGCAAGAGTAGATGCAAATTTGACTAATGCATGGGGTATTTCCATAGGACCTACCGGCTCGTTTTGGATTTCTGCTAATCATTCTGGCTCAACGGTTGTATACGACAGAAGCGGAGCCCAACTTTTAGCCCCTGTAAACATTCCATTGGGCGCCGATTTAAATGGAAGTTCGCCAACGGGAGTTGTTTATAATGGCACATCAGATTTTGTGATTTCTACCAATAGCCAGGTAGGCCGGTTTATTTACTCAACCGAAGATGGAATTATTTCGGCGTGGAGTTCCGGAATATCAGCTGTAACGGTGGCCGACCAATCTTCATCAAATACAGTATACAAAGGACTTGCATTAGCCAGTGTTGGGTCTTCAAATTTTCTTTACGCATCCGATTTTCATAATGGCAAAGTTGACGTGTATGATTCGGCTTTCAATTTGGTTCATAATAAGCCTTTCGTAGATCCTAATATTCCAGCGGGTTTTGCACCTTTTAATATTCAGAATATAGGAGGCCAATTGTATGTTAGTTATGCTAAACAAAAAGGGCCCGATAATACAGATGACCTTAGCGGAACAGGCAACGGATACATAAATATATTTAGCCCTAGCGGAGTATTGGTAAAACGTTTCGCTTCACAAGGTTCGCTTAATTCTCCTTGGGGCATTGTTAAGGCACCGGTAGGATTTGGCCAGGTTGAAAGCGCAATTTTAATTGGTAACTTTGGCGATGGGAAAATTAGTGTTTTCGATGCCAATGGCTCGTACCAAGGGCAATTGAAGGACAGCATCAATAACGTTATAACAATTGATGGGCTATGGGCACTTAACTTTCCGCAAAATGGTATTCCGTCAGGCGATCAGAATCAGCTGTTTTTTACTGCTGGGCCTGGCAGCGAAACCCACGGGCTTTTTGGCTATGTGAAAGTGAGATAAAATTAAATCAACAAAATGCCCCATACTTTTCATCAAGAAAAGTATGGGGCATTTTTAATTAGGGCTGCTGCTGGCTACGTTCTTTATATTTTCATAAAACAAATTTTTAAGCGAACTTGCATTAATGAAAAGTATACCGGCATTATTAATAATCTTCTTGCCCCTAATAACTATGGCGCAAGAATCATCATCGCCGGATGATAAAACCGGAACATTTATTTTCGACTTTAAAAAGAAGAAGGATAAACAAGTAGATACGGTGCAGCAAAAACAACCGGTAGAAATTGTGGAAACGAAACCAAAGCCTAAAAAGGAGAAAAAGCAAGAGGATACTATTTCAATTAAAGTTAAGCATGCCGACTACTACGACTTCAAAAAAGAAGGGGTGTTTAATGGTTTGTTTCACGCCGGTATTAATGCCTGCCAGGTTGATGGCGATACACAATACGGGTACTTTTATTTTGGTGGCGAAGCCGGTATTGGAGCGCTTGCACACTTTCATAAATATTTATCGGCAAGCCTTGAGTTGAATTATACTATGAAAGGTGCAGGCTCGTGGCTGTTAAATCATTTGCAAACGGCAGAAACATATCTGTTGCGTTGGGATTATGTTGAAATGCCGGTAACCTTAAATGCACATTACAGGAGGTTATTAATGTTTAGTGCGGGTTTAGCACCAGGGTATATGGTGTTTTATAAAGAACAGAATAATGGTATAAATGTAACCGATAACCCCCATCTTGGGCAACCAAGAAAATTTGACCTGCCTGTTTTTGCGGGTGTTAGTGTTATTATTAAAAAGCACTATGTTATTGGTTGGAAAATTTCGTATTCAACTTTAAAAATACGCAGTTCTTATCCGGCAACACGAGTAAATGGAGAGTTTAATAATTATATGACGCTCCGGTTTATTTACATCCTTACAAAGAAAAGTACATAAAAAAACTTCCGTTTTTACTTGCGTGAAGCAAAGCAAAAACGGAAGTTTTAAAATAGGTTTTATTAAACCCTATTTGTTTATTACTTAGCAGCCGGTGCTGTAGCCGGAGTAGTTGCTGGTGTAGGCCTCATATTATTTACATTACCACGTGGTTTTGGGCCGCTTTGATATTTAGTACGTTGCTCTGCAGTTAAAACGGCAATCGTTTTGTCGTCTTTGGATTTGCGTAGTTCCTGAAACTTTGCTTTTGACTCTTCGCTCATCTGGCCTTTGTTCGCGGCTCTTAAAGCTTCGTTTTGGGTTATAAAGTCTTTGTTAATGGCCAATACTTTTTGATATTGCTCAGGTGTTAAATTTAAATCGGTCTTCATTCTGTCAGTTTGTCTTTGAGCTCTTTCTTCAGGTGTTGGCATAGTGCGTGGACCGGAAGCTGGGGCTTGTGTAGGAGCTTGTGCAGGAGTTTGTGCAAATGTACTCATAGCCATAAAAGCTATCAGGATGGTTAAAAGGCTTGTCTTTTTCATTTGGTTTTTTTTTAGTTGAAGTAAAAATAAAATAAATATGCTTTTTAAAAACTCTATTTAACCTTTGTTAGAAAAAAATGAGACTATTATAAGGCGAAATATAAGTTTTTAACGGTTTTGAACATATTAGGTGAGTTGCTAAACGACTTAAAATATCTATATTGAAAAAATAACATCAGGCAGTTTATACGGGTGAAATGGAAAATAGTTTAATCCTTATTATAAATTTGATTTTTGTTTGCTAAAGTAAAATGCTTTATCCAAACGCTACTTATTAACAATGAATTACAACGAGCTGATAGAAAACTACCTGGGCACCGGCGAGAACCTGGATAACCTAGCTGCGCAAATTGAGGCCATGCCTTTCTCAGAGGTGTTGGATATGTTGGAAAACTGTAGCGACGAATATAAAGTAATAGTATTTGATATTCTTGATGATTATGTTGCCATGAAGTGCTTTAAAGTTTTGCCTGAAAAGACAAAACAGATGCTTATTAGAAATATGCATTACGAGAAAGCCGCCCGCTTATTGAATGGCTTACCCGACGATGACCTTACCGCATTTATGGAAGGGCTGCCCAGCCGGGTAGTTAACGAATGGCTAAAACTATTGAGCGACGAAAACCGGAAAACAGCGCTTGCCATGCTAGGCTATCCTCAAGAATCGGTGGGAAGGCTTATGACCCCACATTATATAGCGGTGAAGCAAAACTGGACAGTGGGGCAGGTGCTGGATTATATACGGGCAACCGGACAAAATTCGGAAACTATTGACGTGGTTTATGTATTGGACGATAGGGGGGTACTGATAGATGATATCCGTATCCGTGAGTTTTTATTTGTTGACAGGGCAACTTCTGTAAGCGAAATTATGGACAGTAAATTTATTAGCCTTTTTGTTACTGATCAGGATACTGACGCTATTAATGTGTTTAGAAAGAATAATCGTTTCGCCTTGCCGGTTATTGATAATAAAGGTGTGTTGTTGGGTATTGTTACTATAGATGACGTGCTGCGTTTGGCTGAAGTTGAGGACACTAAGGATATTCAACAAATAGGTGGTTCCGAAGCATTGGATGAGCCCTATACGCAGATAACATTTTTCAACCTGATGAAAAAGCGGGCGGGTTGGCTGGTAATCCTCTTTTTAGGCGAAATGCTTACTGCAACAGCCATGGGTTATTTTCAGGATGAGATAAGTAAGGCGGTAGTACTGGCATTATTTATTCCACTTATCATATCCAGCGGTGGTAATTCCGGTTCGCAGGCTTCATCAATCATTATTCGTGCAATGGCACTTGGCGAAATTGGGTTTAAAGACTGGTGGCGCGTGCTGCGCAAAGAATTGCTATCCGGTCTTACATTGGGCACTATTCTTGGCTCGGTTGGTTTTTTACGAATATTTTTATGGCAGCAAACCCATCTTTATAATTACGGCCCGCATTGGTTGCTGGTAAGTTTTACTATTTTCTTTTCGCTGATAGGCGTGGTTCTATGGGGCACTTTATCAGGCTCAATGCTACCCATATTCCTGAAAAAAGTAGGTGCCGACCCAGCTGCATCATCGGCCCCTTTTGTGGCTACGCTGGTAGATGTTACCGGATTGGTTATTTATTTTTCGGTGGCTTATATTATACTTAGGGGTACTTTGTTGTAAGGGGGAGATCTAAATATTAACTAAATATATTGTATTTTATAATGCAATATATTGCCCTAAAGCCATCTTTCCATGTTATTTTTTTGCCTTCGGCATAAGTACGGCCATAGTATGATATGCCCACTTCGTAAATTCTTACACCCGGCACCTTGCTTATTTTGGCGGTTACTTCGGGTTCGAAACCAAAGCGGTTTTCTTTAAGGTTAAGTTGTTTAATAAAGCCGGCACGGAAAAGCTTGTAGCAGGTTTCCATATCGGTAAGGTTAAGGTTGGTAAGCGCGTTGGAAAGAAAGGTTAGCAGTTTGTTGCCAATAGTATGCCAAAAAAACAAAATGCGGTGCGGTTTGCCACCCATAAACCGGCTGCCATATACAACATCGGCAAAGCCATCCAGTATAGGTTTAAGCAATACATTAAATTCTTCGGGGTTGTATTCAAGGTCTGCATCTTGCACAATAATAAAATCGCCGGTGGCAACGCGTATGCCTGTATGTATCGCGGCGCCTTTGCCGCGGTTTACTTCGTGCTTACTATAGTTAATAAACACTGTAGGGTAAGCTGCCTTAAACTGGTTTACCATTTCTTCGGTTTTATCCCTACTGCAGTCATTTACAACTACAATTTCCTTTTCAACATTATTAATAAGTTGAACAGAAGAGATTTTTTCGAGAATGCTGTAAATAGACCGCTCTTCATTGTAAGCAGGTACAATAACCGAAAGTTTTTGTTGGCTCATAATTATGTGGCACAATTATACAAATAACAGAGTAATGTTGAAGCATTTTCAGCACTGAGGCTTTAAAGTACTCTTTTTTGAAGAAGATTTGCACGGGTTTGTTGCTTTGTTGAAAAAATGGTAATTTACAACCTAAGGAATCCCCGTTCTTTGCATTTCGGTAATTGTTTAATACTCGAGGTATGGAAAAGATATTCGCTCGCTTTCTTTTGGTTTTAACTATTACGTTTGCTGTCTGGCAAAATGCTGCTCAGGCGCAGGTTTCCACTCCTGAAATTAAAAATGTATCGAATGATATTATTGTTTCGTTACCAGGCAATACGGGTATTGTAAATATTACGGTAGATGATTACCCTTTCGGAATTGACATAGCACGTTTAAGTTTAGATACCGCCCTTTTGTCGGGCGCTACACACCAATCGCTTTTTGTTATTGACGGTAGCCTTAATGGTCGCATTATAGGGCTAAGCCGAAAAGCGGGTGTGGGCAATCAAAGTAAATTTTATATTTTATTGGATGATGGCTCGGTATATCTTTCAGAAGTTATTAGCGAATCAGCCGTAAGTCAGCCGGTGCTTTTAGGCAAAGATATTCTTACTCACGGTATTTATGGTTTTGGTAAACTGGCCGGTGACGCTCTATACTGGCTTAATGGAAATGATATTGATGTATCTCGCGATGGAGGACATACCTGGCAAACAGATTCGGCGGGGCTTAACGGGAATGTTGTTGTTGACTTTGCTTTAGATGCTGATCAAACCGTTTATGCAATTGCATCGGGTAATGTATATAAACAGGGGCCTCTTTCAAATACTTGGCATTTAACTTCATTTCCCAACGGATCTTCGCCAACGTCATTATTTGTGGCTAAGAACAATCGAATTATTGCAGGCACATCTTTTTTAGGCATTTATTATAGCAGTGATACCGGACATACGTGGTTGCACATTACCAATGGCCTTAATGGTGTTGAAGGGGGTAAGTTTTGCCAAGATGTATTTGGTAATATATACATGTTAAACCAAAGTGGCAGCGAGATTTACCGGTCTAATGATGAAGGCATAAACTGGAGTAGAATAGATTCAGCAATTACCAACCTTGCAAACGATGTGGCTTTCACTACCATTATTAATGATATAGCTGCAGACAGTGTAGTTTGCGCCGCTACAATTTATGGATTATTTGTAAGTGTAAACCAGGGCCTTACATGGGTGCCTGTAAACAATGGGTTACACGAAACCAGATTAAATGGTTTTTTAAAAAGTCCATCTGGCCGTTTGCTAGAAACCAGTAAAAACGGTTTTTTTAATAAGAATTCTACAGATAGCACTTTTACAAAAGTATTGCCCGCCACTGGTTATGGCTATGCGGGCCCTCTGTTCCAAGATGCGCTGGGTAATACTTATACCCGTGCAAATGCCAGCATAGCAAATGCTACTAGGTTAATATTAAAAAGCGCCGACTTTGGCAATAACTGGCAAGCCGATACCTCGGGGCTATGGCAAATTACCAATGAAACAGCTTTTGATGTTGACGAATTTGGATATGAACACATTGCAGATAATGTTTCTAACGATCAAACAGTTATTTATAATAAAATTCCCGGAGGCTCCTTTTTACCCGATACAGGTGGCATTGGCACTTCGCTGGGTGCCTTTAAAAGAGTAAACACTTTTGCCTCGGATGGTAGCGGTAATATTTATTTGGCAGGCAATATGTCTCCCAGTTGTTGGAAACGCCTCAATAGCGGTGGTAACTGGGCACCCGACACTACAGGGCTGCCGACCGGCACTATACTGCAATTTCTTACGCACGATGGACACCATAATATGATAGCAAATGCATTGCTACCGGCACCGGCATTATATTTTCGTCAGGGTGGAAACTGGGGCACTATTCCATTTCCATCATCTTTAACAGGGTATGTGGAGGTTGCTGCAGTTGCTGCTGATAACACTAATGGTATTATTGTTGCCTTTAACTCATATACACCGGTAACTAACAACGTGGTAGGACTTGGTATTTATTGCACTCACAATTTGGGTTCAAGCTGGCATTTGGTTGGTTTTACCGGGCCGGCGGTTTATAGTCTGGTACCAATTGGCGATACCATTTATACTCTCTCTAACAGGGGTGTTTATGCGCTTACTTGTAATGGGGTATTAAACGACCCAACCGTTACCGGATTGCAAGAAATTGTATCGAACGAAAATGGAGAGCTAAAGATTTTTCCTAATCCCTCATTGGGCTTATGTCATGCTATGTTTACACCGGTTAACTTTAAAAGCGAATTTTTAATAGTTGATGTAACTGGAAGGACAGTAAAGACATATACGGCAAGTGCCGGCATTGGTGAAATTACGTTTAGTACGGCTGAATTTACCCGAGGCATTTATTTTTGCCTGCTTCGCAACAGCGAAAAAACTATTGCAGCCAGAAAATTAGTGGTGGAGTAATAATTTCTTCGAAAGAATGTTATTAAAGTGTATCTTCTTTTAAATGCCAATCTAATAAACGATAGGCTGGTTCTTGGTCTATTATTCCTATCTCGCAGCCAAATTTATTGGCTATTTTTTGCAGGTGTTCTTTAAAATAAAAAGCAATAGAGCCTACAAAGTGCACCGGATATTGCTTGTAGTTTTCGTAACAGCAAACATGGTATTGAAAAAACTCAGTGAAACCGGTTTCAACTAATTGTGCAATAAAATCTTTCTCGGATGTTTCGCTCATTATTTTTGCAAAACCTGATAGATATACGTTAGCGAATGGCCTTTGATAAACACTGGCAATAATTTTTTCTTTCTCAAGCCCGTATTTTTCTTTCATAATTTTTGTAGTGGCATCGGGTAAGCTATGGTATAGAAAAAGCGCAAGCAACTTTTTACCAAAATAAGCGCCACTACCTTCATCGCCCAATACATAACCTAGTGCCGGTATAATTTCCTGCATATCTTTGCCATCGTACAGGCATGAATTGGAGCCGGTGCCCAAAATGCACACTATAGCTTTTCTTCCGTCAAATGTGGCCACTGAAGCCGCTTTCATATCATGGTCAACACTGATAATTTTTGCATTCGAAAAATATTTTTTCAAGGCATCATACACCACCTTCTTCCTCGCTTCGCTGGAACAACTGGCACCGTAAAAGAAAATTTTGGTAAACTTATCTTTGTCTTTCAACAACTCGTCGTGCTTCATCAATTCAGTATAAATAGAATCGGAGGTGTGAAAAAGCGGATTGAAACCGATGGTTTGATATTCTTTTTCCTTGCTCAACCATTTTGTTTTTGTGGAACCGCTTTCAGCAACTAATAACATTTTGTTCTTTTTTCGTTAATACAATGCTAATATATTTTAATGGCAATGTTTATCTTTACAAACGGGTCGGCGCAAGCTATATTGAAAATGGATTTTGTTGTTGGGTGAAAAAATAGTAAACAACCTTGTTGCATGCGTGTTTGATAAATTTGTTAAAAACACAAGTTTATTGTTGTAATATTGTTGCCCTAAAAATTGATTGTTATAAAGATGTTTATGAAGAAGATACCTTTAATATTAGTTGCCTCTTTCTTATTAATATTTGCGCCATCATGCAAAAAAGATAAAACTCCACAGGCCCCACCACCTGCAGTTCATTGCGGGATTTTTGAAAACTTTGAAACCGGAACCAAGGCATCGTATGCGGCAGCCGATGTTACACTATCAACAGGTTCATGGAATCTTAATGATGCCCTTATTAGTAGCTCCACTTATGACCATAAAGATGGCAACAAAGCCATACGCATGGAAAATACCGGTATTTTAACCATGAATTTTGATGCAACAGCCGGTGCCGCACAAATTACTATTGATTATGCAGTTTATGGGAATGACAGCAGTTCTACTTGGGCTTTGTTTGCCTCAACTGACGGCGGAAGTAATTGGACTCAATTAGACACTACAGTTACCGCAAGCTCTACCTCTTTAACCACTGCAATATTTAACACCGGCTACTTAGGAAATGTGCGTTTTCAATTGCGCAAATTATCAGGCGGACAGTTGAACATTGATAACTTTTTAATACTAGGAGATTCGGGGCCTAAGCGGGATGATAATATGGCACTGGGGAACCCTAGTAGTGCTTCAACTGATACAGCAATGCACGACAATTATTTAATGGTGAAACCCGAGTATGCACTTTCATACAACAACTCGAAAGGTGAAGCCAATTGGGTAAGCTGGCATTTAAGTGCAGCTTGGCTAGGCACTGCGCCCCGTTGCGATTGTTTTTATCCTGATATGGCATTGCCTGTATCTTATTACTATGTGCAACCGAGCGATTACAGCGGAGGGGGGTTTGACCGCGGCCATATGACTACATCAAGCCAGCGCAGCGCTACTAGTAACGATAATGCAGCTACTTTTTTAATGAGTAATATGATGCCACAGTCGGATAAACTTAATCAACAAACATGGAACTCGCTTGAGGATTATTGCATTGCACTTATAAACCAAGGTAAGGAACTATATATTATTTCAGGTGGCTATGGTTCGGGCGGTACCGGCGATAGCGGCAATACCAACATTCCGATTTTCAAATATTCATTAGCTGGTGGTAAGGTAAACGTACCATCAAATTGCTGGAAGATTGTAGTGGTTTTAACAACAGGCGATGATGATATATGCAGGATTAATAAATCTACCCGTGTAATTGCTGTTGATATGCCGAATAATCAAACTGTAAACTCGCAGCCTTGGGGTTATTACCGAACTTCGGTTCGTGCACTTGAAACTATTACCGGGTATAATTTTCTTTCTAATGTTCCAGCCAGCGTTCAGGATGCTATTGAAACGGTTGTTGATACCGGGCCAACAAATTAGGGTAGCAACAGGTAGCGCAAAGCTTATTACAACATAGATGCAAGCGCCTTATGGGCGCCATCGCAAAAAGGCATTTTCTGGCTCATTCCACAGCGGCAGAGCGACACTTTTTCACGTTTCTCAAGTGTAGTTCCATCTTCTAGTATCACCTCGAACGTACCGGTAATAGTAACCGGCCCGCGTGGTTTTAATTGAATAGTAGCGTAGTCTTTTTTTCTTGTTCTAATTCTTCCATAATTTTTTGGCTATTCTGCCAACTCCCAAGTTTCTGTTCTTCCTAAAAAAGAAAGCCTGCATATATAACCGCGTAAATCTAACGACTTACCCTTAAAGGTTATTTTGCCGCAGTAATTTTTGCCGTTTTTAGGGTCATATATTGTTCCGTCTATGTATTGGTTTTTGTCCTCCGGATTTTTCTTAAATCCTTTCATAATCACTAGTCCTATCAACGGCGTGCTGCGCGCGTTTTTGTCTGAATTTTCTTTATCAGTCCTCGGTTTGCCTGTTTCTTTATCTAGTGGTTCTTTCAGCCAATAAATTTTGCCGTAATAGCTTCCATCTTTAGCCAGGTAAATTTCAATTTTGCTGGTCTTTTCGCCATTATACCATATTCTTTCAACCTGGTCTTTTTGCTGTGCAAACAAGGGGCTTATATTGATAAAAAAAACAATACAAACGGCAATTAGCGGAATAAAAAGCTTTTTCATAACAATACTTCTTACGGTTTTAATTTTAGCGCAAAGTAATGAAAGTTAATCGTTATCAGCTATTTGTTAATTGTAAAATTATGGCATTAAAACTGTTGACTGCAAAGCAATTAACTCTGTTAACTAATACTCGTAACTTCAATTATCTTCGCTCACTCAAAACGTAGTAATGGATAGCAGTAAACGCGTTGTAGTAATAGATGGAAGCCGCACCCCCTTTTTGCGCTCCGGTACCGATTATATGGACCTGATGAGTTACCAGTTGGGCCAATATGCTATTAAAGGCTTAATGAACAAAACCGGTATTGATGTAAATGAAATAGGTGCTGTAATTATGGGCACCACCATCAGCAATGTAAAAACGGGCAATGTAGCGCGCGAGTCGGCTTTAACTGCCGGTATTCCGTTTACAGCACCGTGCCATACCGTTACTATGGCTTGTATTTCGGCTAACCAGGCTATTGTAAATGGCGTTCATGCTATTCAAAATGGCGAGGTTGATGTGGTAATAGCCGGTGGTACTGATAGTGTAAGCGATGCGCCAATTTTATTTAATAAAAGAATGCGCAAGAAACTTTTTAAAGCACAAAAGTTAAAAGGTTTTGGCGAGTGGATGAAGTTTGTTGCCAGTTTGCGGCTCTCGGATTTTGCTCCCGAGGCACCGGCGGTGGCCGAGTTTCTTACCAATCGCACTATGGGTTTGGATTGCGATATACTTGCGGCACGATACCATGTTGGGCGGAAGGAGCAGGATGAATATGCAGTACGTTCGCATCAACTGGCCGCTAAAGCAGATGCAGAAGGCTTATTGGCTAACGAAATAACCCCGGTTGAAGCGCCACCCAATTTTAAGCGCATAGCAAAAGACAATGGTTTTAGGGCAGATACTACTATTGAAAAGGTCGGAAGATTAAAGCCTGCCTTTGTAAAAGATGGTGGAACAATTACCGCTGCTAATGCTTCATTTCTTACTGACGGTGCAGCAGTTGTTTTATTGATGAGTGAAGAAAAAGCCAAGCAATTAAATTTTAACCCTAAAACTTATATCCACTCGTACGCGTTTGTAGGTTGCGATATTGAAAATGAATTGTTGTTGGGCCCAACTTATGCGGTATCGAAATTGTTGAAACAAACGGGTATGAACTTTAGTGATTTTGATGTGTTTGAATTTCACGAGGCTTTTGCCGGGCAAATTCTAACCAATTTAAAATGCCTTGCATCGGATGAATTTGCAAAGCAGAAATTAGGCAGAGATAAAGCGGTAGGAGTGATACCGATGGAAAAATTTAATTTGTGGGGAGGGTCGCTGTCGTTAGGTCATCCATTTGGTGCTACCGGTGCCCGGTTGGTAACAACAGCATCGAACAGATTGATAAGGGAAAACGGCAAATACGCATTGATAGCCGCTTGCGCAGCCGGTGGACATGGGCATGCAATGATTTTGGAGAGAGTATAATATTTTATAAATTGATAAAAGAAGAACATACTTCTAACTTGGTATATGGTTTATTTGACGAGACGAGAACATTTTAACGGAGCGCACAGGCTATATAATTCCAAATGGACTGATGAGCAAAACGCAGCTACATTCGGGAAGTGTGCTAATAAAAACTGGCACGGTCATAATTTTGAATTATTTGTTACTGTAAAAGGTGAGCCCGATGCGAATACCGGTTTTGTAATTAATGCACATGATTTAAGCAGAATTTTAAAAACAGAGGTTCTTGAAAAGCTTGATCATAAAAATTTCAATCTTGATGTGCCGGAACTTGAAGGCGTGTTGCCAAGTATTGAAAATATAATAATGCTGATATGGAAATGGATTGCGCCGCACTTAAAAACCTGCCAATTGCATTGCATTAAGTTAGTAGAAACGGAAAATATATATGTAGAGTATTACGGAACGTGATAAATAGCCAATCTTAACACCCAGCAACAGATATGAAGAAATATCAAAAAGTAGAAACTTTTGACCCTACATCGCTTAAGTTGATGCATAAAAGCTATGCCGATATACTTTCAATTATTGGCGAAGACGCAACTCGTGTAGGGCTTGAAAAAACCCCTGAACGTGCCGCGAAGGCTATGCACTTTCTTACTCAGGGTTATGACCTTAATGCTCTTGAAATTTTAAAATCTGCAGTTTTTGATGAACACCATAGCGAAATGGTAATTGTAAAGGATATTGAGCTTTTTTCGCTTTGCGAACACCATATGTTGCCATTTTATGGCAGGGCCCATATTGCGTATATACCCGATGGGAAAATTGTAGGCTTAAGCAAACTGGCACGTGTAGTAGATGTATTTGCGCGCCGGTTGCAGGTGCAAGAGCGTCTTACCACACAAGTACGAGATTGTATTCAGGAAGCCTTGCAGCCTTTAGGGGTAGCAGTAGTTATTGAAGCCAAGCACCTTTGCATGATGATGCGCGGTGTACAAAAACAAAACTCGGTTACCACTACCTCGGCCTTTACCGGTGAGTTTGAAAAGCAGACTACTCGTAATGAGTTTATTAATTTGATTTCGGCTAAGCTGAGTTAGAGAGTATTACCCTCGCATTTCGCCCTTTCCTCTATCCATAACTATTCTATAGGTTGAAATGTGCAATTAAGCGCCGCAAAAGGCGTTAATTTTATAGAATGCACCCATCCGTTCAATCGTTTCTCAATTTTATAGCCTTCGAAAAGCGCTACTCCAAACATACACTTGAATCATACCAGAATGACCTGAAACAGTTCAGCGATTTTTTGGCAGAAAATGAGAGCAACGAAATAACGCTGGCCTCTCATAATGATATCAGGAGTTGGATGGTAAGTATGATGGAACAAAAAATAACAGCCCGCTCGGTTAATCGGAAAATTTCGGCGCTTAAATCGTTTTATAAGTTTTTGTTGAAGAAGGGTGAAATAAAAAAGAATCCAGTGTCCAAGGTGCAAACACCAAAAACATCGAAACGTTTGCCTGCATTTGTTGAGTCTACCGGTATCGATAAATTAATGAACCAGATTGAGTTTCCGGAAGGATACAAGGGCTTGCGCGATAAATTGATGCTGGAGCTTTTTTATGGCACCGGTATGCGCCGCAATGAATTAATAAATCTGCGCGAAACGGATTTTGACACTTATAACTCGCAGCTAAAAGTATTAGGTAAGGGGAATAAGGAGCGCATTATTCCGATACACCCGCAATTAAGAACTACGATAAAAGATTTTATTGCATCGAAAAAAACGTTGATGGAACAGCAGCAGGAGAATTTTTTACTGGTTGATGATAAGGGTAGAAAAATGAGCCCATCGTTTGTATATGGTAACGTAAAAAACTACCTAAACCTTGTAACCACTATTCATAAAAGAAGCCCGCATATATTGCGCCATACGTTTGCTACCCATTTAATGAATAACGGGGCGGATATAAATGCGGTTAAGGAGCTACTGGGCCATTCCAGCCTTGCAGCTACACAGGTTTACACCCATAATACTATAGAAAAACTTAAAGAAGTATATAAACAAGCACACCCTAAAGCGTAACTAATTTGGCAGTATTCAGTAAAAAGCAGTTAAAACATAAATAATGATAAAATAGGGTTAGGCTTATAATATGCACTGAATGTGTGCGTTAACCTTTTCAAATTATTTGCGTAAAAATCATTGAAGTATCAAATAAAAATTAATTAACTTAGAATCAGGTAAAAGAAATTTTTTAACCATTTAAATTGTTCTTTATGAATGTGGTAATACATCCTGTGCATTTTGATGCATCCGAAGGGCTTGTTGATTTTATTAATAAAAAGCTTGCCAAGCTCGAAACCTTCTTTGACAGAATCATCGAAGCCGAAGTTTTCCTGAAAATGGAAACCAAACAAAATATTAAAGACAAAATTGTAGAAGTTAAATTACACGTTCCCGGGAAAACATTATTTGTAACCAAAACATCAAAAACATTTGAAGAAAGTACTGACCTGGCACTACGCACTATTGCCGAGCAGTTGAAAAAACAAAAAGCACGACAACAGCAATTGTAATAAATTTAAAAACGGGGCCGCAAGCCCCGTTTTTGTTTTTATGGCTACTTTTTCTTTTAATAAAACCCTATACTGGTTTTTTTTAACTTTGGTTTAGCTTTAAGTTGAAACATTTACATTTGCGAACTGTTATTAAAACAAACCGAACAGATTTATGAGAATAATAACCTTGATTGCCGTAGGCCTTTTTTTTATAGGAGCAGCGCATGTAAAAACAGTTCATGATTTTACCGTGAAGGATATTGACGGGAAGGATGTTTCATTAAACCAATACAAAGGCAAGGTATTGCTTATTGTAAACGTTGCCAGTCTTTGCGGAAATACCCCACAGTATAAAGATATAGAAGCGCTGTATGAAAAATACCAAGGCATGGGCTTAGTGGTATTAGGCTTCCCAGCAAACAATTTTATGGGACAAGAACCAGGTACTGATTCGGAGATAAAATCGTTTTGCACCAAGAACTATGATGTTAAGTTTCCTATGTTCTCAAAAATTTCGGTTAAAGGAGATAAAATAGACCCGCTTTATTCTTACTTAACTCAAAAATCTGAAAATGGTGTTATTGATGCTCCGGTTACCTGGAACTTCCAAAAATTTTTGGTGAATAAAGATGGAATGGTTGTTGCCTCGTTCGACCCCAGGAAAAAAGTTACTGAGCAAGAAGTAATAAGCGCTATTGAAGAGGCTTTGAAAAAGTAAAAGTTTATTTTACTTTTTTCTTCGAAGAATTCCACACAACTACTACTACAATAATTACTGCTAATTGCGCCAGGCAGGTTTCAATAGTTGGGAAAACCCCTATTAACTCCATACGTATTATTGGAATACCATGAATGGCAACATAGCCCGTTTCCTGTAATGAATGGATGCCTTTACCGGCAAGTACAATAGCCAGTAAGCTCATTACTAATGAAGAAATTTTGAAAAGCTGGGGCACCGGTAAGCGGGTTGAAAACCTTAGTAGAATTACAGCCAAAGTTATTACTACTACAAAAGCAATAACCACACCTAATATTATAGCGTTAGTTTGCTTGCCCGCCGATTCGATATTTATTGCGGAGAGAAATAATACTGATTCGAATACTTCGCGGAATACGACGAAGAATGAAAGACTGGCTAGGCCTATCATGCTTTCGCTTTTTACAGCGCCTTGCATCATTTTGGTTACATAATCTTTCCACTTATTGATTTCGCTTTTGCCGTGCAGCCAAAAGCCAACGAATAGCAACATAAATACGGCCACTATGGAAATAACCCCCTCTAGCAATTCCATGTGCTCAATTTGCCCTTTAAGCAGGCTTCCACCTATAATCCACATCACTACCCCTGCCAATACTGCAACAATCCACCCGCCGTGAACCCACCGAGCGGCATTTTTTAAGTTGGCTGATTTAAGAATTGAAAGGATAACCATGATTACCAAAAAAGCTTCCAATCCTTCGCGCAATAAAATTGAAACTGCCATTAATAGGGCCAGTAAAAACGAGTATTCTTTTTTACTCAAAATTTCGCTAGCGGCATGGATAGATTTTTTTACCTCATTCAAAGAATCTTTTATTTCAATCTGGGGTTTTTGTTGTTCCATTAACCGGCTAACCCTTTGTAGTTGCTCCTCCAATTTGCTCATTAACCTAGGGTCGTTCGATTTTAATTGCATTTCAATAGGCTCAATACCTTCGAGGTAGGAGAGGATTGCCAGTTGAGATGCTTCATGATATTTGCCTTGGCTGTATAAATCCATGGCACCATCTAAGTATTTTAAAGAGGTAGTAATAAACTCGCTGTTATCTTTTGCGGGTTGATTTAAACGGATGGCAGCCAGTAATAGCTTTGCTTTGGCACTATCTTTAATGGAATACAGTTTCAAAAAATCTTCGTCAGAAGTTGTTGCAATTTTTTCGAGCGGAATAGAATCTATCAGGCCTTTTATATCATCATTTTTTATTCCGGAGCTATCGGTATACTGCTGGTAGCGCATTGACAAAACATAAAAAGCAACATTCCAAACCTCATCATCATCTAAAGTAGTATGGGCTTTCATACCGGTGCCCTCAACCCCCAGGCGAACGGTATTGAAAACAAAAAATGGTGAGACGGGCTTTATTTTTTCATCATCCAGAAAATTTTTGGGTTTTGGGTTTAGTTCTTTGCCTTCGGGGCCATCGCCACTACCATTCTGTCCGTGGCATTTAGCGCATTCGGTTTTAAAAACAACTTTGCCGTTTTCTAAACTAGGGTAAGTTTCAGGAGTAATTTTTAACCCCGATGCTGTAATAATTTTATTTCGGACCTGAATAGCACTGGTTGAAACCACATTAAATGGTGCGTGCTTTTCGATAAGGCTATCAAGTCGGTATATTAAAACCCTTATGGCTGCTGAATCGCTGTCGCTCCAGTTAGGAGAACATTCATTAAAGTATTTAATAGACGATTCGCCAAATTGTTGCATTTCGCGAAACTCGGTGGCGCTTATTATTTTGCCATCTTTTACAGCGCCGGCATAGTCTTGGCTTAAGTAATTAAGGGTGTGAATTAATATTCGGGATGATTCGGCATTTTCTGAAAAAGCTAAGTGGCTTGTTATCAGCAATAAAAATGTAAAGTGCAGACCTTTCAGCATGTGTTTACAATGGGTTGTATTTAGATTAATTCTAAACAAGCGCGAATGTAAGACCTTAATCGGTTTTTAATAATGATTAAGGTCAGAAAAAAATTGGAAAGTAGTTTTTAATGGCAGGTAAACCGTCTCTATTTTAACATAATAAGGCTATCCATTTGGTCATCATAGAACTTAGCCAAGTTGCTCCAGTCGTATTTTAAGGCATATTGTTGGGCGTTCATTACCCTAACGTAGCCTACGTCCCAAATTCTTCGCTGCAATTTATTTACAAAATCGTCTTCCTCATAAAAGAAGGTGCCATGAAATTGAGCAGGCAAATGTTCGGGGTAAGCCAGGCGCTTAGGCAGAAATGGTACAACATTGCAATACATGGCTTCAATTACACTGGCGCCAAAAAAATCCTGATTAGATGTAACGGGTAATACGTCAGCCATCCACAACCATTTGCCGTATTCCTCAAAAGTATCGGCATAGCCGAAGTGTAGTATTTTATCGGCAAGCTTTTCTTTTGCTATATCAAAAACCGAAGGTTTTCGACCGTAGCTTTCGCCGAGTACAATTAACTTGAAATCAATTCCGCGGCTTGCAATATCGAAAAGTGCGTTGAAAAACAGTGCGGGGTTTTTGTCGTACTCCCACCGGTGGTTCCATAATACTACTGCCCGCTCTGGTTTTTCGAATTTAGTTGGCCTGCAGGTATCAAATTTTTTGAGGTTTAAACCTAACGGCAGCACCGAACTTTTATTCGCAATAGTTTCAATGGTGTCAATGTTATTATTATCCGGGAATGCTTTTAGAAATTTTGGTAGTTCATTTATAAAAGCATCTTTATGATATTGCGAATTAAAAAAAACATGATCGGCACATAGCGCCGATGTATAGTTGATAAACGCATAATGGTTGTCGCGTTGCAGTCTCACGTCTTCATCGGTAGAAGACCAGGGGTAGTTCAACTGGTTTTCGTGAAAATAAATGGCTACCGGTATGTTGTGCGACCAACTTTTGGTTAAAGCAAGGTAGGTTGATAAATCCAACATATCGGTTGCCAATATCAAATCTGGTTTTTGTGAAGGAGTAATTTTGGCTAAGCTAACAGCACCACCGTGCATTCTCCATTTCCAATAATTACCGGGCAGGCTGCAAATTTCAATTTCATGCTTGCTGAATTGCCGGAATTCATCGGCCCATTTTTTGTGCGAGCCTGTATAGAAAGGTTCTAACAAAAGAATTCTCATATTTATTTATCTGGCAAATTCCAGTCGTTCGCCTTTTATGTTCTCCTCAAATTTTCCATTATCGTAAACTAAATTGCCATTTACAAAGGTTTTAAGCACCGTGCCGGTAAATTCATATTTCTCAAAAGAGCTCCAGGCGCATTTGTATAAAATGTTATCTGGAGTAACTTTCCATTTTTCATTTACATCTAGTAATACTAAGTCGGCCATGTAACCTTCGTACAGGTAGCCTCTGTCTTTTATTTTGAAACACTCTGCCGGCTTGTGGCACATTTTATCAACTATTTTTTCTAAACCGATTTTGCGCTGGTGGTAAAATTCGAGCATTATGTTTAATGAATGCTGCACAAGCGGCAACCCGGATGGAGCATTGATGTAGTCGCTATTTTTTTCTTCGATGGTGTGTGGGGCATGGTCGGTAGCAATAACATCAAGTGTATCATCTAGCATGGCTTCGAATAGTGCTTTTTTATGATGGGCCTCTTTGATAGATGGATTGCATTTTATTTTACTGCCTAACCGGTCGTAATCATTTTTATCGAACCATAAATGATGAACACATACTTCGTTGGTAATTCTTTTGTTTTTTAAGGGAATATCGTTTCTAAAAAGTTTCAATTCATTGGCTGTTGAAATATGGAGGACGTGAAGGCGCGTATTATATTTCTTAGCCAGTTCAACTGCAAATGAAGATGAGTTGTAGCAAACTTCTTCGTTTCGTATTTCGGCATGGCATTCGAATGGAATATTGTCGCCATATCTTTCTTTATACATCTGCAAACGCTGCTGAACCAATTTATCGTCCTCACAATGTGTGGCAATCAAAATATCATCTAATTCGCCAAATATTTTTTCTAAAACTTCTGCATCATCAACTAACATATCGCCGGTTGACGAGCCCATGAAAACTTTGATTCCGCATACTTTTTGTTTATCAACTTTAAGCAGTTCATCAAAATTATTGAGACTTGTGCCCATATAAAATGTGTAATTAGCTAAAGATGTTTGCGAGGCGATTTGATATTTCTGCTCTAACAATTCAATAGTTGTAGCCGGTGGCTTTGTATTGGGCATTTCCATAAATGAAGTTACCCCGCCGGCCAATGCTGCTTTAGCTTCGGTATATATTGTTGCCTTGTTTGTAAGCCCGGGTTCGCGAAAGTGTACTTGATCATCGATGATGCCCGGCATTACATGCAAATTTCCGGCATCAATTTCGGTAACTCTAAATTTTACATCGAAGGAGGAATCAATGCGTTCAATTCTTTTACCTTTTATTAATACATCTAATGCACGAATTTTTCCATCATTAATAAGTTGAGCATTGCGAATGATGTAGTTAGGCATTAGGATACAAGTATGCGGTTAGCATTAAATAAGTAAGCTAATTTACAATTTTGGCAATACTAAGCCAATTGTAAGACTTCAGTAGCAATTAGAAATTTAGATGTGACTTACAGGCAGGGTAAAGTTGATTTTTAACCCGGTATGTGTGTTTGTTTCGGCTATCCATATTTTGCCGCCATGATTTTCGACAATTTTTTTGCAGATAGAAAGGCCCATGCCTATACCTTCGTAATTGCTGCTGTGGCCACGCTTAAACATAACAAAAAACTTTTGCTTATCGCGATCGGATATACCAATACCATTATCGGAAATAGAAAAATGAAATTCGTTTTTCACCCGTTCAGATTTTATTTCAATAACCGGAGCGGCTTCTGCACTTCTAAATTTAATAGAGTTCGCAATCAGGTTTTGAAATAATTGTACCAACTGCACTCTGTTTCCGCTTACTTCGGGTAAAACATTTGAAAGTTTTATTTCGGCTTTGTTATCTACAATATTATCGCGCAGGTTATCCAATACATTTTCGAGAATAATATTCAAATCTAGTCTCGAAAAATCTTTTTGTTCTTCGCCGGCTTGTGCGTATTTCAACATACCATCAAGCATTGTTTGTAAGCGCTTAACACCCGATACCGCATAATTCATAAACTCTGTAGTTTCTGTATCTAAATTTTTTCTAAGGCGGGCTTCAATTAATTGCACGTAACTGGCAATGGTTCGTAACGGTTCTTTTAAATCATGAGATACAGCATAAGCAAACTCACTGAGTTCCTGATTAGAGCGCTGTAGTTTTTCGGCCTGTTGTTCCAATTTATTATTGGCTTCAATCATTTCCTGAGAACTGAGATCCATTGAGCGTTCAATAAGTTGGCGCTCGCGTTCGTACTGGTCATAAGTTTGGCTGACTGAAATAATGAGCTCCATCATTTCAGGGGGCAAATCCTGAAAATTCCCGTATTTTTTCTGGATTTGCTTTAAAAGCAGTTTGTTATAATGGTATTGCGCGGCACTCATATTTCAGATAAAGCTGTAATGGTCATTGTTTGGTTATGTAATTCGCAATTAACAGAATTGGTAAGTGGAGAAATTTCGCCATAAGAGTAAAACCCTGTGATTTTAGTGTTAGGGCCTAATACACTTCGAACGCTTTCTACTTCTTCATCTACTCGTTGATTTAATACTAATTTTCTTCCTACACAGCTTATTAAAATTGCCAATTCCGGTTTGTGAGAATTGAACGGTGTAAAGCTACTTGTTGCAGCATCGGATGCAGCATCAACTAACCGGTCGAAATTTGCTTTCATCAATCGTGCATAAGCACCTTCGGGCATATTACCGGCAAAGGTCATACTATGGTCGGCTTCGTTTACTGATAAAATAGTTCGAACCACCGGCTCGTCATTTTCAGTAAGGCGCATTGAAAGCGGGAAAAGCAAAGCAGTGCCCGGTAAACCGGATGCCAAATCGCCTAAATATTGTTTATAAAGTTCAAGCGCTGATTTGCCTTCCAACTCGTACAGCACATTGGCCGATGACTTTGTAATTTTACGGTAAGGGCCAAACGAATCCCAACCACCTTTGCTACCGTGGCCTACAATAAGATTTTTACCATAAAAGCCTATGGCTACTAAATTGCCTTGGGTAATGTTATCGTTTAAACCCACTAAAGTTTTTTGGAAACGTGCACCATCGCCGGCTAAGCCACCTGAAACTGTAACAGATTGGGGCAGATTTTTATTAATGCCCTCTACTAATTCGCTACCGTTTACTAACTGCCCATCGGCAAGTACCAAAATGTTTTTTAAGTCGGTACCTTTTAGTAAATCTACAAGGTGTGTTCCAGCTTCGAAACTATTTTTAAAGTTGCTGATATTAACCAGCGTAGTTTTAGTTTTAGTTTTTTCGAAAGCAATAGCTGTAACGGCAAGGGTATTATCGTTCACTTCGGTATTAATTATCTCACCCGCGGTAGAGCAGAAAATAATATCTGCGTTAGGAAATCCTTTTCGAAACTCAGGGTAAATTTTATCTTTTTCTATTAATGCCCTTTCGCCAAATACAAGCACAATATTTGCCGCTTCAAATTCGGGACCTTTGAACGAAATTCCTTCATCCAGTTTGTATTGTTTAATTTCCATGGGCATGTTATTTATATTAAACGAAAAAAATGAAATGATGTTCGGTTATTGGGCTAATGTTATTAATGATTTTTTATACCCAAAACCTACCAAATATATTTAAAAACTATGCTTTAGTAAAGCATTACCGGCAAAATATACAAAACCAAGTAATTAATACAAATAAATATTGTAAACAATGCTGCCAAAAGCTACAAAGGTTTGGGCGCTTTTTACAACTGAAGGGTTCAAAAATCTTTTTGCTAATTAACCTTTCAGGCTCCAGTTTTTAAGTTTATGGCCTGTTGTGCTATAGAATAATATTACTATATAACAAGGCACCAATATCCAATATGCTTTTTGGTGGCCAATAAAATCTATATCTGCCAACCGACCGTATAACCATGATAAACATGCACCACCCACTATTGCCATAATAAGCAGTGCCGAGCCTGTTTTTGTGAATTTACCCAAGCCATGAATAGCCAGTGGCCATATTGCTGGCCACATAATAGCGTTGGCAAAACCAAGTAATGCAATAAACAAAATGGAAATTGGGGTACCTGTAAAGGGGCCCAAACCGGAGATGCCACGGGCTTGTATAGCCGCTACACTTAATAGAATGCCCAATATTGCAGAATAGGTTAGTGCCTTTGATTGCGATATAACTTTTGGGATTAGCATTACGCCAAGAATATAGCCAATTACCATAGAGGCCAAAGTGTAAGAAGCGAAGTTTTTTGATATGGATAACGGAACCCCCAGTGATTGCCCAAATAAGCTAATAGTATCTACAGACACTACCTCTATACCTACATAAAGAAACAGAGCTATAACACCCAAAATTAAATTGGGAAACTGAAGAATACTGGTTTTGCTTTCGCTTATTGATTCTACCACTGCATCCTGCTCAGATTCTATTTCGGGTAGTGGGGAAAAGCGGACTAAAAAAGCTAAAAAAGCCAAAGCACCTGCCATAAAAGTGTAAGGCATTATTACACGCGAAGCAAGCTCATTTAGCTTTTCAATTTTTTGTGCCGCATTTAGGGTTAACAAGTCTTTGGTTAAAGTATCGGCATCGGATAAAATTATAGCACCAAGAATAAGCGGCGCAAGCACACCAGCTACTTTGTTGCAAATACCCATAATGCTAATTCGCCGTGCGGCACTTTCAATAGGGCCTACAATGGTTATGTATGGATTGGAGGCAGCTTGCAAAATGGTAAGCCCGGTACCTATAACAAAAAGTCCGGTAAGGAACAACCCGTATGTACGGGTTTGGGCAGCGGGTATAAAAATTAATGCCCCGGCAGACATAACCAACAGGCCCAGCATCATACCTTTTTTTAAACCCGTTTTTTTAAGTATCCAGGATGAAGGTAAAGCCATAAAAAAATACGAAAGATAAAATGCACCGGCAACTAATAGCGATTGCGATGTATTTAACTGACATGCAATTTTGAGGTATGGAATAAGTGTGCCGTTAAGCCAGGTAACAAAACCAAAAATGAAAAAAAATGCTCCGAGAATTAATATGGGAACTATACCTGACTTTGGAGGCTGCTGCATACCTGAGACATTTTTTTATTTAATTAATTAGCATAAAGGTAATTAAGTAAGCGGCAAAAAAAACAGTTTGAAAAGTATAAGTATTTATACGGAAGATTTTGTATGTGTTAATTGAGTTTTTATGTTTAAAAAAACGACAAACGTTATTTTTTTTTTTAATTTAATATACTTTTATTTGCCGGTAGAAATGAGAGTAGATTATTTATTAACCAAAATATAGTGATATGAAAAGGATTATACTAATTACGGCCGTTACAGTTTTATTAACCCTGGCTTTTGAGAAAAATTATGCTCAGGATCAATGGGTGCAAGGTAAATCAGGTATCTATTCTGCAGGTATTGGCGGCACACAAGGCATTGGTCTTTATCGCGGTTACCATGCAGTTTCTCCGGTGGGCTTGTCTCTCAATTTTTCGGGCGAGTACAAGGTATATGAATTTATTGGCTTGGGATTTCAAACAGGTTTAAATTTCTATTTTAGTTATGGTCCCGCCTCATATATTGGCATACCTATCGCAATCAAGGCCAACGTTCACATTCTTGATGCAATTGGCGGAATAGCAATTGCTGACAAATTGGACGTTTATGGCGGGCTGAATTTGGGCGGTGGGCCCGCTTTTGGTACTTACCAAGGGGCGCCGGTGATTGGTTTTTTACAAGTGGGACCACAAGTAGGTGCCCGCTATTGGTTAGGCAAGGTGGCAATTTTTGGTGAGTTTGGTTGGGGTGCAACATTTGCTAACGTAGGTGTTACTTTCTAATTAGCACTTCGATAATACTTTTTGCAAAAAAATAAATGTCAATGGCCTGTAGGTTTTACTACAGGCCATTGACATTTATAGTGAAGAAGCCGTTCGTTGAAATATATGTACATATGTCCGAAATAGGCAGTAACTTTAGATTTATTTAACGATGGCTAAAAATTAACTATATGAAAAACATAAAACTGCTATTAGTATTACTAGGCTTTGGCGTTATCATTCTAAATATACAATCCTGTTCAACCAGGCAGGGAATGGTTTCTTGTCCTGATTTACACCGCACAAGCCACCACCAAATGGCAATGCATAAAACACATCATTCTGAAAATCGTAATGTTGTTGCACAACAAAGTGCTAAGGAAGAGCGGCATAATGAAGTAGGCACAACAAAAACTAATCAGCCGAACACTGCTGGAACTATTGAGCCAATAGGTACGGCTTCTGTATCGAGTGGTATGCCTGCTATAAAGAAGCCTGCCGATATTTTTAAAATACTTACCACTCAGGAACGCCAGCAGGTTAAAGATAAGGTTTCGACTATGTTTTCGAAAACACCAATGCTGAAAAAGATAGTGCTGAAGAAAATGGATAGACTAGATAAAAAATATCCGGCACCTGCCCAATCAGTTTTAGCCCGTGATGGTGGCGGCGAGTTTACTACGGGCGAAATATTGGCTATTGTTGCCATTGCCTGCGTTTTGGTGTTTGGAATAGTAGGATTGATAATAGGTATTATAGCATTGATTAAGATTAATCACGATGGTGGAAGAGAATGGGCAAGAATACTAGCCATAGTTGCTATAGTATTAGGTGCATTAGCCTTCTTAGGGTTCCTGGGCTTTTTCGTATTTATACGTTAAGCACAGGTATATAACGAAATAAAAAGGAAGCAGCTTGAAAAGGCTGCTTCCTTTTTTTATAGTTTATATCAATTCTTAGATGAGTTTGTCAGAAGTAGCGCATTATGGGATACTTATTGATAGGAATGCAGTGTTTGTTTGTTTTTTTCTGAAAAAATATTGAAGAATTGTTAAATGTTTTATT
>CAIXGR010000061.1 GCA_903919075.1 uncultured Bacteroidota bacterium | reverse complement strand
GTTGCGGGGGTAGGACTCGAACCTACGACCTTTGGGTTATGAGCCCAACGAGCTACCAACTGCTCCACCCCGCGATTTTGGAATGCAAATATAGACTTTTATTTGAGAGAAAACAAGAATAGTTTAAAGCCCGATGAATTTAATTATGCGAAATCGGAAGCTTTATCTTTATGCACAACTTAAGTTTAAATCTTCCATTACTTTTGAATAAAAAAATAAGTTGTGTTCTATAATTTAAGGAATAGTCCTATTACTTGGTTTTCTTCATTAAAAACAACCTGTAGGGTGGCATTTTCGTCAGTAAACTGGCAACGTTTTTTAATTTGATTGTATCCGTTTTCCTGAACCTCTTTTGTTGAAACAACTTTTTGAAAAGCGCCAATTTTAGCAACTAAGCCTTCCCAGGTATCTTTAATTTTTTCTTCCGAAAGGCCATCCAATGCAGTCTTAGCAAAATCTGTTCTAACAGCTGCAAAATCTTTTTTTGCAAGATTCGAAGCAATATCTGCCGCAACTTTTTCACGTATCACGGCATTAGGTGTAGTAATGGCAGTTTTAATAAGCCCCTTTCCTATACAAGGAATAACTATAAATATTGAAAGCACGTAAAATATATAGCGGTAAGATATTTTTATAAAAAATATTTATTAGATTCTTTAATTTATATATGAAATTATAAAAAAACAGATGTAACAAAGGCTCAAAAGAATAAAAAATCAGAAACCGCTTAGTTTAACCTGGCTTTTTCGCCTGCTATTCGTTTTTGAATATCGCTTAATTCGCCTTTGGGTATGGCTGCTATTAGTTTTTGAGTGTATTCGCGCTGTGGGTTATTATAAATATCATCGCTAATACCCATTTCTTCAATTTTACCTTTATTCATTACCACCATCCGGTCGCTCATAAATTTTACAACCGAAAGATCGTGCGAAATGAAGATGTAGGTAAACTTAAACTCTTCGCGTAATTTTATCAGCAGGTTTAATACCTGTGCCTGTACCGATACATCCAACGCCGAAACCGATTCATCGCAGATGATAAATTTGGGGTTAAGGGCAAGTGCGCGCGCAATACAAATTCTTTGGCGCTGGCCACCGCTAAACTCGTGCGGGTAGCGGTTAAAAAATTCGGGCTTCATATTTACCTTGGCCAGCAACTCCAAAACTTTTTCTTTTCTTTCTTTATCGTTAGCATAAATGCCGTGTACGGTCATAGGCTCCATAATGGCGCTGCCTATTGTAATGCGCGGGTTTAGCGATGAATATGGATCTTGAAAAATAATTTGCATATGCTCGCGCATAGCTTTCATATCAGTATTATTCAAGCCAAGAATGTTCTTTCCATCAAAAACAATTTCTCCGCCATGTGCAGGAGCCAAGCGAAGGATGGTTCTTCCCAATGTAGTTTTTCCGCAACCCGACTCGCCAACCAGGCCCAGTGTTTCGCCTTCGTAAACATCAAAAGTTACATCATCAACTGCTTTTACGTAATCGGTAGTTTTGCCCATAAAGTTTTTTGCTACCGGAAACCACGTTTGCACATTTTTAAGTTGTAGTAGTGTTTTGCCAGCTAAAACTTTGTTACGCCGTGCATTATTTTCTTCGTCGGTAATAACTACAGCATTAATGGCTTGCTCTACGGACGTATGTTTTTCAATAATTCCACCATTTTCATCTTCAGTCATAAAATCAACCACGGTAGGCAATTTGCTTAAGCGCTTGCCCAATGGCGGGCGGCACGCCAGCAAACTTTTTGTATAAGGATGTTTAGGATTGCTGAATATTTCAAGCACAGTGCCCTGCTCAACAATTTTGCCTTTATACATTACAATTACCTTATCGGCAATTTCGGCAATTACACCAAGGTCGTGCGTAATAAATACAATTGAGCTGTCAATTTCGCCTTTCAGCTTTGCCATTAAATCAAGTATAGTGGCTTGCACGGTTACATCAAGCGCTGTGGTAGGTTCATCAGCAATTAAAATTGATGGATTGCAGCTCATAGCCATAGCAATCATTACCCGTTGTTTTTGTCCACCCGATAATTGGTGTGGGTAAGCATCAAAAATTCTCTGCGGGTTCGGCAATTTTACTTTGTCGAACATTTTTAAAGTTATTTCGGTGGCTTCGTGTTTCGAAACTTTTTGATGTAGCTGAATGGCCTCCATTACCTGGTTGCCACAGGTAAAAACCGGGTTTAGCGATGTCATAGGCTCTTGAAATATCATGGCAATTTCGTTACCGCGGTATTTGCGCATTTCATCTTCACTAATCTTGGTAAGGTCTATTTGCTTTCCATCTTTGGTATGAAAAATTATTTCGCCCGATGCAATGCGGCCCGGTGGGTCGGGTATTAAACGCATTATTGAAAGCGAGGTAACCGATTTGCCGGAGCCTGACTCGCCAACTATGCCAATAGTTTCGCCCCGGTTAAGGGTAAAGCTAATGTCGTTTACTGCTTTGGTAATACCGTCATCGGTTTTAAACTCAGTAACTAAGTTCTTAATTTCAAGTAGTATTTTGCTTTCAGCCATGCTTATTAAAATTACATCGGTTTATACAAGGGTATTTTTCGAGAGGGCTAAAAATATCTTTAAATTGGTACATTACAAAAGCGGCCAATTTTTCTACACTCTTTTATGTGTTAATCTGCTTTAACAGAAGCATGATTTTTTCAAAATATAGCACAATATATAAAGCAAAGGGCTGTTATCTATACAAAGCAATAAACCTATGTATCTTAAATCTGTACCTAATTATTTATTAACTAAATTAACTAAGTATGGAAACCAATCAAAGTTCATCGGGCAGAAAGAAGCTTTATATAAGTGCTATAATTGCTTTGCTGCTTATTAATAGCGTTACTCTTTATTTCCTTTTCTCTGAAAACCACGAGAAAATGGATGTTACCTCTCAGAAAACAGCACTCGAATCTAATTTCAGGAGCCTTTCTGATACACTTGACGCGAAGAACATGCAAATCGACCTATACGTAGGCAAAAATG
>CAIXGR010000060.1 GCA_903919075.1 uncultured Bacteroidota bacterium | reverse complement strand
CACTCTGTAAAAGGAATGTTGCCGAAAAGTTCATTAGGCACAAAAATGTATGGCAAATTGTTTGTGTATGAAGGTGCCGAGCATCCTCATACAGCACAAAAGCCTAAAGAATTAGCTTAATCTTAAAATAACAATAAACCATAATCCTTATCATGGATACAGTAACAGTAGGAAGAAGAAAAGCAGCAGTTGCCCGCGCTATAATAAAAGCCGGTAGCGGCAACATTACCATTAACGGTAAAGATTACAAAAAATTCTTTGCGTTAACGTACCTGCAAAATAAAGTAGAAGCCCCTTTTAAGCTTGTAGATAGCGAAGGAAAATTCGATACTACAATAAACGTATTTGGTGGTGGTACTAAAGGTCAGGCAGAAGCTATTTCATTAGCTATTTCCCGCGCTTTGATTATCGACAACCCTGAAAAACGTCCACCGTTGAAAAAAGCAAAACTGCTTCGTCGCGATGCACGCAAGGTTGAACGTAAAAAGACCGGTTTACGCAAAGCACGTAAGCAAGAACAGTACAGCAAACGTTAATACCGTATTTGGTGTAATTATTTTAAATCGAGTAATCATAAAATATATAAAATGGAAAGAGTTGATCATAAAGCGTTATTAGAGGCCCAGGTACACTTCGGACACCTAAAAAGAAAATGGAATCCTAAAATGCTGCCTTATATTTTCGGCGAAAAGAAAGGTATACATATCATTGACCTGAACAGAACTACCGATAAATTAGAAGAAGCTGCAAATGCAGCCAAATCGATAGCTAAAAGCGGCAGAAAAATTTTGTTTGTTGCTACTAAAAAACAAGCTAAAGAAGTAGTGAAAGACGCTGCAAAGCGTGTAAATATGCCGTTTGTTACCGAGCGTTGGTTAGGTGGTATGTTAACCAACTTTACAACTATCCGTAAGTCTATTAAAAAAATGCAAGGCATTGAAAAAATGTTGGGCGATGGCACTATGGAAAGCGTAACCAAAAAAGAAAGATTGGTGCTTACCCGCGAAAAAGAAAAGATGGAAAAAGTGTTAGGTGGTGTATCGGCCATGAACCGTGTGCCTGCAGCTTTGTTTTTAGTTGATATTACACATGAGAACATTGCATTGAAAGAAGCAACACGCTTAAATGTAAACACTATAGGTATTGTTGATACTAACAGCGACCCTACAAGAGTTGACTTTGCAATACCTGGTAATGATGATGCAGCTAAATCAATTTCTATCCTTACTAATTATATTGCTGATGCTATAGCTGAAGGTTTAGCTGAGCGTGCAGCATCTCAGGAAGGTTCGGACCTTGCTAATGAAACTGAAGAAGAAGCAATGGAAAGAAACCGCCTTGAAGCCGAACTAGCTTCTTTAGATGAAGAAGGTGGTGGTGGCGACAAAAATCGCCCGGCTAGAAAAAGAGGTACGGGCGGCGGCGGTGGCGGACAAGGCCGTAGCCGAGTTAAATCTGGAGGAGGAGCCGGAGCCCCAAAGAAGTTCTAAAACATTATTGATAAACGAAATGTTTGAGATGAGATGTGAGGCTTCAAAGTCGGCATCTCATTTCTTTTTATAAAAGTATTATAATTCTTATTTCTTAAATTTCTAATAACAAATTGATATGGCAGTAACAGTAACAGCAGCACAAGTAAATGAATTACGCAACCTAACCGGTGCGGGTTTAATGGATTGTAAAAAAGCATTAACCGAAGCTAATGGCGATATACAGGCAGCTATCGATTATTTGCGTAAAAAAGGCGCTAAAGTAGCCGAGTTGCGCGCTGGCCGTGCAGCAGCCGAAGGCGTAGTAATAGCTAAAACATCTTCTGATAATAAAAAAGGCGTAGCAGTATACCTTTCATGCGAAACGGATTTCGTAGCTAAAAATGAAGAGTTCGTTAAACTAGCTAACAGCATTGCAGAGGTAGCTTTGGCAAAAGGTGTTAACACAGCGGCCGAAGTGCTTGACCTTGATTTAAACGGCACTAAAATAAGCGCCATTATGCTAGAGAAAGTTTCTGCTATCGGCGAGTTAATTACCGTATCAGCTTTCGAAAGCGTTACTGGCGAAGGCGTAGTAGCATACAACCACATGGGCAATAAAATTGGTGTGTTGGTTGCATTAAACAAACCTTTAAACGATGCAGTAAGCACTATAGGCAAAGACGTTGCCATGCAAATTGCCGCAATGAATCCTATTGCTGTTGATGCATCAGGCGTACCGGCTGAAACATTAGAGCGCGAAAAGGCAGTAGCCCGCGAAAAAGCAACTGCAGCAGGCAAACCCGCTAACATTTTAGATAAAATTGCCGAAGGCGCAGCTAACACTTATGTAAAAGAAAATACCTTGCTTACACAAGCCTTCGTAAAAGACGGCAGCAAAACCGTTCAGCAAGTATTGGGTGCAGCCGAAAGCGGGTTAACCGTTACAGCATTTAAACGTGTAGAGCGCGGATCAACCAGCAAGTAAATTGAGCCTTGAAATAATTAAAAGCGCAACCCTTAATTGGATTGCGCTTTTTTTATTTAAGCTAACTAGTAGCCACGGCCCATGTGCAATTGCCAACTGATTTTACTTTATTTGCATTCATAAATTCATCGCTCAATGAAAGCATATATATTTCCGGGCCAGGGCTCGCAGTTTAAAGGAATGGGGAAAGATTTATTCGAAAAATCGGAAGTGGCAAAAAAAATGTTCCACCATGCCGATAATATTCTCAACTTCCCTATTTCGCAAATCATGTTTGAAGGAAGCGATGAAGATTTAAAACAAACCAAAGTAACACAGCCCGCAGTATTTCTGCATTCAGTTATATCCTCATATCTAATTGATAATTTTAAACCCGATATGGTAGCCGGCCATTCACTCGGAGAGTTTTCAGCATTAGTAGCCAATGGCACATTACGATTTGAAGATGGATTGCAATTGGTTTTCATCCGCGCACAAGCCATGCAAAAAGCATGCGAACTAGCACCGGGAGCAATGGCTGCGGTATTAGGCTACCAAAGCGAAGAACAGGTTGAAAACATTTGCAAAGAAATAATTGGCGAAATAGTTGTGCCTGCTAATTACAATGCACCAGGCCAACTTGTTATATCGGGTAGCGATAAAGGAATTGATTTAGCTATTGAAAAATTAAAAGCTGCCGGTGTAAAGCGCGCCATAAAACTACCGGTAGGCGGCGCCTTCCACTCACCCTTAATGGAGCCTGCGCAAAAGGAGTTAGAAAAAGCAATTCATCAAACAGCTTTTTACGCACCATCTTGCCCAATATATCAAAACGTAAACGCTAAAGCAGAAACCGACCCGGCAACCATTAAAAAGAATTTGGTTTTACAACTTACCTCGCCAGTACTATGGACCCAATCAGTAAAACAAATGGTAAGTGATGGTGCTACCGAATTTATTGAAGTAGGCCCTGGTAATGTATTGCAGGGATTGGTGAAGAAGATAATGGGATAGGCCCTTACTTGAAAGATTACTCTACCGAGAAATTCCCACCCGAACCAATTACTTTATCATCATCATCAGTAAGAGTAACTGTATAAGAACCTCTTTTACGGATAATTAAATTTGTCCTTATACATTTATCTCCCGGGCTATAAGCAGTAATCATATCGTTATAAAAAGGCTTGCTCATATCGCCATTCCGGTAAACATTTATATTTAGTTTAGGATACTTCGGCTCTTCTGCAAATTTTATCAACGCGAAAAAACTGGCCTCACCTCCATTCATTTTCCATACAGTTTTACTATCCATGGGCTTACATTTTCCATCATGCTCATCAACATCATAGCAGAAAACAATTTCCTGTGCTGACAAAGAAATGAAGCCAATAAAAAATGATACTAATAGAAAAAATAATTTTTTATTCATACTAAATGGGTTGTGCTTCAAAGATGATATTATTTTTTCTATTTGCATAATTCACATCTGGATGATTATATTTACTTAATACATAATTATTACCCCCATTAAAACCATGATAATTTATGAAATGTAATCCTAAAATTATTCTCGCTACTGTTTTCCTTGTCCTCATTTCTAAAGAAAAAATTTTCTCACAGTATTACGACCCAACATTATCAAACTCTTTGATAGATGCAGGAGCAGTGCTTAATGGGTTATCAGGAGTTACTCTCCTATCTTCAATCGTCATTAATTCAGTAAAAACTGGAAGCGCCAATACCGCTGATGGCCTTTACTATGACAATACCAATAATATAACCATACCACCAAACATAAGTCTTGGCCTTGCCAGCATTGCTTTAGGAAGCGCCAGTGTGTACCTATACAAAGACAACAGGGATTACTATCTTGACAGGCGTGCTTATAAAATGGGAATAGCTGATATTGCTTTAGGTTGTGCAGATATTATTTTACCGCCTATTTTCAGACTTATTTTTATGGGAACTAATAAGGAAAACACCACGTCCGATAAAAAGCCACCTGTTGATTTAAGCTTATACATGCCATATTCGCCAAAAGGCAATATGGCTTTAGGCTTTACAGTACGAAAAACCTTTTAACAGGTTTATCAATCTTCTCTTATATTAAAAATAAAAAAGGAGCGAATATTAAGTTCGCTCCTTTTTTATTTCAATTATTTTTTGTCTTAGTTTGTTACTGGCATATCAGCAGGTGTTACAACTGAATGCTCTTTCAGGAATTTTTGGAAGCCTTCTTCGCCTAGTTCTGATTTTAGTTTCAAAGTATTAATTGCAAGACCTTCAATTTTGTATCCGGCAACAAAATAATAGCTGCTGTATGATACAACTCCGTCAACTAACAAGTCGTATCCAGGACCTGCAGTGTTAAGAGCTTTGTCGATAACGCCTTTGAATGTTGCGTTGATACCGAATGCTTTCATATCCTTAATCTTTACTTGCTTGCCTTTTGACTTATCAATAGACATTTACACGTTTTTAGTTGAAATAACGGTAAAGTCAATAATACGTTTGGTGCAGCTTGATAATGTAAGTGCAACAATTGCTGTAACAAATAATACTTTTTCATGTTCAATAATATTTTTGGGGTTAAGAATGCACAAATTTAAAAGTTATGAGGCAATAACCCAATAAAACATTTAACAATTCTTCAATATTTTTTCAGAAAAAAACAAACAAACACTGCATTCCTATCAATAAGTATCCCATAATGCGCTACTTCTGACAAACTCATCTAAGAATTGATAT
>CAIXGR010000059.1 GCA_903919075.1 uncultured Bacteroidota bacterium | reverse complement strand
TTGCTGTATGCCTCAATCAATTTTGCGGTTTTATAGCTATCAGCAAGATTTATGTACCGGCGAAAACTTTTTTCGTCTTTATGGTCTGAAATCTCTTTTACCACCCGCTCCGGAACGCCCAGTATCAGGCTATTCGTAATAAATGTTTTTCTGGCTACATGCGGTGTCATTACTTCAAAAAATGGAACTGTTTCAATTTCGGATTTGCCATTGTAATACTTAATTTTTTTCACCGGAAAGTTAAACTCAACAACTGCCCCCAAGTCTTTAATTGCTGCTCTAAATTTGTCATCACTAACAGCTAATTGCGGCGGGCCATCATTCTTATCATAAATTTCCCGAGCGTACTCGATAATTGGAACAGAAAGTAATCGACCCTGTGTACTTTTTACCGCTGATAACCACCAATGTAGAATGCCCTGCTCATTTCGAATAAATGCGGATTTATCCAAACCCCTGTAATCACTTATTCGTTGGCCTGTCCAGCACATAAAGCAAAACAAATCCCTTGTTTTGGATAATCGGCTATCCTGAATTTTTTGATTTTGAAGTTTAAGTAGTTTTTGAAGCGTTAAAACATATATCTCACTTTCACCCTGCTGGCTCACCTTTATATCAGACATCCGGAATTGGTTAATTTGTCCTCTTTCCTGATAAAATTTGATAAAGGTTTTCAAGCGCATAATATATTTTGCTTTAGCACTATCCACCATCTTCTTTTTTGTGAAAAGACTAACCCCGTTATTTAAATGTGACTGGAATTCCGAAACGAAGTGTTTATCGATTTTATCAAACTTCAAACTTTGGCTCTTCTTTTTTGAAAATTCGATAAGGTACTTTTTCAAGGTCGTATAAACTTTTTTTGTATTACCTCTTATTGGAAAACCTTTCGAAGTTTTGTGGTTTTCCAAAAAGAATTTGAACCTCTCTTCGCATGAAGGTTCCAGCTTTTCTGAAAGGCTTTTCAGCTTTTCCGGCTTAATCAGTATTCTCAATTTTTCAATACTAACTCCTTCATGACTGGTTTCTTTTGCCTCGGCATGTTTGGAAGCAGCAGTATTAAGATCATTTAAAAAGGTATTGAGATCCGTACCATAAATGCGATATAATTTAGTATTCGATCTCTCCTGCTCACAGTCCCAAAATTTAGGGGCTATCCTTTTGCCGGTGTAAGCCTTTGTTCTTTTTCCATTCACCGCAACAGAACAGATTATCTGCAATTTCGTAATCAGGTATTTTTCCAATTTTTCTGGCGCAGACTTTCTGACTTCCCCAATCTTACGGTCACTCCAAGAATTTTTTAAGTAAAAATGCACACTTGCCATGATGTATCTAATTTCCGGCAAAGATAAAAAAGGGGTACAAAATTGGGTACACTTTTTTTGTCTTGATGCTTACATATGCCAATTAATATTTTTGAATAGTTTATTTACCAACCATTTATGAATACATAAATATCATAACTTAATATTTAGACTAAAATAGTAGCCCCCTACGAGCTACTTTTAACATTTTAAAACCCTTGTAAATCAACATTTTACAAGGGTTTTTTATTTTTAGCGTAGTAATTCACGTAGTAATTAATAACAATAAAAAAAGGAGATTACTCTCCCTTTTTTAAGAACTCAGCTTTTTGAGTTGCTTTTCTAAACTTGCCATGTAGTACCTTTTCCTGTTACCCAGACGAAAATCAGGTGTAATTTTGTTTTCCTGTTCCAATTTAAGCAAAGTGTTTTCGCTTATCTTGAGGTGCTTCATAACGTCCTTTGAAGTTAAAACTGCATCAAACATTACAGTAAAATTTATGAGATGCCTTTACCGAAGATTAATGAAGTAAGGCTTATCATGCTAGAAGATAACTTTAAGGCCATTTTTCCACCCTTGGGGCATCATTTACTCTAACAATCTCTCCAAAGATACTAAATAAATTTGTTAAATGCAAGTATGCGTATTAGATTCTATATGGGCTTTCCTCTGATGGTAATACCAACTTATGCAGGGTTAAATATATATTTGATGTTATACTTTTTATTGCTTCGCTAAATACCTTTACAACCTTATATCGTTTGGGCAAAAGTCTTGGCAGTATCAATGAAAATAAATAATTAATGTTGTGAATAGTATCTAAAAGTTCCTTAAAAAAGTACATCCCTGATGGTGTTTCGATTATAGATAAATACATTCAATCGAAAGCTGAGGGGCTTGATTACCTTTCTTTGTAGTGAAATGAAAAGTAAAGTCAGAGCATATATTGAAAACCTAACTCATGAAGTTATCACATCAATCCAGAAGGATTATGATTTGAGTGCCTATGATTTCAATAGTTTCGACTACATCAACTTCTATCTCATAAACGATTTTATTCTAAGCGAAGGAAAGCAAGACCTTTTCATCGGAATTCCTGAAGATGAATACAGGGAGAACTTTTTCGAATCAATTCTCTATTCAGTTTCAATGATTAAGTATTTTCAAAACTATTGCAGCCAAGAGGAACAGGTTTACAATTATGAGAAAAACGACTTGCTACTGTCTAAGAACGATATTTATAGGTTCTACAGTTTTAAGGGGAACAAAATTTTAGCATCAAAGAAATTTCCACACAAGAGTGAAAAGGATGCTCACTGGGAAATTGATAGGTTGAAATATCCAGTGCTACTAAAGGAATTCAAGTATCAACCGAGAGTTTCGGCAGAGTTGCTTTATGGGTACAGGAATTTTTACAAATCAAAACTGCGAGACCAAAACATTGAGTTCCTCACAAGGTTCAACAGAAAAGTATTAATCATTTCCTCTAAACAAATTTCAAGTATCAATCCATACATTCCATTTCGCTATTGGAGCAAAAGTGGAAATACAAAACACATCTTACCAATTGAGGTTATGATTGAAATTTGCAATGACTTCAAAACGGCTAAAAAACTTTTGCTTGACAAAAATGAAAAATTTGATGAGCTAATAATAATTGGAGATACCAAATACAACAAGGATGAAGATTTCAGAGAAATAATAAATGCAAAAAATTTAGGTCAGATAAAAAACCTGATTTTAATTGGTTCTTCAAAACCTACAACAGCCCACCAATTCCTGACTTGGGACTGGTCAAACGAAGAAGTAAAAATTGCAAACAACGAACCCATTGTTACTTTCAGGAAGAAAGAAATAGATTTTTCAGAACTGACTGCTTTGACGGAAGAACTGCTCGCCAAAATTGAGGAATACAAGCAAACTGAAAGAATAAATCTTTCAAGTTGTTTGAAGTTTTGCAACTTCTATTTCAAACTTCCCTTACCTCTTGGCGATAAAAGTTCTGCTATCATTGATGATTACTTTCAGCGGATATCATTTCATTTTGAAAGTGATGAAATCGAAAAAATATTTCACGATGCCGATATTTATGAACCTGACAGAATTGAGTCAATCAAAAAAGGCATTCTCTCATTTTTTGAAAGATTCGGATTGCTGTTAAAATCGAAGAACCCAAAACTTGAATATCTTATTTCCAAAGCAAAAGAAAATCCTCAAACTGCAATTATTATTGACAAGCATTTTGCTTTGAATCTTAGAACACATTTTGCACAACAGAGGATTGAGAAGGTAAATATTATTTCTGAAAGAAAGAATACAGACGGCAACCTATATTTAGAAAAATGGATAAAGGACGATTCATTGAACACAACTGCAAAAACCTATTTCATTCCCTATGCAGTAAACATTGAACAATTCAAAACTCTTCTTAATCTTAAAGGACAAATAAATTTTCTTTCTTACACAAACCTTGATTCGCTTCGCTTCACAAGAATCAATGAGTATTTTATCAATGAATCAGAAAATAAACTCTCTCACACTGACCGTGAGAAGTTTGCGAAAATAAAATATCAAACAACCGACCTGACAGCAGAGCAAAAATTTGACAGTTTGTTTTTTACAGAGGGAAAAGATGTGAAAGAAATTATTGAAGAAGAAAAGTTACTTGAAGAATACAGAGATGAAATTGAATACAAAATTATTTTTACCGACAACACACCGCTTGTTGCAAAATCGTCAAAGGCAGTATTTCTTATTGATGGAACTGAGAAAATGAAAATTACTATTGGTGATGTATATGTGGGAGCAACAATACGATTCTATAGAAATGAAACCCACGAAGATTTTGAAAGAACACTAAAGCACTTTGACAAAGATGGTTTGCTCGATAGAATTTTAAAACATAGTCAATCATGGAAAGATGCTTTACAAACTTTGAAAAGTCATTTTGGGAATGAATCAATCCTGCTTAGAAAACTTCGTGATAAAAAATTGCGGATAGCCGAAATAACTTTTTCAAATTATTTCAAACCCGACAATGAAACATATTTCCCAAGATTAGAAACGCTGAAAAAAATCAAAGAGGTTTGCATTGAAAATCTATTTCACAACCTTCCATTCGTAACTGAATTTAACGAGCTGCTTAAGTATCGTGCAAAGAACAAAGAAGTAAGACAATCCGCAGGGAGATTATTGAGCAATGATTTACTTGACTGGGTTGCCACAGGAGAGAAAAGTGAAAACTTAAGAAGTATTCCCGAAGATATTTTGAATAACATCAAAAGTTCAGTGCAACAAAAAACTATAAGGTCAAAAAAAATTATTGAAAGAAATGAAATCAGATTACAAACAGAATTGCCGTTTAATTTTTAAAGACAGAATTCAAGAATCATTGATTGGACCTGGGTCTGATGTGTTCGGTGTGGATGCAAATGAAGAAGTCATCTCTGACTTTCCGCTAAAACGATATTATTCAGGGGTATTATTTCCCGAAAGAACTTCAAAGGGCGATTCATTTGGTGGTATTGACGAAGCAAATTCAAAACTTGCTTTTTCTGATGATAAAATGGAAAACATCGGACAAGAGCAGGAAGGGGAAGTAAGTTCAAGTGACGAAGTTGATTTCAAGAAAAAATCTTTACCCAAAAATGCAATTGAAAATCCACAAGACGACTATGCAGCAGCCAATAATTATTTTCCAACAAATATTGGCTTGACTTTTTGCTTAGAGAAAACTGTTTCAAAAGTCAAGGTCGAATTCTCTTTTGGAAAATATTATCAATTAAAAAAATTAGATGAAATAAAAATTGCAATTACCAAAGAACATTATGAGAAAATTGCTTTCAATCAGGTTTATTCCTTGAGTGAATATCTTGACTACGATGGAAAGTTTATGTTTTTCAAAACGCTAGGCTCGGACGCTAAAGAAAGTAAACTCAAGAGGCTTACAGCTTACAACATCAGTCTGATTTTCAAAGGCGATGAGGAACTTAAAAATTCAACTGGCCTAAGGAAAGTTCAATTGCTACTAGGAAGAATTTGGAAACGAATAAATATACCGCCAATTACAAAAGAAGTCGATATTTCAGAAGATGGTTCGGGCGATTTGAACGGCTATGAAGTTTTTAGTTCGCAAATTGAAGGAAAAGAAAAAGTAGTAGAGGCAAGATATTTCAAACTGGTTCACACAACGAAGCATGGAAAGTATATTAAGATTCTTTTGGCAAATAAAACCATTCAGGCACGAAACAAATTTTCTAATTTATTACTTAAACGCATACCGGTAATTTCACTGTCGCCATTAATATTTATTTCGCCTCGCTTTAACCGATCGCGATGAGTAAGGTCTAAAATAATATTGGCCGACGATGCATGCGGAAAAGTATATTCATGCAATCCGGTGCGCAAGGTTGCCGTAAGTCGCGCCTTTACATTATACTTATCAAGTATTACAGAATAGTAACCCGGTGTGGTGTTTTCATTACTATGCGAAAAAGAAGATGCGTATTTCTTTTGACAAAATTTAGGCCAACCGGTGGTAGGCATTAAAAGCACATCGCCATAATCTGAACAACCGGTGCCACTAAGGTGTGTGTGAGAAAAACCATAAATCTTATTATCGGAATAGTGATAACCCGAGCACCCATCCCAACCTGTTAAACGCGTATCGGGGCTCAGCTGCACCATTCCAAACGGCATTACTGCACCGGGAAATGTATGTCCATGTCCTCCTGTTCCAACCATGGGGTCGGCATAATGGGTATAGTCAGGTGTTTGAGCATATACATAAAAAGGGATAAAAAAGAGAAATAGGAGGTTTGCCTTCATGTGTTTTTGCTGAGCCTAAACTTCCCGCTTTTTTTTGGGGAAAACAACTAAAGAATTGGTAAGCCTTCGTTTCAGCGGAAATTGTCATAGTGGATGCTTGATTTTCAATATATTGCAGGCATTATAGCCTTATTTTCATTGGATTGTGTTCATTCATTTGAAAATCGCCTAATCCGATTATCTTTGCAGTCCCTTTTTAGGGGATATTCCACATGTTACTGACTACAGACGTAAAACTTTTTACCGGCACAGCTACACAGTATCTTGCTGAAGAGATTTCGGATTACTATGGCCAACCACTTGGAAAAATCGATGTTCTTAAATTTAGTGATGGTGAGTTTCAGCCCGAGATTAAAGAATCGGTGCGTGGCTCATTTGTGTTCATCATTCAAAACACCAATGCCCCCGGCGATAATTTGCTGGAGTTATTGATGATGATTGATGCAGCTAAAAGAGCATCAGCCGATTACATTACCGCTGTTATACCTTATTTTGGCTATGCACGCCAAGATAGAAAAGATAGGCCGCGTGTAGGTATAGGAGCAAAATTAGTAGCAAACCTGCTTACAGCTGCTGGCGCAAACCGAGTAATGACGATGGACCTGCACGCAGGACAAATACAAGGTTTTTTTGATATTCCGGTGGACCACTTGAATGCTTCGGCTATTTTTCTGCCTTATTTAAAAAAGCAGAAATTCGAAAACCTGTGTTTTGCTTCGCCCGATGTCGGCAGTGTAAAACGCGCCAGAATTTATGCTCAGTATTTTAATGCTGAAATTGTAATATGCGATAAATACCGCAAACGCGCCAACGAAGTAGCGGAAATGACTTTGATAGGCAATGTAGAAGGTAAAGAAGTAATGCTGGTAGATGATATGGTTGATACAGCGGGCACACTTTGCAACGCAGCAAGTTTGTTGCTTGAGAAAGGCGCTAAGAGTGTAAGGGCAATCTGCACCCACGCTGTACTTTCGGGTAAAGCAATTGAAGCAGTTGAAAAAAGTAGTTTGAGCGAGTTAATTGTTACCAACACCTTGCCACCTACGCATACGTCTAAAAAGATAAAAACATTGAGTGTGGCTAAACTTTTTGCACAGGCAATAAGAAACACACACGAACATAAAAGTATCAATTCGCTGTTTTTAACGCCAAGCGTTTAAGCAGCAAAATCAATAAGATTTTTTATTCATTCATCATAAACCAGTTATTAAACAATGGAAACAATCGTAATCAACGGCACGCCAAGAACCGAATTAGGTAAGAAGGCTACGCGTGCACTGCGCAGGGCAGGAAACGTTCCCTGTAATCTTTACGGCGGCAAAGAAACTTTAAACTTCTATGCACCGGTGGCTTCATTCCGCAAACTTATTTACACGCCCGATTTTCGTATGGCTGAAATAGTTGTTGGTGGAAAAAACTACAAAGCAATTATTAAAGATTCGCAATTTGAACCGGTAAAGGATACTTTGCTGCATCTTGATTTTCAAGAGATGATTGATACTAAAAAAGTAAAAGTATCAGTTCCTTTAAGATTAAAAGGAACCCCTAAAGGTATTATTGAAGGTGGTGTTTTGGAGCAAGCATTCAGAAAACTTCAGCTTTTTGCATTACCTAAAGATATTCCAACAGTTATTGAAATAGATGTAACTGATATGGGACTGGGCAGCATTAAAAGAATTAGTGAAATACAATTACCCGGTGTAACTTTACTGCATGGTGCTAACAATCCTTTTGCAAAGGTAATGATACCGCGCCAGGTTAAGGAAGAAGTTCCGACTGCCGCTGCTGCTACACCAGATGCTGCTGCGCCTGCTGCTGGTGCTGCTGCGCCTGCCGGTGCCGCTGCTAAAGCAGACGATAAGAAAGCAGACAAAAAAGACGATAAGAAAAAATAACCCCGCGCCCCTTTTGAGGCGGCTTAATTAAGATATGCAATGAGTTTTTTAATTGCAGGTTTAGGCAACATAGGGGAAGAATATGAAAACACTCGTCATAACATAGGGTTTAATATTCTTGATACTTTAGCAAATACACAAGGCGCTCCGTTTAAACTGGAGCGCCTTGCTTTTTTTGCCGAATACAGAAGTAGAGGCAAAAACATTTACCTGATTAAGCCCACTACTTACATGAATTTAAGTGGCAAAGCCATCCGCTACTGGATGACTGAATTAAAAATACAACCACAAAACATGCTGGCCGTTTTAGATGATATCGCTATTCCCTTCGGCGCAATTCGTATTCGCGTAAAAGGCAGCGATGGCGGGCATAACGGATTGAAGGACATTGATTCTACCCTCGGAAATAATAATTATCCAAGATTGCGCTTTGGCGTAGGCAATGAATTTGCAAAAGGTCGCCAGGTTGATTACGTGCTTGGCAAATGGAACGCCGAAGAGGGGAAACTATTGAATGAAAGAATAAAAGTAGCCTGCGATGCCATCAACAGCTTTATGTTTGAGGGGATTGAGAGGGCGATGAATAAATATAATAAGTAGCAATGAAAATAATTTGCATAGGCCGCAACTACGCCGAACACGCTAAAGAGTTGAAAAGCGAAGTACCCACTGAGCCAGTTATTTTTATGAAACCGAATACTGCGCTATTGAAGGACAACAAACCTTTTTATGTTCCTGATTGGAGCAACAACCTGCATTACGAAGGCGAGCTGGTTTTAAAAATTTGCAAGCAGGGAAAATATATTGATGAGAAATTCGCCTATAAATATTTTGATGCGATAACTGTTGGTATTGATTTTACAGCACGCGACTTACAAAACAAATTAAAGGACAAAGGCCTGCCCTGGGAGATTAGCAAGGCCTTTGATAACTCGGCAGTTATTGGAGAGTTTAAAAAGTTGAGCGAACTTGAAAATGAAAAGGAAATCAGTTTTTCACTTCAGTTAAATGATGCTGTTATGCAAAAAGGAAATAGCAATGAAATGCTTTTTTCGTTTGCCAAAATTATTGCCTTTGCCTCGCAGTTTTTTACTTTGCAGGTGGGTGATTTAATTTATACCGGCACCCCTGCCGGTGTAGGCCCCGTAAAACCCGGCGACCGGTTACAGGGATTCTTAGAGCAGGAAGTGGTGTTTGATTTTGAGGTGAAGTAGGACTGAATCAGGATTTTGTAGCAAATAACCAAAAATATTTACTGTACACATAGTCTACATGCATTATACAGTGTAGCGAGGACGCTCGCTCAAATGGGGATGGCATCGCTATTTATATGCTAGTTTTAAGCAATCATCAACCCTGTCTCTTTTATCGCGCCACCGAAAATTTCTGGCTGGCATGCTGGCCGTTAGGAGTAGTGGCTTGCAGAAAGTAAAGTCCATCCGCAAAAGAGGATACATCCATATTTAAGTTGCCATTGGCTAAAGGCTTGTAGTAAATTTGCTGACCGGTTACATTAAATACAGACACCGCGCAGGGTTCTTGTAAAACTATATTTAGCACGCTATTGGCCGGATTGGGAAATAAACGCACCGGTGAAGTAACCGGTATATTCACAACACCCGACAAAGCCGGGTGATTATTGCAACTTGCCATATCGGTAGAATTAAGATAAGGCAAGCTAATGGCCTGGCCAGCAGTCATCGTGTTGCCATTCAAAGTTAAGCGGTATAATTTATTAACATACGTTTGGCTGCTTTCGATACCAAGGTACAAGGCGCCGTTAATAAATGTGGCCCCGTAGGCACCTGCCGTAATCATGCTAAAGGCATATTGATGCACTATTTGACCGGTGGGGGAAAAAACATAAATAGAATCGGTGGTTATATAAGGATTATCGTGCCCTAAAAAACACCAGGCATAACCGCTGTCATCCACAGCTACATCGGCTACAGTCCATGGAAGCGTGGAACTGGTGAATATTGTATCGAAGTTGCCTGCTGAATAATAATACAAGGGCCTACCCACGTTTCCGTTATCCAGAAAGTAAAGATAATTGCCATTACCTCCTGAATTAAGAAAGTAGTTACCAGAAGTGCCATCAAATTCTACCCAACCGGTGTCGTTGTAATACCATGCCTGGGCAGTGTAATCATTAGAAGTGTAAAAGGTAGGGCTTTCATCTCCACCATTCAGATTGTTGCAATAAGCTAATGATCGGCCGGGTACATTCGTATAGATAATAGCGTGGTTAATAACTGTGTCGGCGCTTAATTCCAACTCATGTAGTTCGCGAAACCCGTTCAGTATCCAAAAGGTAGGGGCGGTACATGCGGTTTGAGCATTTACCGTAGTAAATAAAGACGCACAGAGTACATGCATACAAAGTATAATTGTTTTCATGCAGGCTAATTTTGTGCTAAAATAATTGAATTATGCCATAGAATGCCTTGGACACAAATTAAAAAAATAAGATTATCTATTATTGTTATTGCAATCCCTCAAAATAAGTTACCCGCTTTTTATCTCCAATAATTTTAAATGTCCGATATTTTGAAAAGCGAATACCGTCATAGCTCATGGTGCCTACATTCATTCCTATAGGCAAATCATAGATTAAAGTAAATTCATAATCCGGTAAAAATCCTTCGGCTTGATAATCATATTCGATATTAGTAGCTTTTTCTGGCACTTTAGGAAACCAACTAATTTTTACAATTTCCTGATATTCTTTGATAGTAAGGTTTTGGGCTCTTGAGCCTTCAAGCCATTTTGAAGGCTTAATTTTACTTGAAATCTCGTTCCTTAGTGAACCATTTATAAAAACATTGTTTATAATTTTCAAAGAATACCCAACATACAAATAGGAACAAATCAAAAATGCGGCTAATACCGAAAGCTTCATTCTCTGCTTTATGGAGTTAATATCCGCCTTTCTAAAAAAAGCAACTAGAAGCCGCATTGCAATTAAAGATAAAACTGTAAAACCTATGATTTTTAAAAACTCAACCGGTAGTACTATATAATGAAGCTTTAATTCTAGTTCATCCGCCCACAAAGTAAGCAGTACCGTTAATACACACATATTTACCGCTGCAATTGCTAAATATTTAATTGATCTTTTTAGCATCTAACTATTTTTCGCTCTTTGCCCTCAAATACATATTGCAAATCACTGCATTTCCATTAAAATTAAGACTAAAAAGTGTAAAGTTGCTCAAACCATGCTAATTTTCGCCCAATCTTTGTATCATGGCCTCAACTTCATACTCAACACCACGTATTTTGAAACCGTCGAAAAAAATTCTTCTTAAAGCCTTTCGCCTAATGTGTACCCAAAAGGCAATGGCTGAATTATTTGAGGAGAGAAAAGATATTTGCTCAAAGTACGTTCACGCTACTTCGCGTGGGCATGAGGCTATACAGTTAGCCGCTGCGTTTCAGCTTAAGCCACAAGATTTTGTCTTCCCTTATTACCGTGATGATTCCATGTTGCTGGGTATGGGCTTCACTCCTTTCGAATTGATGTTACAATTGCTGGCTAAGAAGACTGACTATTTTTCGGGCGGCAGGGCTTATTACTGTCATCCAAGTTCCACTCGAGCTGATATGCCTAAAATTCCGCACCAGTCATCCGCTACCGGTATGCAGGTAATACCGGCCACCGGTGCTGCGCAGGGAATACAGTATAAAGAAAACCAAAGCTTAGTAGAATATAAACGCGGCGAAGAGCCTATTTCACTCTGCTCGTTGGGCGATGGCGCTATTACCGAAGGCGAAGTAAGCGAGGCTTTGCAGATGGCTGTATTGCATCAATACCCCATCATTTATTTAATACAGGATAACGAGTGGGATATTTCGGCCAGTGCCTCCGAAATCCGCGCGCAGGACGCACCCGATTTTGCAAAAGGTTTTAAAGGACTAAAGGTTGAAAGCATTAATGGCAGCGATTTTGCCGAGTGCTACGAAGCCATGAGCCGGGTGGTGAATTACGTGCGCACCCACCGGCAACCATATTTGGTTCACGCTAAAGTTCCTTTGCTCAATCACCACACCTCGGGTGTTCGCAAGGAATGGTACCGCACTAAAGAAAATCTTGAAAATGATTTGCGTCGTGATCCTTTCGCATATCTCAAAAAACATTTGTTGAACGAGAATATAGTTGAGCAACGCGAACTGGATAAAATAGAAGCAGAAGAAAAGGAATTAGTAAAAAATGATTTTGAACGAGCATTGTTGGAACCCAATCCAGATGCAGATGACTTAACTACACATATTTTTGTGCCCACTCCTATTACAGAAGAGCATGGCAGCCGGTCTCCGGTAGATGGGCAAACTGTAGTAATGGTTGATGCAGCACTACATGCAGTTGATGAAATTATGCGAAAGCACCCCGAAGCGTTACTATATGGACAGGACGTTGGAGGTGAGCTTGGTGGTGTATTTCGCGAGGCAGCTTTGCTTGCACAGAAATATGGCAATAAACGAGTGTTCAACACGCCTATTATGGAGGCCTACATTGTAGGCTCAACAGTTGGCATGAGCGCCGCCGGTTGCAAACCAATAGTTGAAGTGCAGTTTGCCGATTATATTTTCCCTGGCATTAATCAATTGTTTACAGAAGTATCTCGGTCGTGCTATCTAAGCAATGGTAAATGGCCGGTAAGTTGTGTAATACGCATACCGATTGGGGCTTATGGTAGTGGTGGGCCTTACCATTCAAGCAGCGTTGAAAGTTTTGTATTGCAAATTAAAGGGGTTAAAGTAGTTTATCCATCTAACGCTGCCGATATGAAGGGTTTATTTAAAGCCGCGTTCTACGACCCTAACCCGGTAGTTATTTTCGAACATAAGGGGCTTTACTGGAGCAAGGTAAAAGGCACCGATGCTGCAAAATGTATTGAACCAGATGAAAATTATATCATTCCTTTTGGCAAGGCGTGTGTTGCATTAGAAGCAGCTGAAGAGAAAATTGAAAATGGAGAGTCTATTGCCATCATCACTTACGGCATGGGCGTGCATTGGGCTATGAATGCCGCTAAAAGATTCGACAAACAAATTGAGGTGCTTGATTTACGTACACTTAATCCCTTAGATGAAGAATCTATTTATGCGGCAGTTAAAAAACATGGAAAAGCAATTGTGCTTACCGAAGAAACAGTAACACACTCCTTCGCCGAAGCTATAGCTGGAAGAATTGCATCTAACTGTTTTCAATATCTTGATGCCCCGGTAAAAATTATTGGTGCGGTAAATACACCGGCAGTCCCCTTAAATGAAAATCTTGAGAAAGCTATGTTGCCTAATGTAGATAAGGTGGCGAAAGAGATTGAAGAGATGTTGGAATACTAGAAGAATCCTTCTTTACGAAAAGTAATCTTCCAAATGCTCCATAATATGTTCCGGTTCGGCCATGCGGCCATCGCCTACTAAGCCACTGGCAAGTTCGCCATGTTCAACCGGTATTAAGATATTGCCAAATGAGTGAAGCAATTCAATATTTCTTTTTACCGCTTTGTGTTTCCACATATCTAAATCCATAGCCGGCGCAAAAAACACCGGGCACTTGGCTGAAAGATAAGTGGCGAGCAACATATTATCGCAAATGCCATTCGCCATTTTACCAATGGTATTTGCCGATGCTGGTGCAATTACAAATGCATCTGCCCATAAGCCTAACTCCACGTGGTTATTCCAGTTGCTGCCATCATCAGTTAAATCTGTGCAAACTTTATTTCTGCTTAAAGCAGATAATGTAAGAGGGGTAATAAATTGCGAAGCCGAAGCAGTGGCAATTACTCTCACTTCCGCTCCGGCTTTTACCAGCATGCGTGTTACAATAGCAGATTTATATGCCGCAATCGAACCACATACGCCTAAAATAATTTTTTTATCCTTTAGATTAACGCCCATAAAGAGCTTTTAGGAAAGACTTGGTTCTTCATCTACTTTACGAACAATCAACTCCTCATTCTGAAATTCTTTGGTTGCAAGAATAGTGGGATGAGGCAATTTTTCGTAAAATTTCGAAATTTCAATTTGCTCACGGTTTTCGTGAATCTCTTCTAGGTTATCGGTGTGAGATGCGAAGTCTTCCAACTTAGCATGTAACTCTTCTTTAATTTCTTTCGAAATTTGATTTGCACGGCGCGAAATAGTATAAATGGCTTCGTATACGTTACCACTATCCTTAGCCATTGCTTCCAAATTTTGGGTTTCAATAAGGGGATTAATTTGAGTCATCTTTATTTTTTTTACCTTATCCATTAGTCTTTAGTTTTTTTAGTTGTTCCGACGAATTATTATACATTCTTTCCGCTTCTTTAAAGTAGCGGCTTTTGGGGAATTTATCCACAAAGTTATAATAAGTTTTTATAGTTTGCTCTAGCCAAGGGATTTTCTGTGTGCTTTTTTTCTCTTCGCTTGCCTGGTAATTGCTTTTAACAATTAAAAGATAGCCCTTTTCTACGTTTTCAGCAATAGCTGCTTGTTGCTTTTTATCAATAATATAAGCCGAATGGGCTTTTGCCTCGTTGAAAAAGATGTTAAAAAGGCCCTCTCGAAACTCTAAAGGGGCTACTTCCGCCCATTCATAGGCACTTAATGCTGCTAAGTAGTGCGATTCAGCTTCCATTTTAGCAGCCTCTGCTAAATACTTGCCTTTGCTAAACTTATCTTTAAATACCGAAAAGCTTTTAATCACCTGGTCAAAACGCTCGGCTTTTTTTGAAGGTATCGAATTTTTGGCGTAGGCAAAATTCGATTTGATAACCATAAAAGATACTTTTTCTCTTTCCTCAACGTCTGGATATTCCTTTAATATATTGGCGTATGAAGTTGCGGCCGCTTTAAAATTGCTTGTTTTATAATATAGTTCTGCCGCGTTAAGCGCTTTTAATTCCAATTTTCTACGTAATTTACTAACCCCTTCATTCACCTCTTTAATGTATTTGCCCGATGAAAAAGCATTCAAAAATAATTGATACGCGTCCAATGCTTTAGTAGTATAGGTTTGGTCTAATTGGTATTTAGGCGAAAGCTGCTGGTAGCTTTTTGCATACATATACAAACACAGCTCTGCCTTTTCACTTGCCGGATATAAGTCGTAATAATTTTTGAAGTGGTATGCCGCTATCATGTAATCGCCTTGATGGTAGTTAGCATCGGCATACATGTAATATAGATCCTCAGTAGATTGCCGTCCTTTCATTAGGCCTATCAACTCTTCAAAAACCGGAATACACTTGTAATATTCCTTCTTTTTATACCAAGATATCGCCTTGGCCTTTTTATACTCAATATCTGTTGATTTAAGCGCCTTTTCAGGAGTATCGCACGAGGAGATAACCAGCAACGCGCAACAGGCTAAAGGTAATAGGCAATAAGTAAAAATATTTCGGATGGATAGCCTGTAATTCATAAAAGGTCCGCAAAGATAGATTTTTAGCTGATTCGAGGAAATAAACGCTAAAAGAGGAATTTATTATACCTTCCTAACGGCATATAAATTTTCCTAAAATTAATGTGCCATAATTTTAGCATCTAATTTTACTATTGCCTCTTTCATCTTCTTTTTCAACCCTTCCGAAATATCCACCAAAGGCAATCGTAAATGGTCTTCGCAAACACCCAGTACCTCAAGCGCGTATTTTACGCCTGCGGGATTACCTTCGGCAAACAGCATATCTGTAATATCATTTAATTCATAATGTAGGTTACGCGCATTTTCAAAATCACCTTTCAAACAATGGCGAACCATTTCCGAAAAATTACTTGGAAAAGCCTGTCCTACTACAGATATAACACCATCAAATCCATACGCTATTAAACCAAGCGTAATATTATCATCACCAGATACCACTACAAAATCTTTAGGCCTGCCCTTAATAATTTGCATACACTGAATAAAATCGCCGGAGGCTTCTTTAATGCCAACTACATTTTCAATTTCATGTGCAATGCGCAAAGTAGTTTCAGCTTTCATGTTCGAAGAAGTCCTTCCCGGAACATTATACAATATCACCGGAACCGGTGCCGCTTCTGCAATAGCCTTATAGTGCTGGAAAATTCCTTCCTGCGATGGCTTATTATAATAAGGTGAAACGGTAAGGATACCATCAATACCCTTAAAATGAAATTTCTGTATATCGCTAATTACTTCTCTTGTGCTATTGCCACCAAAACCAGCAATAATAGGGACCCGCTTCGATGTTTTTTCAATAGTAAAGTCAATTACGGCATGCTTCTCTTCCTTAGTAAGTGTTGCCGATTCGCCGGTAGTACCCAACGAAACCAGATATTCAACACCGCCATTAATACAGTAATTAATTAATTTCTCTAACCCTTTGTAATCAACCTCGCCGGTTTTTGTGAAAGGAGTAACAAGGGCAATTCCGGTTCCTTTCATCTTGTTTTGAATCATAACTCTATTTAATTAATGTTTATTTTTTTACTGAATTTATGCTGCTTTAATTTGATTCAAAAAATATACGCTCTGCTCAAGCAAGTATGGCAACTCTTTATGCTCGCCCATGTTAATCATCATATCGTAACAATCTGTCTTGCTGGCGTCGTAAAATCCCACTCTCCATTTTGCGTTCGAAACACGTGCTATAAATTCAAGAGGAAGATTCTCGCCTACAAAACATGCCAAAAGCAAATCGTATTTTTTCTCGCTAAAAGTTTCCACTTCTCCCCCCTCGGGCACAAGTGCCCAGGTTAAATTCTTTTTATTAAACGCAGCAATCCCGGCTTTGTAGTTTAGTTTTTTATCATTTATAAACCCTAAAATATCAACTGATTTACTTTGCTTTCTTAAATCGCTTGCAAATTTCGCAATAACCGAATCGTTTGCAGGGTCAGTGCTATCATATATCAGTCCAATACTTTTCGCATCGTTCAGGTTAGTAATGGCCCTGGTTACATTGAGGGTACGCAGGCGTTCGGCAAGTTCCTTTTTGTAAAAGTAATTCCTGATTTTATCCCAAAGCGTCATGCTTCTTCTTTTATTTCTTCATAAACACCCATACGCGAGTATTTCTCAATTCTCTGAGTTATCCTGGCATCAGCCTTAATATTTTCCAAGTCAGCAATATTTTTTATGATTGTTTTCTTCAATGTTTTCGCCATCTCTTCTGGGTTCGAATGCGCTCCGCCAACAGGTTCTTTTACAATACCATCAATTATTCCGAAACCCAATAAATCATTGGCAGTTGGCTTCAATGCTTCAGCAGCCTTTTCTTTAAAATTCCAACTCCTCCACAAAATCGAAGAGCACGATTCCGGCGAAATAACCGAATACCAGGTATTTTCCAACATTAACATCCGGTCGCCCACACCTATACCTAAAGCACCACCCGATGCTCCTTCGCCAATAACAATACAAAGCACCGGTACTTTAAGCGCCGCCATTTCCATCAGGTTACGCGCAATCGCTTCGCCTTGTCCACGTTGCTCTGCTTCCTCACCCGGAAAAGCCCCCGGTGTATCTATCAATGTTACTATGGGCTTATTAAATTTTTCTGCAAGCTTCATTAATCGAAGAGCCTTTCGGTATCCTTCGGGGTTTGGCATACCGAAATTGCGATACTGGCGCATTTTAGTATTTACACCTTTTTGGTGGCCAATAATCATATATGTTTTGCCATCAATATCGCCTAACCCGCCAACAATAGCTTTATCGTCTTTAAAATTGCGGTCGCCAAAAAGTTCAATAAACTTATCGCATATATATTCTATGTAAAATAAGCTGTAAGGCCTATCAGGATGGCGTGAAACCTGAACCCGCTGCCATACTGTTAAGTTGGCGTATATCTCTTTCTGCTTTTCCTTAATTTCATGCTCCAGCCAACGTACCTTCTCCTGGGCCGTTGCGCTACTATCTTTTTGCTTAGAGCCGGTTAAATTGTTCAGTTCTTTAGAAAGCTCGGCTATGGGTTTTTCGAAATCCAAATAGTTCATTCTTCAGTAAATTTGATTCAAACCTACATGTTTCGGCAT
>CAIXGR010000058.1 GCA_903919075.1 uncultured Bacteroidota bacterium | reverse complement strand
TATAACTCTTTCCGGGAAAAGTATTATTGCCCTTAATCCTTTTGCTCTCCATAATCTTGACTTTTTATAGTCAACTTTTTCTGGGACGAGACATGCCATGAAAAAGGCCTAAAATTTTCTCGCCGCCCGCAACAAAACGAACTCGCTTTCTATGTAGTCTCAGATTTATAGGGTTGGTTGCGCTCTAACAGCGTTATGCGTTGTATTTTAACCGCGGCTCCCCGCACCCTCTAACTCCCTAAAGGGAGAACCGGCTCGCCTACAAAAAATGCAATTTTCTGAATTATGAAACAGTTCTATGAATTCAAGTTCCAATCAATAGTTTGTTTGCCTTGTTGTTTTAGTAGTTCATTTGTTTTTGAAAAATGCTTGCAGCCGAAAAACCGGTCGACGGAGAATGGGGAGGGGTGGGCGGTTTTGAGCACAAAATGTTTTGAGGTATCAATCAGTGCCTCTTTGTTCTGCGCAAATTTGCCCCACAGTAAAAAAACTACGCCTTCTTTCTCGTCGGATATTTTTTTGATTACTGCATCGGTAAAAATATGCCAGCCGCATTGTGCGTGCGAGTTCGGCTCGCCTTCGTTTACTGTTAGTGATGCGTTCAGTAACAGCACACCTTGTTTGGCCCACTTTTCGAGATTGCCGTAATTGGGTGGGTCAATTCCTAAATCAGTTTTTATTTCTTTAAAAATATTTACCAGCGATGGCGGTGGCTTAATACCCACCGGCACCGAAAAACATAAGCCGTGTGCCTGCCCCTCGCCATGGTAGGGGTCCTGCCCTATTATTACTACTTTAAGGTTTTCGAAAGAGGTAAGATTGAAAGCATTAAAAATTAGTGGGCCCGGTGGGTAAACTTTTTTGCCTTTTGCTTTTTGCCCTATTATAAACTGCTTGATGAGTGGGAAGTATGGTTTTTGAAATTCATCATTCAAAACATTTTTCCAGCTTTCATTTATAGCAACTGAGGAAACTGATTCGGACATTTTAATTTGCAGCGGTTATTGAGGATGGAAATTATAAATAAAAAGGCTGAAACAAATTTGTTTCAGCCTTATATTTTTTAAGCCTTTAAAAGCTTAAAAGCGCTCTACACCACTAAAGTGGAAGCTTGCTTCAATTTGTGCGTTATCGTCGCTATCGGAACCGTGAACGGCGTTGCGTTCGATATCGGTTGCGTATAGTTTACGGATGGTTCCAGGATCGGCATTGGCAGGATTGGTAGCGCCTACCAGTTTGCGGAAATCGGCTACGGCATTATCTTTTTCAAGAACAGCAGCAACTATTGGGCCTTGGGTCATAAAAGCAACCAGTTGGCCGAAAAAAGGCCTTTCTTTATGGATGGCGTAAAATTCTTCAGCTTTTTCTTTAGAAAGCTTAGTTAGTTTCATAGCCTGCACTTTAAAGCCTGCTGCTATTATCATGTCAATAATTTTACCGGTGTGGCCTGCTGCAACTGCATCGGGCTTAATCATTGTAAGTGTAATTTTTCCTGCCATTTTAGATTAGAGTTTTTATTGAAATGAATAGAATACGTGCTTTTTGACGCGGGGCGAAAATATGTGTCAGCACTGAGTTTTGCAAATCAATTTTTGAGTTAAGTGCTTTCGGACTCAAAATATGATTATCATTTTAAGCAATGCGCCCCGCGCCTCACCCCGTCTCGCTGCGCTCGCCACCCCTCTCCACGCTTCGCGTAGAGAAGGGAATACAAAAATGGTTCGCTGCGCGAAACCGTTGTTGCAATTAGCTTGGTTATACTCATCTTTTAGACGTTAAATGTCGAAACAATCGGTTAAATTTTTACTTTCGCTGCCTTAATGAAATTCAGCGCGCCAGACATAGCTAAACTTAAGGAAGTAATTGCCAATCCCCGCAAAACGGTAATTGTTTCGCACCGCAACCCTGATGGCGATGCATTGGGCTCTTCGCTGGGGTTAAAACTGTTTTTAGAGAAGAAAGGGCATGAGGTTAGCTATATCTCGCCTAACGCCTATACCAATAACCTGAAGTGGATACCGGACACGGATACTATTATGGTATACGAAAGCAGCTTAGGTAAAAAAATATGCGAGGCTAAAATTAAAGCTGCCGAAGTAATTTTCTGCCTTGACTTTAATGCAATTTCGAGGTTGGAAGGGCTTGGTGAGGCAATAAAAGAGTCGAAAGCATTTAAGGTGATGATAGACCACCATCAGCAGCCTGAAAGCTTTGCTGACCTTACCTTCTCGAATGTAAAATACTGTGCTACCTGTGAGATGGTTTATGATATTATTGATGATATGGGCGAGGCCAGCCTGGTGGACGATAAAATAGCGGAATGCCTTTACGTAGGATTAGTAAGCGATAGCGGCTTTTTTCAGTTTAATAATACCACACCCAATACCCATTTTGTGGCTGCTGCATTAATTGCCAAAGGCGCAAAGCCCGATTATGTAAGCGAGAAGATAAATAACATATTTAGGGAAACACGGTTGCGCTTTTTTGGGTATTGCCTTAACGATAAGTTAAAACTTGTAAATAACCACCCCGTAGCTTACATGATGATAAGCCAGCCTGAAATAAAAAAATTTAATTTGCAATCGGGCGATAGTGAAGGATTGGTAAATTATCCGTTTAAAATTGAAGGAATTAAAATGACGGCTTATTTTAGCGAAGAGCCTGACAGGATAAAAATTTCATTCAGGTCGAGGGGTGATGTTGATGTGAACACTTTTGCGAGGACTTATTTTGAAGGTGGCGGACACCGGAATGCCGCGGGAGGAAAAAGCTCTCTTTCGCTGGATGAAACGGAGAAGAAGTTTTTGGAGGCACTTAAATCAATTGATTTCTCTAAATAAAAAACAACATTTATGAATAAAACCACAAAGCCTTTTTTCTTAACCCTTACTTTACTGGCTTGCATCCTATCATCATGCAATGCAAAAAGTAGTAAAACTGAAGAATCAACAACAACTATGACCACAGAAACCCCTAAAGCACCTGTAAGTGCAGAAGACCCGAATTGGAAGAGCACTCCGGGCATGTATGCCGAATTTACCACCTCAAAGGGTAAAATTGTTTGCCGCTTATTTTTTGATAAAGTGCCTATGACTGTAGCTAACTTTGTTGGCCTTGCAGAAGGTAAAATACCTAACGGAAAGAAGCCAGATGGCACGCCGTTTTATGATGGATTGACTTTCCACCGTTGCATTCCTGATTTTATGATTCAGGGTGGCGACCCTATGGGCAATGGCTCGGGTGGACCTAACTATAGCTTTCCGGATGAGTTTGAACCATCTTTAAGATTCGACGGACCCGGTGTATTGGCAATGGCAAATTCAGGCCCTGCTACTAACGGCTCGCAGTTTTTTATTACCCATAAAGAAACTTCATGGCTTAACGATAAGCACTCTATTTTCGGACGTGTAGTTGAGGGACAAAGTGTAGTAACCGCTACACAAAACGGCGATGCAATGACTACAGTAAAAATTATTCGCGTTGGCGATGCAGCTCAAAAATTTGATGCCGCAGCTATCTTTTTGCCTAAGCTTGCCGAATTCAAAAAAAAAGGTGAAGAAAAGTCAAAGGCAATGGAGGAAGCTCAGAAAAAACAGAAAGAAGATTTCAAGAAACAGTATAGTGCAAAGTTAGATGAGGTAGTTAAAGCCAACGCAGGGTACCAAGCTGAGTGGGACAAAAAAGTGAAAGCAAAATTCCCTAATGCTAAAAAAACCTCAACCGGGTTATACTATATTATTGAAAAACAAGGCACCGGTGCAAAAGCTGAGCAGTTTACAAACTGCAAAGTTCATTACAAAGGAGTATTGTGGGATGGCAAACAATTCGACTCATCGTACGACCGTGGCCAGCCGCTTGATTTAATGGTTGGTGTAGGTAAAGTAATTTTTGGATGGGATGAAGGTATTGCCTTACTAAACCAAGGCGGTAAAGGCAAACTAATTATACCTTACTACTTAGCTTATGGCAATCAGGCTATGGGGGCTGACATACCTTCGAAATCGGATTTGATTTTTGATGTAGAGGTGGTGGAAGTTAAATAATACTTTCTTTTAAAAGAATAGAAAAGGCGCTTACGTAAGCGCCTTTTTCTTTTTATGCTATTATATTCGCGTTTCAAACTTTTAAGCTATGAAGAAATCAATATCTGTTTTATTAGTTGTAGTTGCTCTTGCATCGTGCAGCCCTAAAAAAACATGGGAAGCGAAAAATATTGAAACTAAAGAAAAGGCGCTTTCGGATAAAAGCCACATGGATACTACGGTGCTTAATGAATTAATAGATGCTTACCAGGCGTATGCCAATAAATACCCTGCCGATACATTGGGCGCTGAATATTTATTTAAAGCTGCCGATTACTACCGGTATTTGCACCAGCCGGTGAAAAGTATTGCACTTTATAAAAACATATACAACAACTACCCTACTTCGGCAAAACGCCCTTACGCTTTATTTCTACAGGGGTTTACTTATGAAAATGAAATGGGGAAATTAGATTCGGCTAAAGCAAAGTATTTGGAGTTTTTGAATGTATACCCAAGCCACCCTATTGCAAAGGATGTACAAACTACTGTAGCCAATTTGGGCAAAACACCGGAGCAGCTTATCAGCGAATTTGAAGAAAGGCAACATGCGGATTCGTTGCAAAAGGCAAGCGCGCATTGATCTTTTTGGATAAGGTGTTTTAGCTCAGCGATGCAGTGTCTTATTCTGTATTAAAAGACATTACTCCTACTTTTTGCTTGACCAAAAAGTAGCAAAAAGTCAAGCCTGGTGTAACGTCCCAAAATAGGTTGACTGATTA
>CAIXGR010000057.1 GCA_903919075.1 uncultured Bacteroidota bacterium | reverse complement strand
TCTGCGACTATCTGTTCCTTCATAAATTTTATGTTGATGTATCCAACCACCGAAAGGGAATTGGCGAAAAGTTTTTTGATTATATAATTTCAAACACGGGGGATTCAAAGCCTGTAAGGCTTCAAGTAAACCGGTTAAACTATAAGGCCATCAATTTTTATTTTAAAATGGGTTTTGTTATTGATAGCGTTGGGGATTTTTTATTTATTATGACAGATTACGAGAAGTTTTTAGAATCAAAAAAGCATACTTCAAATAATTACGGGATTGAACCAATAAACATAAACGGTTCATTGTTCGACTTTCAAAAGTATGTAGCGCAATACCTGATAAAAAAAGGACGGTGCGCGGCGTTCCTTGACACTGGTTTAGGCAAAACAATTATTGAACTTTGCACCGCTCAAAATTATATGCAGGCAACCAATAAGCCCGTATTGCTTATTACGCCTTTGGCCGTTGCTTTTCAGTTTATAAACGAAGCAGAAAAGTTTGGCATTGATGATGTAGAATATAGCAAGGATGGCAAATACACAAAGAAAATAGTTATCTGTAACTATGAACGATTGCATTATTTTGACCCCTTAGATTTTGATTGTGTTATACTGGATGAAAGCAGCATACTTAAAAATTTTGACGGTGCAATAAAACAACAGGTAACCTCTTTTCTTAAAAAGATAAAATACCGGTTCTTATTTACGGCCACCCCTTCGCCAAATGATTTTATTGAATTAGGAACCAGTAGTGAAGCGTTAGGATATTTAGGATATACAGATATGCTTACCCGCTTCTTTACAAATAACGAGGACACTATAAGCCCTCAAAATATCGGCACCGAATGGATATTAAAAGGCCATGCAAAAGAGAACTTTTTTAAGTGGGTAAGCGGGTGGAGTATATCAATGCGTAAACCGTCTGATTTAGGTTTTGATGATAGCAGGCACGTTTTGCCCGAATTGATTACAAATACACATTTGGTTAAAAATGATAAGCCATTAATAGTAAACGGACAACACCAACTGTTTAATATCATAGCTAAAACGGTTCAGGAAATACGCAGCGAAAGCGCAGTTACAACAGAATACAGATGCGAAAAAGCAGTTGAATTATCTATGCCACACGAAACATCTGTTTATTGGTGCAACCTAAATAAAGAAGCTGACTTAATAGAAAAATTAGATAAGTCTGCTTATCAAATTAAGGGCAGTATGGATATTGATGAGAAAGAAGAAATATTGTTAGGCTTTGCAAAGGGGGATATAAAACACCTTATCACAAAGCCAAAAATAACCTGTTTCGGGTTAAACTGGCAACACTGCAACCACACTACATATTTTCCAACTTTCAGCTATGAACAATACTACCAAGCAATACGCAGGTTTTGGAGGTTTGGAAATAAGAAAGATGTAATTGCAGACCTTGTTGTTTCGGACGGGCAGCGAAGAATTTTAGATTCACTTTTTGCAAAGGCAAACAAAGCAAACGAAATGTATTCAAAGTTGAATATTAACCTCAATCAAAACTTTGAAATAAAGAATAAAGAATTTAATAAACCCATACTTAAACCAACATTTTTATGAGCCAAGTAAAAGACCAGTTTCACTCAAAAGATTATAGCCTTTACAATTCAGATTGCATGTTAGTATTGCCAACGCTTGCAAATTCAAGTATAGATTTATCTATATACAGTCCTCCGTTTGCGGGGTTATACAATTATTCCAGCAGCGATAATGATTTTAGTAACTGTGAAAGCAAAGAACAGTTTTTAGAACAATATGATTTCTTGATAGCTGAAATTGCAAGAGTAACAAAGCCGGGTAGAATTACCGCCGTTCACGTTACGGATATTATAGGCAAAGATGGCGATATGTGGGATTTTCCAAGCGAGGTAAAAAAGTTGCACCGTAAACATGGCTTTGCTCACCGCAATACAATAACCATTTGGAAAGAGCCATTAAAGGTGCGTATGAGAACAATGGTAAAAAGCCTTATGCACAAACTGATTGTAGAGGACGCTACGGAGTG
>CAIXGR010000056.1 GCA_903919075.1 uncultured Bacteroidota bacterium | reverse complement strand
ATCATCCCTATAATGACAACCGGCAAGGGTTTGGATAAAATAAAAAAGGTTGCCATTGCTGACAACCTTTTTGGTACCGAAGGTGAGTACAAGACTACCGCAAAGAAACAAAACACAAACCTTGTAAAACGTAATGATAACAATGGTTACAGCCGATATATAACGATTAATTGTTTATAAATATTCTTGTCCCTTCTTGTCCCCAATGTGTTTTTTCCTGTTACTTTTGTCCCCACGATGTCCCCAATTATTAACTTTAAATCGTAATAACATGGTAACTCTTAGAGCAAAGAAACGCGCAACCGGAAATTTTCACTTGTACGTTGACATATACCAGAACGGCCAACGGGAGAAAAGGTATTTAAAACTTTATACCTCGCAGGATTATACACAGCCTGAAATTGATAAACACGGCAACGTTGTTTTTGATTCAAAGGGGCAACCCAAAGCAAGAAAACTGAAACCAGAGGATAAAACCACGTGGGAACTTGCCACTAAGATTAGAACCGAACTGGAAAACAATATTAACAAGGGTAACTATGGGTTTGATTCTGTCTTAAAATCTAAAACAAGTTTCACGACTTACTTTACAAAGTACGTTGATAATTACAATAAGAAAGATGTACGCAAAGCTTCCGGGGGACTGGCGAAGTTTAATGATTTCAATGATAATAAAAACGTCTTATGTTCTGCTATGAATGAAGATTATGCCATAGCCTTTAAGGAATACTTAGAAAGTAAATTATCAAGTGAAACTGCTTCGAGCTATTACCGACACTTTAAAGTAGCCGTTAAGAAAGCCCATAAAGACGGCCTGTTGAAAACCAATTTTGCAGATGATGTAAGGATTAAAACAACACCCGGACTGCAAAAAGATATTTTAAACATGGGTGAAATTCAAAAGCTGAATAACACCCCGGCCGGAAATAACCAAGTAAAGCGCGCTTTTCTATTTTCATGCTTAACCGGATTAAGATTTTGCGATATAATAAACCTCAAATGGAAGGATATACAGGATAATGACGGCGGGTTAATGGTTTCCATTATTCAAAGCAAAACCAACAAGCCCGTAAAGATAAATTTGAATGATGATGCAATTATGTTTTTAGGAGATAGGAAAGCCAATGAGGAGTTAGTGTATACCCTTCCCTCACATACCGGCGTTTTAAAATCATTGCGCACATGGGCAAAAAAGGCGGAGGTAAATAAGAAAGTAACTTACCACGTGGCCCGGCACAGCTTCGCTACTAACTTAATCTTTTATGGTACAGATGTAAAGACAACTTCAACGCTATTAGGTCATTCAAGTTTAGACTTTACTAACCTCTATGTAAGGGAAGTTGAATCATTAAAGCAAAAGGCCGTTAACAAATTGCCTACACTGTCAACCGTTACCAGTGAAATTAATACTAAACCATTGCGCCTAAAGCGGCGGCAATCAAAACAAATGGCAAAATGATTGACCTCGATAAAGAATATAAAGATTTATACGAATGGTTGAAGCTTACTTTTTTATACCTTAAAGTTTATCCAACCCCTTATACTACCGGCGTAATACAAAATAAATTTGACTTATCAGTTACGGAAAAAGATATGCACGAATTTAAAGAACGTGTGCGGAGTGTGTTTTTACGTTGTGAATTGAATGTATTGGAAAGGGCTTTCAGCTTAGTAAAACAAGCGGTTAAAGACACTATGAGTAACACCGTTGCAGGTAAAGAGTTATTGTCAGAGATACCCAATATAAAAAATGAAATAGAAGCCGTACAAGAAAATGGTAAGGCAGTCCGAACAAAAAAAAGTAATATCCCCAAAACATTTGAAGAATTGTTTAGCGGCAAAAAAGATATTGCCGCAATAAATAAGACACTCAACAAGCTAAAAGCAATAGACCGTTCCGGTACTTTTATTTTAAAGAAAATTGAGTTTGTAGGATTTGTAGATGCCTGTATAGATGGGAAAGCCTTAAACTTATTACCGAACCATGCTTTTACTCCTCTTTGTAAATTATTTGCAGGACATTATAAGATTACAATCAGCAACGGTACAATTGGAGAGGCGAAAAGCTCACAGCCGTTCTATGATTTTAAAGAAGCATTTACCAAAGCATACAAATAGTCAACTCCGAACTTCCCCGAACTTATCGGAAAACCTCAATTAAAACCCCTCACTTCTTTGGATTTTTGTGTCATAAATTTTCAAATATGACAAATCCATTTGAGCTAATTGAAACAAAGCTAACCAACATTGAAACTTTGTTGCAAGACCTGAAGACAAACCAACCCGCACCAGTACACTTGGAGGCATTACCTGACCTTATTAAAATTAAAGAGGCTGAAGCCGAAACCGGCTTTAAAAAAGGTTACATCTATGAGCTTGTAAGCAAACAGGCAATACCCTTTCACAAGGTGGGTAACAGTCTGCGATTTTCCCGCACAGAGTTAAGGAACTGGATAAAGGCCGGACGGCCTGCAATCTTGCAGCAGGCCGTCGAAAACTTGGCAACCGAACACATTCTAAATAAAAAGAAAGGGGGTTAAGCCATGAATGAACATAACCCGCCCCCCGGTAATTCTTTGGACAAGAATAAAGGCGAAGATAATAAAACCCTACAACCGGTATTTGATTTTGAAACACCCGGTATAGGAGTTAGGGATATTAAAGCCGAAGCACACCAATTATTAAAGCAAGATAACGAAACAGCCGAAACGGAAATTACCGGAGAATATCTTTTGCAAGTTAAGATTGAACAAATACCCTGTCTAATTGAACCGCTTTTACAACTTATTGGTTTGGCCTGTCTTGCTGGTAGTTCCGATACTGGTAAGTCTTCTCTTTTAAGACAATTAGCTATTTGCATCGTAACCGGAGATAGTAAATTTTTGGGGTTTACAATTAACGCAAAGCACAAAAGCGTAATTTATGTTTCAACTGAGGATGACCAAAGCGCAACTTCTTATTTACTGAATAAACAGGCCAGCGTTTACAAACCTGAACAACTGAAAGGGCTACGGTTTGTCTTTGATACCGATAATTTGTTAACCGAATTAGATGCAAGGTTAACCCACAAACCAGCCGACCTTATTATAATTGATTGTTTCGCTGATTCGTACGGCGGAAACTTAAAGGAAACCCAGGAAATAAGAACGTTTCTCCATCCTTACCAACAGTTAGCGGCAAAGCACCAATGCTTAATCCTTTTCCTCCACCACACAGGCAAACGCACAGAGAATTTGGAACCAAGCAAAAACAACCTATTAAGCGGGCAAGGCTTTGAAGCCAAAATGAGGCTTGTAATAGAGTTAAGAGCCGACCAGATGAACCCTAACCAAAGGCATTTATGTATTGTGAAAGGAAATTACCTGCCAACGCGTTACAAAAAGGAAAGTTTCGTTTTGCAGTTTGATGAGCAAAATTTCACTTTCAGCAACACCGGCGAAAGCATACCCTTTGAGCTGCTTGTAAGGCAACCCGATACCGATAACAGCAAAACAAAGTGGGAGCAGGCTAAAGAATTAAAAGACAAAGGTCAGAACTATGAACAGATAGCTAATGCCATCGGTTATAACTCAAAAGGCAGCGTTACAAAGCTATTTGACAAGGCGAAAAGAAACGGATGGGGTAAGGACGTTTCCGATAATGTTTCCAATGGAAACGAAGGAAACCAATAGGAAACACCCTCTTTAAATATCGTTTCCTGTTTCCGCACTCTTAGTGAAAAGAAACGGGAAACGCCAAAAAGCAATGAACCAACACCCTTACATATTGCAACCATACAAGGGAATGAACACCCGTTACCGATGCCCTGAATGTAACTACCGAGACAAAACCTTTGTTCGCTACATTGATACTGAAACGAGGAAACACCTTGCCGACCATGTAGGCCGGTGCAACCGTGAAAGCAGTTGCGGCTACCATTACACCCCGAAACAATACTTTCAGGATAACAGAGCCTGCCAACCCCACACGATGCCTTATATCAATTCTAAAGCGGCTATAGATGCTATTAAACCCGCTTCACTTATCCCGGTTGAAGTATTTGAGCAAACCTTAAAAAGTTATGAGGCAAACTATTTTGTAAAATTCCTTTTGCCATTGTTCGGAAACGAAATAACAACTCGGCTAATTGAAACCTATTTTATTGGAACTTCGAAGCATTGGCCGGGCGCAAGCGTATTTTGGCAAATAGATATTAACGGCGATATACGAACCGGCAAAATAATGCTTTACAACCCCGATACCGGGAAAAGAGTAAAAGACCCTTACAATCACATTACATGGGCGCACTCGATTCTAAAACAGTCCGAAGTTGAATTAAAGCAATGTTTTTTTGGCGAACACTTATTACAGGATAAAACAAAGCCGGTTGCAATAGCTGATAGCGAAAAGACAGCGATAATTGCAAGCGTTTATTTGCCTCAATTTATTTGGTTAGCAACCGGAGGAAAAAATGGCTGCAAATGGCATAATTTAGAAGTAGCAAAAGTATTGCAAGGCCGCAACGTTGTATTGTTTCCCGACCTTAACTGTTTTGATATATGGAGCGCCAAAGCAAAAGAACTTTCGCACGTTGCCCGGTTTAATGTTTCCAGTTTACTTGAAAGCAAAGCAAGCGAACCGGAACGGCAACAAGGTTTTGATTTAGCGGACTACCTGATAAAATTTGATTACCGCGAATTTGTAAATGAAACCCAACCAACCGACCAGCCCCAAAGCAGTACTAAACCGGAACCGGTTAAAGTTTTGAAAGCCGAACCCATTAAGCAAATTGGCACTTACCGCAAGCGCGAAACTCCAAACCCCGAAAGCTGGGAACTTGAAATTAATGAACTTGAAAAGTTTTTTGAAACATCAACCCTGCCAACCCAACCGGTAAAACTGAACCAATGTACTACGATAAACAGCGTAGCCCTGTTTATTCATTCGCACCTTATAGCTGTGAAAGCGAATAACGGTAAGCAAACGTTTTTACCTTATCTCCATAGACTGCAAGAATTAAAAAAAATCATACATTTGGCTTATTAAGACATAGCGCGTAGCTATATTCTTGCGCCCGGAAAACTGGTAATTTTCAAAGTAAGCTCAAGAATAAGTGACACGCCTACGGCAACGTGGGCTTTACTTATTCATGCTTACAGGCATACCAGTGCCTCCGGGTTGTGGATATAGTTTAAGCCCACGCCTCGTTTATAACCTTCCTATCCGGGCTTTGTAGGTGCGACAAATCAATAATGAGTGCAGAAGATATTATCGGACTAATTGTATGGGGGATTATTTACTTAGCCATTTATAAAAAATTTGGCACACGGATTAAGGGGAAATTTAATTCTATGCCTCTTGGTTTTCAACGTTTGTCTTTAGTTGGAATGGTTATTCCTGTTTTTCTCACTTCTTATTTCGAGGACAGAAGCTGGCCTGAAAATATCTGGGATGGTCCAACTGCACTATCATTATTTGGAGGTGTATTTATCGGTATACCTGTTTATTGGGTAGTAATATTTATAGCATTTTGGATTTACGACGGATTCAAAAAATAATATATGAAATCAACATTATTTCTTTTTTTGGTACTATTTGACGTAACCTGCTATTGTCAAACACAAGATATATACCTACATAATGGCGATGAGTATTGGAATCAACAGCGCTTACAAGCCGATAAGAATCTTGAATATTTAAGGGAGATAAATGCCATAAAGCAAAAGAAGTTAGATGAAACAATTGCTTTGATAAAGGATGCACAAAGCCAAAAACACGCCGCGGATAAAGAACAAATACAGAAGTGTGCCAACAACCTTAATCAGATATATTCTTCGATACAAAAATACGTACCTGTTTATGACGGGGAAAATATTCGAGTTTATTTGAACGACAACGAAACCACATGTTCGGATGCAATGGTTAATGTATCTAATGGCAAGGTGTCTGCAATTGGTTCTAATTACCCATTAAAAATAATATGGTCATCTGATGTTGTAAATCAAAAAGCAAAAGTAAATGCAAGTGTAGCTTATGAAGGTAAAACATTTACATATTGGTTTGATGTCTACTTTCTTTTTTCGGATGAAACACAACAGCCGGCGCAAACCAAAGTACAATCACAGTATAACGTACAGCCACAAGTTTTCTATGAAGATTTCGCCGATAATCACAGAAAGTGGGATGCAGATACCGATAAAACAGAAGAGTGCTATATAAAAAATGGAAGGTATTATATCAAAGTAAATGAAGTTAATAGTTGGCATTGGTTTGCTCACCGGGCAGAATTTGATAATGAAAGAAATTGGACTATGGAGAGTACCATCTCTCTTAATAAAATAGAAGGGTATAGAGATTTCTTTGGAATATTATTGGGTGCGAAGGATAGCAGTAATATGTTTCAATTTATTTACTATCCAAATGTAAAAAGTGCAAAAGTGCAAGTTATTAAAGAAGGCAACTGGTATACAATCTTGCCTGAGCTAAAATTAGATTCTTTGCTCCAATCAAAGATTAAATTTACAATATCGAAAACCGGGAACCAGTGTTATTACTATATCAATGAATTGTTGATAGGAAAATCTGAGGCGTACGAATTTTTTGGCGATAAAGTAGGTTTTGTTGCCGCAGGTAAAATAACTATATCAGTTAATGACTTATCAATTAAAAGCAACTTATAGAAATCACAAACTCTAATAAGTAAGAGAAATGTTTAAATATCTTTGGAATTATAAAGGGCGGCAAGCCTCGTAAACTTTACCGCCCTTATTTTATAACAATAAAAAACTTAATTTATGACCGCCTTTGAATCGTTTAAAAAGGTGTTTGAAGAAAAAGCATTGGAGATAGAGCAAAACAATATTGATTACTTTAAATCTAAGCCCGCTTCCCCTGAAACACCATCTGAAAAACACCTAAGAATATTTAATTGTTATACGCTTACCCCCGACCATTCAAACATTGTAGCAACCCTGGACGTGGACGTGAATCTATCTGGACGTGTTTTGAGCGCTCTTGATAATCTGTTTGAGGATTTAACTTCCGAACAATGATAATTTTTCCGTTTCTTATTGTTCGCGTTGCAATATCGTTGCTAACTGCAAGTGGTGGATTTTCCATAAAAGACTTTGAAAAGTTATAGTAAAAAAATATATCTTTGCCGTAGCTATGGTAAGAAAATAGCTATAATAAAAAAAATACATAAAAAGGGAATAGTTAGGCGCTATTTCCTTTTTTATTTGTAGTGTATGACAAAGATAAAAATTCCCTCTCTTTCAAAAAGGTTGCAAAAAAATCTATACTGTCCGAGAAAAAAAATAGGGGAGGCCGAAGCCGCCCCATTTTTATAGCTTAGAAGTTACCACACTTTTAAAGCTATGAACCAAAGTAATAATTTTGTCGGACAGCACATATTTGCACAGATAACCACCTT
>CAIXGR010000055.1 GCA_903919075.1 uncultured Bacteroidota bacterium | reverse complement strand
TCGGCTGATTTAGGAACTATAAACTGGTATGCCAACGCTACCGGTGGCTCGCCACTTTCATCGGGCTCATCGTTTACTGTTTCGGGGCTTTCTTCAACTACTACTTATTATGTTGATGCAACTGCCAATGGCTGCACTACGCCATCGCGCACTGCTATTACGGCAACCTATTTTCCTAATGCACCGGCACAACCGGGCGCTATTGCAGGCGCTACTACTGTAAACAAAAACGATACCTCTACCTATTCAATAAGTGCAGTGCCTAATACGGCTACATACAGCTGGCTGGTTACCGGTGGCACTATAAGTTCAGGCCAGGGCTCAGCTTCAATACTGGTAACCTGGGGCGACTCTGCCGGTTACGGTGCAGTCTCGGTAGCTTCAACCAATGCCTGTGCAACCAGCGCAGCGCAAACCGAAAGCATTAATATACAGGTGCAAACATTTTACTACACCGGTGCTAACCAAACATTTACTGCACCGGCTGGTGTTACATCTGTTCAATATTTAGTGGTGGCCGGTGGTGGTGGTGGTGCCGAGGGCGGTGGCGGCGGTGGTGGTTTTGTTACCGGTACGCTACCGGTGGTTCCGGGCAATACTTATACTGTTACTGTTGGTAATGGTGGCGCACCCGGTAATGCCAACGGAAATGCTGCCAATGGACAGAATTCAGTGTTTGCTTCGGTTACAGCTATAGGCGGTGGGGGCGGAGGAGCGCAAAATAATAATGGTTTAGCAGGTGGCTCGGGCGGCGGCGGCGGTGCCGAAGGTGGTGGCAGCAGCGGCGGCGCAGGTACCGGTGGACAAGGTTATAATGGTGGCAATGGACAGCCTACACCTAACCCGAATTATGCGGCAGGTGGCGGCGGCGGAGCGGGTGGTGCCGGTGGTGCAGCTACCGGTAGCCCGTATACTAACGGCGCCGGTGGGCCCGGTTTATCAAGCAGCCTTTCGGGAGCGAATGTTTACTATGCAGGCGGCGGCGGCGGCAGCGATTGCTGTGGCGGCGGCTGTTGCAACATAAACGGCCCGGGTGGAATTGGCGGCGGTGGTGCAGGTTCAAACAGTGGTGTGGGTAGTAACGGTACGGCCAATACCGGTGGTGGTGGTGGCGGCGGCTTTGGCGATAGCAATAGCAGCGGCGGCCACGGCGGCTCGGGTATTGTTATTATTGGGTGGTAAATATTTATTTCGAAAAAGATTAAAAGAATAGTAATGAAAAGCTATTTTTATTTATTGTTCTTTTAGTAATATAACATTTAGATTTTTAAACCCCCAAAAACAATAAACCATGAAATTTAACAAGCTGCTGTTATTAATGCTTTCTCTTACCGGTATTTTATCGTCATTTACAGGAGGTGGGAAAAGTTCTGGCAAGAGCACTGATTGGATACCTGCTGATTTCGACCCGAGACACGGGGTGCTTTTAGTTCAAAATTTTTATGTATTGGAGCACCCTAACAAAAATCTTAAAAAAGTTCAGGATAAGGTTAGTAATGATATGAAGGCTGAAATGCAAGATTCATATCCGTATAAATTTGAAATGGTTGATGTCAGCGAGATTAACACCGGTAGCCAATATGCGGATAAGGATAAATACCGCTGGGTACTTATGTCTGCTTACAGCGAAAAAGAAAGTAAATTTTCTCATGAGACGGGTAATGGACAGACTGCCAGAAATTGGAGCACCCCCCAGAATGTTTTTCATATTTATGATAGAAAAACGAATAAACACTATCCTGATAGCGGCCGCCCCAACGCAGATATTAAATCAGCTATGCGGCCAACCATTGGAGCAATTGTTGATTTTTTGAGAGCGCTTAAGTAACCGATAAATAGGTTTTACAAAGCCTTGCGTTACTTTATGTTTCGCGAGGCTTTTTTATTTTGCTTAAGCCGTAGGCACAAGAACGTCGCCCCCCCCGGCTGTGCTGCATTCTTGCGCCAGTTTGTGATATAGGATGCGGGAGCAGTAAAATGAATTGTAAGACCCTTTTAATTACACCAAAACCCATATGGACTAATTTTTTTATATAATTTATCCGAAGACGCATCGTCTTTGGTATAAATAGCTTTAAAAGCCTGCTCAATTGAACTATCTGGGGCCCTTGTGCTATGTGAAGAGGTTTTGTACACATAACTTTTATAATAACCCCAACAGATAGTATCAAAAGATACAACTTCAATAATTGATGAGTCGATACCATATCGGTTAGTAATATATGCACCACCACTTAATGGCATATAATTGATATCAAAAGGTATTACATCTTGTATGTTCATTCCTTGATCAACATAATATTTGGCTAAGGCGCCACTGTCTTTTATATTCTTTATGTATAATGCTGCGTTAACGCTGTTTTTATTTAATTCATACAAATAAGTGATTTGATTTTTTTGTAAGCAACGGAAAAGATGTTTTGCGTAAATCTTAGAGGCAAAAACATATAGCAATAAAGCAAAAAAGATGACTGCGTTAATTTTAAAGGCGAGAAAGAGGCCTCTGAGAAATTTTTCCCCCATGATATTTTCTGAAAAAAACTTTGTAACTCAATTCAAAATCTGCGGAGCAATCAGCTTAAACATAGGTATTTTCACTTCAAACTCCCTACCGGTAGCTTTATTGTGAAAAATATACAGGCCTTCCATTTTGCCAATGGCGCTGGCCAGGTTGCAGCTTGATACGTATTCGTACGAATCGGAAGAATAAAGCACCGGTTGGCGGCCTACCACACCTTCGCCCTCAATAGTTCGTACATCCGAGTTGGCATCGGAAATAATCCAGACGCGGCGCAGCAACTGAACGGCAAAATCATTATGATTAAAAAGTGTAATACGGTAAGCGTGAACAAACTCGTTATTCACCGGGTTCGAATAATTTTTTTGGTAAAAGGTTTCCACCTTTACCTCAACTCCTGCTGTAGTGAGTGCTTCCATTTGAATGTTGAAGGTAATTCGCTTATTCGAGAAAACAAAATGAATGTATTTTTTCTGTAAGCCGTGGCCAGACGACTCGAAAACTAAATGTTATTAAGTTGGGCCCAACAGCCTCCTCCTCCTGCGCCGCTACAGGCTCTCGCACTCCTCCTCCAAAGGAGGACAAAAGGCAAAATCAATGCACGTGAATTGTTTCGGGCTTTAAAAAACCGATAACTAAATTTTTAACACGCATGTATGCCGTATCAAAGTCTCGGTTCAATACTATTTTGTCAAACTTATCAGCGTATGCCAGTTCTTCCTCCGAGCGTTTAATTCGCGCTTTTAAGCTTTTATCATCCTCGGTAGCGCGGTTTTTCAATCTGTTAATTAACGATTCTTTGCTAGGTGGCTGAATAAAAATAGTAAGCGCATCGTTGCCAAACTGCTTTTTTAAATTTACGGCGCCCTTTACATCAATATCAAAAACCGCTACCTGGAGGTTGTTCCACATATTTTCTATTTCGCTTTTTAGGGTGCCGTAAAACTTGCCGGGGTATACTTCTTCGTGCTCGGCAAATTCGTTGTTGGTTATTCGCTTTTTAAATTCTTCTGCCGAAATAAAAAAGTAGTCTTTACCGTGTTCTTCGCCCAAACGTTTTTCGCGCGTGGTGCACGATACCGAAAAAGCCAGTTCGTGCATTTGCTTTAGCAGCTTTCTTACAATGGAAGATTTACCTGCGCCCGATGGTGCAGTTATTACTATTACTTTTCTTGGTGGTATTAACACCCGCGTTACATTATGCGACATATTTTCTTTTTTATATAACAAATGTCATTGCGAGGATATTTCCCGTAAAAATAAGCGAAACAATGTCCGTGGCAATCTTCCGTTGTGTCTTTTAAGGGTATTTTGTCTCAAAAAGACACAACGGAAGATTGCCACAGCCTTTACTCTAATTATTTTTTAACTGAAAAGGCTTCGCAATGACATTTTTTTATTACAATATATTACTGGTCTGTTCTTTTATTTTTTCCAGCTCATCTTTCATGTTCACCACTATCTTCTGCATAATAGCATCGTTTGCTTTCGAACCTATGGTATTAATTTCGCGGCCCATTTCCTGGGTTATGAAATTAAGTTTGCGGCCCTTCAGTTCTTCTTTATCATCTACTATTTTTCCGAAATAATCGCAATGCGATTTAAGGCGTGTTAACTCCTCGGTAATATCTAATTTTTCGATGTAATAAATAACTTCCTGCTCGAACCGGTTCTGGTCAATTTTATCTTTCGGAATAAAACTTTCTAAATTATTCTTCAGCCTTTCGCGTATTTCAGTAACGCGGCGTTTATCTTCTGCTTTTAATTCGGTGGAACCCTTCTCGATATTCTTTACCCGCAAACGCAATTCGGTTTCTAATGATTTGCCTTCGGTAATTCTAAAAGCATCAACTTCTTTTACCGCTTTCGAAAAAATTTCTTCTATCCGCGCCAACTCATCAGGGCTTGGCTCCTCGTGCGATTCGCCAATTACATCGGGCATTTTTAATATGGTAGGAAGAAGATTATCGGTAGAAGCGCCTACCGAATCAGCAATTTTTTTAAACTCTTCGAAGTACGATTTAATCAATTCTTTATTCAACGATAACTCGCTTGATGCCGTGTTGTGCTCCAATGTAATAAACACATCTACCTTGCCGCGTTGTAATACTGCGCTGGCGTGGTTGCGCAACACGTGCTCGTACTCGCGGTATTTGCTGGGCAGCTTTACATTCATGTCCAAACCCTTCTGGCTGTTCAGCGATTTAATTTCTACGTTCACTGTCCGCTCATCAATTTGTCCGCTTGCTTTTCCAAAACCCGTCATTGATTTAATCATAATGCTGAATTGTTTAAAGATGCTATGTTTTATTGCACCGGTAGTACACTATTTTAATTACAATGTCTCAACACACCCTGCTCGCCCGCAAGCAATCGCACCCCCTCTCAAGAGGGGAAAGTCTAAATGGATATAATGCATCACAGCTCATTTTCAAATTTCCCAATTATCGAATTTCCGAATTTTCTCTATTCCTCTACCAACAATTCATCGGCCGGCAATTTATTTTTTCCGGCAAACGAAACCAAATACACACCGGCAAATATTAAAATTGCCGATAATATTTTTTCGTTGCTTAATTTATCCTTGCCCAGGGCTATTGAAATTATAGTAGCAATAACCGGCTGCAAATAAATATAAGCCCCCACCACGCTGGAATGAACTTCGCGCAAAGCTATAATATTAAGCAGGTACGCAAAGAAAGTAACACAAATAACAATAAATGCTACAGCCATCCAAATTTTAGGGGTAAAAGCCCCCCATTCAATAGCGCTAAACTGCCCCACACCAAATACCGACACCGGCAGTAACCCGAAAAGAAAAACCCATTTAATAACCGTAAGCGGATGGTATTTTTTCATTAACGGCCGCACTATTACTAAGTAAACCGCAAACGATGCGGCGTTACACAGCACCAGCAAATCGCCAAAAAATGTATCGCTGGAGAAGTTAAATTTTTTGCCGCTTAAAATTATCAGCGCGCCGAAACTGCCCATTACCAGGCCCGTTATTTTTTGCCACGTAATTTTTTCGTGCTGCATAAAAAACGAGATAACGAACACCAGTATGGGTGTCATTATCATAATTAGCGAGGCGTTGATGGAGGTGGTAATGCTAAGGCCCAGAAAAAACAACTCCTGATTAATAAACACGCCGAACATGCCGCAGGTAGCCAACAGTAAAAAATCTTTGCGCTCAACTTTTTCTTTCAGCCAGAAATAATGAAGAATAAAAAATAAAGTAGTTGTAATTGAAACCCGAATAAAAATAAACCCAAAGGGCTTAATAAATTCCGGCATCACCATTTTAGAAACAATAAACCCCATGCCGTAAAACAGGTTTACTATTAATAAATATAAATGCGGGCGAAGGGATTTGAGATTCATTGAAATTTAAAGCGAGAGAAGTCGATATATTTATAGTAACCGCTTTGTGCAGTATATTCAAATTCTTTTTTATCGAAAGTGCCTTTTGCAATTTCAGTTTCAATAATTGGAATGATTTGTTCTATTAGCTGAGTTGTTTCATTTTTTACAATAGTAAATGTGATGAACTTATCTATACCTGCGTAATCATGAACTATCCGGTTTCTCAAGCCATAAATTTTTTCCCAATTTACATTTGTATATTTCCCCTTCAACTCGGCAGATAATTTATTGCTCTCTTCGCCCACCTGTGCAATTAATGTTAACGAGGCATTAAACGGCATTTGTTCATTTGCCTGAAAAAACTCTTCAGCAGTTTTATATTCAGCAGAATACCTGATAAGCTTGTATAAGCATTCTAAAATTCGTATTAGATGAAGGAGGTCGGAATTAAGCTGCCGCTGCATATTGTATATCTTTCATTGCTCGGTATAATATAATTGGCTCGGCAAATTTTTTCAGAATAACATCTACTTTTAACTGTATTTTTTCTTCCAGTTCCGACTTAAGTTTAAAGGCTGATTCCAGCGATATAGCATCTTCAATTAGCAAATCAATATCATTAAAATTTTCGCCTCTGGCAAACGAGCCAAACACACCAATTTTACTAATGCCATACCTTTCGAAAAATTTTTCTTTTCGAAGCAGGCTTTCAAGTTCTGATATGTTTTTAATTGGCAAACTCATGAATGCAAAGTTAAGAAATCTAAATATAACGAAGCTGTGCATCGCCATATACTCAAATCATCATATTCTCATATCCATTATCATTTTGTCATTTTATCACATCATCACCTCAACCCCGCCCTCCAATCAATCTTCTCGTTCACCACTTCTTTTAGTTTTTCAATACTAATGCGCTCCTGCTTCATACTGTCACGCTCGCGGATGGTTACGGTGTTGTCTTGTAAAGTTTGGTGATCGATAGTAATACAGTAAGGCGTGCCTAGGGCATCCATACGGCGGTAGCGCTTGCCGATGGTGTCTTTCTCTTCGTAAAAACATTTAAAATCCCATTTCAACACATCCATTATCTCGCGCGATTTTTCAGGCAAACCATCTTTCTTTATTAAAGGGAAGATGGCAATTTGCACCGGTGCTAAAAACGGAGGCAATGCTAAAACTGTTCTTTCGCTGCCGTCTTCCAGTTTTTCAATTTTATAGCCGTTGCATATCAGCGCCAGGAAGGTGCGGTTTAGGCCCACCGAAGTTTCAATAACATACGGCACATAGCTTTTATCTAATTCGTGGTCGAAGTATTGCAGTTTTTTGCCCGATAGGTTTTGATGTTGGGTTAAATCGTAATCGGTACGCGAGTGTATGCCTTCCATTTCTTTAAACCCGAACGGAAATTCAAATTCAATATCAACCGCTGCATTGGCATAGTGCGCCGGTTTTAAATGGTCGTGCCATTTAAGTTTGTTAGCTCCAAAACCCAGCGACCGGTGCCATTTCATTCGCGCCTCTTTCCAATATTCGTACCATTTCATTTCCTCACCGGGGCGAACAAAAAATTGCATTTCCATCTGCTCAAACTCGCGGGTGCGGAAAATAAACTGGCGCGCTACAATTTCATTTCTAAACGCCTTGCCCACCTGTGCAATACCAAACGGTATGCGCTGGCGCGAGGTGTTGAGCACATTTAAAAAGTTTACAAAAATACCCTGTGCCGTTTCGGGGCGCAGGTAAATTACACTGGCGTCCTCGGCCACCGAGCCTACCTCGGTAGAGAACATGAGGTTAAACTGGCGCACCTCGGTCCAGTTACGGGTGCCGCTAATGGGGCAAACAATTTCAAGGTCAACAATAATTTGCTTTAGTTCTTCCAGGTTATTTTCTTCAAGCGCCTTTTTAAAACGGGCTTCAATGCCGCCAATTTTTTCTTTTACGCGCAATACATTTGGATTGGTTTTTAAAAACATTTCCTTATCAAACGTATCGCCGAATTTCTTTTGCGCCTTGTCTACTTCTTTATCAATCTTCGCCTCCTGCTTTTGTATCGCTTCTTCAATCAACACATCGGCGCGGTAGCGTTTTTTCGAATCTTTATTATCAATCAAAGGGTCGTTAAAAGCATCAACGTGGCCGCTGGCTTTCCAGGTGTTGGGATGCATAAAAATAGCGGCATCAATACCCACAATGTTTTCGTGCAGCTGCACCATGGCCTTCCACCAGTATTGCTGAATATTATTTTTCAGCTCAATACCATACGGGCCGTAATCGTAAATAGCGCTTAACCCGTCGTATATCTCCGACGAGGGGAAAATAAATCCATACTCCTTACAATGCGAAATAATTTCCTGAAAAACATTCTGTGTGTTGTTACTGGTATTCGTGCTCATGGTGCGAATATAAATTAGTAATTGGAAAGTGGGTAAATCGCTATGCGGAACCCAATAAACTCGCGCCCTTTTTAGGCGATTGTCATATCCATGTCAAAATATCGCACTAAAGCCGTGTTTTGGCTAAATCTGGCTGATAAACAATGTTTATTAAAGAAGGAAATCTTATATTTAATATTACACACTAGCATGAAAACAATTTGCTTTATCGCCATACTGTGTTTTGCATTAAAAGTTGAAGCCAACGATACGCTAACCCGTGCGCAGGTGTATAATTTTAGTGTGGGCGATACTTTTGATTATAGGAACTATAAGGATATTGAAAAAGCAAATGACTGTGGCCCTCTTGAATCAATCATTTCTATAGGTTATAACCGTTATGTAATTTCAAATATCTTCTACTCGTTAGATTCTTCAACAAAATACATTACGCGCCAACGGGCATTTCCACAGCCTCTGATATTTGATACTTTGACGCTCCAAAATTTATCCGGATATGAAGTGAATTTAGATTTGCCTGATTGTAATGGACATGGTACAATAACGATTGATACTTCCAGATATCAAGGTAGAACGTATAACATGCTGATGCAAAGTGGTTGCAATGGTGGCCACAATCCAATTTATTACGACCGCGCATTTGTTGCGGGGCTAGGTACAGTGCTTCGCTATTCAGAGTCAGGTGCGTACGGATGTTACGAAACTGATTCAATCGAACTTATCTACTACTCTAAAGGCTCCGAAACCTGGGGCACACCATATTACAATTTCCCAACGGGCATCTCGGAATTAAGCAATGATGAAACGCGAATTATTCTTTCCCCCACTTTAAACAATGGAGCATTTGATATAAAAGTTACTAATGCAAGCCTGCTGCCAGTTAGTATAATGATTTACGATGTAACTGGGAGAGAAGTAAAGCGCACAACTTTAAATAATGCCGACAACAATATGAATATAGCACCTTGCAGTGCCGGTATGTATATATGGAAAGCAGTTACAAAAGACAGGTTAATTAAAACCGGTAAAATAGTAATACACTAAAGGCTATAAAATTTCTGTAGTTATAAATATGAAAACAATTTGCCTTATCGCCATACTGGTTTTTGCATTAAAGGTTGTAGCCAACGATACGCTAACCCGTGCACAGGTTTATAATTTTAATGTGGGGGATACTTTTGATTATAAAAATGCTGAGTATAGCTATTGCAGTGCTTCCAATAATGGGCCCGGAAGTTCCGATAGTTTTATTAGTTATTTCAGGTATGTGATTGCCAATATTTCCTATTCTTTAGACTCCTCCATCAAATATATTCAAAGCGAACTGGTGTATCCGTCACCTTTTCAGTTTGATACCATGATGCTTGTCAACCTTTCAGATTACGAAGTGTATTTAGATTCTACGCCATGTACACCTGGCTTTGGCCCACCAAGTATTATAATAGAAGATACATCTTGGTACCACGGTAGAATTTGTAATATAATTACCCCATACGGCTGCTTTTCTTCATCAGTATTTGCTGACGGACTGGGACTCATTTTACATACGAGGGTAAGCGGTGGTTTGGGTTGTTACGGGAGTTATTCAGTTGCCCTCATCTACTATTCTAAAGGCTCCGAAACCTGGGGCACTCCATATTACAATTTCCCAACGGGTATCTCGGAATTAAGCACTGATGAAACCCAAATCACCCTTTCCCCAACTGTAAATAATGGCGCCTTTAATATAAAAGTTACTGATGCAAGCCTGCTACCGGTTAGTATAATGATTTATGATGTAGCCGGAAGAGAGGTAAAGCGCACAGCTTTAAATAATGCCGACAACAATATGAATATAGCGCCTTGTTGTGCCGGTATGTATATATGGAAAGCAGTAACACACGGACAATTAATTAAAACCGGTAAGATGGTTGTACATTGAAAGTCCATTATCATTTTGTCACATCGTCACATTATCACATTCTCCCTATATTTGCCCCATGTCAGTAAAAGTTTCCAACCTATCAAAAACCTACGGCGCGCAGAACGCGGTTGATAATATTTCGTTCGAAGTAAACAAAGGCGAGGTGCTTGGTTTTTTGGGCCCCAATGGTGCCGGAAAATCTACCACCATGAAAATATTGACCTGCTTTATTCCGCAAAGCGGCGGTACGGCCAATGTTTGCGGCTTCGATACATTGGCTGCGCCATTGGAGGTAACAAAAAAAATTGGCTACCTGCCCGAAAGCAATCCGCTGTATTATGATATGTATGTGCGCGAGTACCTGGAGTTTATGGCAGGCCTGCACAAGATGGGCAAAATAACCAACGCCCGTATTGATGCCATGATTGAAGCCACCGGACTTACCGCCGAGCGCAAGAAAAAAGTAGGGCAGCTTTCAAAGGGCTACAAGCAGCGCGTAGGCCTTGCGCAAGCCATGCTGCACGACCCGGAAGTATTAATTTTAGATGAGCCCACCTCCGGCCTCGACCCTAATCAGTTGGTTGAAATACGTTCGTTAATTAAGCAGCTGGGGCAAAATAAAACGGTAATTTTTTCATCGCACATTATGCAGGAAGTGCAAGCTGTGGCAAGCCGGGTTATCATCATCAACAAAGGAAAAATTGTGGCCGATGACTCTACCGAAAAACTACAAAGCCGCATTGGCAACGAAATAATAGTAACCGCCGAGTTTAAACAAAAAGTTGACCGTTCTATACTAGCTTCAATAAAAGGAGTGAAATCTATCGAGCAACTAAAAGATGGCAAATGGAATTTTGTATCGCAAACTAATAGCGATATCCGCGAAGACATCTTCAATTTCGCCAAAGAAAAAAACCTTACACTGCTGCACCTTAATAAAGAGGAATACTCGTTGGAGGAGGTGTTTAAGCAACTAACAGCCCCTTCCGCGCCCTTCCCGACGAAATAGTCGGGATGAAACAAAAGGGGGAACCAAAGCCAAATACAAACAGCCCACCACCCCGTCCGCCGAAAAGG
>CAIXGR010000054.1 GCA_903919075.1 uncultured Bacteroidota bacterium | reverse complement strand
GCTTTTCGGTAAGCGTTGTTTTGCCGGCATCGGGGTGGCTGATAATGCCAAAAGTTCTGCGTTTATTAATTTCGTCTGTAAGAGCCATATTTGCTTGGTAAGCGCATAAACTAGCGCCATACATTGGTAAGCGCATAAACTAGCGCCATACATTTTTAGCCTGCGAAAATAAGAAAATAGCCTACAATAAAGCATTGAATCGTTCTCCAAAAGCATTGTATTAAGCCCCCTTTAGGGGATTTAGGGGTGTTTATTTTTCCATGTTTATAAATTCATGTAGGTTTGGGCAATGATTAGCTTGTTCAATGAAACTGATATAATTAAAACGGAATTGCTTCCTGCATTGGTAAATGATTATATCAGTGGAAAGGGAAACCTTTTTAATCTTCATAAATATCCTTTTTCGTTTTCATCATTTGCCCAGGTAATAAGCGATAAACAAAAAGATAACACCGACCGAAAATTATTGGTTGATGTATTACAAAAGCAGTATGCTTTGATACCTACTACTGATTCTGTTTCCCAAAACATTGAATTGCTGTTGTTGGAAAATACCTTTACCATAACAGCATCGCACCAGCCTTGTTTGCTTTTAGGGCCTTTATATAATATCTATAAAATATCATCAGCCATTCACGTAGCCGGTGAATTAAAAAAAGCTTTTCCGAAATATAATTTTGTGCCCGTGTTTTGGATGGGCAGCGAAGACCATGATATTGAGGAGTTGAACCACGTTTATATCAACGGTAAAAAAATTGAGTGGGCGAATGCCGGAAGCGGAGCCGTAGGAAGACTGAACACCAAATTACTACAGCCTGTAATTGAAGAGTTAAAAACATTAACCGGGAACGAAAAGATTATCTCAATTCTGCAGGAAGGACTTGAGAAACACTCTACGTTCGGAAAGCTTACACAGTATTTTACCAACGACATTTTTAAAGAGCACGGATTAGTAGTATTAGACCAGGACAGCGCTGCTTTAAAGAGAAACTTTGCTGGTGTAATAGAAGATGAAATATTGAACAGTACAGCATCAAACCTTTTAAAATCTAATATTGAATTTCTAGAAGTCAACTATAAAGTACAGGCAAAGCCACGCGACATTAATATGTTTTATTTGGGCTATGGCTTTAGAGAGCGCATAGTAAAGAATAGCGAAACGGGTAAATACGAAGTAATCAATAAATCACTTTCATTTACTCGAGATGAAATTGTAGCTGAGATTAAAGCACATCCTGAAAACTTTAGCCCCAATGTAATTTTACGTCCTTTGTATCAGGAGACGATACTACCTAATCTTGCATTTATTGGCGGTGCAGGCGAACTGAGTTATTGGCTGGAACTAAAACCAATATTTGAGCATTATAAAGTGAATTACCCCATGCAGGTATTAAGAACCTCGGCAGCAATTATTAACCCTAACATTCAAAAAAAATTAGAGAAACTGAATTTGGCTGTTAGTGATTTTACAGGTGATGTGGAGCAATTGATTAACCGGTATGTAAAAGATAATGTTTCGCCGGAGGTTTATTTAAATGGAGAGAAAAAGGAAGTGGAGAAAATTTTTGATGCCCTTTCAGATAAAGCTATGGCGGTTGATATAACTTTAAAGCAAAACATTGCTGCAGAAAAGAAAAAAGTTATAGCAGCTTTAGAAAACATTGAGGCCAAAATATTGAAGGCCGAAAAGAGAAAACAGGAAACACAAGTAAGCCAGATTAGAAGTATTCATACAGCATTATTCCCAGAAAATACGCCACAGGAACGGAAGGAAAGTTTTATTCCGTTTTACTCAGATTCGTTTATTAAGGAAGTAATTGGATTTGCCAATCCGTTTAAGAAGAGTTTTATTACTTTTTTAAGCGAATAACCACGCGTTTTGCTGTTTGAAGATTTATAAATTTCAGCACTGGCATAATTCTACTTTTTGTAATTTCCCACCATGAAAATTTTGACTGCTGAACAATTACGGGCATTAGATAAACATACCATTGCCAACGAACCAATATCTTCTATTGATTTGATGGAACGCGCCGCTTCAAAATATACCGAAGCGGTTTCCGGCTTTATTAAAAAGGAACAACAAGTTGTTGTGTTTTGCGGCATGGGAAACAACGGCGGCGATGGCCTTGCTATTGCGCGAATGCTTTTGCAAAATGGATATAAAGTAAAAGTATACATCGTAAAACACTCACTAAAAGGAAGCACCGATTTTGAAACCAACGAAAAGCGTTTGCGCGAGTTAACGCAGCTTGAATACATAGATAATGTAAAAGTGGTTCCTGAATTAAAAAGCCAAGAAATATGCGTTGATGCCATTTTTGGTAATGGCTTAACCAAGGCTACTGAAGGTGTTGCAGCAGCGGTTATCAGGTCTATTAATAAATCGGGGGCAACAATTTATTCAGTTGATGTGCCCTCAGGTATGTATTGCGACAAGGCAAATGCTGATTCAGATACGGTAGTTCAATCTACCATCACATTTACTTTTCACTCACCAAAGCTTACTTTTCTTTTTCCACAAAACGAAAAATTTGTGCCCGAATTTAAAGTGCTTGATATTGGCTTATCGAAACAATTTGAGGCCCAGATTGCAAGTCCTTACGAGTATGTGGAAGATACATTGATAAAAAGCCTGTCTAAAAAGCGAAAGAAGTTTGGACATAAAGGTACCTACGGTCATGCTTTAATATGCGCAGGCGGCTACGGCAAAATGGGCTCCGCAATATTATCAGTAGGCGCAGCTTTAAGAAGTGGGGCGGGCCTCATTACAGCACAGGTACCCAAATGCGGTTATGAATTCATGCAAATTACCAACCCGGAGGCCATGGTTTTAGTTGATTCTAACGAAATGTTTATTGCTGAGTCACCCGATTATACTCAGTTTTCGGCCATTGGTATTGGGCCTGGCATTGGCACCGGTACTGCAACCGGTGAACTGATTGAACGGCTTTTGCGCAGAACACAATTACCTATTCCACTTGTAATGGATGCAGATGCACTTAATATTCTTGCCAAGTACCGGCCTTTAAAAAGCTTACTTACACAGCGAATGATTATTACACCGCACCCCGGTGAGTTTAAGCGTTTGATGGGTGAGTGGAAGGATGATATGCAAAGGCTGCAAAAACAGATAGAGCTTTCAAAACAGCAAAAATGTGTGGTTGTATTAAAAGGCGCCTACACTTCTATTTCCACTGCCGATGGTAAGGTTTATTTTAACACTACCGGTAACCCCGGCATGGCAAAGGGCGGCAGCGGAGATGTGCTAACAGGGGTTATTACCTCTTTGCTTGCACAAGGATACACCGGTGATGCAGCCGCTTTAATTGGTGTATATGTTCAAGGCATGGCTGGCGATAACGCAGCAGCATCATTGGGCCAAACGGGTATCACCGCACGAGATATTATTCATTATTTGCCTGGTGCTTTTAAAGCGTTTGAATAATGTATAAAAATCGCGCATTATATTTTGCAAACCCCTTCTCCAATGGGTTACAGGTTACACCCAAAAACAATATAGCTGATAATCAATACATTACATAATAAAAGTGTAACCCCATGATAACCTAACTTATACTGATTTTCTTATTTGGGTTAAATTCCGCTTTAGCTTACCAATTAAATTTATTCTACAAAAATAACACTTATTTATTTGATATAAAATTTATCTTTTCGTTAATTTTATTTTGCTTAACAACCTTGAACTACTCCCCAAAAAAACGTAAATTGCAACTTCTCCCGTTATGATATCCAAGCTTACCATACAAAAAATAAACGATGAAGCCCGCGTTGAAGACGTGGTGGGCGAGTTTGTTACTTTAAAAAAACGTGGAGCAAACCTTTTAGGCCTTTGCCCTTTTCATAACGAAAAAACACCTTCGTTTAACGTAAACCCTGCACGTAATATTTATAAATGCTTTGGTTGCGGTAAAGCCGGTGGGCCGCTGCAGTTTTTAATGGATTATCAGCAACTGTCGTATCCTGATGCCCTGCGTTTCCTAGCAAAAAAATACAATATTGAAATTGAAGAAACCGTTGAGGCAAGCGAACAACGCGAGCAAATAGAAAAGCAGAATCTTACCGAAAGTATTTATATAGCTAATGCATTTGCCCAAAAGTTTTTTACCGAGCACATGTTTAATAGCGACTCCGGAAAAATAGGGCTGGCTTATTTTAAAGAGCGTGGCTTTTTAAATCACACCATCGAAAAATTTCAGCTCGGCTTTGCACCCGATGCACCCGATGCACTAACTAAAGCTGCACTTAAAGAAAACTTCCAATTAGATATTTTAAAAAAGGCAGGCCTTACCTCGCCTAAAGAAAATAGCACTTACGATTTTTTCCGCACCAGGGTTATGTTTCCCATTCACAACATCACCGGTAAGGTGGCAGGCTTTGGTGGAAGAATAATGGTGAAGGACGAAAAGGCACCTAAATACATAAACACCCCCGAAAGCGAAGTTTATCTCAAAAGTAAAATTTTATACGGTGCCTATTTTGCAAAAAACGAGATTAGAAAAAAAGACGAATGCTTACTGGTTGAAGGATATACCGATGTTATTTCGCTCCACCAGTCAGGTATCGAAAATGCAGTAGCGTCATCCGGCACTGCACTTACTCAAGATCAGATTAGACTTATAAAAAGAATGACCCCCAACATTACCATGCTGTATGATGGCGATGCTGCCGGTATGAAAGCCGCACTTCGCGGAACCGACCTGATATTGGAAGAAGGCATGAATGTGCGCGTAGTTACTCTTCCACCAACCGAAGACCCCGATTCATTTGTTCGCAAATCGGGCGAAGAAGCTTTTAATAAATATATTAAAGAAAATCGTAAAGACCTCATTCTTTTTAAAACCTCAATTTTCGCCGAGGAAGCTAAGAAAGACCCCATTAAAAAGGCCGAACTTATACGCGACATTGTAAATTCTATCGCCAAAATACCTGATACTATTCAGCGCTCAGTTTACATAAAAGAGTGCAGCCAATTGTTCGACCTGGATGAACAAGTACTTATTACCGAAGTAAACAAAATAAGGCGCAAAAAAAACTCAGAACAAAATAACGAAGCAGATAAACGACAGGAGCGCGAACAAATAAAAGCCGATGAGTTACCAAAGGCTTTTCATAAAGAACAATTTAATGAGGCCCCTGCACACCTTCACATTATTGAACATGACATTATAAGAATACTAATTGAATTCGGCTCATGGAAAACACCAGATGATACAATGACTGTTGTTCAATATGTTCTGGATGAGTTAGAGGGCTTAGAAATTGAAACACCTAAATACAAATTTGTTTACGACACCATTAAACGCGAGTTTGCCGATGGTAACATCCATCCCGAAAAATTTTTCACCACCCACAGCGACGAACAAATAACATCGGTGGCTATCGAACTTTTGTCTCAGCCCTATTCGCTTAGCGATAATTGGTGGAATAAATACAAAATTGTTGTTCCTGAAAAGAAAGACATCTTTGTTAAAGACATTCAATCTACGGTTATACGTTTTAAGCATTTCAAAATCATTGCTGAATTAAAAAAGGTTGAACACAAACTTAAAGAAACCACCAACGAAGCGGAATTAGTGCGACTCATGAAACTTCATAAACTTTTAATGAACCAGAAAAAAGAATTTGCGCTCACTGTTGGTAATGTGCTTTACAGGCCAACTACCTAAAATCTTGACTCTATTTCAACTACCAATGTGGTTACCTTAGAAAAATAAAAATAATACCCCAAATAATACCCGCTATAATTAACAATGGCACCGGAACGTTGCTCAGAGAACGGTCTCTGCCTCGCCTGCTACCACTGCCGCTCCCACCACGGGTATTCATTTCAATAGCGCCCAAATATACTCCCTGCTTACGCAGGTTAACCGAGGCTTTATGAGTTGAACTCCTCAACAAAATACCCACTCCAAGCGCAACCAGGTTTAAAAGAATAATCACCGTTGGCTGAATACTGGACAGCCTGCTAAGAAAAATTATAGGAACAGAACCCAACACTAATGGAATTAAATATAGTTGAACAGCAAGTAATACCCTGCTTTTAATCGTTGCTGAAAAGCGTGAAGAAGATGAAAACATAGTTAACTCCTGCCCCATTACAACACCCCATATAATTGTTGTTATTATAGCTAGTAAAGCGAAAATAATCATTACCATAAAAGACATATTCAGCCATGTACCAACAATGGCAAAGGTTAAATAAAAATCTTTTGAATCTCCCTGCAAGCCAAACGGGCCGAATAGTATTTGTGCCAAAAATATGTTTGGCAAACAAACTATTAACCAAAAAATAAAAAGCCGAAACCTGTTATTAATTTCTTCTTTGCGCAGTGCAAGCAACAATAACATAAAACCAGTTGCAAAACAAAACGAAGGAGCAATAAAGTAGATTACTATAATGCTGGAAAAGTTCCAATGAACAATATCTGTGGGGGTTGGTACTGGCAAAGAAGTTACTTTATTATATGTAAAAACCACGCCATAGCCGAAAATTTTAGAGAAAAAGGCAATAAAAATTTGCATGTACAAATTGCTAAGCATAAAAGCAATAGTAAAAAGTACCGCTGAGTTAATTATTCGCGGAAGCTTGAAACCTTCTTCATCTTTAATAATTTCCTTACTTCTCTCCATTTTAAATTTAATACCTGTTATAAAAAAATCATATGCGTAATATATAAACAATTATTTATCTATTACAATTGTTTTACAGATTTTATAAGCTCAATAGCACCATCAATAGGTATTACAATCGAATAATCTGAATTCACATTCTGATTATTCAATTTGTTGCTAAGTGGAACAGGCCCACCTACTATTCCAATCAAACGAATTTTCTCGCCCTGGCTTGTATATTTTACTTCGAATACAGGCCCGCCGGTATTACCGGTATAGATTGGTGTATATATAACAATAGTTTTAAGCTTTTCTGATTTACCCGAAATATCCCCTTTTCTTAAAAGCGGATGCTCGTAACTAAATTGCCCTGTTTGCTTTAAGCCCAATGTCATTGGGTAACCAAATGTATTCACACTTCCGCCCACTTCAACATCTTTATATAAATCACTCCTCTCGCTAAGCCATGCAGGAACGTAGTCAACAGTCTTTTTTATAATAAAAGGATAATATTGTGGCTTGCCGCTCGGTGCTTTATTGCTTCTGAATGCCGCTATTGCAATAACCGCTATATCTTTCAGTGAATCGTACTGAATGCACCCTTTTTCAAAAGCATCTTTAAGGTCAACAACTATATATTCGGCAGTATCTGAAAGTATGTTGTTAGGATAAAAAGACAACATTGCCTGCCGTTGAATTAGTTTATAAGGCGGCTTTTCCGAAAATAAATTGTGGCGTGCAGTGATGAAATATATATGGCCGGTATCGGCAAAAAAAACACCGGCACCATTTATTGTGCCGCTGTAAAAAACCGGCGAGCTAAGCATGGCCAGCTTCACAAATTCCTGTGCATGAATATGCATTACGCAAGAAAGGAATACTACAAAAATTTTACTTTTTAAATTACTAAAACTAAGCTTCATAATCTGCACAGCTGTTGCATTCATTATCACCATGATATTGTAGCCTTACCATTGCCCGATTGAATTCCGCTTTGCATTGAACCACCGGTAACACCGCCAATATAACCACTACCACCTCCGCCCTGCGTACAAGCGCCACCACCCCAATATCCGCCACCACCACCGGCGCCGTTGCAACCAGAGCATGAGCCATCTTCGCCATTACCTTGCGAAGGTACCGGGCATGGGCAACAACTTCCGGTTCCCCAGCTGCTTTGCGTTCCGCCAAACGAATTGTTATCGCTACCATTACCGCCAACCAGTCCACCTCCATACCCACCGGTTGCGCCAGCGTTGGCACCACCACCACCACCGGCAACAATAACCCGGTTACCAATACCGTTACCACCTACTCTTACATCCGATGCTCCTCCACCCCCACCCCTATCGTATTGAGCACCATTTCCACCACCACCAAAAGTTTCGGGGGTACCGGAGCCACCGCCGGCTTGACCTACATAAACATATAGTTGCTCGCCAAATGATACTGCCAGATTTCCTGTTGCATATCCTCCCAGCCCTCCGTTACCCGCACCACCACCCTGCGCACCCCAAACACTCAATGTTACACTGGTTACACCGCAGGGTACTGTAAACGTTTGTGCAGCCCCGGTATAACTAAAATCTTGTGAACCGGGAACATAACAACCATAGGAAAGTGTGGTACAGCTGGCGCTGCTTGTTCCACAGGCATTACCGGCAGTAACGCATACATTACCTGCTACGGTATCGGAAAAACTAACCGTAATAGAAGTTGTTCCCTGGCCAGCTGTTATGTTGCCGGAAGAAGGAACAGTCCAGCTATAAGTGCTGGCCCCACTTACTGCCGAAACAGAATAATTAACCCCTGTTTCACCATTATAAAAACTTGTAGGCCCCGAAACAGAACCTGGGGTATTGGGGGTAACACTTATTGTAATGGGCAGTGTGCTGGCACCGCTTGTACCACAGGTGTTGCTTGCGGCTACTGTAATATCGCCGGGAGTGCTAGAAAAATTAACCAGCACCGAGGTAGTGCCCTGCCCGGCGGTTACTACTGCACCGGAAGGCACAGTCCATGTATATGATGTAGCACCGCTTACAGCCGAAATAGAATAATTGATACCTGTTGAACCTGTACACGGCGAAGTATTACCCGATATAGTACCCGGTATACCAGGAACATTACTTATACTTATTGGCAAAATGCTTGCACTACTACTGCCACAACTGTTCGAAGCAGTTACTGTCATATTACCGGAACTACTGCCAAAATTAACAGTAACCGAAGTGGTGCCCTGCCCTGCAGTAATAGTAGCATCACCTGGGGCAGTCCAGGTATATGAATTTGCGCCACTAACTGGCACAATAGAATAAATAACACTATTGGCATTAATACATGGCGAAACATTACCGGTAATAGAACCGGGTGTGGATGGCGGTGCCGTACACAAACAAATAACCGATTGCCATAAGCTTCCATTATATGATTCGTAACAATTATCCGTGGTATTAAATATTAGAAGCGACGAGGCGGGAGAAGTTATTAAATTTCTTTGCGTAGTTGTCATTCGGGGAATTAACATGCCTTTTTTAGTAGAACTAACATCAAGCGCTGCTGAACTATCAGGTGGTAATCCTGAAGTATTAATAGCTATGCCCTGCGCATTTACTTGGCCATTAGGGTATACCATAAAGCCAATGGCTATAATTGCCAAAAAGTATATTTTTTTCATAATTTCTAATTTAAATGCAATCGTGCCCTACCGCAATTTACTCAATTTCTTTCAAAAAAAGTAATGGCTAAAACGCTATTGGGTAATTGAACTACACACATAACTTATCACATGGCCATCAAAAAACTCATAAGGCACTTCCAAGTTTTCAATATGCACATCATTGGTCAATATTTTGGCGTGCAATGTCCCTTTCAATTTTAGTTCAAAGGGTTCAATCAACAGATGTGTTTTAAATTCCACTTGGTTTTTGCCAAACATTTTGTACAAGGCTTCTTTGGCACTCCAATACAAAATCAGTTTTTCAATCTTTTCATCCAGATGAATAGCACTTATTTCATCCTCCCGCAAAAATTTGTGGGCAATACGTTCCACTTTCGGGTTCACCATTTCAAGGTCCACTCCTACACTTTTATTGGGGTTCACCATTACAGCCGCAAATGCTGTTGTGTGCGAAATAGAAATATGATGATCAGTATCTTTAAGATAAGGCTTACCTGTATCATATTTTAATACTTCGGCATATGTACCTATCATTTCATTCAAAAGGTGCCGTGTAGCAAACCATTGCAGCTTTTTACTTTCATTCTGTATAGGTGGGTGTAAATCAAATTTCGATTCGAAGAAGGATAAATCTTCCTCAATACGCCACAATGCTATTATTGAATCTTCTGATTTAAATTTTCTATAAAAAGGCATTGCAGTTTAAAATAGTGCGTTAGAAATAATCTTGTGTGCCGTCCAAACACGCTATCCTTCAAGATTCAATGTAAACGTAAAAGTTCTTGAGTAAATTCTTTCAATAGTTCGCGAATAGATAAGTCCCGGCGTTGGGGCAAGAATATTAATTACACCCTGGCTCCATTTCAATTCGGGCGACATAATAAAATATGGGAAATATATCATTACGCCAACACCAAGTTCGGCTGCAACGTCGCTTCTTCCTACTTTTACTATATCATCGGCCCTTCTGGCCTTAACGTTCGATGCAAGATCATAATCGTACCGGCCTCCGGCAATTACATAAATCCTAAAATCTTTAATAGGCTTCGACTTAAACCGAACCTGCAAAGGAAAATCAAGATAAATAGAGGTGATATCTTTTTTTACCGTGTTGTTATACAAATCCCGGTAAACAAGGGTTTTATCAGAAAAAGATAGTGTAGGAATAAACCGAAGGTCGAAATATTTATGAAACTGGTAGTTACCAATAATACCAAGGTTAAGGCCGGGCCCCCTGGCACTACTTACATACCTTATAGAATCGTTTTGAGGAACACTGCGCGCATGAATAACTTTAAAATCGGCCACGTTTACACCCATGGCAATACCAAAATAAATAGTCTTATTACTCATTTCATTAAAGTTGAACTGAGCACTAAGGCCCATGCTCAAAACCAAAATAAAAATCAGTACGGTAGTTCTTTTCATGCATTAATATTAAACATTCACTTTTACTTTTCCATTGTATATAGTGCACAGGCACCCAAGGTCAATGGTTTCCACTCCACATTTCTGAACCCAATATTCTCCAAAATTTTTATGAACTCAAAACCACTCGGAAATACACTTACCGATTCCGGCAAATAAGTATAGGCTCTTACATCTTTCGAAAACAGCCTTCCCACAGCAGGCACTATATAATTGAAGTATAAACCAAAAACGAACCTTATTATTGTGTTAGGGGGTTGCGAAGCTTCTAAAATTGCCACCCTGCCTCCGGGCTTTAACACACGCAACATTTCCCGCAAACCAGCTTCCAGATTCTCAAAATTACGAACACCAAAACCCACCGTAATGGCATCGAAAGAATTATCGGTAAATTCCATTTTTTCCGAATCGCCCTTTACAAACTCAACTACATTTTCTACATGCATGGCTTTTGCCTTCTCCCTACCGTATTTCATCATCCCCTCCGAAATATCAAGGCCCGTAACTTTATCGGGCTTTAACACCAATGCCTCTAAAGCAAAATCCCCGGTCCCTGTTGCTATATCTAATACTTTGCGTGGGTTAATACCGCCAATATATTTTACAGCCTTTTTCCGCCAGCTAATGTCAATTCCTAACGAAAGCAAATGATTCAAAAAATCATACCTGCGGGCTATGTTATCAAACATCTCCTCTACCTGCTCTTTTTTGCCGCGGGTTTCATCGTTATATGGGGTTACTATTTTAGCCATTATTATACTATAAACTACAATTGCCCTTCGGCACTTTCAGGGGCAAAAATAATATCTTAAAATTGCTGCCCTTCACTAAATTGGTTAATCTGAATACCTTAGCGCCCATGATTATTAAATCGGCAGATTATATAGCCAGTTATGTTGATGTTGAAAAGTGCCCCAAAGATGAGGTGCCCGAGTTTGCCTTTATTGGGCGCTCCAACGTTGGCAAATCATCGCTTATCAATTACCTTACCGGCAGAAAAAAGCTTTCAAAAGTTTCGGTTACGCCTGGTAAAACCCAAACGCTTAACTTCTTTAACATTAACAATAAGTTTCAGTTTGTCGATTTGCCGGGCTATAGTTTCGCCAAGGTTTCGAAACAACTGCGTAATAAATGGGAGAATATGATACGCAACTATATATTGCAGCGCAGCCAGTTGCAATACGTGTTTTTGCTGGTAGATTCGCGCGTTACCCCCCAGAAAATAGACCTAGACTTTATTGACTGGATGGCCCGAAAGTATATACCCTTTGCCATTATTTATACCAAAGCCGATAAGCCTGGCAGCCGCGATGTAAGCACCAATGTGCAATTATTTGAAAACAAATTATTGGAAAGCTGGGAGGAATTGCCGCCCTCATTCACCACTTCGGCCGAAAAAAAGAGCGGAAAAGAGAAATTACTTGATTTTATACAAGCTGCTGTAACTGAATACTATAAAACACTTTCTTCGCGCGAAAAAGCTTTAGATGCCTGATTTTTTTATTTTCAGCTAAAAATGTTATTTTTGCCGTCCTTAAATTTAATATCGTATGAAAAAAGAAATTCATCCTTCAAATTACCGCACAGTTGTGTTTAAAGATATTTCGCTTGATAAATCATGGTTGGGCAAAAGCACAGCCAATTCTCGTGAAACCACAAAATGGGAAGACGGCAATGATTATCCATTGATTAAGCTTGAAATTTCAAGCGAATCACATCCATTTTTTACCGGCAAAATGAAATTTGTTGATACCGCAGGCCGTATCGATAAATTCAAGAAAAAATATACCAAAAAACCAGCCGCTGACAAAGCAGCCGAATAAATTGAAACGCCCCATTTTACGGGGCGTTTTTGTTTTTATACCCTTCTTATTTTCCTATAACCTACAACTTTCATATCATACCTCGCTGTACATGGCCGTAAAACACCTTCCATTTAAAAATGCCCTTCATGAAAATGCCGTTAAGAAATTTTCTTTTGTAGTGGAGCCGGTTCTCCCTTTAGGGAGTTAGAGGGTGCGGGGAGCGACACAATAAAATTTCAGCTATACACATATCATTACATGCTTAACTTCTGTTCACAGAAGTTTCTATATTTAGCCTCGAAAATTTCCTTCAGTGAATCTTATCCTTTTCGACTGCCATAAAACCCGGGAGAATTTACTACCCCTAACCTTTACCCGTCCCGTTGCCGATATTCGTATTGGTATACTTACTATACGCCAAAAATGGGAGAAACTGCTGGGGCAATCATCCTTTTCGCTTATTGAAAGCTACCTTGCTGATAAATTCCCCGCATCTAACGATTCTTCTGCTGCGCTTTATATAAATGGCTCAATACTACCCGATGAGCAACTATTAGATGCCATCAGGCATTTAGGTGCTTTACAATCACTCAATATTCAGGGGCAGGTTATTGCCTTTAAAACCGAAAAGCACCACCTTAACTACGAAAATTTCGAAGCCATTATTAAAAGCTTCACTCCTATTGAATATAAAGGAACAATTCTTTCCATCAACCACCCTTGGGATATTTTCAAACTAAATGGCGAAGCATTAAAATCTGATTTCGCCTCGCTAACCAAAGGAAGAAAATCAAAACCTTTAAGCAACACGAATAAAATAATAGGCCCGGCTGAAAATATTTTTGTTGAAGAAGGCGGCAAAGTTGAATATGCCATTTTAAACACCAACGCAGGCCCCATATATATTGGCACCGACGCCGAAATAATGGAAGGCTGTACCATACGCGGGCCTTTTGCTTTATGCGAACATGCTACACTAAAAATGGCAGCAAAAATATATGGCGCAACTACATTGGGCCCTCACTGCAAAACCGGTGGCGAAATAAGTAACTCTGTATTTTTCGGTTACAGCAACAAAGCCCACGATGGTTTTCTGGGCAACTCGGTAATTGGCGAGTGGTGCAACCTGGGCGCCGATACCAACAACAGTAATTTGAAAAACAACTACAGTAATGTTGATGTATTCAACTACCGTGAAGGCAAAACCATAGATACCGGTATGGTATTCTGCGGCATGGTTATGGGCGACCATTCAAAAAGCGGTATCAATACCATGTTTAATACCGGCACTGTGGTAGGTGTATCTGCCAATATTTTCGGCGGAGGATTCCCGGCAAAGTTTATTCCGTCATTTAGCTGGGGTGGTGCCGATGGCTTCGAAACCTATGCATTTGACAAAGCCATAGAAGTAGCCCAAAGAATGATGGAACGCAGAGATTTGAAATTGCAACAATCTGATATAAAAATCTTAAAAACAGTTCTTGAACGGGAAGAAAAACACAGAAACAAGAAGGGGTAGATAGAACGAAAGGAATGTCCCCCGCTGGCGGGGGGAGTGCGTAAGCCTGAGGGGAGCAGGGGGTGGAGGGCACCATGCAGTAAAAGACACCTTAATTTCATAGTGCAAATAAAGTATGAGAAAAAAAATAATAGCCGGTAATTGGAAAATGAATTTAGACCTGCAAACTGCTGCAGGCCTGGCTAAGGATATAGTGGCACACGAGGGTAGTTTGAAATGCGAGGTACTATTATTCCCATCGTTTGTGTTTTTAGAAAGTGTAAAGAACATTCTTAATAAAAGTAAAATTAATATTGGTGCGCAAAATTGCAGCCACCGAGAGAATGGAGCATTCACCGGTGAAGTATCGGCCCAACAACTTAAAAGTTTGGGAATAGAGTATGTGCTAATTGGACATTCAGAAAGAAGAGAGCACTACAACGAAAGGAATGAAATACTGAAAGAAAAACTAAAGATTGCCCTTAAATATAATTTGAAGCCTGTTTTTTGCTGTGGCGAGCCTAAACAAATACGCGAAGCTAACGGACAGGAAGATTTTGTATTAAATCAACTGAAGGAAAGTTTGTTCGGATTTTCGGCTACTGAAATTTCGAACATCATTATTGCTTACGAGCCTGTTTGGGCCATAGGCACCGGTTTAAATGCCACGGCTGAACAAGCAAGCAACATGCACGCCTTTATCCGCAAACAATTTGCTAAAAAATATTCCGATTCTTTTTCCGCACAATTACCTATTCTATACGGCGGTAGTTGTAACCCATCTAACGCCAAAGAACTTTTTTCATGTCCTGATGTTGATGGTAGTTTAGTAGGCGGTGCTTCACTAAACGCCAGCGATTTTCTAGCTATTATACAAGCCTCACAATGATTTATTCTGTTTACGAGTTTTTTACTACTGATGAAATAGAGCGCGGTTGGCTCATCTCGCTTCTTAGCGATTATGGTTTTGAAGGTTTCGAAGAAACCAATGAATCGCTAAAGGCATACGCATCGGGCAAGCAGGCCGATGAGCCATTGGTGAAAAAAATATTGACCGATAACGACTTTAAGCATATTGAATATACTGCTTCGAAACTTGAAAACAAGAACTGGAACGAAGAATGGGAAAAGAATTTTGAGCCTGTAGTAGTAAACAACCGGGTTGCCATTCGTGCTCCTTTCCACAGCCAGTTTCATACCGAGTTTGAAATAATTATTGAACCTAAAATGAGCTTTGGCACAGGCCATCACGCCACTACGGCTTCGGTTATTGAATTAATGCTGCGTGAAAACTTTGTGAATAAAACGGTGCTTGATTTTGGCTCGGGCACAGGCGTATTGGCTATACTTGCTGAAAAGTTAAAAGCTGACAGTATTGTAGCCATTGATAACGAGGAATGGGCATATAAAAATTGTTTGGAAAATATTGAGCGAAATCATTGCATTAAAATAACCGCAATAAGCGGCGACGATTCGTACTTGTTCAACTCTAAATTTGATATAATTTTAGCAAACATCAACCGTAATGTAATACTCCAAAATATTTCGAAGTGGAAAGAATTGCTGAACAAAAATGGAATACTGATAGTAAGCGGAATATTACTAAGCGATGAAGTGGATATAACAAACCTGGCTCAAAACATTGGCCTTTCATTAAAAAGTAAACTAAAAAATAACGGGTGGCTTGCCATAACTTTTCAGCACCCATAAATAAAAACAGCGTAATGAAAAAAACTTTCATTTCAATAGCCTGCATTTTAATGTTTGCATATTCAAATGCACAGCAAATCACATCCTTTCCTGCCGAGCATGACCGGTTCATGAAAGAATTGAACCAGTACATGACCAACAGCAAAATGGAAGCCAACATTAAAACCATGGATGAGTTGCAAAAGATGGTTAAAGATGGTAAGCTCAGCTCAGCCTGGCTAGATCAGGTAATTACCACTGCCGACCTAATGATTGCGCGCAACATGGCCCCGGCACCGCATTTTTACCATTATCTTAATGCTGTTATAAGCGCAGTAAAAAGTAAAAAAACCGACGAGCAATTTGAAGAATGGAATACGCTTGCCGGTCATATAATCGACAATCAAAAAAAAGGCGACAACAACGACTTTCTGAAATTCATCGAATTTTCAAACAGCTTTTTCGACGAAAACGCTTTAAACTCAACACCGGCAAAATCATGGCGTGTGGCATCGCCCGATTATAAATTTGCATACGATAATAATAAGCCGGCAGTTATTTTCCCAACCACCACACTTACCGGCAATGTTAGGGGCGATAGCGTTGTAATAAATCAAACAGCTGGCGCCTATTACCCGCTTGAAACAAAATGGGTAGGCAAATCAGGTAAGGTAGATTGGAGCCGCGCAGGTTATGATGCAGCCAAAGTGTATTGCACGTTTAAAGATTACAGCGTTAACCTGTCATCGGTTGGCTATAGCGTTGATTCTGTCATTTTTTATGACCTTGAATATTTCAAACAACCACTTAAAGGAAAACTAACTGACAAAATGCTTTCGGGCATTGATTCGGTAAATGCCTCGTATCCGCGTTTTGAATCTTATGATGTTGGTATGACTATTAAAGATCTTGCGCCAAATGTTTCATACACCGGTGGCTTTAGTCTACATGGTTCAAAAGTATTGGGCTATGGTACACCCGAGGCAAAAGCACAGCTTACCTTTTTTGCGCGCGATGGAAAAACAAGAACGCTTACTTGCCACGCCCAAAATCTTACTATTAAAAAAGGTCAGGAATTAGCTGCCGAAAAAGCTGAGGTTTCAATTTACTTCGGCACTGATTCTATTTATCACCCGCAGCTAAACCTTATCTACAAAATCCAGAAACACGAAATGCGCTTGTTGCGTGCTGAAACCGGTATGGGTCAGGCTAAGTTCACTGACTCTTATCATAATGATGAGTTTCAAACCGATGCCATTTTCTGGAATCTTGATTCAGCCGTTCTCAATCTTAAAATATTATCAGGTGTAGGAAAAAAACCGGGGGTGTATGAATCGGTAAATTATTTCAATAAAGAATTGCTTCGTAAAACACAAGGTGTTGCATCGTACGAACCACTTTATGTTCTCAAAAAAATATGCGATAAAACTAACTCGCGCACCGTAAACGTTACTGAATTTGCGCGTGCATTGGATCCTAACCTTAAAGAAAATGAAATAAAATCTTTGTTATACGACTTGGTAGGCAGCGGCTTTATTTTATACAACGAAGATATTGGTGTAATTAACGTAAAGGAAAAAGCAATTAATTACGTTTTGGCAAAAGCTAAAAAAATTGATTACGATATTATTACCATTAAGTCAGCACCTCAATCAGGAAATGATTACATCGACCTTAAAAGCAGCAATATAGATTTAAAGGGTGTGTTTGAAGTGCCCATCAGCGATAGTGATTACGTTTATTTCCGCCCAAAGGACAACAGCATTAGCTTGCAGAAAGACCGCAACATGGAATTCGACGGCTTAATGTATGCCGGCAGAATGGATATGACCGGTGAAAAATTCAGGTTTGAATATTTGCCTTTTACCGTTGAGCTTACAAAGGTTGATACCATGCGTATTAACGTGCCTGATAGCAACAAAGTAGACCGTGACGGCAACCCGATTCTAAAACCCATGAAATCGAAAGTAGAGGGCATAAAGGGGCTACTTGAAATTGATGCACCCATTAATAAATCAGGGCGCACAAGGCTACCCCAGTTTCCACGTTTATATAGCAAGGAAAAATCGTATATATATTACGATGACCCAAAAGTTGCCAAAGGCGCATACACCCGAAAAAATTTCTTCTTTGAATTGGAGCCTTTCCGGTTAGATAGCTTGAACAATTTTAGCGCTGATATTATTAACTGGCAGGGGAAATTAGTTTCCGGTGGCATTTTTCCTGATTTGCACGATAGTGTTCACCTGCAACGTGATGAATCATTAGGCTTTAAATCTGAAACGCCGAAAAATGGTTACGATTTATATAAAGGCAAAGGTAAATATTACGGAAAATTTGAATTGAACTATTCCGGCTTACAGGGTACCGGTAGAATTACTCACAGCACTGCAGATTTTACAACCAACGATGTGCACTTGTATCCCGATTCATTGAGGGCTATTACCGATACATTTTTAATTTCTAAAACCTTTGAAGGCGTAAAAACACCTAAAGTAACCGGCGACTCCGATCAGGTTTTTTGGCTGCCGGTTTCTGATAGTATGTTTATCAGCATGAAGGCTAAGGACAAACCTTTTGCTATGTATGATGATTCGTTTACTACTTTTAAAGGAAGCCTTCTACTTACCGATAATGGACTAAGAGGAAACGGAACACTTGACTGGGACCTTGCAACACTAACTTCAAAAGATTTTAGTTTTAAAACAATGAATTTAAGTGCCGATACCGCAGCGCTGAATATTAAAACTACCGGCGATAGGGTTTCGTTTAAAACACCAAACGTTTCCGCCAAGGTTGATTTTAAATCGCGCATCGGCGATTTCAAATCTAACCTGCTTAATATTCCTACCGAGTTTTCCTACAATCAATACACCACTGCTATTAACGAGTTTAAATGGTATATGGATGAAAAAATTCTCGACTTTAAAGCACCGGCTCAAGGCCCGGGTGAATATTTTACCTCAACCCGCCACGACCAAAAAGGCTTAAAGTTTTTAGGCAAGCGTGCAACGTACAATCTGGTTACATCGGTTTTACGTGTTGAGCAAGTTCCTGAAATAAAAGTAGCAGATGCAAGTGTGGTACCAGATAGCGGAGTAATTACCATTGAAGGCGAAGCTAAAATGCACCAACTGCATAACGCCATAATTTTTGCCGATACCATACATAAGTTTCACCGGTTCGACAGCGCTACTGTAGATATTTATAGCAAGGAAGAATTAAAAGCCGTGGGCATTTACCATTATACTACTAAGGACATTCATGAAGTGCTTGAGTTTGGTGATATCTCAACCAAAAGAGAAACTGAAGGCGAGCACAAAAAAAAGACTGAGGTATGGAAATTAATTGCCAAAACTAATATTGATGAAAAACAAAATTTTGCAATCTATCCAAATGTAAAATTCAACGGTGAAGGAAATATTGCATCAGTTGATTCATTCATCAATTTTAAAGGGTATGCAAAAATTGATTTCAAAAACCCTAAAACCACTACATCAGAATTTTTCATCAACCAGGGGGTTGACCCAAAAAGCCTGGCTTTAAAATACGATACCGCAACAAAAAATTCTTCGAACAACAAACTTAGCGCCGGTATACACATCAATCCTGTTCCCGATGCAGCGGCGATATATACAACCATAATGGCGCCAAAATTAAATAACCGCGACATTCCGATATTTAAAACCACTGGCATTGTTACCCAATTATCTACCGGCGAATACCTATTTGGCAATGCTGAAAAAATTAAAGGCAATACACAGTACGGAAATGTGTTGCGCTACGATGATAAAAAAGGCACTGTAAAAGCAGAAGGAAAATTTGATTTGGGCACTAAATTTGGCCTTATTAAAAGCATGGCAGCGGGTAACGCCGATGTTAAGCTAGATTCCGGTAAATATAAACTGAACTTTACTTTAGGGCTCGATGCGCAAATGGGCGATAAGATTCAAGAGCGTTTTGAATTTTATATGGCCGGCGATAATTTCGACCAACCTGAACTAACTTACGAAACCGACCATCAAAAAAAGGCAATAAGCGAATTATACGGCGATAGGGACGATAGAAAGCAACTGGAGGAATTCAGCAAATCACCAACCTTTACAAAGCGCCCTAAAAACTTTGACTACAATCTTGTTTTTAGCGATGTCAATTTCGTTTTCGATCCTGACGACGTTTCTCTCCGCTCGGTAGGCAAAATCGGCGTGGCCATGATTGGCAAAAAAGTAATTAATAAAAAAATAGAGGGCACTATCGAAATTCAATACAAAGGCGGTGCCGATGTATTTACAATTTATTTGCAAACCGGTACTAAAGGCTGGTTTTATTTCGAATACCGCCCCGGTGCCTTAGGTGTTCTTTCATCTTACGATGACATTGCGAAAATTATTACTGCCACCTCTCCGGATAAACGAAAAGTAAAAGGCAGCAACAACCGTTTCTACATGTATACCCCTGCTTCGCCATTAAACAAGGCCGATTTTCTTGATTATATGAAAGACAAGGCAGCCGGTATAAGCCGTCCGCGGCCTGAGCCAAGAGCGCCACAGGAAGAAATTCCCGTAAACGACACATCATCCATCAATGATTTGCCGGGCGATACCACGGGTAATGCGGTACCTGAACAACCTAAAAGAGAAGATATAGACCAACGCGAAATCGACCAAATCAACCAAATGAAAATGAATGGTGGCAGTATCCTTTCCGGTCCGCCACCCGATAGAATTAAGCATAAAGAAGAACCTAAACAAGATACCGTTCCGCAGAAGCAGGAAATAAACGAGCCTGAGGCACCGGTAAAACCAGATGCCGGACAACCAAAAGAAGAAATTCAACCAAATGCACCTGAGCAGAACATAAAACAACCGGAACCGGAGAAAACACCACCGGTTAAGGAAGAGCCGGTTCCACCTGCACAAAGCCCTGCCCAACCGGGTGGAGAAATTAAGCAGGATGCTCCTCCACAACAAGTACCGGTTCAGGAAGCGCCTAAACAAGATACTATTCAACCGGTGCAAAACCAGCAACAGTTAATGGATAGTATACCGCATTAATCAACAGAGTTTTCCAATAACTCAAGAAATAAAAAAAGAGAACACTCAATGGTTCTCTTTTTTTATTTCTCTGTGCCCCTCTGTGGCTTTATCTTTTACCGGGCTAAATAAAACTTGTGGAAGTATTCTACCGTAATAGCAAGTCCTTTACCAAATTGAAATTCGGGATTATAACCAAGCAGATTTTTTGCTTTTGAAATATCAGCCAACGAATTTCTAATATCACCTTTACGCGTTTCGCGGTATTTGGCGTTATGATCGCTACTCAGCAATTTTTGAATTTCAGTATATAAATGATTAACCGAAAAGTTCTCTCCCACTGCAATATTAAAAACCTGATTAAAAGCCTCGGCGTTTTCATTTAGCATAGCCCTAACATTGGCCTGCACAGCATTCTCAACAAAGGTAAAATCGCGTGTTTGGTTGCCATCGCCATCAATATACACTTCCTCTTTTTTCATAATCTTATCAATGAACAGCGGCATTACTGCGGCGTATTCACCCTTTGGGTCCTGACGAGGCCCGAATATATTGAAGTAGCGAAGGCCCACTACATTTAAGCCATATACGTTATAAAACACCTTAGCATATAATTCATTCGTCCACTTGCTTACTGCATACGGCGAAAGCGGGTTACCGGTTTTCTCTTCTACTTTAGGTAAAGTTTTTTCATCGCCGTAAACCGATGATGAAGACGCATAAACAAAATTCTTAACCTTATTATCTTTAGCTGCAATCAGTACATTTAAAAAACCATCCACATTTACTGCATTAGTATTCTCAGGCTCTTTAACCGAACGTGGAACTGACCCCAAAGCAGCTTGGTGCGAAACAAAATCTATTCTTTCGCAGGCTTTACGGCAGGTTTCCAAATTGCGTATATCGCCTTCAATAAATTCGAATGCCGGGTTGCTTTTAAATGCTTCGACATTAGCCTTGTTGCCGGTAGCCAAATTATCGAGCACGCGTACCTTTTTAGCGCCATACTTTAAAAGATACTCAGCAATGTTCGAGCCAATAAAGCCCGCTCCGCCTGTAATCAGAAAAGAGAATTTCGATAAATCTTTATTATGATATGGAACCTCGTACATGTTATTTACTGCTTATTGTTTTCTACCGAGCAGCGTATTGCTGTTCGTAATATTTTTGATACTCGCCCGAAGTAAGGTGTTTCAACCATTCTTCATTAGCTAAATACCAGTCAATTGTTTTTTCCAATCCTTCTTCAAAAGTTACCGAAGGTTTCCAGCCCAGGTTTTTATTCAACTTTGCTGCATCAATAGCATAGCGCCTGTCGTGCCCCGGCCTGTCCTTTATATAGGTGATTAGTTTTTCTGATTCGCCTGGTTTGCGTGCAAGCTTTTTATCCATAATGCTGCACATTAGCTTTATCAATTCAATATTTTGCCACTCGTTAAAGCCGCCAATATTATATGTTTCGCCCAGTTCCCCTTTGTGCATAATCAAATCAATAGCACGTGCATGATCAACTACCCAAAGCCAATCGCGGGTGTATTTACCATCGCCATATACCGGTAGCGGTTTATTGTTTCTGATATTATGAATAAACAGCGGTATCAATTTTTCTGGAAACTGATTGGCACCATAATTATTCGAACAGTTTGAAATAACTACCGGTAAATTATAAGTATTGAAATAAGCCCGAACAAAATGATCGGAACTTGCTTTAGACGCCGAATATGGCGACTGTGGATCGTAGGAAGTTTGCTCGGTAAAAAAACCTGTTTCACCCAACGAGCCATAAACTTCATCGGTTGAAACATGGTAAAAAATCCTATCCTGGCGCACCGGCTTATCTTTGTTGCAGTCCCAGATTTTTTTCGCTGCGTTCAAAAGATTTACAGTGCCTATTACGTTGGTAGTAACAAATTCCAGAGGGTTACTAATAGAACGATCAACATGGCTTTCGGCAGCTAAATGTATAACCACCCCAAATTTATTCTCATCAAATAAAGTATTGATGAAAGCCGCATCAGTTATATCGCCCTTTATAAATTTGTAGTTGGGGTTGCCTTCAACATCTTTTAAATTCTCAAGGTTACCAGCATAAGTAAGTTTATCTAGATTATATATTTCATAATCAGGATGATTACTTAAAAACAGCCGCACTACATGCGAACCGATAAAACCTGCCCCTCCTGTAATAAGAACCTTTTTCATTTTGTTACTATTTTAAAGCAATTGCTTTAGTAATCCAATTTTACTATAACGACCAATAACTAAAAGATTTTATTTTATTCCGTAAATCCCCTTTTACATCAACTACTATTCCATCCTTTTTCAAAATGGTTTTAAAAAATGTATCATCTAAATTTGAAAACTGTTCGTGATTAACGGCAACAATTACTGCATCATAATCTTTCCCGAAATCGTTGCGCAGGTTAATTCCATATTCGTGATGAAATTCATCGGCATCGGCCAGTGGATCGGTTATTTCGGTTAAAACCGAATAACGTTTCAGTTCATCAATTACATCTACCACTTTCGAATTGCGGATATCGCTTACATTTTCTTTAAACGTTGCGCCCATTACCAATACTTTGGTATTAGCCACCTGCTTATTCAACTTAATAAGTTGCTGAACCAGCTTACGCGCCACATGTGCGCCCATTTCATCATTTATTCTTCTGCCGGCCAAAATTACATTGGGGTTATAACCCAAAGCCAAAGCTTTATAAGTAAGATAATAAGGATCGACGCCTATACAATGCCCGCCAACAAGACCCGGGTAAAATTTAAGGAAGTTCCATTTCGTACCGGCAGCTTCCAGCACTTCATACGTGTTTATTCCCATCAAATCAAATATCTGCGAAAGCTCGTTCATTAGCGCAATATTCAAATCGCGCTGTGTGTTCTCTATAATCTTTGCAGCCTCAGCTACTTTAATTGAACTTGCTTTGTGTGTACCCGCAGTTACTATTATCTCGTAAGTTTTAGCCACCACATCAAGCGATTCCGCATCGCAACCCGATACTACTTTCTTTATTTTTGTAATGGTATGTTCTTTATCACCGGGGTTAATTCTCTCTGGAGAATAGCCTATTTTAAAATCCGTACCGGCTTTTAATCCTGATAGCCTTTCAATAACCGGTAAGCAATCATCCTCAGTACAACCCGGGTAAACCGTAGATTCGAACACTACGTAATCACCCTTCTTAATCACCTTCCCAATTGTTTCGGATGCACTTAGCACCGGCTTTAAATCGGGCACATTGTGATTATCAACTGGTGTGGGCACTGCTACAATGTAAAAGCTTGCCTTTTTTAAATCTTCAACGTCGGCCGTAAATTCAATATCGGTTCCATCAAAATCTTTTGCTTCTAATTCATTACTCGGGTCGATATGCTGTTTCATCAAATCAACTCTTTTCTTGTTGATGTCAAACCCGATAACTGAAATTTTTCTTGCAAATTCAAGTGCAATAGGCAGGCCTACATAGCCCAAACCTAATACTGCCAGTTTTTTTCTTTTACTTAATAATTCCTGTACCATACCTTCATTTTATTTTTGAAACATGTCCGTCTTTGAATTGATATTTTTCTCCGCTTTCTTCACACGTTGCCACGCCGTTCTTATCAAAATTCAACCTGTGGCCGTATTCGCTCATCCAACCTGTTTGCTTTGCCGGGTTGCCTACTACTAGTGCGTATGGCAGAATATGTTTTGTTACTACCGCACCGGCACCAATAAAAGCAAACTCTCCTATGTCGTGTCCGCAAACAATAGTTGCATTGGCACCAATGCTTGCACCTTTCTTTACCACTGTTTTTGCATACTGCCCTCTCCTGTTCACAGCGCTTCTTGGATTCGTAACGTTGGTGAACACCATCGAAGGCCCCAAAAAAACATCATCCTCACAAACCACACCGCTGTATATTGATACGTTGTTTTGCACCTTTACATTATTGCCAAGCACTACATCGGGCGATACCACCACATTTTGCCCAATATTACAATTTTCTCCTATAACACAATCGGGCATAATATGGCTAAAATGCCAAATTTTAGTTCCCTTACCAATTTTGCAGCCCTCATCAACTATGGCCGATGAGTGAACAAAATAATCTGATTTTTGATTTTCCATATTATTCAAAACGATGTTTTGATTTATACAATTCTTCCTGTGTTAGCCCTTTAAAATAATTATAGGTAATTTCTAAACCTTCTGCTCTTTGTACTTTGGGCTCCCAGCCTAATACTTTTTTAGCAAGACTTATATCCGGTTGCCTTTGCTTAGGGTCATCAACCGGTAGAGGCTTGCAAATTACTTTTTGTTTAGTACTTGTCAGCTTTATAATTTCATCCGCAAATTCTTTAATAGTTATTTCATCGGGGTTGCCAATATTAACGGGTAAATGATAATCGCTCATCAGCAACCGGTAAATACCTTCCACCAAATCATCAACATAACAGAAAGAACGTGTTTGGCTTCCATCGCCAAATATAGTTAGGTCCTCTCCCCGCAAAGCCTGACCAATAAAAGCAGGTAATACCCGTCCGTCATTCAGTCGCATTCTTGGGCCATACGTATTAAAAATACGTACAATGCGTGTTTCTAATCCATGATAAGTATGATAGGCCATCGTTAAAGCCTCCTGAAACCGTTTAGCCTCGTCATAAACACCGCGCGGACCTACAGGGTTAACATTGCCCCAATAATCTTCAGTTTGCGGGTGAACCTGCGGGTCGCCGTATACTTCAGAGGTAGAAGCAACCAATATTCTCGATTTTTTATTTTTTGCAAGGCCCAATAAATTATGGGTGCCCAACGAACTTACTTTGAGTGTTTGTATCGGAATCTTCAAATAATCAATAGGCGAAGCCGGTGATGCGAAATGTAGAATATAAGGCAACTCGCCCGGCACATGCACAAACTTCGAAACATCGTGATGATAAAACTCGAAGTTTTTTAATTTGAAAAGGTGCTCAATATTTTTCAGGTCGCCGGTTATTAAATTATCCATGCCTATCACCTGGAAATCTTCCTTGATAAACCGGTCGCATAAATGCGAGCCGAGAAAACCTGCTGCTCCTGTTATTAATACTCTTTTCATTCTCCTACAGTTTCTCTTCCTATGCTGTAATAATAATACCCCAACTCTTTCATGTTTTCTACACTGTAAAGATTCCTGCCATCAAATATTACTTTCTCTTTTAGCAGCGAAGTTATTTTGTCGAAATCAGGCGAACGGAAAATATTCCACTCCGTTGCAATAACCAGTATATCAGCCCCGGTAAGTGCATCGTACGCGTCACTGGCAAAGTATACTTTATCGCCAAAAATTTGCTTTACATGGCCCATAGCCTCGGGGTCGTATGCCCTTACTTTGGCACCGGCCTGGCAAAGCCTTTCGAGAATATAAATGGAAGGTGCTTCACGAATATCATCGGTATTGGGTTTAAATGCCAAGCCCCATACAGCAATTGTTTTGCCTGAAATATTGCCTTTATATTTTTCAAGAATTTTTTCTACAAACCGCTCGCGCTGCAAATCATTCACCTCCATTACTGAGTGCAGTATTTTAAAATCGTACTTATTTTCTTTAGCGGTGTGATACAGCGCTTTCACATCTTTCGGGAAACAACTGCCACCATAACCTACGCCGGCAAATAAAAATCTTTTTCCTATTCGGGTATCGGTTCCAATTCCTTTACGCACCTGGTCAACATCGGCGCCTACCAGTTCTGCCATATTAGCAATCTCATTCATAAACGAAATTTTGGTAGCTAAGAAAGCATTGGCCGCGTATTTAGTTACCTCGGCACTCCGTTCATCCATAAATATTATCGGATTGCCTTGACGAACAAAAGGCTCGTACAGCTCCTCCATTACTTTTCTTGCTTTTGCAGAACGGGTACCTACCACTACTCTCTCTGGTCTCATAAAATCATCAACAGCTACTCCTTCGCGAAGAAACTCGGGATTTGAAACCACATCAAATTCAACCTTAGCATTTTTCGAAATAATGTTGCGCACTTTATCAGCAGTACCAACCGGCACCGTGCTTTTATTTACTACTACAGTATATTGCTTTAATAAGTTGCCCAGTTGTTCGGCTACCTGCAAAATGTATTTTAGGTCGGCGCTGCCATCTTCACCGGGTGGTGTAGGCAGGGCAAGGAAAATAATTTTAGCTCCTTCAATACCTTCTTGCAGTGAGGTTGTAAATTTTAATCTTCCCTGTTTGGTGTTACGTTCGAAAATGGTTTCCAAGTCGGGCTCGTATATTGGTATAACGCCTTTATTAAGCTGCTCAACCTTTTCTTTATTTACATCCACACAAACTACCTCGTTTCCTGTTTCCGAAAAACAAGTTCCTGTAACAAGGCCTACATATCCTGTACCAACAACAGCTATCTTCATTTAACTATATTAATAAAAGTTTCGGCAATATATTTCAATTCTTCCTCATTAAACTCGGTATGTATTGGCAATGATAAAACCGATTTGCATAATTCTTCCGAAACCGGAAAAGCACCTTCTTTATAGCGTTCATCTTTGTATGCCTTTTGCACGTGCATAGGCAAAGGATAATAAATCATGGAAGGAATGCCTTTATCGGCCAGCTTTCTTCGCACCTCGTCGCGGTTTATGTTTTTAATTTTTAAAGTGTATTGATGGAATACATGATTTGAATAAGGTGCCCGAACCGGTATTTGAGCATTTTTTAAACCACCGAAAGCCTTATCGTAATAATCGGCCACTTTAACTCTTCTTGCGGCAAAATCATTTAAGTATTTCAGTTTTATATCCAGTATGGCTGCCTGCAAAGTATCCAGGCGCGAGTTAACGCCTATTTCATCATGTATATATTGGGTGCTTTGGCCGTGGTTGGCAATCATCCTTATTTTAGCAGCTAAGGCATCATCATTGGTAAATAGTGCGCCACCATCGCCAAAACAGCCTAAATTTTTTGAGGGGAAGAAAGAAGTAGTACCGATTGTACCAATTGTTCCGGCTTTCTGTTTCCGGCCGTCGCTGAAAGTGTAATCGGCCCCAATAGCTTGGGCATTATCTTCAATCACATCCAAATTATGTTTTTTAGCAACCTTCATAACACCCTCCATATCAGCCGACTGGCCGAACAGGTGCACGGGCACAATAGCGCGTGTTTTGGGGGTTATAGCTTTTTCAATAGCACTTGGGTCAATGGTAAACGTTTCGGGGTTTACATCCACCAAAACAGGCTTTAAACGCAACAATGCTATAACTTCGGCAGTAGCTATATAGGTAAAATCGGCTGTTATTACCTCATCTCCCGGTTCATAACCCAGCGCCATCATAGCAATTTGAAGAGCATCAGTTCCGTTAGCGCAAGCTATAACTTGCTTTGCCCCCATGTAGCGGGCAAGGTTTTCTTCAAACCTTTTTACCTCGGGGCCTTTAATAAACTGGGTTGATTCTAAAACCTGTGCAATGGCTACATCCAGTTCGCTTTTCAGCCTCTGATATTGAGTTTTAAGGTCAACCATCCGTATTTCCTGCATTTGTATGCTTTTTTGAGCGCGCTAAAATAATACTTTTGTACTTACATCGTTTTTAGACGACCATGAAAAACACGAAGCCTCATTGCCATACTATGAATTTTTCCGTACTAAAATTCTGCATTATAGTTTTTACCTTAGCAAGTATCACAGTATCATGTTTTGGGCAAAGAGATTCTGTTCAAACCATTAGAAAGAAACCAATCAGATTCGAACCCAATGAAACTGTGATGATTGTGCCCAATTACACTGCTCAATTCCCTTTTGGCAATATGAAACAGCGCTATGGGTTCAACTCGCTGTTTAGCGCGCAAGTAATGTATAAAAACAAAAAAAACTGGATGTTTGGCGGCGAGGGTGGTTTTTTATATAGCACTAACGTAAAAGAAAGTTACGTTATTAATGGTATTGCAACCTATTACGACCAATTTATAACCCAACAAAACTCAGTTACCACCGTAACGCTTGGCGAACAAGGCTTCAACATTAAATTCGTTTTCGGAAAAGTCATACCTTTTTCACCCAAATACCCTGATGCAGGTTTGCTTTTAATGACCGAAGCCGGTTTTTTGCAGCATAAAATTGCCATCAATGTTAAGGAGTCGCAATTGCCTCAACTAAGCCCTACCTACAAAAAAGGTTACGATAGAATGGCTAATGGCCCCGTTATATCGCAATTTGTAGGCGGAACATTTATGTCGAGAAAAAAATATTTAAGCTGTTATGCAGGCCTACAATTTGATGCAGCTTTTACGCAAGGAAGAAGGCCATACGATTTTTATTTGATGGCACCACTACATGATACAAGATTCGATTTGTTCGTTGGATTGAAAATAGGATACATTATTCCTATATTTCTACAAACAAGCGAAAAGGAGTTTTTCTATTATTAGCATATATTCGCCCAGTATTTAATATATGTTCACCCTACGTTTAGTTCAATTATTAAGCCCAATAGTTTATGATATAGTCATACGTCTGTATTGGCTGAGCATTTTTATAGCGGCGCCCTTTAATAAAAAAGCCCGATTGTGGGTCAGAGGCCGAAAAAATCCTGCCTCTTTTTTGCCACCTAAAGATGCATCTGAATCGAAAAAAAATAAACGAATTTGGTTTCATTGCGCCTCACTCGGCGAATTTGAGCAGGCTCGCCCTGTAATAGAAAAAATAAAAACATTCCATCCCGAACATAAAGTCATTGTCAGCTTCTTCTCGCCTTCGGGTTATGAAATCAGAAAAAACTACGAGTATGCCGATGTGGTATTTTATCTGCCCATGGATACAAAAGCCAATGCTCAAAAAATCATAGCACAAATTCAGCCCGATGTGGTTCTCTTTGTGAAATATGAATTTTGGTTTCATTACCTGTACGAGCTAAGAGCCGCGAGAATTCCTACTATTTTATTTTCATCTGTTTTTAGAAAAGAGCAAATATTTTTTGAGTGGTACGGAATATTTTTTGTTGAAATGCTACAGTTATTTACTAAGGTATTTGTACAAAATATTGAATCGAAAAAACTACTTGATCTTATTGGCGTTGACTGTGAGATGGCTTATGATACCAGGTTCGACCGGGTTTACGATGCCGCCGAAAAAAGAAGAATATTGCCTTTAGTTGCAAAATTTAAAGGCAACTTAAAAATATTTATTGCCGGAAGTACCTGGAAAAAAGACGAGAAACTTTTAGTGCACCTGATAAATGACAATACATCAGAAAATCATAAATATATTATTGCCCCGCATGATATAGATATGAAGCGAATCAGAGAATTGAAAAAAAGTATCCAGTCGCCGTGTGTATTATTATCTGAATTAACCGAAACTAACGCCGAGTCGGCGCAGGTAATTGTTGTTGATAGTGTAGGGCTGCTGGTGTCGCTATATGCGTATGGCAATATAGCATACGTTGGTGGCGGATTCAATGCCGGTGTACATAATATACTTGAACCGGTTGTATACGGCATGCCTGTTATTTTCGGGCCCAAATATCAAAAATCAGTTGAGGCGGCAAAACTAATTGCCATAGCAGTAGCCTTTTCAATTTCGGGCTATAAAGATTTGCTGGCACGGCTTAGGGTTATTATGGAACGCAGCCGCCAACCGGCTAATAATGATGCTAAATTATCGCAGAAGTACATTATTGACAGATTAGGTGGAGCAGAAAGAGTATACACCTATATTTCTCGCCGGCTTTAAGCATGGCGCTTGGTATCTTCGAGGGCATCATATCCTACTCTATCGAAAAACGAGCCTAACACACCTCCGTAAATCATGCAAGCCAGTGCATCGCCAAAAACCATTATGGCCATATTTTGTCTACTGGCCCAATCAATATGCCAAAATATATTTATGCCGGCAAAAACAATTTCCGAAGCCACAAAAAGCAAAATGCCGTATATAACGCCACGCGCAATTTTATTTTCAACCGGTATTAACCGGTTAAATAATAACACGTATGGAAAGACAAAAATAATTCCGGCCATAAAATGCAATAACCAGCCCCCTACCATATTGCCTTTAAATACGGTGCCTAAAAATTCGCCTACATTCATTTGGGGCAGGCCGGAGTGTGGGGCAAGCAACATAAATATGGTCATACATCCGGTGGCTATAACAGCAGCTAAAAGTACTTTAGAATAGTTCATAGCTTTGCAATTTAGGTTAGCAATAAACTTTACAGCTTGTATAAAGCTAAAAAAAACATATCAATTCCTCTACTAAATTGAATGCTATTTGCCCCGGAATATTTTGTAAAAAGAGAAAAGAATTTATTGGAGAAATGGTCCTTAAATGCAAAAACAAAGCATTTAGCTCTGTTTTTGCTCAAATTGAGATAGTTTATAATATACGTGTTAAAAGTGGATTAATTCAACACCACGCCATTAACGCTGTATATTCTTTTATGGTTTTGCGTACCCAGGTATAGCACCGGGCGTTTAAGGTCCCATTTTTCGGGCTGGCATAGGTTCTCTTCATCGTTTAAATCCATTTTCGAGCAGGCATCAAGTATTTCTTCGTACTTAGCCATATTTACTTGCCTTCTTTTGCTCAAAATTTCTTCGTTCGATTCTACTTTCATTAACCGGTCGGCACCTTCCATAATTTTTGCGCCCATAAACTCGGCACCGCATCCGCTACCGTAGCTAAAAAGGCTTATTGGTTTACCAGCCAGTTTACCGGCCGAGCTTTCTAATAAATAAGCAAGGCTTAAAAATAAGGCACCGGTGTAAATATTTCCTACGCGTGCGTTAAGTTCTAAAGCAGGCGCTACTCTTTTTTCAAAATCCTGCAAAGCGGCTTTTAATTCAGGGCTGTCTTTTTCAAATTTTTGGCCGCCGTCAGTTTCCAACAATCTTTGATGTGCTTTTTGAGCCATTTTTACAAACGGAACATGGTACAAGCAAGCCTCGAATTTACCGTTAGCAGCTTTTGATTGCGCACCGTTAGCCTCGTCACCCTTTTTGTATAAGTTGTATGCACCTGATAAAGCATCTAAATAGCATTGAATAGAGAAGTGACCATCGGCGAAAGCCTCTTTACTATATAGCGGTCTCCAAAAATCCATTACCTGTGTGGCGTAGAAGCCTTCATTGTTATAATCAATTTCAAGTAATTGAGGGTTGTCGGAAATAAGCATGGCCACCGCACCTGCGCCTTGTGTTGGTTCGCCTACGGTATTTTTTCCATAGCGTGCAATATCGCTGGCTATAACCAGTGCTTTGCGCCCTTTTGCCCTACCGGAAAGAATATAATTAACCGCAGTGGTTAAACCCGCCATGGCACCATAGCAAGCGTGCTTAATTTCGAACACCCGGCATTCGCTAGATAAACCTAAAATTTGGTGCACGTAGCTTGACACTGGCTTACTGTGATCAACACCAGTTTCGGTACCCACTATTAACATTGAGATAGACTTTGGGTCGATATTAAAATTCTTGATTAATCTTTGTCCGGCACCGGCGGCTAAAACTACGGTATCTTCACATGGGGTAGCAACGGCCATTTGTTTTTGGCCAAGACCGGCGGTATATTTTGCGGGCTCTACTCCCCTTGCTGTTGCAAGGTCGGCCATTTCTAAATAATGCTCTGGTATATCAAATGCAATTGCTTCAATGCCTATTCTTAAAGGTTTTCCTTCACTTTTTCCGTTCTCTGCCATATTAATATTTTGTTATCTAAAAAAATCTCCCTACCCCTTTACTCTATTGTAGGCTTAAATTTGGGGCGGCTAAAATAAAAATTGTACTGATATATTAAACTCCTTTCCCCATTCATCATATGCACATAAATTAATGCATAAAGTGTTTATAGTATACTAATTAATATCTGATAATCAATAAATTACATAAGAAAATGTGCCCACCTACCATAGCCTTCACCATTAATAATCATTGATTATCAATGTACTGCGAAAAAATAAATAATAATCAGGCGGAAGATTAGCGAAAAAAACTGTAACCCCTATTTTACATAGCTGCCCTTAACAGCGCCCGATGTTGTCCAAATGCATATAACATCCGAAGCTCTCTGTAGGCATTCAGTTTCGTGAGCTCCATATTTGGTGGTAAATGCTTTATTAATGTGCTTCTTACAATCGGCTGTTTCTTTTTCAATTCTATCATAAACAACCTTGCCGTGTTTTTTTAAAAAATCGTCTTGTTTCATAATAGGGCTATTCAGGTCCGTTGAACACCACTCATGTGGACTAACAGTGGCATTACTTAAAAATTCCGGATGATACATAATGTAATCTGTAGCAACATACTTAACAAAAAAAGGTATTGCAGTTACGCTGCCATTTACAAATGATCCATTTCGGTACAATTCTCTGTTATCATCCCTAAAGCCCCAAAATTCGTTAGGGTCCATTTTAATTTTTTTCCCGTTTTCGTCCTTAAAAATCACCAAAAATCTTGTAAACCCGCTCATAGAAGAGCCAATATCAAAATTAACCCACTTCCAAGGCTTGGGATTATTGTTTACAAAATCCTGGTAGGTTTTATACATACCGGTTTTACAATTCATTTTCTCCGGGGTCAATTGCGCATTGGTAATTGTACCGGTCACTTCGGCTTTTTCCTGCGCGTATAATGGGGCAAACCCACCTAAAAAAAATATTACTATCAGCGCAGTTGCAATAAATAAAATGCTTTTTTTCATAGATTAATTTTAATCATTCAAATATAAAATTAAAATCTAAAGTACGGCCTGCTTACCAATTGCAAAAATGGCCAGGGTACAGAAATAACAATAATAACCAGGGCTATAGTATACCAAATTGCCATGGCTTTAAACTTCTCTTTGTCGGTGCTTTTGCGTTTAGTTATTACCGAGCCAATGGTAATAATTGTAATTGCTAAAAGCATCATTATACTATGTTCCATACCAAAAAACCTAATTTCTCTGTCATGAACAGCCTCTTTATAATGATGCAAAAAATAATCAATAACAGGGCTAATGAAATATAAGCAAAGCCCAAAAATAAGTTGAACATGCGCAATGGTTGCAGTAATATGCCGCACATTATTATCTAATTTCGAAAATGGTTTACCGGTAAACCAACCCATATAGGACCGGTATATTGCAAAAACAAGGCTTACCAACACCAGCCAGCGGCATAATGAATGAAGTGATAAGAGTATTTGATACATTTTATATTATTTATTTGATATCTGCATCTCCAATAAACCTAAACAGGTTTTGGCATTTCCGAAACATAATACGATAAACCATGCGGATCATCTACCATAAAGCCCCCACTGGTTTCCGAAGTTATTACACAATTATTATCCAGTAATAACTTTTTTGCTTCTTGCAATGAATCTACCTCAAAAGCGAAAAACACTTTATGCGTCTTATTCTCTTCAACATAAAAAGTTGCACCGGTGGCTGAAAGTTTAGCCTCGGCATTGTTTTCGGATAAAAAATCCATGCCAAGAACAGTGGTGTAAAATTTCTTAGCCTTACCCAGATTATCAACTTGCACAGCTATATGGGGTGTAAATCTGAATTTCATAAGGAATTATTTATTTGGTTTTCGCCACAGCATCTCTATCGTATTCAAATCAAACTTTTCGAATTTTTCGGTTGCTTTTGATTGCACTGAAAAAAATTTGTTGGAATAAAATTTTATCGCTCTTACATTTCCTTCTTCAACCGATAGTTTAATAGAATTAGGGTTGTACCTATTTTTAAAAAGTTCAAGCAATAAGTTACCTATACCCATGCCCTGAAAATCGGGGTGGATATATAGCTGGTTTAAGTAGTAGTTTTTATTGGCAAATATTTGCGCATTAAAAATACCAATAAGGTTACTTTCATAAACAACCACACTAACCAACACATTGATATTCAATATTTGCTTTTTAATCGATTCCGGGTTATGCCATTCTTTCGAAATGGCTTCAATAACATGTAGCGGAATAAAACCCGAATAAGTATCGAGCCAGGTAATTTTCAAAAGCTCCGAAATTTCTTTGCTATCGGCAACTTCTGCGTTTCTAAAAATCAAATTCATAAAACAGGCACTATTATATAGCTAAGATATATTATTATTTTGCAGCCACCATGCAAGACTTTGACAAACTTTGGAACTACAACGACCCCGCAGCAACAGAAATAAAATTTCGTGAAGCACTGCTAAATTCAATGGCCGATCAAGACCTTTCGTACCATTTACAGCTGCTTACACAAATAGCCCGTACGTATAGCCTCCGTGCCATGTTTACTGAGGCTCACAATCTTTTAAACGATATTGAAAAGCAGCTACCCGAGCAACCGGCACCGGAACATGTGCGATACAATTTAGAACGCGGCAGAACCTTTAACTCATCTGGCAAAAAAGTTGAATCAAAAGAATACTTCGAAAAGGCAAAACAATTGTCATCGGCTTTAAAGGATGATTTTTACACTATTGATGCCATTCACATGCTTGCTATTGTATCAACAGCTGATAAGGCCATAAAGCTAAATGAAGAAGCCATAATACTATCCGAAGAAACAAAGGATGAAAATGCAAAGCGATGGCTGGGTTCATTATACAACAACCTTGGATGGAGTTATTTTGACAAAGGCGAATATGAAAAAGCGCTGAGCATTTTTTTACGCGCACTTAAATGGCGCGAAGACCGTAAATCGGCCGGTGAAATATTTTTAGCCAAATGGTGTGTGGGGCGTACACTGCGCGCGCTTGCACGGTTTGATGATGCTATTAAAATTCAATTGGCTTTATTTGAAGAGGCCATAACCGTTGGCGTGCCTGACGGGTATGTACACGAAGAACTGGGTGAATTATTTTTACTAAAAAACGATAAACTGAAATCATCGTTTCATTTCGAAAAGGCTTATGAATTATTATCGCAGGATAAATTTTTACAGCAGTTTGAAAAAGAAAGACTGGAACGTATGAGGCAATTAAAAGCGCAGTAAACTACAGTTCGCTTCTCAGTGTCAAATCTTAATGTTCCTCTTCTTCATTTCTAACTTCAATTTTTCGGGTATCTCCCTGCACCCACAATTTTTAGCATGTTCAATGTGCCAGGCTATGCGCTGTTCTATATCTGCATTTACCGGCATGCGGTTTGCATGGTGCCATTCTTTATTTGTTTTCATAGCCCGGATTGTTTTCAACCAGTACTAGCTTCTAGCAATTTTAAAACTTTTTCAAGTTTCTTAATCAACTCAACTACTTTCTTATTGGGTTTGTGATGTATGGTAGCCAATTGTTTGGTAATTTTTAAAGTAGCATCGCGCATGTGCTGATCAATTGCAGTATGATGGCTTTCTAAAAAATCGATGAACGAATCGAAAGCGGCATCTGAATCCTGCAGTGTATCTTCCAAAATGTCAAATTCAATTTCGGTATAGTAGGCAGCATCGGTGCCAAACTTATCAGTATGTTTTTCGCTGGGCGCTAATTCTTTGCGCACTAATTGTTTTAGGGTATCTTTTTCTTTTTCCGAAATCACTCCATCAACATTAGCAATTGCATAAAGCATCTTTCCTAACTCAGAATAATATTGGCGGTAGAACATGGTATAAAATTTATACCTTAAAGGTAAGAAGTATCATTTATCCAAACGAATGATATTTATCAGCTTTAATTTTCCCAAAAAAATTAATTGCTTACCAAACCCCGGCGAAGCATTATCCATTTAAACTTTAGCAAAATACGGCTTCATCATCTCCACAAGAATTGGAGGCGCCATTTTTATTTTCCGTGTATTTACATCCATAAAAATAAGCTGCGTTTCGCCCTCATTCAATAGCTGTTCTTTTTCATTTCTAACTTCGTAATGAAAAGTAATAATGCGGTTAGGCATGTTGGGCAAAATTGTTTTTATGGTCAACAATTCATCATAGTAAGCTGGGCCTATATATTTGGTGGTCATGCGGGTTATAGGCATCATAGTTCCCGATGCTTCCATTTCCTTATAGCTAATACCCACAGCACGCATAGCTTCAACCCGTGCCTGCTCGTAATAATAACCGTAGTTGCCATAATACACATACCCCATTTGGTCAGTATCGCCGTAACGCACCCGTATTTGATGATTATAAATATACATTGCCCTTTAAATTTTGTGGCAATTTATATTAAATCAACCTTATAACCATAACCATTTAATTTTAAAACTTAACACCGGGCGGCCTGAGTTTATAACTGGTGCTTTTATATGTTTGGTACAACGCCTTGAAGAAAGGAAAACACTTAAAACCGCACCCTGAAAAACAGCCTTACTAAAAGCCAAATGGCGAAGAATAGCGAAACCCCGAACATAATATCTCCTGTTCGTGATTCTTTCCCCCAAACGTTCATAATAATTGAACCGGCCATCATAAAGCTTATAATAATGGTAATAGAAATAATGCCACCAAATTGCCTGAAGATTTTAGTAAATAAAGGCTTATCGCTAATCTGTATATCAAAAGTAAGCTTGCCCTGTTTAAGCCTGAATAATATTTCATTCACCTCGCTGGGGAAATCGCGTATCAGGGTTATGTAATCTTTAGTCATTTCATATATATCGGTAGCAATTTGCCGAGGCGAAAATTTTTCTTTTACTAAAGCTTCTGCATACGGTTTAACAATAGCCGGTAACGATATATTAGGGTCAAGGTTGTAGCCGAACTTTTCGATAGTCGCCAAGGCCTTTAGCAGCAAATAAATACTGCCAGGCAGCTTTAGTTTATAATTGAGAATAATTTTTACGCTTTCATTCAACACATTGGCAAAATCAATTTTTTCGTAGTTAAGCGCCCGGTAGCGCGAAAGCATATCATGTACCGAAAATTCGAGGTCATTTCTTTCGGCAAAAAACTTTTTCTCGCATAGTATTAGCAGCGCATCGGTTATGGTGGCGGCATTCATATTGGCCATACCCAATGTAAAGCCTGCCAAAAACTGCATGTGTGATGGCTTCAGTGTGCCTACCATTCCAAAATCAATCAGGGCAATAGTGTTACCGGGTAAAATAAATAAGTTACCGGCGTGTGGGTCGGCATGAAAAAAGCCGTGTTTAAAAATCATCTCCATTAAAATACGCGTACCGTTTTCGGCTACCACTTTCGGGTCGTACCCGGCAGCGATAAGGTCGTGAACACTATCGGGTAAAATACCGGTTACATCTTCCATAACCAGCAATTTATTGGTGCACATGGTTAAATACACTTTCGGTATTTTACAATATTCAACATCCTTAAACATTACCGCAAAGCGCATGGCATTGCCTGCTTCATTTAAATAATCAAGTTCGTGTTTTAGTGCGTTGCCAAATTCATCTACCACACCAATTATATCAACCGCCTGCAAGCCGGGGAATTCTTTTACTAGCTGGGCTGCAAAGTATTTCAGTATTTGTAAGTCGAGCTTAATTTTGGTTTCAATATTAGGCCGCTGTATTTTTACAATTACATCCTCTCCTGTTTTCAATCGGCCTTTATATACTTGGCCTATTGAAGCCGAACCAATAGTGTGCCGCTCAAATTTTTCGAAAAAATTGTCCAGTGGGCCACCCAATTCCACTTCAATTAATTCAATGGCTTCAAGGTCATTAAAAGGTTCAGCCTTCGATTGTAATTTTTTCAGCTCTACCCTTAGTTTTTCTGAAATTATATCGGGCCTATCGGCAAGTATTTGCCCAAATTTAATAAAGGTGGGGCCCAGGGTTTCTACCAGTGTCCTTATCCGTTCAGCCTGGCTTTGCACCGACCCATTTTTTCGGTACAGCTTTGGCACAAACCGGCGCATAATTTTGTAGGCCCCCAGCCAGTTGGCTATAACAAATTTGAGTAGCGTAAATAGAATGCTAATGCCGCGTACAGCACGGGGGTAATACATTGGTAAGCGGAATATTTTAAACATCGGCCCAATTATTTTTTCTGTTCCTGCATTTTTATTGTCAATTCTCTAATCGCATCGGTTAGCTGCTCAATATCTTTCTTTGCCGGTGCATTCGAATTATTGATTGAACTTTCCATTACCTGCTGCATCCTAATATCATCCTTTATCTGCTCGAGATAAGCAACCACCAATTTGGCCCATTTTTCAGCCTTTTCCGGGTCTTGTTGGTATTCTTCAATAACGCCGGAAACCTTCTTTATAAAGCTCTCCCTGTCGGCCAGGCCAGCGGTAATGCCAATGGCCAATAAATGTTTTGCGAAATGTTGCATACCTTTAAATTACAAACATTGAACTGTTTTAAAAATTACTTTTTAATAGCTGTTGTTCTTATATCTAAAACGCCTGGTAATGGAATATAATACGCCGTCCTACGCTTTAAATATAAATTTAATTAAGCACATACCGGTATCATTAAAGGGAATAAAGGATAAATTTAAGTGCAGTGCGGGCACAAAAAAAGCTTTCAGAATAATCTGAAAGCTTTTTTTGACAATATTAAAAGCGTATGTTATTTAAGTTCAACCTGGCCTTTGTCTATGGCATAGCCACTTTGGTATATTTCAACTTTGTAAACTCCGGGGTCTTTAATGTTTTGGCTCCAATAAACCGATACCTTTTTATTTGCCTGGGCCCAATCAAAATCTGCCTTTTTAGTATACTGAACTGTTTCACCGGCAGAGTTTTTCAATGTGCCTGAACCTTGGTCGGCAACTGAAATTGTTTCGCCTTTAGGGTTAATAATTCTAATATAAAGACTCAGGTTTCCGGCTTCAAGCACTTTGTTTTCACCCGTTTCGAATGACACTCTGATGCTCTCCACTTTCTTAACTCGTTTTTCTACTACTTCTTTACCGTTTTTCTTTTTCTCGATACCATCAACCGCTAAACCTTTTAATTGAAGCAGCGAGCCAATTTCAACCTTTTTTGATAGCCCCTTATTCTGCTCGTTAAGTTGGGCCGAAGTTTGTTTTTCACTACTTAAGTCCGTTGATAGTTGTTGGTTTTGATTAGTAAGCTCTTTATTCTTTTTGCCTAACTCATCTACCTTCTTTTGCAGGTCGGCAATTGAGGCTTCATCCTGATTTATCATTTCTTTAGCCTTAGCTAATTCAACGCTGGTCATTTTGCCTTTGGCTTTTATGGCGCCAATTTCTTTAATCTGCTTATCAATCTCTGCTTCTTTTGTGTTGATAATACTATCTAACTCGGCGTTTTTACCTCTAAACTGTTCCAGCTCCATACGTTTAGCGTCAAGCGTATCGTTAAGGCTTTTTACGCTTAGGTCTAATTTTGCCTTTTGAGCGCCTAAGTCATTTTTTGCTTTGTTTTCTGACAAAAGCAGATAAACAGTCACTGCGTTAAGAAGAAGAAGAAGCACTATAACCGCGACGTATATTTTTTTACTGCCTTCGTTTGAATTGTTTTCCATTTTTTAAAATTTAGTTGGTCAAATGTATTGCAAAAGTATATTAATGTTAAAGGCGCACAGGCATCAGTTATCTACACCTGTGCTTAAATGGCTCTAAATAATCAACACTAGCTAAAAAAATAATCCTTCCCGGTATGCCCCGAGAAGGATTACATTTATATATAAAGACCAACTCAAAAAAGTTTAGCTCAATTTTACTTCGCCTTGCCCAATTACATGTCCGCTTTGATAAAGCTGAACCTTATAAATGCCCGGGTCTTTAATATTCTGGCTCCAATATATAATTACCTTCTTATTGCTCTGGTTCCAGTCAATATCGGCCTTTTTAGAATATTGAACCGGCTCAGCATTATCGGTCATTTGCAATGTTCCCGAACCTTGATCGGCTACAGCTATTGTTTCGCCTTTAGGGTTAATTACCCTCATGTAAATGCTTACTGCACCCGGGTCAAGCACCTTATTGTCTCCGGTTTCAAAACTTACCCTTAGGCTTTCGGCAACTTTAGCTCTTTTAACCTCAACTTCTTTACCATTACCCCTTGTTTTAATGGCCTCAACATCTACTTTAGAAACCTGCAAAAGCGAACCTACTTCAACTTTTTTGCTCAGTCCTTTATTTTGCTCGCTCAATTGGGCCGTAGCTTGCTTTTCGATACTTAAATCAGTTGATAGGCTTTGGTTTTGCTGCGCAAGTGCCTGGTTTTGTTTGGTTAACTCATCCACCTTACCCTGCAAATCAGATATGGAGGCTTCGTATTCGGCAATTAAACCTTTAGCATGGGCCAACTCGCCGCTTGTTAATTTATTCTTCGATAAAAGCCCTGCTATTTCTTTCTTTTCCTTGGTCAGCATTTCTTGCTTTTCAGCAATAGTTTTATCTAGCTCTGCATTTTTG
>CAIXGR010000053.1 GCA_903919075.1 uncultured Bacteroidota bacterium | reverse complement strand
TCTTCTGGAATACAAAAACGGTGTAATCCTATTTACTAATTGTTGGAATAAAATTAAATCTGTGTAATCCTTAATATATGGCAATACAAAGCAACCGTTTATCAAAAGAAAAATTATTGGAAAATTTTTCTGACGTTCATCCACCCTTCGAACATGCTGAAGGCGCAGTGATTGAGTCTAACAGATGCATTAACTGTTTCGATGCTCCGTGCACAAAATCATGCCCCACAAGCATTGATATCCCTTTATTCATAAAACAAATTGCCTCTGGCAATATAAAAGGCTCAGCAAAAACTATTTTTTCATCCAACATTATGGGTGGGGGATGCTCTAAAGTTTGCCCGGTTGAAAAATTGTGTGAGGGCGCCTGCGTTTATAATTTGTTAGAGGAAGAGCCTATTCATATTGCTAAACTTCAGCGTTACTCTACCGAAAAAGCAATCGAGAATAAATGGAAACTATTTACCCGCAAACCATCTAATGGTAAAAAAGTAGCTGTAATTGGCGCTGGCCCTGCCGGTTTGGCTTGTGCACATGCTTTATCGTTAGAAGGTGTTGATGTTACTATTTTCGAGAAAGAAGCAAAGGGTGGTGGCTTGATGACCTACGGTGTAGCTGCTTACAAAGTAAGCCCTGAATTTTGTGAAGCTGAGGTTAACTATATCACCTCTATTGGTGGTATCGATATTCAATATAACAAGGCTTTAGGAAAAGACATTACCATAGCAGAACTTCAGAAAAAATATGATGCGGTATTTTTAGGTATAGGCGTAGGAGTGGCGCGTGAGCTGGCTATACCGGGAGAAAATTTAGAGGGCGTAGTAGATGCTATTTCTTTTATATATGATTTACGAACTAACGATTATTCGAAAATAGCGGTTGGTGATAAAGTAGCGGTAATAGGTATGGGTATGACTGCCATCGACGCAGCCACCCAATCAAAACGCCTTGGCGCAAAGGAAGTAACTATGATTTACCGTCGTACTGAAAACGAAAAGCCTTGCACCGAGGTTGAGTATGACCTTGCTAAATTAGATGGCTGCTCATTTATATGGTTAGCTGCCCCTAAAGAGGTATTAGGTGAAAATGGAAAAGTAAAACAATTAGTTTGCAGCAAAATGACATTAGGCGAACCGGATGCATCTGGCAGAAGAGCACCGGTAGATACCGGCGAAACCTTTGCTGTAGATGTAGATATGGTAATTAAAGCCGCCGGTCAAATTCCATTTGAGGAATTGGTTGCTAAATCATCTATACAAAACAAAAGCGGAAAAATATCTATCAGCCCCAAAGCGGAAACCAACATGAAAGGTGTTTTTGCTGGTGGCGATTGTGTGAATGGTGGTAAAGAAGTAGTAGATGCAGTGCAGGCAGGTAAAGATGGCGCAAAAGGAATTTTGCAATACATCGGCCTCTCTAAATAAAGCACCCGGTATTGGAATTGAAGACAAATAATTTTATAGCAGACGAAAAAATAAATCATGGCAAACTTACAATCAAATTTCCTCGGTATTAAATCTCCGAATCCGTTTTGGCTGGCATCGGCTCCGCCTACCGATAAAAAAATAAATGTACTGCGTGCATTCGAAGCCGGTTGGGGCGGCGTGGTATGGAAAACACTGGGCAGCCAGGTAAAAAATGTTTCATCGCGTTATTCAACGTTAGATTACAACGGCCAAAAAGTAATGGGCTTCAACAACATTGAGTTGATCTCCGACAGGCCGTTGGAAATAAACCTGCGCGAAATAAAAGAAGTATTAAAAGAATTTCCTGACCGCGCTATGATCGTTTCTTTGATGGCCGATAACGACCGGAAGAGCTGGCATGACATGGTAAAGAAAACTCAGGACACCGGTGCACATGGTATTGAATTGAACTTCGGTTGCCCCCACGGAATGGTGGAGAGGGGAATGGGCGCCAGCGTGGGCCAGGATCCCGAAATTGCAAAGATGGTAGTGGAGTGGGTAATGGAAGTAGCCAAGATACCTGTTATTACTAAGCTTACACCTAATGTACATTCAGTAGTACCTGCCGGAAAAGCAGTAATTGCAGCGGGCACTAATGCGCTTTCTTTAATTAACACTATTCAATCAGTTACCGGTATCGATTTAGATACTTTGGTACCTAATCCTAATGTAGGCGGCCAATCGGTATTTGGCGGCTACTGCGGGCCTGCAGTAAAACCTATTGCATTAAAAATGCTCACAACACTTTCGCAAGATAAAATAACCAAAACAGTTCCTATCTCCGGCATTGGTGGTATTTCTACCTGGAAAGATGCTGTTGAATTTATGTTGTTGGGGGCTAGTAATGTGCAGGTATGCACTGCCGCTATGCACTACGGTTTCAGAATTGTTCGCGACATGTGCGATGGAATGAGCAATTGGATGGATGAAAAAGGATATAAAACGCTTGATGATTTTATAGGCTTATCAGTGCCCAAAGTAACACGCTGGGAAGAGTTGGATATTAACTACCACATCATCGCTAATATCGATCAGGATAAATGTATCCATTGTGGCTTGTGTTATATAGCTTGCGAAGATACTTCTCACCAATCTATAAATATTGAACGGGGCAATCCTTATAACACCTACACCATAAAAGACGAAGAATGCGTTGGCTGCAACCTATGCAAAATTGTTTGCCCGGTAGCAGATTGCATTACTATGGAAGAACACCGCAAAGGCCCTGAATATCTGAACTGGATTGAATACCAGAAACAAGGTTTGCCTTTGAATGATCATTGAGAGAGCTTATTGAAAAAATTTCAAGGAGGCGATAATTTAAATATGCGAAACAATCGTTACCTTGATGTAAATAAATATTATTTCGCTGTAATTATTTTTTTCGCTTTTGCCATCTATTCTATCTTCTGGGGAATACCTAATAATAAGAAACGAACCAAGATTGATTATCTCAAATGGCATAATGCAAAAATAAACGGGCATTTAATTTATGTCAGTTCCTATCGGTCTACCTCTTTGAGTTCTTTCCTCGTTAAAGGCGATACAAATGATTATTCTGGACTGTTTTTTTCTGTTGGAAATAATGGATATCATCAGTTTCAAGAATTTGCAAAAGAAGGAGATAGTATAACTAAAGATGTCAACTGTGATACATTTGTTTTAATAAAAAATGGGGTAAAACATCTCTATCACAAAGGAAAACCAGCCAATTTATAAATCCACATGCCCTTCTACTCCCTTCCCAAATCCGAACGCACCCAACTAGTAGATAAAATAAATTGGGCTATCAACAGCGATATTGAAAAAGGCAAGCACAAAAATATCCTCACCTATTTTTCTGATGAAGACACCTACATCCGCAAAACGGCTTACTTGGCTATTGGGAAAATATACATTGCTAATAAAGATGAGCAGAAAAACATAGTGAAGTTACTGGACACACTTTTAAAATCGGATAACGAAAAAGTGCGCCAAACTGCCATCAACGCTGCCGGCGAAATCGGGATGCATGATTTTGTACCGATAGAACATTTAATGGAAGCGGGACTTTTCGATAAGCATCATTCAGTGCGCAATGCAGTTATTGGCTCCATAAAAAAAATGGGTGAAAAGAATCCTAAACCGGTGCTGGCCTTTGCTAAAAGGTTTTTGCATCATGAGGATAAAGAAATTCGCCGCGAAATATGCCACGGTATTGAATTACGGGGGCGCAAACACCCACAGGATATTTTACCCCTGCTACGCGAATTACAATTTGATAAAACCGCGCGCGTACGCAATACCCTGGTGCATGTATTAGGCCAGATAGCCTATAAAAAAGGCTGCCTTGAAACTGTTATTGAAGACTTAAAAAATTGGGAGAACAAAGAATTGGTTACTGAAGCATTGGAAGAAATAATTGATGTACACCACCGGTATAAAAACTTTGCAGTTAAAACACAAAAAGAAGCAATTTCCTATATTGAACACAATTATTAAAATGTCTTTCACAAAGCACTTTTTTCGAAAGAATTATGGTTATAATTAATTGGTTACCAATATCAATCTGAGCATTCCATTCACTCCTGAAAATCAAATTATCCTATGTTTATTTTAAAAAGTCTCCTCAGAGTCTAATACCGGTATGATTTAACCGGGTTATCAACATAAATAGGTGCATCGCTTTTTGTTAAATTCTTGTTTTCTATTCGAAATTTATTGCGTATCTTTGGTAACAGCGCAGTATTGAGCCTTTGATGGGCTCTTTATATTTTAAAACAAAAAAGATTTTTTGAAAAAAATTAGATAAAAAATATATCAAAAATATGAAATCTATTTACTCATTCTGTTTGGCATTTCTGGTCCTCCTCGGTTTTACCGAAAGTGTATTTTCACAACAAAATTGCAGTTCTAGTATTAACCTACAAAACCCTTCTTTTGAAGGAAATCCCGGCAGTGCAAGCCC
>CAIXGR010000052.1 GCA_903919075.1 uncultured Bacteroidota bacterium | reverse complement strand
GAATAATTTTAAAAAATATGCCGTCTATTAAATTAAACGTCTAATTTTACAAACGGCTGCAAGCTGTTCTATCGTTCTTCATTTAATGAGGAAAGGAAAGTCCGGACAATACAGAGCACCGTATCCTGATAACATCAGGACTTTTGTTGAGCAATTAGCAGAACGAGACAGTGCCACAGAAAATAACTACCATCCCTTAAAAGATGGAAAAGGTGAAAATGTGAGGTAAAAGCTCACAGTTCCCTTCGGCAAACGGAGGGTTCGGGCAAACCTTACGGATTGAAAGTTCACGTATATCCGCTTTGAGGGCGGCTCGCACGATGCCCTGGTCGCTGGGCAGGCGGAGGGGTTGAACGTAACAGGTTGCGTGCAAACGTAATCGCAGATAAATGATAGAAGCCGCTACCGGTAACAGGTAGCGGAACAAAATCCGGCTTACAGGCTGGCAGCTTTTTTTGAAGACACACATTTGTATAGTAGTTAGTATTTAGTATTAGGTATTTAGAATAACAGCCACTTGTAAAACTATTTGGCTGAGTTTTATAAACTTTCAAGTCTTAATACTTGATACTAAATACTAACTACTTAATAAAAATTTAAAATACACTATGGCACACATTCTAATAGCGGATGATGAAAAGAGCATTCGTAAAACCCTGCGCGAAATACTTGAATACGAAAGTTATAAAGTTGACGAGGCAGAAGACGGCGCCAAAGCTTTTGAAATGTTGAAAGACGGCGCGTACGATTGCGCGCTGCTTGATATTAAAATGCCAAAGATGGATGGCATGGATGTGCTTGAAAAATTGCAAGACACCGATGCCGATACGCCTATTATAATGATATCGGGCCACGGCACTATTGAAAATGCTGTTGAAGCTACCAAAAAAGGGGCTTACGATTTTATTAGCAAGCCACCTGATTTGAACCGGTTGCTGATAACTGTTCGCAATGCGCTTGAGAAAGGCAATTTAGTTACCGAAACTAAGGTGCTGAAAAGAAAGGTTGGCAAAACCAGAGAGATGATTGGCGAATCGCCGGCGATAATGAAAATTAAAGATACTATTGACCGGGTTGCACCTACTGAAGCGCGTGTGCTGATAACCGGTGAAAATGGAACCGGTAAAGAATTAGTAGCGCGTTGGATACATGAAAAAAGTAACCGCGCTAATGCCCCTATGGTAGAAGTAAACTGCGCTGCCATACCAGGCGAGTTGATTGAGAGCGAATTATTCGGGCATGAAAAAGGTGCGTTTACATCAGCTATTAAACAACGTATAGGCAAGTTTGAACAAGCCAACGGTGGCACTTTGTTCTTAGATGAAATAGGCGACATGAGCCTCTCAGCTCAGGCTAAGGTTTTGCGCGCTTTGCAGGAAAACAGAATTACCCGTGTAGGTGGCGATAAAGATATTTTGGTAGATGTGCGTATTGTAACCGCTACTAATAAAGACCTGCTGAAAGAAACCGAAGAAGGAAGATTTAGAATGGACTTGTATCACCGGATTAGTGTGATATTAATTCATGTGCCATCGTTAAACGAAAGAACAGATGATGTGCCTTTGCTGGCTGAAAAATTTGTGAAGGAAATTTGCGAAGACTCGGGCATACCACGTAAAGTAATTACGCCTAAGGCACTTGAAGAATTGAAGACGATGAACTGGGCTGGTAATATACGCGAATTGCGAAACGTGATTGAAAGACTGGTAATTCTCTCCGACAATAAAATTACTGAGAACGAAGTGCGCAGCTTTGTAACTAACACCCAAGCTAAAGATACCCCAACCGATTTGTTTGAACAGTTTGATAAATTTCAGGATTTTAAAGAGCATATTGAAAAGCTTTTTATTGAGCATAAACTAAAACGCTTCACCTGGAACGTTTCGAAAACCGCAGAGGTGCTCGACATACAACGCAGCCACTTGTATAATAAAATTGAGAAGTATAATTTGAGCAGGCAGTAGGGGGAGGCGGCTAGCAATCTTCAGTTGGCAGTTGGCAAATAAAGTAAATGAAAAAATACTTTCACCTGATTTGGGGTATAATCTTAATCCTTTTCGGTTTGCTGTTTTGGGTAATACCGTATTATGCATTAATTGGGCAAGTGGACTTCCCTAACAATTTCCAAGGTACTTATTCATGGTTATGCCTCATTGCACTTTGTTTGATTCCGCCATATTTTGGAATTAAACAGATTTTGAAATTTCGTAAGTCGTCGAAAGCACAAGCAAATGTAATAGATTACAAATTAATTCCGCAGGATGGCATTGCCGTAAATACGTTCATTTCCTTTAATGATTACGTCCAAGTAAATCTATATCTCATTTTCAGTCGTTTTCCAAAAGTGTTAATTATTATTTTGGTTATAACTGGGCTCTCTATTTTATCTATTTCTAACGACCCCAACATGAAATTTCAACTCCTTCCAATTTTCTTTATTTACCCGTTTGTTATAGGAATTTTTGCTTATTCCATTTGGAAAGGATATAATGGATCAAAGGTGTTGCAATATAATTCCTCTTATTTTCTTACAAGTGATTCACTTGCATTTAATAATGAAATAAGTTCTGGCAATATAACCTGGGCCGGAATACTTAAAATGAATCAGAATAAAAAATTTATACTCCTATTTACCTCTGCGGCTACATGCTATATTTTGAAAAAGCAAGATTTTAAAAAAGAAGACTTGCCTTTATTTGAAGATTTTTTGCATTCACGTTTCCCGAGTTAATTGGATTATATAACAGACTAAAAAAGATAGGAAACCTTCAAAACTGTCCCAAGTCTGAGCCAAGCCTGCATACAAGCGACTCTCCACTGGTCGATCAACTTTGTATTAAAATAAAATAAATGTCATTGCGAAGCCTTTCCCTTAATAATCATCAGAGTAAAGGCTGTGGCAATCTTCCGTTTTGTCTTTGTGGGCAGTGTACCCGAAAAGACAAAATCGAAGATTGCCACGGACAATGCTTGTTTATTTTTTACGGGAATTGCCCTCGCAATGACTTCTATTTATTAAAATATAAATTTATTATTTCAATAAAT
>CAIXGR010000051.1 GCA_903919075.1 uncultured Bacteroidota bacterium | reverse complement strand
TGTGTTGTGCTCAAACAGCGTTTTGCTCTCTTGCTTTGCTTCAAGAAAATTTCTTAACGGCATTTTCATGGATGGCAGTTTTCAAAGACAAGCCATTGCATGGAGAAGGCGCGCATTTGAAGTGCGTAGTATCTGTAATTATTAAAAAAATAAATTTTATCTCAAAAAAATAAATATTACTTTTGTAGCATGAATTTGATTATTAACCTAAAAAGGAGAATTGCAGCGTGAAAGGGGAGGGATGCCTGAGCCGGTAAGATGGGTTACAATGGGTTACATTTATTTTGCGTAAAGAATTGATTTTGAATGATTAAGTTTTTAAAGTGTAACCTGTTACCCGTGTGTCCGCAAGAGCGAATGAATCGTGCATTCATTTATTTTTAATTTTACCAGTATGAACTTTCAAAACGAAATAGACCAGCTAACAAAAAGCTTTACCGAAAAATTCGGCAACCTTACAGCTGAACAATTGAACTGGAAACCTAATGCCGAAACCTGGAGCATTGCGCAAGTGATAGATCACCTTATTGTAATCAACAAAACTTATTTCCCTATAATTACTGCGGTGCGAAATGGTACTTACCGGCTTCCGTTTTTGGCAAGGTTTTCATTCATCACCAATTTTTTCGGAAATTTTATTCTCAATTCTGTTGAACCGGAGCGGAAAAGAAAAATGAAAACCTTTCCTATTTGGCAGCCGCAAGCCAGCACCATAAGTGGCAATATTGTTAGTGAATTTGCCAAGCATCAGGAAGAGTTGAAAAAATCAATCACTGATTGCGCTGACCTGGTTGCGAAAGGGCAGGTTATTTCTTCGCCCGCCAATAACATAATAGTTTATAAATTGGAAAAGGCTTTCGAGATAATTATAACCCATGAGAAGAGACATTTTAATTAGGCTGTAGAGATATTGCAATTGCAGCGGTAAGCTTAATGGGTAATGGTTTTTGTAAAATTACTTCTCTTCGGGTTTAGGCACTACGCGTATGTCTTCCGGTTGTATTGATTCGAGATTTAATTTAGCAGATACCACCCGTAAAGTAGTGCGGCGGTTTTTCTGGTGTTCTTCTTCGGTGCAGTTTACACCGTTGCTGCAGTTGTTTACCAGCATGGTTTCGCCGTAGCCTTTGGCTACAAGGCGGTCTTTGGGTATTCCTTTTTCAATCAAATAATCAACCGCACTTTGGGCGCGTGCTTGAGAAAGTTTAAGGTTGTAATCATCGCTGCCACGGCTATCGGTATGCGAACCTAACTCGATAGTAAGGTCGGGGTTTTCATTAAAGAAAATTAAAATGGAATCGAGCACCAGCTTTGATTCTGGCCGTAAAGTTGCTTTGTCGTAATCGTAATAAATGTTGGGTATAACCAGCATTTTTTGAGGGAATATTTTTTCCAATTCAATTTGCACGTGCAAGGTAATAATAGTTGAATCCTCGTTGCGCTTGCCTTTGGTTGAGGTATATTCGGTTTTAGAGAAGTAACCGTTTTTAGTTCCGGCAACTTTATAATCGGTTTCAGCATTTAACCGGAAGGCGAAGTTGCCTATGCTATCTGAAAAAGTGCTGGCAATAACTCTGTCATCTGTTGATTTTAAATCCACTTTGGCTTTGGGTAAATTTTTTAAACCAAGCACTTTGCTTTCAGCATCATCTGGTTTCTCGTAATTTTTTTCGACCACCTTGCCGCGTAAAACAAACAGGTTAATCCATTTTTCTTCGAACCGGTAAATGTCATCGCCACCTTTTCCACCGGGGCGGTTTGAAGAAAGGTAACCGGAGTAGAGAATAGTATCATCGGCACTTGAGGGCTTATACTTGTCTATTCTAAATCCAAAATCATCGGCACCGCTATTAATGGGGTATTTAAGGTTAACCGGGTCTTTGTATCCGGTTTTTGTTTTGGTTGCTTTAAAAATATCAAGGCCACCCATACCCGGTAAGCCGTTTGAGGAATAATACAAATTGCTCTTATCATCTAACCAGGGGAAACGTTCGCTGCCCGGTGTGTTAATGTTACGGGTAAGGTTTTGAGGAGTGCTCCAGCCGGTATCAACCTTAGTGGCCATATATAAGTCGGTAGCACCGAAGCCACCTCGTGCATCGGAAGCAAAAAGAAGTAGCTTTCCATCCTTCGAGAGAAAAGGGTCGTATATATTTATACTATCAGCAAAGAGGTCAATTTTTACAGGCTCTTCCCAATGCTCGTTATTAAACGCCGTGTAGTACAGGTTGCAGTATTGGGCACTTTTTTGCTGGTCGTCTTTACAACGTATAAAATACATTTCCTTGGCATCTTTACTAAAAGTGGCCGAGCTTTCGTGCGCAATTGTGTTTACCGGTGCTCCGATATTAGTTGGTGCGGCAAAACCTGTTTCCTTTTTTTCAGTAATAAAAAGGTCGGTAAATTTTTCACCAGTCCATCCGTCGCGCTCAGTACCCAATGCTTCATTGCGCGATGAGGAGTAAACAAACTGCTTCTGTTTATAAGGCACCAAAGCATAATCGTTAGCAGCCGAATTTAGCGCTTCAATATTGGTTACTCTTATTTTTAAAAACTCTTTTTTCCATTCAATAGCATCCTGACATTGCATGGCTTGTTTGCGCCCTTCAAATCCGTTACCTGCAATCTTCTGATATTCTTCAAATGATTTAAGAGCTTCCTGATATTTTTCCTGCTGCTTTTGCATCATGGCTAGCATGTAAAGCGATTCCTCCCCACCCTTTAAATCCAGCGATTGTTTATACCATTTTTCAGCATTGGCCCAGTCATTAAATTTGCGGTACGATTCACCTATCTCAAAAGCTTTTTGTTGCTTCTTAATAGGGTCTTTTTCTTCGTTAAATTCTTTAATTAAAAAATCGGTGCTTTGGTGATATAGTTTCAGGCTTACAGCAGTATTACCATTGTTTACCTTAAACGGAACTGTTTTGCAAGCAGCCACAAAAACAATGGCAGTAAGAAAAAAATATTTCGAGGCCCTTTTCAAAAAAGAATATTTCGATAAAAGTAGAAAAGAAAACAATAATAGAAAGCTGTAGTTTATTTAACATAAGTTAATTAGATGTGAGGAAGCAATACCCCGAGGCCTAATCAAAATTTTTAAAGGCAAAGAACACTGCACAAAGCACAAAAAAGAAACTTACCGCATAGTTCCATTTAAAGTCTTCTTTAAGGTAAAAAACAGAGAAGCCCGCAAACACTACCAGTGTTATTACCTCCTGTATTATTTTTAGTTGTGCGGTGGTGTAGCTTGCACTTCCTATACGGTTAGCCGGAACCTGTAAGCAATATTCAAAAAATGCGATGAGCCAGCTTATTACAATTACTTTCCAAAGGGCAACATTCTTATAGCGCAGGTGCCCGTACCAGGCAAAAGTCATAAATATATTGGAGCCGAGCAGAAGGAGGATGGTTCTCATTAATTAAAGTTTATGGAAGTGAATTTCACAATCTTCCGGCAACTTTAAAAATTTGACGCAGGTTCTACGTTAGAAGTTTACCAAAACAGATGAAACAAGGGCCGCAAGTTTTTCGGCCTGCGTTCTTATTTCGCGTACTGCTGTGCTTTCCCACTCGGTGGGTTTGCGCATGGGGCCTATAGAGTATGCATTTTTAAGTGTCTGCCCATTTTGTTGAATAATTTCGCCTTGTATTCCGGTTTTTATGCCTGGTAGTAAATCGTCGGGCCTCATCCAGCCTTTGCTTATTAAATTTTTAAGTAAAGTATTTTTATGGGCCAGGTAATTTTCCGAAGGGCCGGTGCAATTAATAATATAGTCAACGGAAATTGATGCTTCTCTTTTATCTTGTTTAGCAAGGTAACTAAACTTAATTCTTTCGCCGCTTAAACTAACGCCTTTAATTGAGCCCGAAATAATTTCAAGCAAGCCCAGGTGTTTCATACGCTGAATAATATTAAGCGAGGCTGGTGGAACACGATGCCGGTGAATTTCCCAGAAAGGCTTTAAGCGCTTTACAAATAGTTTTCGCGAATCGTAATCAAGCGCCTGCCATATATGTGTGGTTTTTTCGCGCAGCCCATCCAGCGCATTTTGCCAGGTAATATTTTGTGCCCGGGCTTTCGAAATATTTTTCTTTACCTCTGCCAGTAATTTGGGCAATGTAATTTTCTGCTCAACCCTTAAATCAAATTCATATTTTTTATGCGATTCGGAATGTGGCAAGGGTAAATATCCCCGCCTTGAAATTGCGTATATTTTTCCTGCATGGTTTCTCTTGTTCAGGCTTATTACATGGTCAACCATAGTTAGCCCGGTGCCCAGTATTAAAACATCGTCGGTGGGCTTTAGTGACTCGAAAGGATTACCGCACCATGGGTTCGAAACATATTTGTTACCCATTAGCTGTGTTTCGGGTTTGGTAAAAAGCTCGCCGGGTGTATCGTTACCGGTAGCAAATACCACATAATCTGCAATAATACTTTTATTGTCGTTTAAAAATACCTCGTAATTGTTTTTGTCTGTCGTATATTCAATATCATGAACGGTGCCATGGGCTAGTTCTAATGCTACGTTGCTATTTTGCGTTGCTGCTGTTTCAACCCGTCCTTTAAGGTATTCGCCAAACCATCTTCTCGAAACAAAACTGTCTTCCGTTATCTCAGCTTCCGATTCGACTTGTTTTTCGTTTTTTAGCCAATTCAGAAAATCGGCTGGCTGATCATTAAAAACACTCATTCTGCCGGCAGGTACGTTAAGCGGTTCATATTCCAACATGCTTGAATAAGCTATGCCGCGGTATACCGTATCTTTCCTTTTTTCAATCAGGTAAACTTTTGCCTCACTTTTCAGTTTATGCAACAGATGAATGGCTGCAATAGTGCCGCTGGCTCCGCCACCTATAATAGCTATGTTTAACTTTCTATTCATTAATAAAAGCAGGTTTATGCCACAAAAGTATACTTAATCTATCAATTTAGTAGATAATTTAGAAGTTTTTTTAAATTATTTTTACCCGTATCTTGTAAACAACAGAAAAGCACCCGTACCCAACCCAAAAGTTATGATAACCAAAAAAGCTAAATATGCCATGAAGGCGATGATTTACCTTTCGCGTAAAAAGAAAGGCGAACATTCGTTGATTAGTGATATATCTAAGGATGAACATATCCCCAAAAAATTCCTCGAAGCTATTTTATTGGATTTGCGCCGGGCCGGTTATTTGGGAAGTAAAAAAGGTAAAGGCGGCGGCTATTATCTTATCAAATCGCCCGAAGAAATTAATATGGTGGATATATTGCGCCTTTTTGAAGGTGCTATTGCCCTGTTGCCCTGTGTAGCGCTAAAATATTACGAGCCCTGCGAAGAATGTGAAGATGAAGCCACCTGTGCAATTCGCGAAATTTTTAGAATAGTGCGCGAACAAACGCTGGCCACACTTAAAGAAAATAACTTTGCCGAAGTAGTAAATAAAGAGAAGAAGTTGAAACGGTTGAAGAAATGATAATCGCCTTCCTTAAAAATTAATCAGCAATTTAAGATTTACCCTGCGCGAGGTAAGATAGTTAGGTACTGCGTATTGCGCCCCACTGGCATCACGCACCCAAAGGTACGAAACCACATTGCTAATGCCGAAGATGTTGAATACATCCAACGAAAGCCAAACACCCTTTAAGCCCTGGTTAAATTTGTTTTTATGCTTGGCCCAGTTGGGCTTCCATAATTGGGCACTAGTACCTATATCGGCACGGCGGTATGGGGGTGTGCGTAATACATCGGTATAAAAATTACTGCCCGGTGCCCCAAAAGGCAAGCCGGTTGCAAATACTAAATTAATATGCAGTTTTATAAACGGAAATTGTGGAATATAATCCTGGAAATACATATTAAAATTTACACGCTGGTCAGTTGGCAGAGGAAACTTTCCGGGTTTGATATGGGCGCTATCTCTTATTAAAGGCAGGTTATCCTGATTGTAAGCTATTTGATGATGCGTACTATCGTAGTAAGCGGTATAATCATCGCCGGCAATATTTTGCATAGCCTGCATAATGCTCATACTAATCCAGCTTTGCACGCCCTTAGCTAATTCACCATTAAGCCTCATATCTATACCATAGGCATAACCTTTGCCGGAATTAGCACCAAGGTATTGTATCAGCACATCGTTATACTGGTAGGGTATAAGATCCCACATTGTTTTATAATACACCTCAGTAGTAAAGTTGAAATTTCGGTGCCATGCAAGAAATGAATAATTAAGCCCTGCAACTGCATGAAAACTTTTTTGTGCTTTTAGCGAAGTATTTACAGCACCGGTAAAGTCGTTGCGCATTTCGCGGTAAAAAGGTGGCTGATAATACAAACCGGCGGCGGTAGTAAATACAAGGTCGGCACGGCCTTTGGGCTTGTAGCTAAATTGCACGCGTGGTGTTATTACCGGTTCTTTATTTACATCCCAATACTCAAAACGCACCCCGTAGTTAAAGGTAAAATGTGCCGAATCTCCGAATTTCCAGGTATCCTGTATAAAGCCTGCAACACGGTTTGAATTTAAATCGAGCGAAGATTTAACTACCCGGTTAAGATCAACCTCGCTTTTAGGATAAACAACATTGCCACTGCTATCCAATGTAATATTATAATTGTACGGAAGCGAATATCCTGCCGAATCTAACCGGTTCCATTCGCTTATTTTATCGCTAACAATTTCATGTTTGTAATCGAGCCCCCATTGCAGGTTATGGCTTTTCTTAAACCACGAACCCCGCATACCCGCGCTGAATATATCAACGTTAAGGGTGTTGCGCGCCCAGTCCTGCAAGCCACCGGTGCCAAGGCTATATAAAGTTTGCCCAAAATTTTTACTGCCCAAGTCTGAATTTACTTCGCTTAAAAAGTATTGACCAATAATATCATAGTTTTCTTTTTCGCGGTCTAATACATACGAGCTCAGAAATTTTATGCGAAGGTCGTTATTGGGCCGGTATGTAAAAGCCAGTCCATTAGTGGCGCTTTGGTATTGGTCGGCTTCTTCGCCATCATAATAAACGGTTAGGTTCTTCACATCTGTAAGCAACCCAAAAGTAGTTTGCCGGTTAACCGGTACAAAATTAAATTGGTTGCGCGAGTAATTAACCAGTGCTTCAACGCTTAGCTTTTCGCTAATTACATAGGTTATTAAACCCTGCACATCTAAATAATTAGGGCTGTATTCGCCTTTGGTGTCAAGACTGCCCAATATATACTGGCTTAACCGCTGCCTTACCCCAACCGAATAGGTTAATCTTCTTTTTTTATCAGTGCCTTCAAGGTGCCCGCCAAGGCCTAGCAAGCTGGCATAAACCGAGCCGCGTAGCGAATCGGGGCGCCGGTAGGTTACATCCATTACCGAACTCATTTTATCGCCATACCTTGCCTGGAAACCACCGGAGCTGAATTTTACATTGTCCACCATATCGGGGTTTACAAAACTTAATCCTTCCTGTTCAGCCGAGCGGATAAGATAGGGGCGGTATATTTCAAAATCGTTTACGTAAACTAAATTCTCATCAAAATTTCCACCGCGAACGGAGTAGGTTGAACTTAATTCGTTTGTTTTCGACACTCCAAGAGCTTGTGCTGCCAGTGTAGATTCAAAACTTTCGTTAGGCGAGGGGCCAAAGGGTTGCACTTCTACCGGTGCGGTACTTGGCACATTTGTTTCTTCCCGGTTTTTGCTAATAGTAACCGGTTTAAATGTATGTTGTTTACTATCTACTATTTGATGGATAACAATTGTTTTTCCCGGTAATACCTCAACGGTTCTTCTTGCAGCGTGGATATTAATAGATGAAAAAACAAGCGTCAGTTTTTGGTTGGCAGGAATTTTTAGCTCGAATGCACCTTTGCTATCGGTAATGGTCTCGTACTGCTGGTTTTCTTCAATCACTATGCTTACTATATCTACACCCGCACCGGTAGAATCTTTTACGATTCCTTTTACAGTACCAAAATCCTGGGCAAATATTGCTATACCTGGAATAAGAAATAATAGTAATACAATTGTTTTCTTCAACATTGATTGGATAAAACGGTGGTTGAATGAGTTTATTTTACAGCCGCTTGTTTAAATTGATGAATAGTTTGAGCCGGATTTCCGGATCCGAATACGGCATTGCCTGCTACAAGCGCCCCTGCACCGGCTTTTATAAGTTCAGTTGCGTTGTTCAAGCCAACCCCCCCGTCAACTTCAATTATAGCTTTGCTTCCGGCCTGGGTTATCATTTGTTGGCATTCGCGCACTTTATCAGTAGCATAGGATATAAATTTTTGACCGCCAAAACCGGGGTTTACGCTCATTATTAAAACCAAATCCAGTAAACCTATAACTTCTTTCAAAACATTAACCGGTGTTGCAGGGTTAAGGGCTACACCTGCTTTAGCACCGGTGCTTTTTATTTCGTTAATTATAGAATCGAGATGGGTTACCGCCTCGTAATGTATGGTAATATTATCAGCTCCAGCCTCGCGAAATTGCTTGATGTAACGTTGCGGTTTGGTAATCATTAAATGAACATCGCAAACCTTTTTGCTGTGTTTTTTTACGGCTGCTAAAACCGGAAAGCCAAATGAAATATTGGGCACAAAAACGCCATCCATTACATCAATGTGTATCCATTCTGCTTCGCTGTTATTAAGCATCTCTACATCTCGTTGCAGGTTTCCGAAATCGGCGCTAAGTATTGAGGGTGCTATAATTATATTCATAACGGGGCGAATATATAGTTTATAGTGTATAGTTTACAGCAGGCTGTTAATAGGTTATGCACCCAAAAAAGTGACGTATTTTTCTACGCCCTTTTCAATAGACAGAAAGTTTTGCTTAAACCCCGCAGCGGCCAGTTTATCCATTTTAGATTCGGTAAAATATTGGTATTTGTCCCTAATATCTTCGGGAATGGGACTGTATTCAATTTGAGGATTTAGATGTAGGGAAGTGAAGATGGCATCTACCAGGTCGTTAAAGGTTCTGGCGTGGCCCGTTCCGGCATTATAAATACCCGGCTTAATGGTTTGCGATGATGAAGTACATTGATCTAAAAAGAACAGGCATATTTCTGTTATATCATCAACAAAAATAAAATCGCGTAGTTGCTCGCCATCTTTATATGCTGGTTGGTGGCTTTTAAAAAGTTTTACTTTTCCGGTTTCTTTTATTTGGTTATAGGCATGTAAAACAACCGATGCCATTCTGCCTTTATGAAATTCGTATGGGCCGTAAACATTAAAAAATTTTAACCCTGCCCAAAATGGAGGAGATTTTTTTTGCTCCAACACAAAAATGTCGAATAGCTGTTTCGAAAGGCCGTAGGGGTTAAGTGGCTTTAAATTTTTAATCAAAGCGTGGTCATCACTAAATCCATTTTCGCCCTGCCCGTAGGTAGCCGCCGAAGAAGCATACACAAAAGGAATTTTGTTTTCAGCACAAATATTCCAAAGCTGTTTTGAATAATTAAGATTAAGCGTTTCGAGGATTTCGAAATCAAACTCAGTAGTATCGGTTCGCGCGCCAAGATGAAACACGAAATCAATTTCTTTAGGATTTTCTTTTAGCCAGTTTATAAAATCGTTGCGGTCAATTTTGGTTTTAAATGTAATGCCATCAAGGTTTTTGGCCTTTGCGGGGTTGTCGAATTTATCTACCAGTATAAGTTCATTCAATCCTCTTCCATTCAATCGCCTTGCCAGATTACTGCCTATAAAACCCGTCGCACCGGTTACAACAATTCTATTCATGCTTGCTTTCGTTTTCAAACTGTAAGTTACCGCAGGCTTTTTATTAATAAATTTTCAACCAGGTCAAGCATGTGCGCCGGTTTAAATTTGCGCCACAGCAAATTATTATAGGCTTCGTTAATATTAAGGTAGTGATGTAGTTTAGCTCTTTTCATTTCATGTAATACATGTTCTCTGAAATTAACCGGCACTATCCATCCGCCTTCATCTTTTACATCATCATACCATTCCTCATAATAAAGTTCATCCGAAGCATGAAAATTAAGAACGTTTTCGCCAATCAATATAAACTTGGTAATTCCTTTTTTAATTAAAGGGTCAATCACACTGCGTTTTAATTCCATAATGTCGTTATGCACGGCATCGTTCCATTCGCCAATAAATTCAATAACTACAAACTGGTCATTGTAATCGGCATAAAGAATTTTGCAGTATAAAGTCGAGGAGCCAAAAAAATCCCACTGTGGGTGTATGTAGTAATTGTAAATACGCTGGGTGTAATGAAACTCGCTATACTGCCTTCCATAAAAAGGCGATAGTTTATCGTTCGATGCAATGTATTCATCGCGCCAGCTAAAATATGGTTCTATTTCGTGCATGCTGAAATTAAGTCTGGTATTTTACACAAACATGGAATTTATACTCCATAATTCAAACCTTATTTTTTAGGTTGTAAACTAGCAGGCTGGTTTATGGAGAATGCTTTTTGCTGCGTAATTGTTGCAACAACGCGCCTGCGCCTTAGTTATTTCAGTATGTTGTGGGGTAAAAGAACTTAATTACCTGCTTGCTGCCATCTTCGGCGGTAAACTCGCAAAGGTATATTCCTTTGGGTAGGGCACCCATAGGTATTTCGGTAATAAATGATGAATGCGTTTCATAAAGTAGCTGCCCCAGCGTATTATATAATCTTACCTGTTTAAAGGAGTTTTGATTGCTGGTGTTTTGCAGAATTATTTTATCATTGGTAACAATATATTCAATTCGCTTTTCTTTAGTATTGTTAATGCCATTTGGTGTAACAATATTAATTGGTATGATAATTGAATCCTGTGGAGTACCTGAAAAAATTGGCCAAATAACTACTACATCAGGGCCGGGGGCAAAATATTGCGAGGTTATTGTAACACTAAAAATTGCCGGTATGGTTTCGTGCCCGTGCAATGAAATAATATTGCCGCTATAAGGCGGCCCACCAAAAATATCGCCGCTTGTAATTATACCCTGGTTATTACGCAACCCAAAAGAAAGGTGGCCGGTAAAAGCAGTAGAGTCGAAATTGGTAACCTCGGCATTAATAGTAATGGTATAGTCTAAGGTAACCTCGTGGCTGCTATTAAGTGTATAGTTAACCACGGTTACCCCAATTCCTCCATCGGCTGCATGTGTATTGAACGGCGCAAACAATACAAGGCAAACGCACGCAGTAACAATTAAAAACTGTTTCCGCATACTGCAATACTGCATGTTTCCAAATACCTTATTCAGCATATTGTAAACCCGGGCTGGAAAATATTGTGTCAATTCTTTTACCATCTTTTACTTTGACTGCTAAGTTAATGGCTTAGTTGCAATAGTAATAAATATTTATCTTTGTTTCTTACTCATTCAAAATTACAGTTATGGATATTCTCAACAACATCATTTCGGTAATGAATAAAGAAGAGGTGCGCAATTTTAAGCTATGGCTAAACAGCACCAATGCATCAGACGAACGGAAAGATATACTTCTTTATGATTATATACGCAAAGCAGGCGATAAATACGACGAAGATTTTATCTTCAAAAAACTTTATTTGAAAGGCGATAAAAACTCATTTTACCGCCTTAAAAACAGGTTGCTTGAAGACCTTGGCTACAACCTAACTTTACTGCATTTCGAAAAGCACGAATCGAATAGCTTGTATTTGCTTTTAAGCTTGTATAATATTTTTATTTCGCGCAGCCAGCCCGATATAGCTTTATACTATTTGAAAAAAGCTGAAAAGCGTGCTTCGAAGACTGAAAATTTTGAATTGCTGGATGTTATATATGCCAACTTTGTAAAGCTTTCGGGCGATAACGCTGAAATAAATCCTGAAATCTATATTCAGCAGCGAAAAGAGAATGCAGTTAAGCTAAATAAAATACGCGAAACCGATCAGGTACTTGCAGCGGTTAATTACCGGCTAAGGTTATCGCTAAACTACGGCAAGCGCGATGTAGGATTATTAAAACTTCTGGATAATACCATTAAAGAGTTTGCACAGGATGAGACTATAAGCCGGAGCAAAACTTTTCAAACCCGCATTTTTAAGGCAGTAAGCCAGCTGCTTATTCAAAGCCATAATTTTGTGGAGCTGGAAAAATTTATGATTAATACCTACAAGAAATTTGTGGATGAGAAATGGTTCGATAAGTCAAACCACGAAACGAAAATTCAGATATTGATATATATAGTAAATGCCACCTTTAAAAACAGGAAGCATACCCTAAGCCTTGATTATGCCGAAACACTGGGAGAGGAGCTAAGCGGGTTTAATAATATGCTGCATAATAAATACCTGATATTCTATTATCAGGCGCTTGTTATAAACTATGCACAAATAGATTTGGCAAGGGGATTAAAAGCGTTGGATGAAGCAGAAAGCGAAATGAAAGCAATGAAAAACAGTTATAACGATTTTTTTATATTGCTCAATCGTGCCAGCCTTCTTTTTTATCAGCGCAAAACTAACGAGGCCATCCGCAACTTGGTTAAACTTTATATTAACGACCACTACAAAAAAACCGATGTATCGTTTAAAATGAAAATTGCCATAGCTGAATGCATTATGCAGTACGAATCAGATGATGATTTGAACACTTTGAAAAGGCTTGAACAAGTAAAAAAACAGTATAAAGACCAGCTTAATTTGGATGATTTTAAACGCGAAAGGTTCATTCTCAAACTAATCCCCGAAATGATTGATTCCAAGAATCTTACTAAGGATAATAAGCTTGTTAATCAGATGAAAAGGTTCGTTTTAGCCCCTGTAAAGGAATCGGTAGAAGATGCCGAAGTGCTTAGATACAGGGATTGGCTGGCCCCTAAAGTAGGCTTAACTACCGAAAATTTGAATAGGTAAGAAATTGTATAATATTATTATCCTTTTATACAACTGCAACGTATATTTAACCTGTCATTAGTAATGTTGCTGGTGGCCCTAAAAATCAAATTCATTTTTTAATAAAAATCATACTTATGAAAATAGTTACACGATTAATGTTTGTTTTTATGCTGGCTGGTTCGGCATATCAAAGTATGGCGCAGGCTTCGTGCCACGCCAACTTTACATTTCAAGCAAACCCTAATTCAACTATCGTTGTATTTACAAATACATCTACAACCTCTGCCCACAATACAACTCTCCAGTACACCTGGAATTTTGGCGACGGGCAAACTTCGGGCGATAGCAGCATTGTAACACATGCGTATGTATCGCCTGGTGTTTACAATGTGTGTTTGTATTTACACAACTATTATTCAGGGCAACTAATATGTACCGATAGCATTTGCCAGCAGGTAGCCATTGGCGGTTCGCTTTGCGGTAATGCACATGCTGAGTTTATTGATACTGTTAACGGGCATACGGTTTTATTCAACAGCGTATCAACCGGTACCGGTAATACTGCTTTATACCAATGGTGGATGGATGGACAAATTATTGCGTACGCCAATCCTAATACTTCCTTCGCTTTTCAAAATGCACCGTACGGAACACATACTTTCTGTTTATATGTATATGCCGGACAAAATACGCTTTGCGATTCGGCATGCCATACTATAACTATTAACGATCCTTGCTCAGTTATAAATGCCAATTGGACTTATAGCCAGGTGCCCAACACCGATTCAATACAATTTCTTTCGGCCGATGGACAGGCTAGCTATACTAGCCAGTGGATTTTTGGCGATGGTGCTACTTCGCCCCATGCCAGTATTACACATGGTTATGCGCAAGCAGGCACTTATACTGTTTGCCATATTGTAGTTTCAACTAACCTGGGCTGTGCCGATACTAGTTGTCAGGTTATTAACGTTAATAATAATATCAATTGCGCGGGCCTTTCAGGCGCATGGGCAGATACTATTACAGGAAGCACTGTTCACTTCAAGGCAGTTGATACTTTCACTGTGCATCATCACAATTGGAATTTTGGTGATGGCTCAAACTATTCATTTGATTTAAATCCTACGCATACCTATGCTCATCCCGGCACTTATCATGTATGCGAAATTGTTTATATACCTAATACTAATTGTGTTGATTCTTCTTGTTCTGATATTACAATAAACGGAACAAGCAATTGCCACGCTAGTTTTACTTATTTCCAAAGCAATTCCGATACTCCAACAATATATTTTACCAATACCTCTACCAGTAGCGATTCAATTACGGCGTACGAATGGAGCTTTGGACCGGGTAATTATTCAACCTTAAAAAATCCGGTAGTTCATTTTAATGCCTACGGCACCTATGTTGTTTGTTTATATATTACAACATCAGGCGGCTGTACCAGCCACCAGTGCGATACAATTGTGTTGCAAAACCCTAATCCATGTGGTACATTAAATACAGATTGGACGTATGAGCAATTGCCACACGGCGACTCAGTACGGTTTACCACTAACTCATCGAATTTATATCATCATTGGATATTTGGCGATGGTGTTAATTCTACCCAGCCCAGCCCTATTCACGTATATGCGCAGCCAGGTATATATACTGTTTGTTTAATAGTTAGCCAGCCAGGTACTGTTTGTGCCGATACCAGCTGTAAAGTTGTAACAGTAACCGGTGCTCCACATTGTGGAACTGCTGCTTATAATTATTACATATACAGCCATAACTCTATTCACGCATACAGTACATCAACCGGTGTTGATTCAACAACTGTTTATGCATGGTATCTGTGGGCTGCCAACGGAGGCCTTGTTCAATCGCAGTCGGGCCATACTAATTATATAGTTTCGCAAACCCTTGCCAATGGCACTTACGACCTGTGTATGTATTTATACACCAGCAATGGAACACTATGCGATTCAGTATGTAAGTATATTACTATTGATAGCTCAAATGCCTGCGCCGGTTTAACTGCTGATTGGAGCGCAACTTATTTACAGAATAATAATGTTTCTTTCTCCGCTGTTGATACTAATACCAGCGCTCATCACATCTGGAATTTTGGCGATGGAACTTCATCAAGCGATATTCACGTAGTTCACGCATATTCTAATCCGGGTTTATATCACGTGTGTCTGTATGTTTATATTCCTGGAAGCACTTGCGTTGATTCGTTGTGCAAGAATGTTCAGGCAAATGCCTCAAACTGTCAGGCTTACTTTACTTATCAATCTATTTATCCGCCGGTTAACCAACTTCAGTTTACCAGCCACTCAACTTCCGGTGATTCAATTACCGCTTACCACTGGGTGTTTGGCGATGGAACAGAAGGCGACTTTAAAAACGGTGCTCACGTTTATCCGCATAGTGGCAAATGGCACACCTGCCTTACTATAACAACTGCAAATGGTTGCAGTAGCACTTATTGCGATTCGGTAAATGTTCAATACGATGCTTGTTACGGGTTAACTGCTCAGTGGGCTGATACTGTGCTGCCAAACGGCAATGTGCAATTCAAACCAATTGATTTAAACACAACTGTTCATCATATATGGTCATTCGGCGATGGTACTACATCAACTAACTTTGACCCTACACATGCCTATGCGCATCCGGGTAATTACAACGTATGTTTGATTGTTTATATACCTGGAACTAATTGTATTGATACTTCATGCAACACGATACAGGTAGGTGCATCGGGCTGCAGTGCTAATTTTAGTTTCCATTCTTTCTATCCGCCATATAATGCTGTGCACTTTACAAATCTTTCCACCTCCGATGATTCTATTATAAGCTACTCATGGAACTTTGGTGACAACGCCACTGCCGATTTTGCTAGCGGAAACCATACCTTCCCGCATAGTGGTTTGTGGAAAGTATGCTTAACAATAACAACTGCGCATGGCTGTACCAGCACTTATTGCGATTCAATAAATGTGTTGTTCAACCCTTGCTACGGTTTAAGTGCTTCATGGAATTACAACTACACTCAAAATGGCGGGGTCCACTTTGCTGGAAGCAGCACAGCCAACAACGTATTCAATTTATGGTATTTTGGTGATGGAACTTTTTCAACCAATAACGATCCTACTCATTATTACACCGGCCCTGGCACGTATGAAGTGTGCCACATTATTGGTGTAGAAGGAAGCTGTGCCGATACTTCGTGCCAAACTATACAAGGCACCGGTTCCGGTAGCAGTTGCCATGCCAACTTTAGCTATAGCGATACTGCTAACAAAGTTTATTTCCATAATACTTCAACCAGCGACGATTCTATTGTATCTTATATATGGGATTTTCAGGATGGTTCAGGTTCGCATGATAGAAGCCCTGCGCATTTGTATAATCATGCAGGTACATATAACGTATGTCTTACCATTACAAGCGCAAGCGGATGCAGCAATACCTTCTGCGATTCAGTTCACGTAGGTGGCGATCAGCATGAAAATTGCCATGCCTCGTTTACATTTACTTTCGACACTTGCGAAGTGGTAGCATTTACCAATACTTCTACCGGTGGCTATGTACACCAATATTGGTCTTTTGGAGATGGTAGCAATACAGATACCTCAGCTAACCCTATGCATACTTTCCCTGTGGGAACATGGACCGTATCATTAGTAATCTATAATTCAGCGACTAACTGCGAGGCGGTATACCAGCAAATTGTAGTGGTTCATCCATGCGGAAACGAGGGTAATGATACTGTTTGTGGTGTTGTATTTAACGACCTTAATGGTAATGGCGTTCAGGATGATGGTGAACATGGAGTAGGCGGTGCCGAAGTACACATTGGCGGCTTTACCATCCATGCCGATTCAACCGGCCACTATGTAGCTATTGTTCCACCGGGCACCTACAATATTCGTTATTGTGCGCCTCAGGGCTACACTTTCTCAATACCGGTGAACGGAATTTATAATGGTAACGATGTTACCTGTGCAGTATACGAAGGTGTGCAAATAGGCACCGGTTCAAATTGCGGATATGATTTTGGCATACAGATTAACAGCGTTACCATTTGCGGAACTGTATACTTTGATGCCAATGATAACCAGTCGCAGGATCAGGGCGAGGCTGGTATTGGAGGTGCACACGTAACATTAACCAATACCGATAACGTGGCATACACAGTATTTACCGATCAGTATGGCCATTACTGCGCCATAGTGCCGGAGGGTGTTTATGTTATCACTGTTCATTCAAATGCATACAACGGTGGTGTAATTACACCGGGCTCTATTACCGATACGGCTTTGGCAAACGGACAAACCTATAATCACAACGACTTTGGTATTTACACGCCACCGGGCGAATGTAACCTGAGTATTAAGGTTACTCCTAATACTACTGTTACACCGGGCTTTCCAGCTTGGTATTATATACAAGTATGCAACCTTGGCAGCAACGCTGCAAATGGCACTGTAAATCTGTTTTACAATCCGGGTTTGCAATACAATTATTCTTCGCCACCCGCTTCTTCGCAAAATTCAAGCGCTTATGTAGCAAGTTGGGATTTGAACAATTTATTGCCAGGTAATTGCAAATACTTCTGGGTAGCTTTTACTGCTGATACGGACTTAACATCAGGGCAGTTTATCTTTACACTGGCTAGTGTAACTACCACCGGTTGCGATGATATAGATATGAGCGATAATATTGATACGCTTCATCAAACGGTTACATCAAGCTGGGATCCGAATAATAAAACAGTAACCCCTGCCGGCGAAGGTCCTGAGGGAAGAATTACCGGTAACCAGGAATTAACCTACACGCTTAATTTCCAAAATACCGGTACTGCGCCGGCTGTAAATATTGTAATACACGATACACTTTCAGCTAATCTTGATTTGGCAACATTCAAAATGATTGGTGCCAGCCATCCATACACCATGCAAATAACCGGCAGAGTAGCTATCTGGAAATTCAATGATATTATGCTACCGGATAGTGCAGTTGATGAATTGGGAAGCCACGGCTTTGTAACTTACGCCATAGCACCGGCTCAAGGCTTGCAACAGGGTGCGCAAATTGAGAACACCGGTTATATGTTTTTTGACTACAATGCCGGCGTAGGTACTAATACCACACTTAATACAATTGATTACTCACTTTCGGTTAATGATATTTCTTCCGGAAACATAAACATTACTTTACAGCCTAATCCATTCAGCCAGTTTACTATACTAAAAATTGAAGGCGCTGAAGCATCGTACCAGTTAAAGGTTTACGACATGATTGGCAAAGTAGTAATTGATAAAACTGCCGGTGGTAATACCTTTAATATTGATAGAGGTAATCTTGCATCGGGCATGTATATGTATGAAATACTTAACAAAGGCGTAGTAATTGGCAAAGGAAAAATGGTGGCCCAATAGAACGCTAAATTATTTAAATTGCATAGGGTGCGCTCCCGTGGGTTTCCACGGGGGCGTTTTTTTTGCTATTTCACATTAAAAATATCAACTTAGCACCAATCGGTTCATTATCCATATTGAAGAATATGTCAGGTAAACAAAATAAAAAAGCACACACTAAGCAGAAGATAAATAAGGATGTAGTTGCCATTCCCAATTGGGCCCTGCCCGCTTTGTTAGTGTTTACAGCCATACTTTATAGCAAAGCAGCATTTTGCAGCCTAACCAGTTTCGATGATGATTTTTATGTTACTAATAATCCTGCAATTCGCGATTTCAGTTTACACGGCGTCAAAACAATTTTCACTTCGTACTATGTAGGCCACTACCAGCCCATTACCATGCTTGTTTATTTAGTGGTATATAAATTTTTCGAGCTTAATCCGGTATCGTACCATTTATTAAACGTGCTGATTCACTTAGTCAATATTGCACTTGTTTTTAAATTAACCCAACGGCTGAGCGGCCAAAGTTTTATTGCTTTGGTGGTAGCCATTTTATTTGCGCTGCATCCTCTCAATGTACAATCAGTAGTTTGGGTTTCCGAGCTAAAAAATGTTTCATATGCGTCTTTTTATTTGCTGTCGCTGCTGGTTTATTTACGCTATTTGTCTTCGGGTTACCGGTTGGTATACTATACTGGTGTAGCGGCACTTTTTTTAGTATCACTGTTGTGTAAATCTGCAGCTGTTACCCTTCCGGTATTATTGTTTGTAATTGATTTTTATAAAGGAAGAAAGTTATCCTTCCGCTCAATAGCAGAAAAAACTCCTCTTGTTGCTTTATCTATAGTATTTGGAGTAATAGCCATCATTTCGCAACGCGAGGCTGGTGCCCATAATGCCTTAATGGTTTCGTACGGCCCGGTTAATGGTTTTTTTATGTTTACATCTGGTATTGCTTTTTATTTTACATGGCTACTGGCACCCGTATGGCTATGTACAACGCATTATTTTCCGGCACTTAAAAATGGTTTTTTGCCGTGGATTTATTATTTATCGTTACCGGTTGTTCTTTCCATTGCGTGGATGGTAGTTCGCAAAAATGTATACCGAAAAGAAATATGGTTTGGGGTGGCTTTTTTCTTTGTAGCCATTTCAGTAATGCTCCAAATTGTGTCAGTAGGTTCCGGCTTTGTGTCAGAACATTATCCTTATATCGCCTATATCGGGTTGTTTTATATTATAGGAATATTAGCTGCAAAATATATTCAGCTCGATAAATTTAAAGGTTTAGCCTTAAGTGTTTTTCTGTTTTATATAATTATATTTTCAGTTATAATATGGAATAGAATTGATGTATGGAAAAATGACTACACCCTTTTTAACGACCTGGTAGAAAAGAACCCCAATGTATATTTTGGATATTGGCTACGGGGAAACGCTGAAAAAATAGAAGGTAATTTAAACCCGGCTTTCGCTGATTATTCAAAAGCTATTGAATTGAATCCAACTTTTGAAGATGCTTATTTTACCCGAGGTAGGGTAAACAGCCAGTTAGGTAATTTAAAAGCCGCCGTGGTTGATTACACCACATCAATAAAATTAAATCCAAAGCAAGCCGATTCATATAACAACCGGGGTTGGATTTATTACCAGACCGGTAATAAAAATGCAGCCATGGATGATTACCGGAAGGCTGTATCCATAAAACCGCTATATGCTGAGGCGCTTAACAATATAGGTTGGGCATACGACCAAGCAGGCGTAGTTGATTCAGCTTTGGAAAATTATACTAAAGCTATTGCTGCACAGCCCGATTTTAAAAAGCCAATGTATAATATAGCCGCCTTAAAGGCGCGCCTTGGTGATTTGCATGGGGCCGTTAATGAATATAATTTATTAATAAACCTATCGCCAAAAGAAGACGTGGCTTATTTACTGCGCGGTAATGCGTTTAAGGAGCTTAATGATATGCAAAATGCCTGTACCGACTGGCAAAAAGCAATGGAGTTGGGAAATAAATACGCCGGTGGTTTGATTAAACAATACTGCCACTAAATATGGCTACCCTAACCACCTAAAACATTTTTTTGTAACTTGCCTAATAGCAAAATTATATGGCGCATAACGAAAAATTAACCGCACGGGTGCGAGAAGCATTTGCCAATGTCCCCAAAGTAGAAGAGAAGGTAATGTTTAGAGGTGTGTTGTTTATGGTAGACGGGAAAATGTGTGTAAGCACCGGTAACGATGAGTTAATGTTGCGTATAGACCATGCACTGCATGAAACACTTATTGCACAGCCCGGCTGCCGTACCATGGAAATGAAAGGTAAGCCTTATAAAGGCTATATAATGGTGCACGAAAATGTAATAAAAACTAAAAAGCAACTCGATTACTGGTTAGGCTTTGCGTTAGAGTTTAATAAAAAGGCAAAGGCTACGCCAAAAAAGAAAAAGAAGTAAAAGAAGCTGAAAGGACAAAGTCCATATTTTGTACTTGAAAGACTAAAAGGGTTATTTCCACATTCTTCACTACATTTATCTAATCAAATAAATTCGGGTCATGAAAAAAATATACTTCTTATCTATTTCGTTAGTTGTAATGTTGGTAGTGTTTAATTTAAAAGTAAATGCACAAACCGGAGGAGTAGCCATTAACGCTGCCGGGACCCTTCCCGATAGTTCAGCTGTGTTAGATGTAAACTCAAGCAGCAAGGGGCAGTTAATGCTCCGTATGAATACGGCTCAGCGCGATGCGATTAACAAGCCTGCAGAGGGCCTTACAATTTTTAATACCGATTGCCACGTATATAATTTCAACGCAGGTACTCCATCTTCTCCTAACTGGTCTACTTTAAACTCAAGCAACGCACTAGTGGCTGGGGTTTCCATTTCTGCAAATCCCATTGGTGCTATATGCGCCGGTAGTACGGTAACGTTTAACGCAACACCTAGTCAAAATAATTTATCACCTTCATACCAGTGGAAGGTGAACGGAAATAACATGGGCACCAATAGTGCAATTTTTACTGATTCAACTTTACATAATGGCGATGTTGTGAATTGTATATTAACATCAAGCGTTTCCTGTGTTACCGGTTCGCCGGCTACTTCTAATGGCCTTATTATGCTTGTAAATATTGTTCCTGAAATTACCGGTACCACACCCTCGGCATTTTGTAGTGGTAGTGCAGTAACTTTAAGTGCTTCGGCCAATTTGGGTACTATTAATTGGTACGATGCTCCTACCGGAGGGTCGTCGTTGTCATCGGGCGCTTCCTTTACGGTTGCAGGCCTTAATTCAAACACTACTTATTATGTTGATGCTAGTGCCAACGGCTGTACTACCCCTACCCGCACGGCAGTTACGGCTACCTATTATCCTATGGCGGCTGGCCAGCCTGGTGCTATTACAGGGCCTACCAACGATAGCCTTAATTCCTCCGCCATTTATTCAATTGGCCCATTGCCCAACGTGGCCAATTATCAATGGACAGCTTTCTTAGGCATTATCACATCCGGCCAGGGTACAGATTCTGTACATATAACATGGGATTCATCTGGTTTCGGAAGTCTGTCAGTTTCAGCTAATAATCCTTGTGGTGTAAGTGCTGCACAAACAGAGGTTATAAATATACAGGCGCAATTATTTACGGCCACCGGTAATGGTTATACAGGTAGCATACAAACTTTTACTGCACCGGTAACCGCCACTTATACTGTTAAGGCTTATGGTGCACAGGGGGGGAATTCGGCAACACTAGGCGGATACGGTGCATTTGTACAAGGTGATTTTAACCTTACACAAGGCCAGCAATTAAGTATTTTAGTTGGGCAGGCAGGCGCTAATCCGCCAGACCAGGGCAGCGGAGGCGGGGGCGGAGGAACATTTGTGGTATACGCAGGCAATCCTTTAATTATTGCCGGCGGCGGCGGCGGTGGTGGCGATTTGGTTGCCGGTGGACCAGGTTTAACTACTGTTAATGCCGGAAATAGCTCTGGAGGAAATACTTCAACAGGCGGCACCGCGAATAACGGGGGTAACTCAGGCACCGGTGGTTATTACGCAGGCGGCGGCGGTGGCGGCGGTACTTGTTGCAATGGACAAGATGGCAATTATGGTGGTGGGTTAGGGGGCGGTGGTGGAGCTGGCTTCACTGGCAATGGCGGTGCAGGCCAAAACAGCCCAGTTGCCGCTTTATCTTATGTTAATGGCGGAAATGGCGGTTACCAAGTCAGCTATGGCAATTCCAATAACAGTTATGGAGGTTTCGGTGGCGGTGGTAATGGTGTAAGTTATAGTTACCAATCTGGCGGCGGGGGAGGAGGGTACACCGGTGGTGGTGGTGGCTCTGGTTCGGGTATTGGCGGTGGCGGCGGTGGTGGTGGCTCATACAACAGCGGTGCTAACCAAAATAGCCAGCAAGGTGCGCAAACTGGCAACGGCCAGGTTATCATTTCATGGAATTGATTTAGAATACGACTTCTTTAATCACTTCAACTTTCCCTGTATCCAATCTGCAATATATCTGCGTTCGCTCAATTTTTTGGGGCTTAAAATTTTTAAAAGTTTTAGTGCCAATTCACCTATAGCACTTTTATCTCGTGCTTCGGTTGCCTTTGCAATTTTATAAAACACTTTTATCAAATTTAATTCTGTACTTGCTTCTGAGCTATTTTTCCTGATAAAATTTTCGGCCAGGTTAACCTGGCGTTTAATAATACTGTAATTTTTTAGTTCAAGATGCACCATAATGTTAAGCAGGTAAGCCTCGGTTAGTAAATCTTTACGGTCGCCAAATTCGTTGCTAAACATTGCGTTTAGTCGTTCCAGTGTCTTGTCAAATTTTTTCAAAGCAAAGTATGCAAAAGCCATTAGTAGCAATAATATCATTTGTGCTTCGCCCTTAGTTCCATGCTTACTAAAATAACGTTCCATTTTAAATCCGCTTTTCAGCATTTCCGCAGGCTTTTTTAGCCAATAATACATTCGCATTTCGTGTAGGTAAATATTAGCTTGTATTTCATATTCTTCTTTTGCGCTAAGGTTGTTGTGTTTAATCGTAATAATTTTTCTGCATTTTTCAATAAGATGTGCCATTTCTGTTGCTTCATCGCCATCTATAAGGTTAAGCAGCTGGTTATGCATAATGTAATAATTGAATGGCGAGGGCATATAATTATTGGAAGGGTCATCGCACCAATTAATCATATTTATTAATACTCGCCTTCCTTTTTCAGGCTCATCTAATAAGCTATAAACACGGGCTAGTAATTCAGTACGCTGTGCTCGCGCTATGTTCGAAAGAAGTATTTTGTTTTCGTTAAATAATGGATTACGAAGCACCTGTTGTAATAACTCGGGCTGTTTAGCGCTTTCTCTTGTTTGCGCTGCTACAATTTTGCTTCTCAAAAATTCAAAACCTGCATTTTCGATATAGCGATTAGTGATTTTTTGTTTTTCTTCATAAAGCGCCGGTGCCGATTCAATAAGTTCCTTAATACGGTCATCTGAATTTATAAGCCGCTGATAAAGGTTTATCCATTGCAAGGTAAATACAAAATTTTCGTCGGCTCTGCAATTCTGCCATTCCTTCATTATTTTTTTTACCGCAGTTTGATGCAAGCCTTTTTTTAGTATTATATAAGTTTCCGCCAAAGCCATTAATTTACCAACGTACGGTTCCTGCTCTTCATAGTAATTACGTAAAGCACGAACGATCATGTTTTTTAGATAAAACTTAGTGGCGTTTAATCTTGAAATAAATTTTTCGCTTTTAAAATACACGCGCACCTGATCGTCACTATAGTCTTTCATGGAGGCTACACAGTCAAACAATTTCAGATAGTTGCCATTCCGGCTGCTGTGAAGCTTGGAGAATTTACGGAAATAGCCCTTCTCGTTTCTGTCCATGCCTCTAATTAATAAGTGCAATTCATCGGTTGTTTTCATAATTATACTGCCTTTATGTATGTAAAGATGACACTTATGCCCGTTAAATAAAAGGCTTTACTGTATTTCGACTTTTGACAAGTAATCATTTATATCAAGGTATTCATTATGGAAAAAAAGTTTTTTATGTTTTAACCGGGTTTTCGAAACCGAATGAGTTTATCAATTTTGTACTTTTTCGAACATGCCAAAAACCTAATATTGCACCGTAATTAAAAACAGGGTATCAGCACCGTATTTATTAATGTTAGAGTAGAAGTGTAAAAACGGGTTGAAAATTTTAATATTCGAAAAAGAAAATAAAACTTTACTTTTGACTGAACACACAAACCAATTACAATGAAAAAATCACTACTCCTTTGGGTTATAATTGCTATTGCCATTACCGCCCGTGCTGCAGACCTTGTTGTTGAAGAATACGGCCAAGCGCCAAGTTATAGTTCTATACAATCAGCTATTTCAGCAGCCAGTTCCGGAGACCGTATATTTATAAAAAACAAAGCGGGCAACCTGCCCTGGTTGGAAAATATTACAATTTCCCAATCGTTGGATTTGTTGGCATTTCAAAACGATAGTTTTTTTGTAATGCAAGGCACCGTTACTATTTCGCCTTCCTCTAATTCCACCATTAATATTATAGGTATGATTAACCTGAGTGCCGGTATCGGCAGTGGTTCAAACCCTACCGGAAACCGCAGTACACTGAGGATATTAAATGGACAATTAGCAGGAGATGTGAATATTAGTAATAACAATTACAATGTTATTGTTCAGGGCACAACCACTACTGGTATTTATTACAAGCACGGTGTTATTGTGGGGAATACGATAGGTGGAAATGGAATAACGGTTAATACGGAAAATATTAACCCGGTTGATACCAGTTATATTATGGGGAACAAAATTACATCTTCAAATCCTCTTACTTGGAATTCTACTTCATCTTACTATGATATTCGCAATAATTTTGCTCAATCGGGTGCCAGCTATGGATTTAACATAACAACTAGTGTAGCAAGTGGTACCGGTGTTAATAAAATATATAATAATACGGTAAGTGTTAATGGTGGCACCAGCTATGCGTACGCAATTTATGTAGTAGGCAATACCAATTCACAAATAGATATACAAAATAATGTGGTTGATAAATATAATAGCTCCGGATATTATGACTACGGCATTTATGCCTCAGCAGGGTCTGGTGGTACTTTATCGGCTACATATAATTTTGTTGACGCGTATTTTTATTATGCAATAGGTGGCAGTTTAACAGTTAACCTCAATAACACTACCAATTATATTACCCTAAACGGCAATGGTTCAACGCAAGCCAATGTGGGTGTAGATGGTGGAAACCCTGGTGTTATGTTTTATGATACCGATCTTTCGCAAAACGATGCAGGTTGTTATGGGGGCTCATTTACAATTAAAAACTTCTTCCCTCAATCACCTAATTGGGCTATGACGTGGTTAACCAACTACAATTTTAGTGTACGAACCGGCAATACAATTAATATAAAGGCCAGTTCTTACGACAAATAATTTTTCATTTTTATTGATGGTATAAACCAGATTTATGATATTCCCGGTTAGGGTTTTATTAGCTATATTCTTAATGTTTTCAATGTTTTCTGCAAATGCGCAATACAAGCGTGTGGCGAAGGCGGAATATTTTTGGGATAATGACCCGGGGCAGGGCAGCGGTACATCAATAGCAGCTACCAACGGTTCTTTTAACCAGGCATTTGAAAACATTTCGCAAAATATATCTAATCTTCCCGGTGTTGGAGTGCATAAATTATTTATCCGGTCACAAGATTCAACAGGTAACTGGGGGCCGTTGTTTAATATTGTTGTTCAGCAACTGGGTTCATCTACCGCCACACGCCAGGAAAATATAGCTGCCGGTGAATATTTTTGGGATAATGATCCAGGTGAAGGAAGTGGTAATCCATTAATTGCTACTGACGGAAATTTTGATAATGCATTTGAAGCTATATCGCAAAGTAATATCGGTCTCCCATCTGTGGGAACTCACACTTTAAACATTCGGGCTAAAGAAGCGACCGGTAACTGGGGGCCGGTTTTTAAAATTGTAGAACAGATATTAGATAACTCAACTTCAACCCGTGCAGATAATGTAAAAGCTGCCGAATATTTTTGGGATAACGACCCGGGCCAGGGTAATGGTAGTGCTATGGCGGCTTTCGATGGCAATTTTGATAATGCATTTGAAACCATATCGCAAAATAATGTAGGACTTCCATCGGTCGGTGTGCATACTTTAAATATTCGTGCGAAAGATATAGCCGGAAATTGGGGCCCGGTATTTACAATAGTTAAAGAAATATTAGATAATTCTACTTCAACACGCGCGGATAATGTAAAAGCTGCGGAATATTTTTGGGATAACGATCCCGGCCAGGGCAACGGAAATTCTATGGTAGCATTTGATGGCAATTTCAATCAGGCATTTGAAGATATTTCGCAAAATAATGTAGGGCTTCCATCGGTTGGGGCGCACACTTTAAATATCCGCACAAAAGATGTTGCCGGAAATTGGGGCCCTGTGTTTACTGTTGTAATGCAGGTATTAAATAATTTAACTTCTATCCGTGCCGATAAGGTAATTGCCGCAGAATATTTTTGGGATAATGACCCCGGCCAAGGCAGTGCTAACCCTATGACGGCTTTCGATGGAAACTTTAATAGTGCATTTGAGACTATTTCTCAAAGTAACATCGGACTTCCATCAGTTGGTGCGCATACTTTAAACATTCGCGCTAAAGAAGTAGCCGGTAACTGGGGGCCAGTGTTTACGGTTGTGGTAGATGTACAGAATACCTCTGCTGCTATACGAAATGCCGGTGTAATGTCCGCCGAGTATTTTTTCGACAGCGATCCGGGACCGGGTAATGCCACACCTATGTTAGCACAGGGTGGAAATTTTAGCGGCGATTTTCAGGATTTGCTTGGCGCCGCTATACCGGCACCGGTAACACAGGGTATTCATCTTTTAAGTATGCGCAGCAAAGATATTGCCGGAAATTGGGGCCCTGTATTTAGTATAGTGGTAAATATTGATACCACTCTTGGTGCGCCTAATGTAAATATTTCAGGCAGCGAAACTTTGTGCAGCAATAATATAGCCGGCAATGTTTATTCTACACCATTGGTTGCCGGCAGTACATATACATGGAGTATAACCGGCGGTTCAATTACAGCGGGTGGTGGCACTAACAGCGTTACCGTTACTTGGAATAGTTCTGGCCCTTACAAGTTAAAAGTAAAAGGTTGCGATAATAGTGGTAATGCATGTTCATTCGACTCCATAATTCCTGTAATTATACCGGTTGTAACTTCTACGGTTAGCAAAACGGTTTGCCAGGGTGTTACTTTTGCGGGTTACAGTTCAACCGGTACTTATGTCGATACTTTTAACGCTGCAAATGGTTGCGATAGTATCCGGACTTTAAACCTTACTGTTTTACCGCTTAGCCTAGTAACCGTAGAACAAACAGTTTGCTTTGGCCATATTTATTTGGGGCATAATCAAAGCGGAACGTACATTGATACATTTAATGCTACTAACGGGTGCGATAGTATACGCACACTAAACCTTACTGTATTAAATAAAGATACAGTTACAGTTAACCAGAGTATCTGCACCGGCGAATCATATCTTGGCCATACTAACACCGGTACTTACATTGATACTTTTACAGCTGTTAACGGCTGCGATAGTATTCGCACATTGCATCTTACTGTTTTACAGGTAAGCCATACAACGGTTACAGAAAGTATTTGCTATGGCGAATCGTACGGCGGACATGGTGCCAGTGGTAATTTTGTAGATACACTTACCGGTGCTAATGGCTGCGATAGCATCCGTACTTTGAATTTAACTGTAATGTCATTAATCAGCACTACCCAGAACAAAACTGTTTGTTACGGGCATACTTACCAAGGCCATTCTGCAACCGGTGCTTATAGCGATACACTTACAGCATCAAATGGGTGCGATAGTATCAACATTTTAAATTTAACGGTGTTAGAGCAAATAGCTGTTACCATTAACCAGAGCATTTGCTTAGGGCAAAGTTATGCAGGTCATACAACCACCGGTTCTTACGTTGATATTTATACATCGGTAAATGGTTGCGATAGTACCCGCACACTAAACCTTACCGCTGCAAGTACTGTTAATACAACGGTAAATAAAAGTATATGCCATGGAGATGCTTATTATGGTTATACCAGCCCCGGAACTTATATTGATACGCTTTCAGCTGCTGGCGGTTGTGATAGTATCCGTACTTTGTATCTTACCATGAATGCGGCGATTAGGGACACTATTACACACAGCATTTGTCAGGGAGATATTTTTGAGGGGCACACTACTACCAGTACTTATACTGATTCGTTAACCACTGTAGGCGGCTGCGATAGCTTTATTACTTTAAAGTTAATTGTTCACCCGTCACCTGCGGTTCCAACTATTACACGGTTTGGCAATACATTGGTTTCCTCATCCGCAACTTATTACCAATGGTTTAGGGATTCGGTTGCACTTACCGGAGATACTGAGGTTGCTATTGTTATTACTACAAGTGGCCATTATCAGGTTGAAGTGTCCGACAGTTTTGGTTGTAGCAGCCGTTCGGCAGTATTTACAGATACCACACTTGGGGTAAACAATATTATTAATAACCATAATCTGAGTATTTTTCCCAATCCTACTACCGGACAAGTAAATATAACTTTGTCGGAAAACTCAAATAATGAACCGGTTAGTATTAAGGTATGGGATATGATTGGCCAAACTATAATTTCTGAAACTGAAACACTTACAGGAACAAAGATTAATTTGCAACTCGATCTTTCATCTTTCGCGCAAGGCGTTTATTTACTACAAGTTAAGCAAGGAAATTGGAGTGCCAATACTCCGATTGTTTTAACCAAGTAATTATCCTTCTTCTTGTATCTTTAGTCTTACTACTCTAAATATTACTTTGCCAATAATTTATTAAAGCTAACTTTATAGTATTCTAAATTGAATTACTATGGGTGAAAAATTTATAAATGGATTAGTGAAAGCAATGTTGGTTGTCGCAATTGCCGCATGCTCGTTTGTTTATGCTAGTGCACAGGGAGTAGGTATTAGCCCCTCCGGAACGCCGCCTGATAATTCGGCAGCGCTTGATGTTAACTTTACTAATAAGGGCCTGCTAATTCCGCGAATGACAACTGTTCAGCGCGATGCGATTGCCTCACCTGCAAAAGCATTACAGATATACAACTTGGATTGCGATAACATTAACTGCAATGTTGGCACGTCATCAGCGCCAAACTGGGTGCCTGTTTTTGTTTCTCCAAATCTACCAGGTGCAGCTGGCTCAATAACCGGTACAGCCACGGTTTGCCAAGGACAAAATGGAGTTTCCTATTCTGTGCCAGCTATTAACAATGTGGCAAGTTATTCGTGGGCTTATTCCGGTACCGGCGCAACTATCTCAGATTCTACTAACCCTGTGGCTATAAGTTTTTCCAACTCGGCAACATCTGGAAGTTTAACTGTAACAGGGAAAAATATTTGTGGACAGGGCATTACTTCATCAACTTACTCAATAACTGTTAATACAATTTCACCAGCAAACGTAAATATTTCAGCAAGCCCACCGGGCGCAATTAGTACGGGCACTAATGTTACTTTTACTGCCTCTCCAACTAATGGCGGTGGATCACCTTCGTATCAATGGAAGATAAATGGTAGTGATGTGGGGGTAAACAGTCCAACATACGCCAGCACTGCTCTTGCCAACGGCGATATTGTAAGTTGTGTAATGACCAGCGATGCTATTTGTGCAACTAACTCACCGGCAACTTCAAATACCATAACTATGACAGTAAATGCCGGACCACCTCCACCAAATCCTGAGGTATTTACTTATACCGGCTCTAATCAAAGTTTTCCTGTTCCAGCCGGTGTTACCCAGGTATTTTTAAAAATGTGGGCTGGCGGAGGAGCCGGTGGCAATAATTATTCATCCGGTGGAGCGGGCGCCTACGTAAGCGGCTGGCTGGCAGTAACACCTGGCTCAGTGCTTACTGTTATAGTGGGCGGTGCGGGTATATATGCAACGTCCTCATCTGGGTCGGCCGGCGGTTTTGGAGGTGGTGGTGCAAGTGGTACCGGTTCAGGATACGGAGGCCCAAGCGCAGGTTCAGGATATTTTGCGGGTAGTGGGGGGGGGGCGCTCTGCCGTACAAATTGCACCGGGAGCTGATGCTGCTACGGCAGGCGGTGGTGGTGGCGGTGGTAGTGCGGCATATCAAACACCAGTATAGGGTGGCGGCGGCGGTGCCCCCAACGGAATTGATGGGGGGTATAGTTCGGGTGGCGGTGGCGGCAACGGCCACGGGGCTACTACCGGTGCCGGTGGTACTGCAAGTACTGGCGCTGATGCAAATAGTATTAACGGAACTCAATATACAGGTTCAGCAGGTGCCAATGCTCCTTTTGCCGGTGGCGGTGGCGGCGGTGGTTATTATGGTGGTAGCGGCGGCGGCGGGTTTAATAGTTACTATGCAAGCAATATGACCGTAGGCGGTGGCGGTGGCGGTTCTTCCTATACAAGCAACCTTTCAACGGTAACTAACATTGCAGGTAATTACGATAATACAGGTACTAATACTTTTGCTGGTTGGGCTGCGCCTAATGATACCGATGCAAATTATGTTGCAGGAGTTGGAAGGGGCGGAGGTTATTATAGTAATGGTGGTAATGGCTTAGTGGTGATTTCTTGGTAAGTGAGGAAAAAAATAGAACTTAATTTCATACGAAAAAATAAGGCCGGGGTTAATTCACCGGCCTTATTTTTAACAAGCGTTTTTATGGTCAATTGTATTACTTCATTTTTTTATCCATATCCATTTCTTCCATCTTTCCATCCATATCTATCGACTCACCATTTTTCATTTTCATGGTTTTTCCATCTTTCATTTTTACAGTACCATCCTTCATTACTGTGCAGCCGTTTTTCATGGTCATGTCTTTATCCATTGCCATGGTTTTGCCATCCTTCATACACATCATTTTACCATCTTTCATCATACAACAGTCCTTCATTTTATGGCCTTCCATTTTTTTGCTTTCCATTTTGCTGCCTTGCGCAAATATGCCAAGCGAAATAGTTAATGCAGTAAATAATAAGATTAAGTTTTTCATATTCTTTAAGTTTTAGGTTTTAAAAAAATCATTTTTTTTGAACAACGCTTGTTGACGTAACAACGAAGTTAAGGGAAAATATATTATTCCCAACAGGCACTTGTAAACTACTTTTTAATTTATAGTTATATGATTACCAATAAATTATTTTGGTTGAGTTTGTAATTATTCATAATTGGTACATTTATCTAATGCGGGGTTACCTCGCTTTTAAATAAATCAACATCAATTTTATAATTTCAAAAAATTCTTTCTGGCAGTTGCAAAATTGCTTTGTAGTTCTATTAAATAAATACCGGATTGTAAATCACTAATGTTAAGTTGTGGCGTAAATTTTTCTTTCATTACTAATTTACCGGTTACATCAAAAACCAAAATTTCGGCGGCAGAAAAATCTTTTGCTTGTATAACTAATATACTGGAAGCAGGGTTAGGATAAATTTTCAAGTCAGCATCATCCGAAAACTTTGCAATACCACTTATAACTATGCGCGTTGCGATCGATTCATTTGTGCAACCATTAGCATCAGCTACCCGTACTGAATAATTTCCTGTTTCGTGCGCTATATAAATATTCGAAGTTGCTCCGGGTATAATTGTATCATTTAAAAGCCATTGGCTTGAAACCGCATTGACAGTAGATAAAGTATCTCCATGAACAGTTATTGAAACTTGAGGAGTGGAATAAGTTAAAACATTTTGATGCTCAGAAACCGCAATGCATCCATTAGCATCGGTTACAATAACCCAATATCCACCGGCTTGATTGGCCCATGTGCACGATGTGCTATCACCGGTGTTCCAATGGTACCCGCTAAAGGCGGTAACTTCGCATATTTGTGTTGAATCGCCGGGGCAAATGGAATCAGTGGCAGAGAGGATGGGGGCCGGCAATGGAGCAGCAAATATTTTTACTGTATTAGAAGTATCGGTACCACAACTTCCACTTGCAGTTACAAAATAGTAAGTGGTTTCAGTTAAGCTTGAAGTATCGTAAGTGGTTGATGAAGCACCAGCGATATTGGTAAACGAAGTTCCGTTTAAAGATGTTAGCCACTGAATGCTCCCTGAGCTTCCCCCATCCACCAAGTGAACAGGGCTACCGGTACAAATTGTATCGCTGCTGGCTGTTATTGTTCCTGCTGCTGGACCAGGAGCTATATTTACAATAATTGAATTTGATGTTGCAGGCGAACCACTTACACAGTTGGCTGTTGAAGTCATTATGCAGGTAATTATATTGCTATCGCTAAGTGAACTTGAAGTGAAAACAGAATTATTGGTTCCGGTATTAAGGCCACCTACTTTCCATTGGTATAAAGGATTGCCGCCGTTTACCGGTAATGCTGTAAAAGTAATGGGCGTTCCGGCGCAAACTGTGCCGGTAGGGTTTGCCTGAATTGAAACACTTGCTGTATCACCCGAACTAATAGTAATGTTAACGGTGGCAGATGCATTGCACCCGCTTATAGAAGTGTCGGTAACAGTATAGGCAATAGAATTATTTGGTGTAGCAATTACAGTTGCTCCATTTATTGTATTTAATCCGGTGGAGGGGCTCCATAGATAAGATACACCCCCATTTGCAGTTAGTGCAACCGGATTGCCCGGACAAATGGTAGTATCTGCAGTAACATATAACGAGGATGCTGCATCATTAGTAAACTGCCAAAAATCTGATTGAGGTATAAAACCGGGTGGCGGGGTATCGCCCAAACCTAAATATGAGTGGCAACCTATTGAGAACCCGGCACCGGCAAGCAAGCCTGGCCCAGGGTAATTTGCTTTTTGCGTCCAGGTATCTGTTCCAGGGTTATATTCCCAAAAGTCATTAAAGTAGCTGCCCAGATTATTGTGCCCAGTGGCAATATACCCTTTTGATGCGCTGGCAAAACCAACTGCGTTTACTCTTATTCCTCCCCCAAAATTTGCTTTTTGAGTCCAGCTATCAGTATCAGGGTTATATTCCCAAAGGTCGTTTTTGGCAGTACTGCCGTCGGCGCCAACACCTATGGCCGCATAACCTTTATTGCCAATTGCAAAACCAATACCGAAATAACGTACTGCAGCAGTGGGTATGTTGTTTTTTCGGGTCCATGCATTGTTCACTAAATTGTATTTCCAAAAATGTGTCATAGTATCTGCACTTCCTGAACCAACATATGCATCATTGCCAATTACAAATGCAAATGCACCACGTGTCCAGTCATCTGGCCAAAAAGCTATAGCCGACCATGTATTTGATGAAGGGTCAAATTTCCAAAAACCGTTATCATCTTGTCCCGTTGTAGATAACCCCAACCCAACATAACCATAATTTCCAATGGCAAACCCCAGCATTTCTGCTCTTCCCGACTCGCCTGGTATTGAAGCTCTTTGGGTCCATGCATTTGTGGCGGGGTCAAATTCCCAAAGGTCATTCGGATTAGTATAATCACCAAACCCGATATACCCCTTTCCTTTAACTGCAAAATAGGTTGAATATACTCTGCCACCTCCGGAAAAACTGGCTTTTTGGGTCCAAGTGCCCTGTGCTAATAATGTATGGTTTGGAAAAATAATACTTAATAAAAAAGTGGCTATAAGACAGCAGAGTAGTTTTTTTATCATGGGGTTTCAATTTTATCAATAGAGAGTATAAAGATAAAGGGTTTTTGTCTCTATTATATGTACTCATCTAAAGGTTGCTGAATTTTGCCAACTTTGTCTATATATGAGACAGAAAATTTTTGATGGATGGTTTACTGATTTTTAAAAAGGTTGTGGTGGGAGAGTAGTAAACCCTGATTAAACATTTATTACGCTGCCATGAGTTTTTCCAATCAACCATCTTTCCAAAGGCGGCACTGCATGAATGCTTCTAATACTCATTCCCGTAATTGTACTATTGCCGAATAGCTTTTGAATAGTTCTTCCCCAAAATAACCTTGCTTTAAAATTTTTACTCCATTCCTTTTCATACAGATTCTCTAAAACCTCTCTTTGATGTAAATTAATAATATCGCTATCCAGAACGCTCATTTCAATTATCAAATCGCAAAGTAGTTTAGCTCCATGTATGGCCATGCTCATACCATTTCCGCACAAAGGGGTAATCAACCCCGCACTATCGCCACACATCAAAATATGGTTTTCAACCAAAGATTTTGGCGCAAACGAAAAATCATTAATCACCACAGGTTTATCAAACAGAAATTCCGAGTTGGAAAATATTTCCCTAAGCACTGGGTTTTTGAAAAGAACATTTTGTTCAATATTAGCTATATCTTTAATTTTTGCATTATTCTTTCTATGGTAGAGGTAGCATAAATTATAGGTATCGTTTTCAACGCGCGAGATACCGCAATAGCCTTGTTCAAAATTGTGCAGTCCAATTTCATCTGCCGGGTAATCTGTTTTGATATGATACTTTACACCCAGGTAGCCGGTATGCGTTTGTATAAACTTTCGGTTCAATTGTTTGTCAAGCGTATCGCGTTTGCCATAACTGCCTATTACTATTTTGGCAAAGAATGTTTCACTGTTGTTGGTGGTTACCATAAATGCATCGTTTTCGAAAGCTACATCTGCAACTTTTGTTTTTGTCAGTATAAAAGCACCACTTTTTTTGGCCAATTCAAACAAGGCTTGGTCCATAGTATAACGGCTTAAGCCGAAGCCTCCAAGTCCAAGCGGCGGGTAAACACTTTTGCCAGATGGGGTTGAAATGAGCAATTTGTTAATGGCAACTGCACCATATATATATGGGTCGAAACCCAAGGACTTTAAAAATGGCAGCACTTCATTACTTATATATTCACCACAAACCCTGTGAAAAGGATATGCTTTCTTCTCTATTAATAGTACTTTTTTATTCTTGCGGCTTAAAAGTATAGCCGAAACCAGGCCGGCTAGGCCACCGCCAACAATTATTATGTCAAAAGTATTTTTTGAAGCTGAAGTATTATCAGGCATGCACTTCGGGTTTACGAATAATAATTTGCCAGCGCCATGCCCACATCCACTGTAGCGAATAAGTTTTAATGCCGGCTTGTTGCATGATTAACTGCCATTCCCGTTTTGTTAGTGAACGGGCTACCGATAGAGGAGCATCGTACTTAACCATATAGGTTTTTGAAAATAAAGCTGTAATCCATTTAATGGAATAGTAAGCCAACCAATGCCGGTCAATATCGTTAATGATTACACTATGCGAGGCAATCTTGTACATATTGCCCATCAGCCGGGTTAGCTCATCATTATTAAAATGATGGCAAAAAAGTGAGTTCATGGTAATATCAGCCTTTATATCCAAAAGCTTTGGATCAAAAACATCCATTGTCATATATATAAGGTTGCCAAAAGCCTGAGAGCGGCTGGTAGCGTATTCGGTCATTACAGGATTTCTGTCGATACCAATTAGTTTAACCGATTTGTTATTTTTTTTTGCCCACTTAGCAATTACACGCAAGGTATCGCCACCCCCGCTTCCCAAATCTACAATAGTTACAGTTCGGTTTGGCCACTCCAATTTTTCAAATGCATTAATTATAACATTATAGCCTCCTAACCATTTATTAATGGTCTCAATTTCGCTCAAAGATTTTAAGGTTTCATCTTTCGATTCATCTGCCTGATCCATTTTTTCGGGAAGAGAGGAGCGTATAGAGAGGTCAGTCATGGTTATTTTTTAGGCAATTTCTGCAATCATCGACTCCATAGTAAGCCCTGGCCCAAAAGCACAGGCCAGTATTTTTTTGCCAATATCTTCCGGTTTGAAGAATTCCAAAAACTGTTTCAATACAAAAAATATAGTTACTGAAGACATGTTCCCATATTCACTTAATACACGATAGGCAATTTCATTCTCTTTCTTTAATATATGTAAGGCTTCCTCGCAAGCTTCTAATATTTTCATGCCGCCAGGATGGAACGCGTAAAAATCTATATCCTCCTGTTTTACGTTTGCCCGATTAAATAACTCTGACATAAAGTCAGGTATGCTTTTTTTAATAAGGGCAGGTACATATGAACTAAGTCGAAGGTCAAAACCATGGTCGCCTATGCGCCATGCCATCTCTTCTTTCTCTCCCGGTTCAAAGGCCGAATAAAAGTTTTTAGGTTGTAGTGATAGAGAATTATTAGCAGTTTGTATTTTTTTTTCGGAGATAATACATGCTGCAGCACCATCGCTAAATATAGCATTGGCAATAATCTGGTCTTCCTTATCTCCTTGCTGATAGTGCAACGTACAAAGTTCAACTCCAGCCAATAACACTATTGCTTCAGGTTCCGACCGGCTAATGTGGTATGCCGATTTAATGGCATTGATGCCCGCATAGCACCCCATAAAATTGATACAAGTCCTTTCTATAGTTCTATTTAAACCTAATTTTTCGATAAGTTGTATATCTAAACCAGGTGCCGACATGCCTGTGCAACTGAACGTAATTAAATGTGTGATTTGATTTGGCTTTATTAAAGGCAATTTCTCTAAACATTCTGTTACAGCCTTTTCCGACAAGCCCAATGCGTAATGTTCGTACAAAGCCATTCGTCGTGAAATGGGCATTGATGCATGATGATTGGAGGGATAAAAAAGAATATTTTCTGTTTGGTCGGTTCGCCCAAATTCTTCAAGCACACTGTGGCGAGTTGTAATACCACTACTATGATACACTTTGCGCAATTGTAGTTTTTCTCTTCTGCCAATTCCTTCTGCCGACTCTAAAATTGAGCAATGTAACAGCTGTGATATTTTGTAAGGTGGAACGGCCGTTCCGATTGCGAATATTGATGGTGACACTTTCAGTTTGCTTTAATGAATAAAAATCTGTTCAACGCACTATTCTCTATATTTACTTTCTGATGGGTGATTTGTATTCGAAACAGAAGTATTACTTATGCAATTTAATGAAAAACAACGCAATTAGTGTGCCATGAGAAATTATATTACCGATATTTTCGACAGAGATACTATTATACATCTACGCATACCGTTTTCATTATTCCTTTTTCCTATTTTTTGCTTTGCAATAAGTCAGTCAGTAACCATTAACTGGATGAACACCCTTATTGTTTTTATATCCCTTCATTTTTTCATCTATCCTGGTAGTAATGTATACAATAGCTATATGGATAACGATAAAGGTAGTATAGGTGGGCTGAAAAATCCACCACCGGCTACCATTAAGTTGTACAATGCCAGTATTATAATGGATACCATAGGGTTGTTATTGTGTCTGTTTGTAAATATGTGGCTATTGCTATTAATGCTTTTATACGTTGCGGTGTCTAAAGCATATAGCTGGCGGGGCATACGCCTTAAAAAATACGCAATACTAAGTTGGTTGATAGTTATAACATTTCAAGGAGCATTCACTTTTATGATAGTAAATATGTGCAGCGAGAATAACTTTAATACACAATGGTTCGACAATAAAAATATAGCTTGTATGCTTATTGCGTCGTTGCTAATCGGCGGTTTTTATCCGCTAACACAAATATATCAGCACGATGAAGATAGCAGGAGAGGAGACTATACTATTAGTTATAAATTAGGAGTTATAGGCACTTTTATTTTTTCAGCACTATTGTTTCTGTTGGCCTCTGCAATTAGCTATTATTACTTTTCTAGCTATTATGGCGTAGGGCAGTTTTTTATTTTCAGTGGATGTCTATTTCCAGTAGTAGTGTATTTCTTGTATTGGTTTACAATAACTTTAAGGGATAAATCAAGTGCAGATTTTGCACATGCTATGCGAATGACTATGCTTTCTTCGCTATCTATGATTGTTTGTTTTTCTACAATCTTTATACTCAATCAGCATTAAAACTACAAGGGGCAAAGTGTTTATTACAGAAGGTGGTTAAGCATCGGGCGTTCTATTAGCAGGCACCTTAAAGTTGTTTGAAACAGTTCTTCTATGTCGACCTAAATTACGCGCGTAAGGTGTATGTAGCGAACCTTTTCCTGTTAAACCTAATGCCACTGCTACTTTAACCAATCCAACCACAGATTTTACTTTCAGCTTTTTAATAAGCCTTTTTCTTGCAGCATCTACAGCCGCTTGGGTAATACTTAATTTATCAGCTATTTCTTTTGATGTACATTCATCTGCAATCAAGCTTAGCATTTCCATTTCACGGTCTTTCAATGTGCCCATCAACTCAACTACACGTGTTTCCTCGCCGGTAGTAGATGCATTGCGAATGAATTTGAGATAATATTCAACTGCACGTTCAACTTCAAGAAAGCAGATGTAAATAAGTTTTGGTACTCCGGCTGCATTATAATTTATCACTTTTGCTGTAGCATAAACCCATCCATATTTTCCCTTTCCCTGCGTTTTTAAATAAAAGACGCCGCAAAGGTCTTCGGTTTGTCGCTGTCTTAATCTTGGATTAAGTTGAAGTAATTGGTAACTAACAGGGTGTAGTATGTTTTCAATAAACGAATCGTCTTGATTGTTGTGTGTCATTTTTTCCACGCCAAGAAAAGATGAGGCTCTTTCGTTGGCGAAAAAGAGTTTATTCAACTCAAAATCATAAACTAAAAGATTGGTTTTGGTAATCGACTCGGCTTCAGCAAGTCTGGCCGCCAATGCGCAACTCGGTTCAGCAGGATTAATTCCTTTTGCTTGCACAAAGTAAATGATGTTTGAAATATCTTTTGTTAGCATAATTTATATTCAGTTCAAAAAAAACACCACACTTTTTCATTTCAAATTGTGGATACTTAGGTGGCAGCAAATTTTAATTTAATGCCTACTCAGGTTGTTTGTTTTTTTAAACAATGCCTGAATATGTATTAAGATAAACGGTGGCAAATGGTTTGTCAAGTAAATAAGCAGTTTGCTTTTGTGTAAAGTGTGCATACAACAGATGATTTCCAAGCTATTAGCCGGTTTCAGCCCATGTTGGAATATGTAGGTTTGAGCGTGTTAACTTGCAGAATTAGGCATTTCCGGTTGCATGAATTTTATCTCACAAATATTATTTAGCTATTTTTTCGGGCGATAGCTCTATTAATATTTAGTGCGTTATTTCCCCTGGTATTACATTGAAATAGTGAATAACTTTTTTTCAATGTAACTTCCGCTTGGTATATATTCCGCCCGTTAAAGGCACACAATAAGATATAATTGAATTTTCGATTTTATGATGTCCATTACAAAAATGGTTAAACAGGCCTCGGTAGTTTTATATTTAATTAGGTCTTTTACGGTACACAAAATTGTTGTTAGTTGTAAAATGTATTATAAACAGGCGCTTTAACATGTAACTAAATAAATACTTTTGTGCGGAGAAAATTTGTGTGCGAAAAGAAAAAATGTAAAAAAAGTAGTTGACAAATTATAAATGCACGAATATATTGTTCTCAGGTTTTGATGAAGTTGTTTGTTTTTTTTGAGATAGATTTTTTAAGATTTAGTTTTTCTACCCCAGGAAGAACTAAAGGGACAAAGGACACACTCCCAGATTTAGTAAGTAGGACGATTGGATTTGGGATTTTATATATTTTTTTAAAAATTAAAAAGTCATAAAGTATGAATTACTCTACACTTAGAGGTCTTGGAACTTATTGTCAGGACCGTTGTTATGCAGCGAATTTTTTAGCAAAAGCATTATTCGCAATGCTTTTTATGGTTTTCGCATTTCAGTATGAAGGTAAGGCTCAGGGCGTAGCTTATCCTTCGTGCAATATTTCAGGGCCGCTTGAGGCAGTAGCTTCAGGTCCTGATATCACAATCAATGTTGAGGTAGCCCACAGTACGGCTAATCCTACTATTAACTACGAATTTTCAAGCAACTCTTCCAATGCTTTTATTCGTACCAAAGGACCTATTGTTTACAGCCCGTCTAAAAACACTGTAACCCAAAAATTAATTGTTTGCCCGGGCAATCAGGGTTCTGAGTTCAATCTTAAATTAGAAGTAACCACGCCGAATGGTGTTTCAAAATGCAGTAAGTCTGTATCAGTATCTACTTCAGGTGCTTCTTCAACTTCCGGTAACTAATTTAAAGAATGAACAATCAAGCTACAAAAAATATGAATTCTAATATATATACAGCACCCAATATTTCTTCAAACAATAAGCTTAAAAACTTGGATATGAAAAATCTTTCTACATGTTGTCTAAACTTGACAAAAAATGTATTTGGCAAAAGCGCAAGCAACATTTTGGGATTCCTGATGTTGCTTTTTTTTGTTGCTACTGCCCAAACAAGCAGTGCGCAAAATACCCCGCCACCTGCTTGTAATATTGTGGGTCCATTAACTGCATGTGCTGTAAGCAGCCCTAATGATACCACCCATGATTTTATCATTTATATAGAAGTAGCGAGGAGCACGGCTCACTCAACTATTTCATATTCGTTCGCCAGCAACTCTGCCGGAGCTTTTATTCGGAAAGATTTGCACGGAACAATTATTAATCCTAATGGGACCGGTGTTGGCGTGAGAAACGCTAAGGCCTCTGGGGTGTATTACGCCGGAACAAATACTACATATGATACATTAGTAGTATTTCCGGGAACCAGCGGTTTCGAGTTTAACCTTCAGGTTAACGACACTACACAAAATGCGGTAAACTTTAGCTGCGAGTGTAGCAAATCAGTTTCTATAGCATATGTATACGCAACAGTTTCATATCCTACAATAGCTTGTTACGGACAGCCTACTACTTTAACGGTAACTGGAAACGGCGCAGGAGATGGCCT
>CAIXGR010000050.1 GCA_903919075.1 uncultured Bacteroidota bacterium | reverse complement strand
CGATTGTCGATACTTAATAATTCGACAATTCTTTCGCGCACTGCGTTGGTGATGGGTTTGCCGAGGGCAATAAAATCGTTGAGTGTTGTTTGGTCTAATACATCTTCATCAAACGCAATAGCATCAAACATTTCGGAATAGGATAGTACCGATAAATCTAAAATATACTCGCCTATAGCAACGCCTGCACGTGGTGGCCTGTCGTTAGTTTTAAAAATTCCGAAGGGAATATTTTGTATGGGGAAATCACTTCCCGGTTTTACTTCTACCCAACTTTTTAGGTTAGGGTTGTTTGCTTTAATCATGTTTTTAATCATCATTATTTTCTTTCTCGAATGCTTATATCTTCATCAAATATCAAAATTCCATTCGGTTTCTGTATCTCCAAATTGCTTACGGGTGTTTATTTTTTGTATTTGGCGTTCAATTATTAAATCGGCTATTGTTTTTGAAAAATCGGCTGGCGGGGTGTGGGCTAATACTTCGTGCAGTTTTTTTTCGCTTACATCAATGCGGTATAAAATTGAGAAGAGCTTCTCCATGTCTTTTTCGGCCAGCTCTTCAACTCTTCGAATCAATAAATCGCGAAAAGCGTTGAATTTTTCTTCGTCGGAATGAGTGGCGGGTAAAAATTGCTCATCAATTTCGAAGGAGTCGAAGATTTGTTTTTGGATGTTATCTACTTTCATTTTTTGTTTCTGCGAGCAGGCTTAAATATAGCAACTTCCATTTTGCTGTTTACCTTATCCTCTAACTCCCTTTAGCGCATATTATTAAGTTAAGCCAACAGCCTCCTCCTCCTGCTTACCCACAGGCACGCGCACTCCTCCTCCAAAGGAGGACAAAAAAATAATGAAAAAGCCCCGGGACATCCACGAACCCAGGGCTTTAATTAACCATGAACAAAAACCAAAAGTTAAAGCAGTTTAAAATAAAACGGTTTGCAGGCCTACTTTTCTTTTCTGCAATTCGCTTTCTATCTTTTTTAATAAATCAGGAATTTTGAGGTCGTAAAAAAACGAGGAGCTGTATATGTCTTGCAATTCGTTGTTGTTGAGAGATTGTAAATAATCGCCAACTGTTTCTTTAGGGCCTTTGATAAGATTGTATTTTAGATTTTTCATTGTTTTATTTTTTATGATTGACAGATAAATTAGGATTACACCGATTACATAAGTCTATACTGTAAAAACGCGGGGTTTGCATGATCAGTATGTGTTTGGAGCGTGAAAACCTGTGTGGTACCAAACAAATCAACCAGGTTAATAGTGGCAGGCACACTGTGCGGATAGAGCCATAATTGCTCTATTTGCCATAAAATTTCAACGCCTATTGATTGGTTAGCACTTAACAACTTTTGTAATTGTTTACGCTCGATAGAGTATCGCGTTTCGTGGAATTTTCCACTGCTGTGCATAAACCCGAACAAGTAGATTTCGTTCTTGCTGTAAAACTCAATTTCGTTGACAAAGATTTCTTTTGGTAGAGGCGTAGAAGAAGATTTTGTTTCCATTTGTTTTATGTTTTTGATAAAGCAAATTTGGGCCGCCACTACGCAATGTATTTGCGTAGTGAAAAAATTTTTACAAATTGCATTGTGTAATGAAAAGTGAGAAAGGGTTATTTGAACCTTTTTTCAATATAACTATTTGATTGTCATATAATTAAATCATAAAAAGCGAATGCCACAGAACAGAGATGCCTACACCCGATATAGATGGATTGATGCGAGGTTGCGCAAAAAACCTTACCCACAATTAGAGGAATTGATAGCGTATGTAAGTGAGCATTTAGATAAGCCGGTTTCGAAACGTACGGTGCAGCTTGACTTGCAGGAGATGCGATATAACTTGTCGCTTAATTTTAATGCGCCTATTTTTTATGATAGAACGGAAAGAACATATTGTTACAGCGACCCGAATTATTCGATTGATAATTTACCGGTTACTGCAGATGAGTTGCACGGGCTTGATTTTGCGATAAGCATATTGAATCAGTTTAAGCATTTGCCCGCTATTAAAGAATTTGAAGAAGCGATTATGAAAATTGCTTCGACGGTTCAAATTAATAAAGAGGCGCGGGGGGAGAGTGACCATATACAATTAGACAAGCCTTTTATAATAAAAGGTATTGAGTTTGTTGAACCGGTGCTTAAAGCAATTTCGGATCGGAGAGTTTTGAAACTTAGATATAAAAAGCATGGTAGCGAAAACATTTCGGAAAATTTATTGGAGCCGTATTTGATTCGGGAGTCGAAAAATTTTTGGTATGTGATTGGGAATGGTATTAGTAAGAAGGAGCACCGGATACTAACTTTTGCTTTAGACCGGATTGTTGACCTTGAAATTACTGACCAAACTTTTGGAGAGGAAAAGATTGATAAAAAGACTTTTTATAAAAATGTGTTAGGTGTAACTGTGGGGCAGGGGAAGCCGGAAGAAGTAGTGCTTTCGTTTTTACCGGTGCAGGGGAATTATGTAAAAACAATTCCACTTCACTTATCGCAAAAAATATTGAAAGATACGCCGAAGGAGTTACTCATTTCGCTGGAATTGGTGATAAACACAGAATTGAAAATGCAAATATTAAGTTACGGCGAAAATGTAAAAGTGATTAAACCGAAGAAGCTGGCAGACGAAATAAAAACTTCGGCTGTTGGAATAGCTGAGTTATATAAATAGTATTTAGTAACTAGTATTAAGTATTTAGATAATACAAAATGCTTATTTAAACAGAAAGGGAGGGGTCAATCTCTTCGGCCCACGCCCGGATACCACCTTTTAGATTGTAGAGATTGGTGAAGCCATGGTTTTGTTCAAGATAGGCGCACATTCTTGCGCTGCGAGCGCCGCTGCGGCAATGAATGATTACAGGTTTATCTTTTGATATTTTATCAACGTTGGCGGGTATTTCGCCCATTGGTATAAGCTCGCCATTTAAATTCGACAACTCATACTCATCAGGTTCGCGAACATCAATCAATTGAAAATCTTCGTGATTGTCGCGCATTTGTTTTAGTTCGCTTACGGTTTTTTCTTTCATGGGAATTTTGGATTTTTAAGTTGTAAAGAAAACAAACAGCCTCCTCCTCCTGCACCCCTACAGGCCCTCGCACTCCTCCTCCAAAGGAGGACAAATACATTAATCAATAATCATACATGCGCCTACTGTAACATTTGTTGCTTCATCAATTAATATAAAGCTACCGGTTTCGCGATTTTTGGTGTAGGCATCGAAAAATAATGGTGCAGTGGTGCGAATGGAAATTCTGCCTACATCATTCATGCCTATTGATGGGTTGTCGGTTATACGATGAAGGGTGTTAATGTCAAGTTTGTATTTAACTTCTTTAACCACCGCACGAACATCTTTAGTAGTGTGCTTTAAAAAATATTTGCCGTTGAGTAGAAGCGGCTTTTCGCCCATCCAGCAAACCATAGCATCTATATCCTGGCCTTGGCGGGGCACATTGCCTTCGCGCACCAGCATATCTCCGCGCGATATGTCAATATCATCTTCAAGCAATACAGTTACTGAAAGCGGTGCAAATGCTTCTCTTAGGGAATGACCGTCTACTTCAACCGATTTTATTTTTGTGGTAAAGCCTGATGGAAGTACAGCAATTGAATCGCCAGGGCGAATAACGCCACTTGAAATGCGGCCGGCATAACCACGGTAATCGTGAAACTTATCGTTGTAGGGGCGAATAACATATTGCACCGGAAAGCGCATATCAATATGGTTGATATCGCTGGCGATGTGGATGGTTTCGAGTAAATACATTAATGTGCCGCCGTGATACCATTTCATTTTTTCGGACCGGTTAACTACATTATCACCTTGCAGGGCTGAAATGGGAATGAAGTGAATATCCTTTGTTTTTAAGCGGGCTGCAAACTCGCTGTAGTCGGCAACAATTTTATCGAACACTTCTTTGCTCCAGCCTACCAAATCCATTTTATTGATGCAAAGAGCGATGTGTGGAATGCCGAGCAGTGATGCTATGATGGAATGGCGTTTTGTTTGCTCTACTATTCCGTGGCGTGCATCAACTAATATAACAGCCAGGTTAGCGGTTGATGCACCGGTAACCATGTTGCGGGTATACTGCACATGTCCCGGTGTATCGGCAATAATAAATTTTCTTTTAGGGGTTGAGAAGTAGCGATAGGCCACATCAATAGTAATGCCTTGTTCGCGTTCGGCTTTCAATCCATCGGTAAGTAATGCAAGATTTACGCCTTCTTCTCCACGCCGTTCGGAAGTAGCTTTAATAGATTCGTACTGATCTTCGAAAATTGATTTTGAATCGTATAAAAGCCTGCCTATTAATGTTGACTTTCCATCGTCGACACTACCGGCGGTTGTAAAGCGCAGCAAATCCATATTCATATAACTATCTGAATTGAATTGCGAATCAGGCGTAGCTGATTTCGGGTTCGAAATTTCTGACTTAATATCTTGTTTGTTCATCATTATATCACGCTATATCATTCTAAAAATATCCTTCTTTCTTACGGTCTTCCATGGATGTTTCTCCTCTTTTATCATCGGCTCTTCCACCACGTTCGGTAATTCTTGAAATGGCTATTTCCTGTATGATATCATCAACCGTGGAAGCAGATGAAAGTGTGGCACCGGTGGAAGTTATATCTCCAATGGTTCTAAACCGCACTGTTTTTTCTTCGGCTTGTTCTGTTTGCCGCATTGGTATATAAGGGCTTTCGGCAAGCCAGGTGCCATCGCGCATAAATACCTTGCGTTTGTGCGAAAAATACAATGATGGCATTTCAATTTTTTCCATAGCCAGATATTGCCATACGTCTAACTCGGTCCAGTTTGAGATGGGGAATACACGGAAGTTTTCGCCCTGGTGCATTTTGCCGTTAAACAAATTCCATAATTCGGGGCGTTGATTTTTTGGGTCCCATTGGCCGAACTCATCGCGGTGCGAGAAGAACCTTTCTTTAGCACGTGCTTTTTCTTCGTCACGGCGTGCGCCGCCAATACAGGCATCAAACTTGTTTTGTTCAATAGCATCGAGCAGGGTAGTAGTTTGAAGGCGAATGCGCGATGCGTTATAGCCTTTTTCTTCGGCTACTCTTCCCTTATCAATAGAATCCTGCACGTTGGCAACAATTAATTTTAAGCCCAGCTTTTTAACCAGGTTATCGCGGTACTGTATGGTTTCAACAAAATTGTGCCCGGTATCAATATGCATTAAAGGGAATGGTACCGGTGCCGGATAAAAGGCTTTGCGGGCAAGGTAAGTTACAAGAATAGAATCTTTACCGCCGCTGAAAAGAATAGCGGGATTATTAAACTGCGCAGCTACTTCGCGCACTATAAATATGGATTCGGACTCGAGTGTTTTTAAGTGGTTAAGCGTGTAGGCCATTTATCTCTTCATCTTTATTTGCGGAACAATAAAATTCATCACTTCATTCACAGATTCGTCAATGGTTTTGTTTTCAGTTTTTACTTCGAACGCCGGATTTTTTGGTGCTTCGAAGGGTGCGGTAATGCCGGTAAAGTCTTTTATTTCTCCCTTTTTGGCTTTAGCGTATAACCCTTTTACATCGCGGCGTTCGCACTCTTCAACAGGTGTATTTACATACACTTCCACGAAATCATCATTGCCGATAATATCTGCTGCAAGGCTCCTTATTTTATGGGTAGGTGAAACAAAGGAGCAAACAGCAATTACACCACAATTTAAAAACAGTTTTGAAATTTCGGCTATGCGGCGGATGTTTTCGGTGCGGTCTTCATCAGAAAAGCCGAGGTTATTATTAATGCCTGCGCGCACATTATCGCCATCTAACACCATTACCAGAAAGCCTTTTTGGTGCAGTTTTGCCTCCAAACCTTTGGCAATAGTGGTTTTACCCGAGCCGCTTAAACCGGTAAGCCAGATAACCTTTGCTTTTTGGTGCAGCAAAGACTCTTTATCAGTACGGCTAAGTAATTGATCGAAAACGGGATGAATATGTTCGCCATGGCTTTTCATAAAGCGCGGCAAAGGTAGCTTTTTTGATAAGAATTTAACAATTTGAGATGTATGAGATAATGGATATGGCTAAGAGCTATTTTTGACGGCCGTTGTATCTTCCTCCGCCCAGGGTATTTCGTTGCTGCACGCGCTGCTCGCGTATTTCTTTCAGCTTTTCCTGAAATTTTCTTTCGAGGTTATAAAGCTGGTTTAGCTTTTCAGTGCCCAGAGCAGTTTCGAACTGTGGTTTGTATCTTCTTTTTAAATCGAGTTTTTTCTGTTCTAAATCTAATTGCTGTTCGGCAGTAAGCTTACTTTTATCAATCACATAGTTTTTTTGAATGGACTGCAAATCGGTTTTGTACGAATTATATAAGGGCCAAAACTTTTGCGCCTCAGTGGGGCTAAGGTTTAACTGCTCGGTAATGTAAGCTACTTTTAATGCCTCAATTCTATCGGCCTGTGATGGAGTTCCCTGGCGTAAAACACTTTTTGGCAATTTGGCCGATTGGGCATAAAAAATAGTTAGTGCAAGCAGTACCGTTAGTGCTACACTTTTCATTCTTAATATCCTGTTTATCGTTTTCATTTTATTGGAATAAAGTTAAAATATCTTTTTTTTAATCGGTAATGGCAGAGTTTAAAGCTGCATCATCAACGTCTTTCAGCGCATCTTTATAAATACCTGTCGAATTTTCTTTATCTATTCCCGGTAGCAATTTTTCATCAACAGTCATTTCAAAAATCTCATCGGAATACATGTCAGATTTGGTATCTAGATAAACATTAATTTCTTCGCTGCTTAGTTGGGCAAATTTGCATTCCAAATCGGTGCACTGATTAATTTTTGTAAACATTAAGACTGCAATAATAACAGTGGTAGTTAAGCCTGCAAAAGCAAAAGTGTATTTTGGTTTGAAAACTTTGTTAACTGTTTGTTCAAGCAATAGGTTAAGCGATTGCATCCATTTAGGATTAGCCGGAGCCGTATAACCTTGCGGCTGCGTTGCATTGCTTAATATCTTGCCAGGAAATGTGCTGAAATAATTTGCCGGTACTTCGAAAGCATTTATTTTTTCAAGCTTAGAAAGTGCAGGTGCTATTTCCGCCAATTCGTTTAGGGCTTCTTGCGCTCTTATTTTATCTACCAACCGAGATGAAAAATCGCTGAAGTATTTTGCAGGAATATTAACCGCACTAATAGTTTCAAGTTTTGATAATTCAGGAGCAAGTGCACTTAATTCAACTTTAATATTTTCCCGCTGTAGTTTTTCTAACAACACATTTTTAAAGTTTACAAAATAGCCATCAGGCAAAGTGTATGGATTTGTTTTTTCCAACGCCGCCAAATTGGGTGCTATTTGTTGTAATTCCTTTAATATTTCGTTTTGTGTTTTCACTTCAAATTAAAATTTTGGTACCCTTAGGGGGATAATTCTAGTGCTTTTAATGTGTTAAATATGTTAATTTATATAATATACATTTATAAGACGGCGCACAGCGCTGATAGTTTAAACTTCACCCAGCAAAAATTTCTCAATTTTTTGTGCAGCGTGGTGGTAGCTTGCTTTTAAGGCCCCTACACTGGTGTCCAGAATTTCACTCATTTGCTCGTATGGCATTTCATCGTAATACCGCAAATTGAATACAAGGCGCTGCTTTTCAGGCAATGTCTCTATTGCCTTTTGCAAACGCATTAACACATCCTCGCTATCAATTTGGTGCGATTCGCCTTTAACATAATCGGCAGGCGAGTATTTGTCTTCATCGCTAGTATTGTCGCTTTCAAAGGCAATGGTAATGCGCTTGTTTCTTTGATTTAAAAAAGTGATGGTTTCATTGGTAGCTATGCGGTATAGCCAGGTAAATAATTGCGATTCGGCGCGAAAGTTTTCGAGGCCGTGCCAGATTTTAACAAAAGTGTTTTGCATTACATCATCGGCATCGCTATGGCTTTTAACCATGCGACGGATGTGCCAGTATATTTTTTGCTGATATTTTTCAACCAGAAAAGTAAAGGCCCGTTCTTTTTGGGGGCCTGTGTGGAATAATTCTAATAGTTCTTTATCAGTCATCAATAAATGTTAATGTTAAGACTGCTGTTTATGTTAAAGGTTAAAAGGCGTGTTATTTTAAAGTTTCAAACTTACACTACCGCCTGAAACAATTTCAAAATCTTTATCAACTGAGGTATGAATGGTGCGCGCATTTTTAGAGCGGTAAACCAATTGATATTTGCCGGGTTGCAAGGCCAGGGTTTCCTGTTTGTCTTTTAAGCGCAAATCGTAAATCTTTTTCATTTTATTTTCTTCTACAATAAAAATTCCGCCATAGGCCTCGAAGGTTTTATTGATGGAGAGAATACCCGGTGCCGGCACCTCAATATCGGTAGTATGGTTTTGGGCAATTTTTACATCATGCACAATGGTACGGGGCAGGGTTAATATTTCGACTTCGTAAGTACCGGTAAGGTATTTTTCTTTCGAGTTTATTTTTTGAACGTTTAGTGTTTGTGTTTCGCCGGGTTTATGCACTAAGCCTTTTAGGCGGTCGAGCGCTGCGGTTTTTGAGATATTGCCTTTTAAGATTATGTTTAAATAGCCTTGTGCGGCATTAATATTAATAATGTTGTGCTGGTTTTTTTTAAGTTGAACATTTTCTAACACAATAGGTGGCACAGTATGAATCTGCAGTTTATACGCAAATGCAGGCGACATAATAAGCGTATCGGGGAGGCCGCGCGGATTTAGCGAATGGTAAAAATTGTATTTTATAAGCCCCGATTCTGTATCGTAAAAAGTCATGTTTACATCAGTTTCGGATGGCTTGCCTAATGCATCATTCAGGTTTACTTGTAATGATGTGCGCGAAATAGATTCCAAAACCACATTTTGTAAAGTTGCAGAAAACTCGGAGGCGGTGTGTGTGTTAATCATTTTGCCCATACAGTTCATGCTGTTCGCCATATCATCGGGCAGCGCCATGCCAATAATAAACGGGCGAAGAATGACGTTGTGTTTTTGTAATGTAAGGGCCACCGAGCATGGGTCGCGGTCGCAGGCGTCTTCGCCATCGGTTACTACAATTAAAATATTTTTGGCGGAAACATTGCCGAAATCTTCAGCAGCTTTTTCGATAGAATAAACGAGTGGCGTTATTCCCTTCGGGTGAATTGATTCGAGCTTTTTTTTGATTTGCTTTACTGTGTTGGTATCAATGGGTACTTCAAGCCGCGAATCATGGCAGTTTTTATCGGGCTCGGGATACATGTGGCCCAATACCCGTAAGCCTATTTCAACATTAGGTATATGGGCAAGGCTATCGGCTATTTGTATTACGCCACTCATCGCCGAGCCCCACTTGGTGCCGCCTTTCCAATCGTTGGTCATGCTTAACGAAGCATCGAGTAGAAAAAGAATGCGGATTCTTTCTTGCGCAAAAGTATTGCCGGTGGTTATTGTCATAACCGCGATTAGAAAGAATGTTTTTATGCCTACCGGTAACCTCATAAAGTTAAAACTGAAATTTTGCCATCGTCAATAGTAAACTGTTGCATTTTGGTAGCTGCGCTGTGGTAATTGTTTTTTGGTTTATAAATAATGCGGTAATCGCCGGGTTGTAGTTTGTGGCTATCAGTTTTTCCGCTTATATCAAACCGGTCAATCATTTTCAGTATGCCTTTTTTGAAAGTGTAAATACTTGCAGATACCGGTTCGCTTGCTATTAAGGAGAGTGTTCCGAAGTTAGGGATGTTGAGCTTATTATCAGTAAAACCAAGCAATGTTGTATCGGTGTAAATTTCGGGTGTGGTTAATATTTCTAGCCGGTAGGGCGCTGCCAGGTATTTGGTTTGACCGTTTAAATCCTGTACGTTTAAAATCGTTTCAAGATTTTTCTGTGTGCGCACCACCACTTGTGCATCATTACTTGAAACAGAGGCTGCCACACAGTTTACACTTAAATCAGCCGAACGCACATCTAAAGCAATAATGTTGTTTTTGCCCGGTACCAGTTCAATGTTTTCTTTACGGATTGAAGGAAAGGTATGCAACTCTAAATCATAAACGCCTACCGGGTCAAGGTATAAAGTATCCGGCACACCTTTTTCGTTCATGGTGTGCACAAAGTTGTATTCAATTTTACTGGTATAGTGGTCGTATAAAGTAAAAGGGATATTGGTAACGGTGGGCTCACCATTTTGGTCGAGCAGATTAATTTGGGCTGTGGTTGTATTAAGCGTTTGGCGAATAATAACACCCACCGCATTATAAAAAGATTCTTTATCGCGGGTATCGAAAAAAGTGCCCACGCATTTAAATTTCAGGTAATCGGCGGAATCTATTTTTAGTCCGACTATGAAAGGCTTTAAGGCAATTCTTTTTGCAATTAAATCTTTCGATGTTTTACAAGGGTCGCCGCCGCAGGTTTCGCCGCCATCGGTTATTAAAATAATGGAGTTGAGTGCGTGAGCATCGTCAGGAAAATCTTTAGCGCCGTAGTCAATTGAATTTGCAATGGGCGACATGCCCTGCGGAGTAACACTGTTTAAGGCCGTATTAATTTTGGCTGCATTGTTTTTAGCAAAGGGCACCAATAGCTTTGAGTCTTTACAATTTCGTTGCGCGCTTGGAAACTGTGCACCAAAAACACGTACGGCAAATTCAACATTCGGGTTTTTCTTTTCTACTGAGTCAATTAACTTAAAAAGCAACGCCTTCGCAAGTTCAAATTTTGAGCTTTCGCCCCATTTTTGTTTCATACTACCGGAACCATCTAACACAAAAAGAATGCGGCTTACATTGGGTTTGTATACCTGGCTTTGTTGCTGGGCTTGGAGACATGAGATGTGAGACGTGAGACATGAGATGAGAATGACGAGCCAAAGTAGTTTGGTATTTAGGGTTTTTGGTATGGGGAATATTAATTTCTTCATTGCAAAGTATGAGCGGAAGATAGCGCAGATTATTACATTTTTTTAAAATTAACTTTCATGTTTATGCCCAAGCCAATGTTGGTTGTTGTAGGAATAACGGAGATTCTGTGCTTGTTAAATGCAATTTCAGGTTAATCTTCTAATTTCACACTAAAATTCACTGTTCAATTACTATGAAACTGAAAAATAAAGTGAGGATTGTAACGGCGGCTTCGCTGTTTGATGGCCACGATGCGGCTATTAATATTATGCGCCGCATTATGCAAAGTAAGGGTGCCGAGGTGATTCATTTAGGCCATAACCGCGCTGCGCAGGAAATTGTAGAGGCGGCGATACAGGAAGATGCGCAGGGCATTGCCGTAACCAGCTACCAAGGCGGGCACATTGAGTTTTTTAAATACATGTACGACTTATTGAAGGAACGCGGTTGCGGGCATATTAAAATATTTGGCGGTGGTGGCGGAACAATTCTGCCTACTGAAATTGAGGAGCTTGAAAAATATGGCATCGCTCGTATTTATTCGCCAGATGATGGGCGTAAGATGGGATTGGAGGGAATGATTGAAGATGTAATCAAACAATGCGACTTTACGACCGTTTCATCGCTAAACGGACAAATTGATAAGCTGAATCAAAAAGACTGGAAGAGCATTGCGCAAATAATTACACTGGCCGAGAATGGTGATTTGAAAACACCGGTTAAAAACGAAAAAACAAAAATTCCGGTTTTAGGTATGACCGGTACCGGTGGTGCGGGTAAGTCATCGGTTACGGATGAGATTGTGCGGAGATTCCTAATGAATTTTAAGGATAAAACCATTGCGGTAATTTCTGTTGACCCATCGAAGAAAAAAACCGGTGGTGCGTTGTTGGGTGATAGAATACGGATGAACTCTATTTTTAGTCCGCGGGCGTATATGCGCTCACTCGCTACGCGGGAAAGTGATAAAGCTTTGAGCGAACATGTGCAGGAGGCTATAGATGTATGTAAAGCCGCGCACTTTGATTTTATTATACTTGAAAGCGCCGGTGTTGGGCAAAGCGATGCATCGATATTAGACTACTGCGATATTTCGATGTATATAATGACACCGGAATATGGCGCGGCATCGCAGCTTGAAAAAATAAACATGCTGGATTATGCTGATGTAATTGCCATCAACAAATTTGATAAGGCCGGTGCTTTGGATGCTTTGCAGGATGTGCGTAAGCAATACAAACGCAACCATCAAATGTTTATGGCTAAGGATGAGGAGTTGCCAATAGTGGGCACCATAGCATCACAATTTAACGATGCAGGCGTAAACCATTTATTTGAAGTATTGACGAATAAAATAAAAGAAAAAACCGGTATTGAGTTTCATGTAAAACATACTTCAGCAAAAAATACAGCAACAAAATCTCAAATTATACCACCGGCAAGGGTTAGGTATTTGGCTGAGATTGCTGAAGGCAATGAAACATACGACCAGTGGGTGAATGAGCAGTGTATTATAGCAAGCAAATTGTACAAGCTGCAAGGTGTTATTACAGAGTTGAAAGATAGTGTTGAAATTAAAAACCTGATTTCCCATTATGAAAAACAATTACACCATGAGTGCAAGAAATTAATTGATGGTTGGGATGAATTGAAAAAGAGATACAGCTCAGATACGTTCTCTTTTGAAGTGCGTGGCAAAACTATTCAATTGCCGTTTGCTTATAAAAGTTTGTCTGGCACTTCAGTTCGCAAAGTTTATTTGCCTAAGTATAGTGATTGGGGCGATATTTTAAGATGGCAGTTGCAGGAAAATGTACCGGGTGAGTTTCCATACACTGCTGGCGTATTTCCTTTAAAGAGAGAAGGCGAAGATCCTACACGTATGTTTGCAGGTGAAGGTGGGCCTGAAAGAACAAACAAGCGTTTTCACTATGTTTCATTAGGGCAGCCTGCAATACGATTGTCCACAGCATTTGATTCGGTAACACTATATGGACAAGACCCTGATCACAGGCCGGATATTTATGGCAAGGTGGGCAACTCGGGCGTAAGCATTGCTACTGTTGACGATGCGAAAAAATTATACAGCGGTTTTGATTTGTGCGACCCGAAGACTTCGGTTTCAATGACTATTAACGGCCCTGCGCCTATGCTTCTGGCATTTTTTATGAATGCTGCTATTGATCAGGAATGCGAAAAATATATTAAAGAGCATGGCCTGGAAAAAGAGGTTGAGAAAAAGTTAGATGAGATTTTTGGAACCAAGAGCCAAGATTCAAGACCGAAATACATCGGGGATTTACCAAATGGGAATAATGGTTTAGGGTTAAAACTTTTAAGCACCAGCGGCGATGCTGTGTTGCCTAAAGATGTTTATGAGACCATAAAAGCAAAAGCCCTGGCATCGGCACGCGGAACTGTGCAGGCTGATATTTTGAAAGAAGACCAGGCACAGAACACCTGCATATTTTCAACCGAGTTTGCGCTGAAAATGATGGGCGATGTGCAGCAATATTTTATTGATAACAAGGTGCGTAATTTTTATTCGGTTTCTATTTCGGGTTATCATATTGCCGAGGCGGGTGCTAATCCTATTACGCAGCTTGCGTTTACATTAGCCAACGGCTTTACTTACGTTGAATATTATTTAAGCCGCGGAATGAATATTGATGATTTTGCACCCAACCTTTCATTCTTTTTTAGCAATGGTATGGATCCTGAGTATTCCGTAATAGGAAGAGTAGCGCGCCGGATATGGGCGAAGGCCATGAAGAATAAATACAAAGGCAACGACCGGTCGCAAAAACTGAAGTACCATATTCAAACCTCGGGCAGAAGTTTGCACGCGCAGGAAATTGACTTTAATGATATACGCACTACACTACAAGCGCTATATGCTATTTATGATAACTGCAATTCGTTGCACACCAATGCTTATGATGAAGCGATAACTACACCTACCGAAGAGAGTGTACGCCGTGCAATGGCTATTCAATTAATTATTAATCGCGAGTTAGGTACTGCTAAAAACGAAAACCCTAATCAGGGTTCTTTCTTAATTGAAGAAATGACTGAGTTGGTGGAAGAAGCAGTGTTGACAGAGTTTAAACGAATAACTGAACGCGGTGGGGTATTGGGTGCTATGGAACGCATGTATCAGCGAAATAAAATACAAGAAGAATCGCTTTACTATGAGCATCAGAAACACACCGGTGAGTTTCCGATAATTGGCGTTAATACTTTTCTGAATAAAAAGGGTTCGCCTACCATTGTGCCAAGAGAGGTGATACGTTCTACTACTGAAGAAAAAGAATTTCAGATTGATGCGTTGAATACATTTAAGCAGCGCCACGCAGCAAAATCAGCTGAAGCATTGAAGAAATTACAGCACGTGGCAATAAGCAATGGCAATTTATTTGCAGAGTTGATGGAAACAGTAAAACATTGTTCGCTTGGTGAAATTACCCACGCTTTGTATGAAGTAGGGGGGCAGTATAGACGAAGTATGTAGCGTGAAATATTTTACCCAGCAGCAGCCTAGTGAGGAATAACGATTATAGAAAGCTGGCCTTCATTATAGCTGCCAGTAGCGGATCCGCCAGCGTAGAATCCAGTTGCTATATTGGAATATTCCTTGGCCTTTACTTTAAATGTATAAGTGCCCGCACCTAAAATCTGAAAGGTGCTAAGCGACCACTGTTGTATTCTTTGTGTATATCCTCCACTATAAATATCGCCATTATTCAGGTTGTCAATGGTTTGCTCGGCGACTACGTTGTTTCCATTAAAAAGGCCAACTCTGCAGGTACTACCCCCATTAGTTTGCGTAGAATTTGTTTCCAGGGCACCCCAGGTAGTAATTAAAATAATAGAAGTAGTGTTGATTGTAATGGTTTGGTTAAGGCCTGTAACGTTAACGTAGTTTGTGTTGTTAATGCTAGTTCTTGTTGAAGAAACTTTATACGCTGTTGCCGTATCTGTTACACCTGTCGTCCAAACCGGTGCTATGTTCGGGCCTTGCGAAGTTAATACCTGCCCGGTAGTTCCCGCCAGGTTATTAGGCATTAAAGCGTTGCTGAATTTTACATTACCTGTAACATCCAATTTCTCAGTGGGATTTAAATTGCTTATGCCAACATGTGTACCATCATCGGTAATAATTGAATTACATAAATCGGTAGAAGAAGTAAATTTTGCAACCTGATTTGTTGTAGCTGCACCACAAATTGTGCCTATACCCGTTGGGCCTGTAATACCTTGTACACCGGTAGCGCCTGTTGGGCCCGTATCGCCTTGTATACCGGTGGCCCCTGTTGGACCAACAGCACCTGTAGCGCCAGTGGCACCAGTAACCCCTTGAATACCCGTATCGCCAGTAGGCCCGGTTATTCCCTGAACGCCTTGAGCACCCGTAGGCCCAATATCGCCGGTTGCGCCGGTTACACCTTGAATGCCGGTGCTACCGGTAGGGCCGGTTACGCCGCTCATTTGGCATAGAGAAAACCAGCCACCGCCATTAAAAAAGTAAAAACAGTTTTCGGTAATATCATAAACTAATAGGCCTTGTGCAGGTGCGGGAATGGCCAGGCGCTGTGTTGTGCTCATTCTTGGAACCAGTAAGCCTTTATCAGTGGCTTGCATTTCAACCAAAGAGGATATGTCAGGAGTGGGTGTTCCTATGCCCACATTGTTTTGTGCGCTAAGCCTTATGCATAACGTGAAAGCAATTATTACTAAGTATACCTTTTGCATAGTAGCTAAGATTTTGACAAGACTCCTGATATTAGACCTCAATTTAATACGCCCCGATTAAATTGGGGCGTAGGTTTGTAAAGATATAATATATGTGGAGAAATAAAAAAGCGATTGAAAGCCCGACCAAATAGGGCTATTTTTTCAAAGAATCGCGTATTTCCATCAGTAATTTATCGGTTGAAGAAGGTTCAGCAGGCGGAGCGGCAGCTTCGTCTTTCTTTTTTACGGCACTTATCAGTTTTACAACCAGAAAAATGGCAATAGCAACAATAAGAAAATCAAGGATTGTGCCTGCAAAGTCTCCAAGTTTAATATTCGGACCAACGGTAATGGTGCGCCAATCTCCTTGGCCTTTAGACATTAATAAACTGATGGGAGGCATAACAATGTCGCTAACAAGTGCGGTTACTATTTTGCCAAAGGCGGCACCAATAACAACACCCACTGCAAGGTCAACTACGCTGCCTTTCATGGCAAATTCTTTAAATTCTTTTACAAAGCCCATAGGTTATATTTTTAGGAAAATAAATATAGGAAATAAAAAATAAGAGGTGTAAAAATTTTAGAACGAAACTAAAAGCGCTATATTTTTTCGAAGCTGCCTTTTTCTATCCAACCAACTTTTCCATCGGCGAGGCGTATTTTGTTCCATTCGCCAACGCGGTCAAGCACTTGAAATTTAATGCCTTCGTGAAGCATAAAAAGGTCGTTGCCGCCGTTATCGGGAGCGCTTTTTACAAATGAGTTAGCAATGGTAAGAATAGCCATATCGGGGTTTTGTTCTTTTTCGTTTTGCTTTATTGCAAAGCCAAAAGAGGAGATGGAGAAAAACAATAAAACACAACCGGTGGTAATTGTAAGGTTACGGAACCCGATAAAGATATAAAGAGCGAAGAAAAACAGGGAAAGCCATATTAAAATAAGTGCTAATGTTCCCCAGCCTTTCGATGATTTTGATGATACTAAATCATTCCAGTGTACAATAATACCAAGTTGTGGCACCGGTACAATTTTATCTACTACACGGGCATTCGCTATTTTAAGGTTGTGCAGTATGTCTTCATCCTGTGGCGACAATTTAAGGCCGCGTTCGTAGTTAATAATGGTTTTGCTAAGGTTATTAAGTTTGTAATAGCAGTTGCCCAGGTTGTAATATGCTTCGGGTGTTTTATAGCCTTGCGATATTATCTTCTCGTAACTTAATGCGGCTTGGTCGAACTGGTTTGATTTATATTGTTGGTTGGCTGATTTGAAAAGTTCTGCCGGTGATTGTGAATGGGCAATAGGTAATAGGGAATAGAAAAATGTTAACGACAAAAATATTTTGTGCATTGCATTGTAGTGGTTATTCATCGTTATTTTATCAAGTCTCATATCTTATATCTTGCTTCTTGATTCTTCACACTATTTGATTTCATCTTCAATATCTGCAATTAAATTCAAGGCAGTTTCATAATTCTTGTTCATCTCGCCATTTTCGCCTACCGGTGCATATAGGGCCAAATCGCAGGTGGCAATTAGGTTTTGTAAGTTGGCTATGGTTTCTGGTTTTACCGATTTATTGACCAGTTTTTCTCCCACATTTTCTTTCGATAGTTCTGCGGTATCAATATTCAACCGGTCGCCAACATAACCCCATAGCGCACGTGATACTTCATCATAAAACAATTTCTTGTCGTTTGATTGAAGGTGTTTATCGGCCACACTTAATCGTTTTTTAGCGAGCTTCAAAGCCCTTCTTCGTTTGGTTCCCATTACATCGGCAGCCATATCTTCATTTCTTCTTTTTAAAGCTGCCAATGCTAAAAACAAAAGAACCGGTGCTGTATAAGCGCCGTAATAACCTATAGAGCCAAAAAATGCGTCATCGTTTTTATTGAATTGAGGAGCATTGGTTTTGATATAACGAATATCCTGCCCCACTACTGAAACATCTTGCTTGTTAACCGAAGCAGTGTTGGTATTCATGTTTTTAGAAGGCTCGCCGGTTATCTTCAATGAATATTCGGGAGAGTTGATAGTAACATATTTTTCGGTTGAGGGGTCGAAGTATGAGAATACATGTTTGTCTAATTTGTACTCACCGGGCTGACGGGGGATAATTAAAAAATCGTATTGTTTGCTGCCGGTAATTCCTGCAGCGCCATTGGTAATATTCTCTTTTACTTTAGGGTCGTATACTTCAAACGATGGAGGGAGCTGCAACTTGGGTGCTTCAATTAATTTTAAATTACCGGTTCCAGAAATTTTAACGCTGTAAGTAATCGGGTCATCGGTTTTTCCTTCTTTATTTGATAGAGAAGTTTCGAAATTGAATTTACCAACGGCACCGGTAAAGTCGGCTGGTTTGCCGGTTTCAGGAAGGTCTTTTACAGTTATTGAAACTGCCTCAGTTTTTAAATTAAGAGGAATTTGTTGCACTCGCCCGCCATTGAACATTTCATCAAAAATATTTCGGGATTTTGTGCGCAATGGCATTTGCACAACTGTTGATGCATCAAGAGATGCAATTTGTAGTTTTCCCGCATGTTGCGGGTACAAATTATATTTCATCAACTCCACTGTTTGATACTGCTTTCCATTAACTGTTTCAGTGCCCGGCCTCATTCCTCTTTTTGGGTCTAATTCCACTTCCTGACTCCAAAACCCATCAAAAGCAGGTGCTTTGCTAATGTTGGGGGGGGTAATATTTTGCCTTAGATACAATTTATAAGTGGCTGTTACCATTTCGCCTTTGTAAACAGAATTTTTGCTTACAAGAAGCTTAACAAAAACATCGTCTTTTGCCTGCTTGGTTAAATCGGCTGCAGGGGGTTCGGGTTCCTGTTGCTGATGTTGTTTGAAAAAAGGGTCATCGAAAGGGTCATAAGTATTTCGCTGGCGTTGTTGAGCCTGCGATTGAGCAACAGCCTTGGTTACTTCAATACTTAGCTCGTTCGACTCCATGTTTACACCATTTATATTAATACTGGCTTTCCCGATTTTGAAGGTTCCTTCCTGTTTGGGTTTTAATACATAGGAGTAAGTAATTGATTGGCTAACCCCGCCATTTCCCAATTGAAATTGTGAAGAGCTATTAGGCCCACCAAGCACTTGGAAATCATTGAATGCAGGCGGTTTAAGACTTTTTGGGTTGCCGTTTTCAATGGTAATATCTAATTGAAAGTTTTGGTTAACCGGTACAGATTTAGGGCCGGACATATAAAGTTTTACCTGCCCAAAGGCCTGGCTACAGGCAAAAAGCAAAAACAATGTGCTTACGATAAAAGTTGTTTTCATCGTTACAGATAATTTTTGTTGTCCTTTGTCGAGTATCATGGGGTTGCGAATTTCGCTTAACATTTACGTTTAGTCAATGTTATAGTGCCCGCATTAAATATTTTTCACAAAACTATTAGGGGTAAAAAGCCGAAAAGGGTGATTATTGGGAATTATAGAAGGATATGACAACCTTAGGATTGTAAAGCCAGCCAGCTCATAAAGCCGATATTTAGCTTTAGGGCATTTTCATCAACATTAAAAGAAGGGGTGTGCAAGCCCGATATAATACCTTTTGAGGTGTTGCCAACGCCCAAGCGATAAAAACAGGCGGGGGTGTGATGGGTATAGTAAGCAAAATCTTCACTACCCATGCGGGTAGGTATATCTTTTACATTTTGATTGCCGATAAAATCCTGAGCAAGTGTTTTTGCTTTCGCAGTAACTATGTCATTATTAATTAGCACCGGATAGCCTACCATAATATTTACAGTGCAGGTTGCATTACTCTTTTTTGCTATGCTTTCGGCTATGGATTTTATTTTTTGGTGGAGCTCTATCCTAATCTTTTCATCGAAGCAGCGAAGTGTTCCGGCAATTTCTACTTTGTCTGGAACAATGTTAGTGGCGCCCTTGCCTTCAATTTTACCGAATGAAAGCACTACAGGGATTGTTGCATCGCTTATAGTTTGAAGAGCGAGCAGTATTTCGGAAGCCACTAATAGCGGGTTTACTAAATTTTGTAATTGTGCTGCATGGCCGCCTTTGCCGATAACAGTAAGGTATATTTCATCACTAGAGGCCATGAATTTGCCGCCGCAAAAACCTAGTGTGCCTACTTCTAATTCGGGTGAAACGTGAAGGCCGAATATTTTATCGGGCTTGGGGTTTTCGAGTGCGCCCGCTTTTATCATTGCTTCGGCACCGCTGGGTATTTTTTCTTCGCTGGGTTGAAAAATAAATTTTATGGTGCCTTCAATTTCTTCTTTCATTTCGGAAAGTATCATGGCTACGCCCAATAGATTAGCTGTGTGCACATCGTGTCCGCAGGCGTGCATTTTGCCAGGGTTTTTCGAGCAATAATCTATTTTATTTTGTTCGTTGATTGGCAGGGCATCCATATCGGCGCGCAAGGCAATACATTTTGAATCTGGATTTTCCCCCTTCAATATTCCTATAACGCCGGTTTTGGCTATACCGGTGTGTACTTCTATTCCTGCTTTTTTTAATTCTTCAGCTACTAATGCTGATGTTTGGGTTTCTTCCCAGCTTAACTCGGGGTTGCTGTGTATTAAGCGGCGCAGTTGAACTACGCGCGGGAAATATTTTTCGGAAAGTTGGTTGATTTTTTCTTTCATAACTACACTAATGCTGTAATGGACTATTTCGATAATTCGCACTTTACCTGACAGGCTATTCTTTTTTGCTGCCCCACGCACCCTCTAACTCCCTAAAGGGAGAACCGGCTCCCCTGCAAAAAAGAAAACTTTTGAATTATCGAAGAAGCCGAATCAAATAAAGACAGAACAACAGCGCAAGTTTCTCTCCACCCCCTGCACCCCAAGATGCTTACGCACTCCCCCGCCGGCGGGGGACATTTATTTCTTACTTTATTTTTATTTTATCTTTTACTATAAAGGCACCGGAATATAATGTTGTGACTTGTTGTAAATAGTAAGTGGCCTCGAGCCGTGTTTTGAAATCGCCGAGGCGGAGTTTGTAGTAGGGTTCTTCGTATTGTACATATGAAGGCAGCTCGGGAAACTCGCGATATGTTTTGCCTTTGCTTTTGTATACATCTTCGCGTATATCGGTATACATTATTTGTATGCGGTAGCCTTCGGTAAATTCTTTCTCGCGGTTATAATCTTTATACTTTGATAGTAATTCGGAGATTTGCGCATCTTGTTTTATAGTTGCATACTTAGTGCTTACAACAACAGTACTATCCTGCGAAAACAGTAAATGTGGGAAACAAGAAAATATAAAGCAGATTAAATAAATCATGCCCATTTCATTGCTACAAATAAAATCTCTGTTTAATTTCATGATACAATACTAACGCTTTCTGAGGAGCCGAGCCTGGCTGCACCGGCTTCAATTAATTGCAGGGCCAGTTCTTTGGTTTTAATTCCGCCGCTAGCTTTTATTTTAATGTTGGCCGGTAGGTTGGCGCGCAATAATTTTACAGTTTCAACCGTAGCACCCGGTTGCACATAGCCGGTTGAGGTTTCAACAAAATCAACGGTCATTTCTTTACACAACTGGCAGGCTTTAATAATTTCATCTTTGGTAAGCAAACCGGTTTCGAGAATTACCTTGAGTTTACCGCCGCGAAGTTGAACGATGGTAGCCACACTGGTTAATTCGTTTTTTAAATAGTTCCAGTCACCGGCTTTCAGTGCAATAATGTTGATGACCATATCTATTTCATCGGCGCCTTCATCAATCGCTCTTCGTGCTTCTTCTACTTTAGCCGGTGTATGCGAAATGCCTAATGGAAAGCCAACAACGGTTACTACTTTAACCGGTAAATCTTTTAACCACAATTTGCACTTGCGCACAAAATAGGGTGGCACGCACACAGCTGCAAAGCCATATTCTTTTGCTTCGGCACAAAGCAGTTTAATATCCTTTTCCGAAGCATCGGGATTCAGTAATACGTGGTCTATTTTTGAAGCAAGATTCATGTGCAGGGATAAAAATAGGAAAATAGAAATAAGTGGGTAACCCCTTCCGTCACCTAAAGGGAAAACTGGGGCAACTACAAAGAATGGGCAGCGGCTGTTTAGATACATTTTTTTGTATTTCGGCTAAGTAGTTTTATGGTGTTTTACCTTCAAAAGGCATTATTCCTACTTTTTCTTGATAAAAAGTAGCAAAAATCAAGTCTTGCAATGAAAAAGGCCTAAAATTTCCTCCCTGCCCGCTTGCAAACGAACTCGCCTGTTAGGGGTTCACTGTTTTCTCAATTTGTATCGGCTCAAACAGCGTTAGCAATCTTGCTTTGCTGCGAGGAAATTTCTTAACGGCATTTTCATGAAGGGCATTTTAAGAAATAATAGAAGGAAAAAATAATTAAGGAGAATTAGTTTAATATATGTATATTTAATAGTTGATAAAGTAAGTAAATGATGATGGTTGACAATGGTTGACACTTTTTTTCGTAAGCTATTGATTTTCAACATCATTTTTTTAAAGTGTCAACTGTCAACCATACGTTTAGGAAGAGGTGATTGTTGTTTAGCAAAAGCCCTTATCCTTCAAGCAATTGTATAATACATAGTATCGTTTTTCTCTGATAATTAAAAAGTTATCGAAATTTAGCTTATCTTCGCACCTCATTTTATAATCGTCATCACGAACGGTGGCGGGATATCTGGACTTCGATAATTATTCGCGATTGGTTTATTAGCCAATCTTGCTCCTCAGATGGCTCACTTGCGTTCAGATAGACTTAAAAACAACAATCATGGAAAAATTCAGAGCCCTTGGCTTGAGTGAGAATGTATTAACTGCACTCGAAAAGAAAGGATGGGAACAGCCTTCTCCTATACAGGAAAAAACAATTCCACTATTATTAAGCGGTGCTAAAGATATTGTAGGCCAGGCACAAACCGGTACAGGTAAAACCGGTGCATTCGGATTGCCGCTTATTGAAAAGCTTGACGACAATAACAAAAATGTTCAGGCATTAATTTTATGCCCTACCCGCGAATTAGCTATACAAGTAGCTGAAGAAATAAGTTCATATCGTGGTGAGAAAAAATTCTGGGTGCTACCGGTATATGGTGGACAAAGCTATTCGATACAAGAACGCGGCTTGAAAAGAGGTTCGCAAATTGTAGTAGGCACACCGGGTAGAATTCGCGATTTAATAGACAAAAAAACTTTGAAGCTTGACCACGTTACTCACGTAGTATTGGATGAAGCTGATGAAATGTTGAACATGGGTTTTGAAGAAGAAGTGCGCGAAATTTTACGCACCGTTCCTGCACAGCGCCGTATGTTATTGTTTAGCGCTACTATGCCTCCGCAAATATTAAAGTTGGCAAAAACCTTCATGAAGGACTATGATTTAGTAGAAGTTAAGAAAGAGCAAAACACTACTGAGTTAACCGAGCAGATTTATTTTGAAGTTCGTGAAAGCGAGCGCTTTGAAGCTTTGTGCCGTATTATTGATGTGGAACCTGATTTTTATGGTATTGTATTTTGCCGGACTAAAATTGAAACCGACCAGGTAGCACATAAAATGAATGACCGCGGTTACAGTGCCGACGCTATACATGGTGATATAACCCAAAGCCAGCGCGAGTTGATTATTAAAAAATTTAAATCACGTAAAGCAAATATATTGGTAGCTACCGATGTTGCTGCACGTGGTATTGATATTAACGATTTAACGCACGTTATTAATTACAACCTTCCGCAAGATCCTGAGGCGTATATACACCGCATAGGCCGTACCGGTAGAGCGGGTAAACAGGGAACTGCTATTACATTTATTACTCCATCGGAATTCAGAGAGCTGTTGTTTATACAAAAGATTGCACGCACTTCAATTAAAAAAGAGCAAGTGCCTACAGTAAAAGATGTTATTGCCAGCAAAAAAACAAGAGTGAAAGCTGAAATTGTAGCGATGATTGATAGCGGCGAATATCAAGAGTATGTTGATATGGCTCACGAGTTAATTGACGAAGGAACCACACCAGAAAGAATTGTTGCAGCCTTATTGAAATACACCTTCAAGGATGAATTGAAAGAAGGCGCTTATCGTGAAATATCGGAAAGCAGTAGTAACAGTGTTGATAGTAAAGGCACAGCCCGTTTATTTGTGGCACTGGGCCGCGAGCAGAATTATAACCCTGCTATGCTTGCCAAATTTTTAGAAGAAGAGGGCGGAATAAACCAGCGCGCTATTAAGGATATTAAAGTGTATGATAAGTTTTCATTCATTACTGTATCTTTCGTAGAAGCCGAGCAATTGTTGGCTGTATTTAGCAAAAACAAAAGCGGCAGAAAACCGTTAGTTACTAAAGCTAAAGAAAGAGAAGGTGGCGGCGGCGGTGGAAGCAGACAAGGTGGTGGCGGCAGACAGTGGGAGCAGAGAGGTGGGGATAACAATAATTCAAGTTCGGAAAAGAAATCGTTTACGCCTAAAAAACAGTTTTCTCCAAGGCCTGAATCAAGAGGCCCAAAACCTGAAACTGTAAAAAGTGAAGGCGGTGCTGAAACCACAAAACCGGTAAGAAAAAGAGAAAATAAGATGATGGATTATTTAGATAAGGAAGAAAAAGGCAAACCGGGAAATAAAAAGAAATCGGATACTACAGAAGTAGAAAACTTTTTGAAGAAGTATGATGATGATTTGACCTGGTAGAAAATGAAATAAAGATGTGATTTACTCTACTCTATTTTATTCAACTATGAAACAGATATTGTCAATCATCTTATTAGGAATAGTTTTTTATACAACCGCGCAGGACAATGTAGCCCTGCGCGGTTTTGTGTTTGATAAGGAAAGCAATCAGCCACTTTCGTTAGCTGCGGTACAAATTAAAAACTCGCAGTTAGGTGCATTAACCGAGGACAATGGTTTTTTCGAACTGCCGGTTCCTAAAGTAAGCTTGAATGATTCCATGAAAATATCATTCATGGGTTATGTGCCGCAGTCGCTTTACATCAAAAACTTTAAGCAGGGCGATACACTTAAAATTTTTCTTGAAATACAAGCTAATACTAAAGATGTAGTAGTAATAACTGCAGTAAGTGCAAAAAATATTTTGCTTCACGCTATCGAAAACCTTCGCAAAAACTTTTATCGCGATTCTATTATTCAAACCGGGTTTTACCGGCAAATGCATAAAGAAAACGGAAAGTATGTGCGGCTGATTGAGGCAGATGTGAGTGTGGCTTTTAATGTAACTAACCCTTTTCTCTATTCTTTTCATGAGTTGATGCAAGTGAATAATCAACGGCGGAGTGAGAGTTACGAAACCAATGGCGATGTACACGGTGACCATTTTGTTGACCTGCTAAAAGAAAACCCGTTTAGCTATAATAAAAGCACGTTTTTAAATCCGAAAGTGCTTGATTTTTTTGCGCCAAAAATTGAAAGCGAAGACTCAACCGGATACATTTTAAAAACACAATACAAAGAAAGCAGCAGCGCCAAATTAGAGCAGGCAAGGATATGGATTGATAAGCAAACCTACGCCATTACAAAAATTGAAATAGAAAAATTTCCGAATCCTTATTACGTGCAATCGCGCTACGCGCATGAAAGCAGATGGAAATTAGTGAATGAAAAAGAAGTAATACTACTACAGGAGTATAAAGGAAAATTAGTGATAAGCTCCATTCAAAGGGTTTATAACCATCATGTATTAAACAAGCAAACGGGAGAGGTTGATTATGTTGTTGAAGAATCCTTTAACCTGTACTTCAATAAATTTCAGGAAGAACATGTTGGCGAGTTAATAAAAAATGGCAAGTACAATACCTTTACAAGTTTCTATACCTCGAATTATAACTACGACGAGAAATTCTGGAAAGATTACAATCTTACCGGTGACAGAAAACTACCAACCCAGGCAAAAACTGATTTGGAGCACGCAAAAAGCTTAGATCTACAGTTTAAAGAAATGGGGAAATAGAAACTGAAGACGAAGTGATTTTCAGAAAAACCTAATCATCTCATTAGCTAATAAATCAGCAGGCACATTTTCGATAGGGTGCGGTACGTTATCGTAAGTTTTAAATTCCGAATTTTTAATTAATCGGTGGGTGTATTCTGTTTCTGTTTTAGTTACCATGTTGTCTTCGCTGCCCCAACCTAATAAAACCGGCCGCTGAATTTTAATGAAATCCTGATCGGTAAGATGTGTGTGCGCCAAATCTTTCATTAACAGTGCGGTTCTGCTCATGACGCTCTTCCATTCGTGTTCGCCATGCCGTTCGGCGAGCGATTGTGCATAAGCGGGCACCTTTTCTGTTACTTTTTCGGGGTTTAACAATTTAATTTCTTTTTCCACCTCTTCGTCATTCCACTTTAACTTGGTGCCCAGCGTAAATATTTTTTGTACGCGGTCAGGATAAAACCTCGCTAGCCACAGGGCTACGTAACCGCCCATGCTATACCCGAAAATATTGATAGACTCAATGTAATGTCCGTTCATCCAATCTAATACCTCATGTGCAAAATTCTGGATGGTAAAGGCATGTTGGTGGGAAGTTCTTCGACCATGACCCGAGAAGTTTAGGGTGTAAATGTTAAATTTGTCTTTTATCAGGGGTTCAAGGTTTGTAAACTGGTCTTTAGAGCCAAGAGCGCCGTGCAGCAGAAGTATTTCTTTCATGGGTCAAATATAAGGCCCGTTATTTGCTATCTTATAGGGTATGATTAAAATATATAGTAACAATCAAAATTTTATGATTTTCCTGAAATTAATACGCAAGTCATATATTATTGTTGGTTTTTTATTATTGGGTATGCTGCCTGTATTCTCACAACAAAGCAACACACTAACCCCGGCCGATAGTAGCTTTACCATGAAAGTAAGCCGCGAAAAGGGCGAAATCTTTATTTCTCTTTCTTTTGCCCCTACTTTTGTTTTTGATTATGTGGCTGTAGAAAGAAGGTCGGATATTGATCAATCTTACACCCAATGTAAATACATTGATTTTGCCGAAGTAATTAAGAATCAACGCCATTTGGTAAAAAAGGATAATTATCCCTACCCAGGGGCATCGCCTGTTTTGTATAGGCTTAAGGTAGTAGCAAAAGATGGTACCGAACGTGCCTACCCGCCCCTTCTCTTACCCTCAGTAAAGCAGAACTAATAGTTCATTTTAACTAATCATTTTTCTTTCCTGCTGTATTTTGCTTTGTTCCAATTGGTAATTTAGCTGTATTTACCTATATTTGCCGTCCTTTTAGCTAAGGCTTAGTTGTTTTTGTTGTTTGAAAGTGTTGGGAATCAAGCTTTAGCGATCATTAAATAGTGGAATTGTGAAAGGGTTAAGAGAATTTGAAATTCCGTTTATAGGCTTAAAGCTGGGAATTCACAAATTCAATTATGATATTGACGGCAAATTTTTCAGCCATTTTGAAGACTCGCTGGTGCAGGACTGCAAAGTTCATGTAAGGCTTGAATTTGAAAAAAGGGAGACGTTCTTTACATTAAATTTTTTTATTGATGGTTCGGTAAAAACCGAATGCGACAGGTGCCTTGAACCATTCAACAAAGAAATATTTGGCGATTATACCTGTTATATAAAACTTACAGAAGATCCTTCGAAAATAAGCGATGAAGACGAAGTGATATATATAGGCCGCGATGAAACCATAATTGATGTTTCGCAATTAATATACGAATACATTAATCTTTGTTTGCCCATGCAAAAGCTGGGTTGCGAAAAGCCGGGCGAAGAACCGCAGTGTAATAAAGAAGTATTGAAGCACATTGCAAATGCGAATGCTGTAGCAAGTGAAAAGAAACAAGATGAAGTTGATCCCCGTTGGGCGGCTTTAAAAAATTTGAAGAAATAGTAAATAGAAAAAAATAAAGTAACCATAAAAAAATAAAGTCATGCCACATCCTAAACATAGAATCTCCAAACAAAGAAGAGACAAAAGAAGGACCCATTACAAAGCATTTGCACCTACTACCGGCGTAGATCAAACTACCGGCGAAGCGCATTTAATGCACAGGGCACATTGGAGCGAAGACAAATTAATGTACCGCGGAAAGGTGGTTATTGATAAAACACAGAAATAACCCAGTAAATTTCAAATACAAAATTTATTGAACCCTGCCGGTAAAAACTGACAGGGTTTTTTATTTAATATTTGTTTGGAGGGGAAAGGATAAATAGAAATGTAATCATGCCATTGATTAGTGAAACATATCGCCAAAAAATAAAAGAAGCACTTAAGCTGGCTGCGCCTATTGTAATAGGCCAACTGGGTTTGGTACTTATGGGCTTTTTTGATACCGTGCAGGTAGGTGGGCTGGGATCGGTATATATGGCTGCAAGCGGGGTGTCAAACTCGGTTTACTTTCTGTTTAATCTTTTAGGCATGGGTGTTTTATTTGCCGTTTCCCCCTTGGTTTCCGAAGCCTTAGGTGAACGGCATGGATGGAAAGCTATTGGTGTTATGCGCTCAGCATTAAAAGTAGCGCTGGCCCTGTCAGTTTTTTTCTATTGTATTATGGTAGTTGTTACTCAGCACTTTTCTTTGTTTAAAGAAAGCGCTCACATTACAGATTTATCGCAACGGTTTTTAACCATACTCAACTACTCTACACCCGCGCTTATGTTTTTTACCGTAGGCAAACAATTTATGGATGGGCAGGGAAGAACAAAAGTTTCGATGGTAATTACATTGATAGGGGTTGTGTGTAATGTTCTTTTAAACTGGATTTTAATATACGGCAAATTAGGTTGCCCCGCATTAGGTATTGAAGGCGCGGCTATTGCCACCGGTACATCAAGAGCGCTGATGTGCATTATGCTTGCGGTATATATAATACGCGACGCAAAAATAAAAGCGCTGATTAAAGAATTTCGTTTTTCTGCGGTTAGTGAAAAAAGTTACGTTAAGCAAATACTAATTATCGGCATCCCTTCAGGGTTACAAATGTTTTTTGAGGTAGCTGCATTTAGCGCCGGGCAAATTATGTGTGGCTGGATAAGCGAAAGCAGCCTTGCTGCATATCAGGTAGCAATTAGCCTGGCCTCTATTACTTTTATGATGGTGTCGGGCATAGCAGCTGCGGGAACAATTATGAGTGGTTATGCTTTCGGTTCTAAAGATAATGCCAGCCTTCGGGTAACCGGTAATTCAATTTACCTGCTTACGTTTTGCAGTCAGTTTATTTTTGCCATTATATTTTTTCTTTTTAGCAATTTATTGCCACAAATGTATACCGGCGATAAAGAAGTGATATCAATAGCCTCTTCTTTAATTATACTTGCCGCAATTTTTCAGCTAAGCGATGGTTTCCAGGTTGCCGGTTCCGGTATATTACGCGGCATGCAGGATGTGCGCATTCCTTCTATTATCGCTTTTACTTCATATTGGTTAATAATGGTGCCGCTGTGTTATATACTGGCCTTTAATTTTAAAATGGGTGTTAATGGTGTGTGGGTTGGTTTTGTAGTGGGTTTAAGCATAGCAGCAGTTTTAATGTATGCCAGGTTCCGGTATAAATTAAAACACATTGAGTTTAGTGAGTTGTAATAAGCTTATTGGAAGGACAATAGATTTTAATGCGTCATCTCCGCCAACTTTTTCGTAGCGCGTTCTTTATATGAACCGTTTGAATTTGAAAGTTCCTGTAATAAGTTTTTACCATGTTCAATATCACCTTTCTTCAGTAAAATATTTGCTTTATACCATTTCGCGCCTTCCACAAAAAGACTTCCCTTCTTCAATATTTTGTCAAAATTCTTTTCGCTTTTATCGGTTCTCCCATCAATGTAATCGCTAATGCCACCAAAATAAAGTGCATCGGCATTATCCGGTTCGCGTTTTAAAATTTTATCAAACTGCCCTGCCGCTTTTTTGTAATCGCCGGCATAAAAGTTCTTCATAGCATCGCTCACGTTCGCCTTATCTTCGTCCGATTCTTTTTTTTCAGCTGCCGGCGATGGTGCAGCATTTTTATTAAAGCTAACGTCTAGATTAGATGAATTATTAGCTGGTGCACCGGTAGTGTTTACCGATATCCCGGCATTTCCCGAAGGCTGGGCAACTTTACTATTGGCATTACCCGCCGAAGTTGAAGCCTGTATATTTTTTGTTGTCTGCTCGTCAAGCTTATTTTTTATCTGACCGGCATTACCGGTTGCACCAGAAACCCCTGTTGGTTTAAGGCTATAGTTATATCCCGAAGCCCCTGATGCACCACTAACAGCTATAGTTTGGTCTTTACCTTTTTTGTCTGCATCACTTAATGTTGATGTTATACTACCGGTAGGTGCAGATGGGCTAACAGTATCGCTCGCCGCCATTGCCGAATTAATAGCTGCTGTATCTGCAGCAATTTTTGGTGGTGTTGCTTCCTCTGCTTTTTGTGGGGCACTGGTTATAGTTTGTTCTTTCGATTTATCATTCACCGCTATGTGCTCGTCTTTTTTGCCCAAATAATTAATCATCATAAACCCAATACCCATTAGCAAGCCTAAAACCACCGCCGCCCAGGCATAGTTAGTCCAGTGAATACTAAAACCCTTCTTGTCTTTTAATCCTACCCGTTCGCGTATTTTTTTATGCAATGAAACAATTGAGCCGCCAACCCTTTCCTTGCTTTGCGAAGTGCGCAAGCCTTCCAGTGCATCCTGGGCAAAAGGATCATCATGCAGAAGGGTTTCAACCTCCTGTTTCTCTTCAGGGCTAAGTTCATTTTTCAGATAAGCCAAAAGGGCCTCACCGGTAATTAAACCTTGCTCAGAGAGCTTCATTGCTTCCTTTTTCGGACTGCTCATTTTTTGCGGTAATATATTTTTTTAAATTCCTTTTTCCGTTTTGAATATTGCTTTTCACTTCATTCATAGTAAATCCCGTTATCGTCGAAATTTCCGAATACGGAATGTTTTTCAAATAAAACAATTCAATGCACTCGCGCTGCTCTTCTTTAAGCGCATCCATGCCATCTTTCAAATGCAGTAATATAAATTCCTTGTCTTGGGCATCTTGTAGATGGTTTTCCTCCGGGTTTTCCATACCGGTGCCAATAACAAATTTCATTTCCGCTTTTCTTTTCCCCTCAACCGTATCCTTTCTAAATAACATCATACAATAGTTTTTTACTACTGTATGCAGCCAGGGTTTAAACGAAGTAATGTGGTGTTTTTTAAGTTCGGAGATAAGCTTTTCAAAAATTTGCATGGTGGCATCCTCAGCAGCCATTTCATCTTTCAAATATTTCATGCAAACACCAAAAACTAAGTGGGTGTACCGGTAGTATAATTCGCCAATATATATGGGGTCGTACGAGTTTCGGTAACGGTGCACCAACTCTTCGTCGCTAAGACCTTTATATGTTTCTGTTTTTGGCAATGCCTGTAATTAGCTTTTACTAATGTAGGAATAACCCTATTTCCGGTGGTTTGTTCTTTAAACACCTTTTTCAAGTTAGGCTACTAAAGTAGGCAAAATGCAGGGAAACATGAAATGATGAGGGTATTACTGCTGACAAGTACTATTTGTAAAAACGTTGGGATGATTCGAATAAGCCGATTTACTCCTCAAACATATCCCTCATCCGGTCAAAAAAACTTTTCTCTGATTTTGAACCCGGCTTAGGCTTAAAGTTTGGTGATTCACGAAGTTTTTCAAGCATCTTTTTTTCTTCTGCGCTTACCTCTGTAGGAGTATAAACCTGTAAAAGTATTAGCTGATCGCCCCGTCCATAACTATTTACAGCGGGAAGGCCCTTTCCACTTAACCTGAAAACCTTTCCGGGCTGGGTGCCGGCTGGTATTTTAAATTTCGCTTTGCCTTCAATGGTAGGCACTTCAACAGTTGTTCCAAATACGGCATCAACAAAACTGATATGCAGATTGTAAATTACATTCTGGCCATCAATTTCTAAATCCGGGTTTTGCTCAACTTCTATTTGTATAATCAAGTCGCCAGCCGGGCCACCTTGTTCACCGGCATTACCTTTGCCGCTCATTGATAGCTGCATACCGTCTTGTACGCCTGCGGGTATCTCAATATTCAAAGTTTCTTCGCCATAGGTAACTCCAAGGCCGTTACAGGTAGCACATTTTTTAGTAATCTGCTTGCCACTTCCGTTGCATGCATAGCAGGTGGTTGTGGTTTGCATTTGGCCCAAAATAGTATTGGTCATCTTTCTTACTGCACCCTGCCCGCCGCACACTGTACATTTTCCCACCGAGCTTGCATCTTTAGCGCCGCTGCCATGGCAAGTATTACAAACAATATGCTTTTTTACTTTAATGCTTTTATGTGCGCCGTTTGCAACTTCCTGTAAATTCAATTTTACTTTAATACGAAGATTACTTCCACGCTTGCCTTGCGCGCGAGATTGTCTTGTTCCACCACCACCAAAAAACGATTCAAAAGGGTCGAAACCACCACCACCGCCGCCACCACCAAAAATATCTCCAAAATTGCGGAAGATGTCTTCTACGTTGGCGTTCTGGTAACCGCCACCGCCGTAACCACCACCGTTTACACCGGCGTGTCCAAATTGGTCATACTTCTGTTTTTTCTCAGGGTCGCTTAATACTTCGTAAGCTTCGGCAGCTTCTTTAAATTTTTCTTCAGCCGCTTTATCGCCCTGGTTACGGTCCGGATGGAATTTTAACGCCACTTTGCGGTAAGCTTTTTTAATTTCTTCCTTGGTAGCCGTTTTCGGAACCTCTAATATTTCGTAAAAATCTCTTTTTGCCATGTGCCGAATCCCTACTAACGGGATTTAATTTTATACTGTTATAAATCTTTTGTTCTGTTTTAAGCCGATGGCATTTTTCCAACAATCACCTTTGCAAACCGAATCAGTTTGCCATTCAAATAATATCCCTTCTCTACTTCATCAACAACCTTTCCTGCAAGCTCCGGTGTGGGTGCCGGAATTTCAGTAATCGCTTCATGCAATTCCACATCAAAATCTTTACCTATCGATTCTAAAGGCTTCAATCCTTTTGCCGATAAATTGCCCGACAATTTATTATAAATAAGTTGCATGCCTTCTTGGGCTGCGCTTAATTCAGGTTTGTTTTCAATCGCTTTTAATGCACGCTCAAAGTCATCCATAACCGGCAGTAAATCTTTTATTACATCCTTTCCAGCTGTTTGAATCAACTCCAATTTCTCTTTAGCTGTACGCTTTTTAAAGTTATCGAAGTCAGCATAAAGGCGTACGTATTTATCGCGCAATTCGTTCAACTCAGTTTTCAATTCACTTATTTCAATATCGCGTGGGTCGGTGGTTTCTTCTTCGTTTTCCGCTGATTCTGTTTTCTTGCCTAAAAGATCGTTAAGCAACTTTTCAGCAGCATCCATTGTTTTGCCGGTAAAAGTTTCAGCTTTTTCTCTTGCTTCTTTCGCAAATTCCTCCGCGCTATTCTTCAGGTTTTCTGCCTTGTCTTTCAAGTTTTCTTTGTCGGTATTTTCTTTATTGTTTTCCATTTTTTAGGCAATTTTTTATTTAACGAATATATCCACTGGCTTAGCACAGCAAAAAGCCTGCAAATATCTCAAATTTCCTGCCTCAATGTAAAAAATCGCCAAATTGACCAAGTACACACGTAATAGATGGACTTATGGGCAGTTAAACCCCAATTATGAAAATTTGGCAGGTAAATGTCAGGTTTGAAAAGAGGCTCCGAAGGTTTGAAAACGGTATTCTAAACCCGTTTAATTGAAGCCCCTAAAGCATTCAACCGCTCATCAATTCGCTGGTAACCACGGTCAATTTGGTCAATATTGTTGATGGTAGATTTACCTTCAGCGCTCATAGCGGCTATTAGTAGCGCTACGCCGGCCCGTATATCGGGCGAACTCATAGTAATGCCCTTTAGTTTATGCTGGCGGTTAATGCCTATTACCGTAGCCCGGTGAGGGTCGCACAATATAATTTGAGCGCCCATATCAATCAGTTTATCTACAAAGAACAAACGGCTCTCAAACATTTTTTGGTGAACCAAAACACTGCCATGTGCTTGTGTGGCGGTTACCAAAATAATTGAAATTAAATCGGGTGTAAACAAGGGCCAGGGGCCATCGGCTACGGTAAGAATTGAGCCATCTATAAAACGTTGTATTTGGTAACGTTCTTGCGCCGGCACAAAAATATCATCGCCCCGGTATTCCATCTGTATCCCAAGTTTTTCGAATACCGGTAGAATATTACCGAGCATATCTAACCGGCAATTTTTAATCGTCAATTCGCTTTGTGTCATAGCCGCCAAGCCTATGAAAGAGCCTATTTCTATCATATCAGGTAGCATCCTGTGCTCGGTTCCCTTTAAATATTCAACACCTTCTATTTCTAAAAGGTTAGAGCCAACGCCAGTTATTTTTGCCCCCATCCTATTCAACATATTGCATAATTGTTGCAAGTATGGTTCGCAAGCTGCATTGTAAATGCTGGTCTTTCCCTTTGCCATTGCTGCCGTCATCACAATATTGGCAGTACCGGTTACTGATGGTTCATCAAGTAATATGTAAGTGCCTTTCAGATGGCTTGCCTCAACGCTATAAAAGCTATCATTCGAATCGAAGTTGAATTTTGCCCCCAATTTCTCAAACCCTAAAAAGTGAGTATCTAATCTGCGCCTGCCTATTTTATCTCCACCGGGTTTAGGCATAAAGCCTTTTTTAAAGCGTGTCAACAAAGGGCCCATTACCATAATGGAACCGCGTAATGCAGCACCTTTCTTTTTGTAGGTATCGGTTTTCAGATACTCAAGGTCAACATTATCGGCTTGGAAGGTGTAGGTATCTTCTGAAAGCTTTTCGATTTTAACCCCCATGTCTTTCAAAATATCTATCAGCGCCAACACATCGCGTATGGCAGGTATATTGCTGATAGTCATTTTTTCGGGAGTTAGCAGGACTGCACAAAGAATTTGCAATGCTTCGTTTTTTGCGCCCTGAGGTGTTATTTCTCCTTTTAGTTTTTTGCCACCGGTAACTTCGAATGCGTTCATTTCAGTATTTAAGATTAGGTATTATGATAGAATATAATTTCCCGAATCTAAATACCGTAAACAGACTGATGATAAAAAGGAAATGGCCATGAAGCTAACAACAAGCCATTGTGAATTGTATAGAAATAAAAAAAGTATGAATTATTGGAAGAGAACTATCTCTTCTTTTTGAAGTGTTTATTTCGGTTCATGCCGCCACCGCCACCGCCACCGTGACGGAATTTGCCGCCACCGCCTTTGCTACGGGTATCATCAGGGCGTTTTTTCATTTTGTTGGCTCTTGCGAGAGAGTTGATGTCTTGTTCATCAGATACTACCAACGCACCTTTCGAAAGCAGGCGCAGGTCATTTTTTACGGTTTCATCATTTACGTTTTCGCGGCTCCAGTTCTGGTAAACCAGTTTCATGAAGTTACCAATACACTGGGTGAATCCCGCTTGTTTGTCCGGGTCTTCGGTTTTAATAGCTTTGGCTACAAGCGTTTCAACATTTTTGCCATAGTGCTTGTATTTAATCCGGGATTGAGGATAAGGCAAACGCTTAGGCTTCTTTTCAATCTCCGCTCTTCCCTTAATAGGATAAGGCGAATCAACATCCAGTTGATAATCGCTCATTATAAAAAGGTGGTCCCACAGTTTGTGTCTGAAATCTTCCACGTTCCGAAGGTGTGGGTTTAGTTGGCCCATCAACTCTATCAATTCTTTCGAAAACTCGTTTCTTTTATCACGGTCTTTCATTGCCAAACAGGCTTCAACTATCTTCTGAACATGGCGGCCATATTCTTTAAGTATTAGTTTGTCTCTGGATGAATTATACTCCATGTTTTCCAACTGAAATAGATTTAGTATTATAAATTAAATAAAATTGTTGATTGAAATAGCGAGAGGCATTTTGATGATAAGAAAGCGAATTAACAGATAAGGATGGTTAACACTTTCAAACCCGATGCCATATGTAGAACACAACGAAGATAGTGTTTGTTTTTGAATTGCAAAATGGGGGGTCTAAAGCCTACATCCCCCCGCTCAAAATCTTCAGCTTGGCAAACTTCAGCATAATCTTCTTTATGCCAAACTGCCCGAAGAAGATAGACGCTATTTTATTCGCTCCGCTGCCCTCAATACTCACCACTTTGCCGTCGCCAAATTTCTCGTGCACTACTTCCATGCCGGTTTGCAGGCCATTGGCATCATCAGCAATAAATGGTTCTATATTACGCGGCGGCAACTCTGCCGATGGTTTTGAAACAGGTGGTGGGCTTATGGTACGGTACAAGCCCTTCGCCATTTCGGGCGCTTTTGCTTTTCTATGGTCGCCATGATGGGCTACAATGTTTTCAGGAATTTCCTGTAAAAAGCGGCTCGGGTCGCAATAATTCAACTGCCCAAATTTATAGCGGGTACTGGCGTAAGTAAGAAATAACCTTTTTTCGGCACGGGTAATGGCCACATAAAAAAGCCTACGCTCTTCTTCTAAATCTTCCAAACTATAAAGTGATTGCGCACCGGGAAAAAGATTTTCTTCCATACCCACCACATACACCACCGGAAACTCCAATCCTTTTGCCGAGTGAACGGTCATTAGTTTTACGGTTTCTAAATTCTGAGTGTCTTTTTCGTCACCGGTTAGCAAAGTTACGTTTTGCAAAAAGGTGCCCAAGCTTTTATCGGCTACAATTACTTCATCGTCCTGCACCACATCTTCTTCAACAAACTCTTTAATGGAGTTTAATAACTCCTGCACGTTTTCGTATTTACTTACACCCTCCACCGTTTTATCATTGTATAATTCAGCTACTAGGCGTGTGGTTTTGCCAATGTGTGCGGCAAGTTCATGCGCATTTTTTGAAGCAGCAAGCGCAGCAAAACTTTTTATCATCATCACAAATTCTTCAATAGCAGTTTTTGTTCGCGCTGTAAAGTCGTAGGTGTTTATGTTTTCAATTACATCCCATGCACTTTTATTTTCATTGGCAGCTATAATGGTAATTTTATCAAGCGTAGTTTGTCCTATGCCACGTGCCGGATAATTAATAACGCGCTTCATAGCTTCCTCATCCTGGTGGTTCATGGCAAGTTTCATATATGCCAGCAAATCTTTTACCTCTTTGCGCTGGTAGAAACTCATGCCGCCATAAATTTTATAGGCAATATTATGTCGGCGCAATGCCTCTTCAAATGCCCGCGACTGTGCATTGGTGCGGTATAAAATGGCAAATTCCGAATTCTTAAAATGGTCGCGCATTTTTAATTCCATTATGGAATCTGCAACCCATCTTCCTTCTTCATTATCGCTTGGCGTTCGGGCTATTTTTATTTCTTCGCCCTTATCGTTTTGCGTCCAAATTTCTTTTTTAAGTTGATTCTTATTCCGGTGTATCAACTCATTGGCCGCCTTCACAATGGTTTGTGTTGAACGGTAATTTTGCTCCAGCTTAAATACTTTCAGTTCCGGAAAATCTTTTTCGAAATTCAGTATATTATCAATGGTAGCCCCGCGGAAAGCGTAAATACTTTGCGCATCATCACCTACTACGGTTATGTTTTGAAACACATCTGCAATTCTTTTTACAATAGAATATTGCAGGTAATTGGTATCCTGAAACTCATCAATCAACACGTAACGAAATTTGTGCTGGTATTTATGCAGCACTTCCGGAAATTTTTCGAGAATGATATGCGTGTTCAGTAATAAATCATCAAAATCCATAGCGCCGCTTTTAAAGCAACGCTCGCAATACAACCGGTAAATAGTGCCGAGCGCAGGCCTTTTTGCATTGCGGTCTTCGGTCAATAAATCCGAATCTTCAGCATACATTTGCGGAGTAATAAGCGAGTTTTTAGCCGATGAAATTCTGTTGTAAATAATACCGGGTTTATAAATTTTATCATCCAGCCCCTGTTCTTTTACAATCGTTTTCATCAACGATTTTGAATCCTCAGTATCGTAAATGGTAAAGTTCGAAGGGTAGCCAATTTTCGGTGCTTCTAATCTCAATATCCGTGCAAATACCGAGTGGAAAGTGCCCATATACAAACTGCGCGCATTAGTACCCGCAATCTTCTCAATACGCAAGCGCATAGCTTCCGAAGCTTTATTAGTAAACGTAAGTGCCAGGATAGAAAACGAATCAACATCCTTTTTAAGCAAGTGTGCAATACGGTAAGTAAGCACGCGGGTTTTACCCGAACCGGGCCCTGCAATAATTAAGGTTGGCCCATCGGTATTTTCAACAGCGGCGCGTTGTATTTCGTTCAATTCGTCCAAATAATTCATGGGGTGAAAATAGAAACTCTAGCTGTAGAAAAGTTGTTCTCAGAAAAACATTTTTTAAACAATTGTACAGAAAGTTATCTTTACTTAAATTTTTTATTGCAGTAATTTATGGTAACCACAATTATAAAAACAGCCGTTATAGCCGTTCCGGTTATTTTCGTATTAAAGGCTGCTACAGTTCACCTGCGCAAAAAATTGCGTTACACTACTTTTCCTGATATGGAACCTAAGGGCTTTCCATTATACTTTAACTTTCTATCTACCAAATTTTCATTTTTCCGCTTGCTTAACGATAGAGAACAAAGATTGTTCGTAAGCAGGCTTCGCTACATACGCAACGAAAAACATTTTGTGGGCAGGGGTATGGATATAACAGAGGAAATGGAGGTTATTATTTCTGCGTCCATTGCCCAGCTTACCTTTGGGCTCAGCGAATTTGGCATTGATAATTTAACCGAAATACATCTTACGCCTGGCACCTTCTACTCAGGCATTGTTGGCAGAGATGTAAAAGGGCTAACCTTCGAAAGCGGGCGGGTTATTTTAAGCTGGAAAGATTTTGAGGAAGGATACGCCGTTGCAAACGACAAACTAAACCTTGGGCTTCATGAACTTGCGCACTCTCTTTGGTTGGATTATTTTGCCATTAAGGAAATAGAATCTGAGTTTCATGAATGGAATACCACCGCTTTGCGTGAGCTTCAAAGCATGCGGCTGGGCACCGATTCTCATTTCTTACGCAATTATGCCTCAACCAATATTGAAGAATTTTGGGCCTGCTCGGTAGAATGTTTTTTTGAGGCACCCATAGAGTTTAAAAAGAATATCCCCGATTTGTATGCCAAAATGTGCCTGGTTTTAAAGCAGGATATGGCTGAACGGATGGTAAACCACCCTGGTTTTATAACCCCTTCAGTTTTATCTACAAATTCTCAGTTATCATAAACCTTTCGCACATCGCGTTTGTTTCTGTATTTTTGCACACTTTTTAATGGCTACCAGAAAAACCACAGCTTCTTTATCGTCACGTTCTCCTAAGGCCTCTTCGCAGACCAAGGAAGAAATTGATATTGTAACTTTTCCCGAAAACGAAGAGGAGACAGGTATTGAGCCCGATACCATTGAGGTTTTTGGTGCACGTACACATAATTTGAAAGATGTAAGTGTGTCTATTCCCCGCAATCAGTTTGTGGTTATTACAGGCATATCAGGCAGCGGTAAGTCATCGCTGGCTTTTGATACTATATATAACGAAGGCCAACGCCGTTATCTCGATTCACTTTCAGCTTATGCCCGTCAGTTTATTGGTGGCTATGAGCGCCCCGATGTAGATAAGATTACAGGCCTTTCGCCCGTTATTTCTATTGAACAAAAATCGGTGAATAAAAACCCGCGCTCAACGGTGGGTACGGTAACAGAGATATATGACTTTCTGCGTTTATTATTTGCTCGCGCTGGCGAGGCATACTCGTATGTAACGGGTAAAAAAATGGTGAAGTTTACTGAAGAGCAGATTATTGACCATCTGCTTACCAACCATAGAGATAGAAAAATAGTTATCCTGGCCCCTATAGTGCGTGGCAGAAAAGGACACTACCGCGAATTATTTGAACAGGTTCGCAAACAAGGCTATTTGAAAATTCGTGTAGATGGTGACATAGTAGATGTAAAACCCAAAATGCAGGTCGACCGGTATAAGGTTCACGATATAGAACTAATTATAGACCGATTGAAAGTTGAAGATGACGCGCGCGACCGTGTCCGCACATCAGTTGCGTTGGGAATGAAGCAGGGCAAGGGATTAATTATTTTGTTAGATGCAGAAACCAATAAAGTTTTCAGTTTCAGTAAGCATTTAATGTGTCTTGAATCAGGCATTTCGTACGAGGAGCCTTCGCCTAATACTTTTTCGTTCAATTCACCTTACGGTGCTTGCAATACTTGTAATGGACTTGGTGTAACTTACGAGGTGAGGAAAGAAGTAATTATTCCTGACGAAAAAATTTCAATTAACCGCGGCGGTATTCTTCCAATCGGTGAGGCACGCGATAATTTTATTTTTAAAGAATTAAATACGGTTGCTAAGAAATATAAATTCAGCCTTAGCGATCCCGTTAATAAAATTCCGGCCGAAGGGCTTCATTATATTTTATACGGCTCGCCCGATGAAGAGCAGCCATTTGAAGATGAAGATTTAATTATAGAAGACTTTGATGACCGGTGGTACACCCTAAGTAAAGGCGGCTTGGTGGGTTTATTAAAACGCTGTTTCCGCTTTACTACTTCCGAAGGTATTCGTGCCTGGGCCGAAGGCTTTATGGACCAGGTAACCTGCAAAACCTGCGGCGGAACGAGGTTGAAAAAGGAAAGTTTATGGTTTAAGATTGATGAAAAGAATATCGGCGAGCTTTCCATGATGGATTTAAGTGACCTGCAAAAATGGTTCACCGGATTAGAAGACAGGCTCAACGATAAGCAACGCATTATTACCAAAGATTTATTAAAAGAAATTCGCGCCCGTATTGCATTTATATTAGATGTAGGTCTTGATTATTTAGCCTTAGACCGCCCGGCTAAAAGCCTTAGTGGTGGCGAATCGCAGCGTATAAGGCTGGCTACCCAAATTGGTTCGCAGCTTTCCGGCATTACTTACATATTAGATGAGCCCAGTATAGGCTTGCACCCGCGTGATAATAAGAAATTGATTAGCGCGCTTAAACAATTGGCGTCTAACCCGAACACAGTGCTAGTTGTTGAGCATGATAAAGAAATTATGCTTGAGAGCGATTATATTATCGACATTGGCCCCGGTGCCGGTGAGCATGGCGGAAAAATTGTGGCCTATGGCACACCGGCTGAATTTTTGAAGAAGAATTCAACCACTGCCCAATATCTCTCTAATAAACTGAAGATAGAAGTGCCAAAGCACCGCCGCAAAGGCAATGGTAAATATCTTTCATTAAAAGGCGCTACCGGTAATAATTTAAAAGGTGTTGATGTGGTTTTACCACTCGGCACATTTATTTGTGTTACCGGTGTATCGGGTAGTGGTAAGTCGACACTTATTAATGAAACGCTTTACCCTATCCTGCATACACATGTTTATCGTACGGCTCATAAGCCGCTGCCGTTCAAATCCGTTTCCGGACTTGAAGAGTTGGATAAAGTAATTGAAATTGATCAGTCGCCAATTGGCCGTACGCCACGCTCCAACCCGGTTACTTACATTAAAGTTTTTGATGAAATAAGAAAGTTGTACGCGCAGTTACCCGAAGCAAAAATTCGAGGCTATACAGCAGGGCGTTTTTCTTTTAACGTAAAAGGCGGAAGGTGCGAGGAATGCCACGGCGGGGGAATGAAAGTTATAGAGATGAACTTTTTGCCCGATGTAGAAGTAATGTGTGAAAAATGCCAAGGCAAACGCTATAACCGCGAAACGCTGGAAGTGCGCTTTAAAGGAAAATCCATCAGCGATGTTTTGAATCTTACAGTTGAAGAATCGCTGGAATTTTTCGAATCTATTCCATCTATCTTTCCTAAACTGAAAACATTGAATGATGTGGGTTTAGGGTATCTGCGATTAGGGCAATCATCTACAACATTATCAGGCGGTGAAGCACAACGCGTAAAACTTTCAGCCGAGCTTTCTAAAAAAGATACCGGTAGAACTTTTTATATTTTAGATGAACCTACCACCGGCTTACACTTTGAAGATATTCGTGTTTTGCTTGATGTATTGAACCGGTTAGTAGAACGCGGAAACACAGTTTTGGTTATTGAACATAACCTAGATGTAATTAAGGTAGCCGACCATATAATTGACATTGGTCCCGAAGGCGGTTTCCGTGGCGGCAAAATTATTGCTACCGGAACGCCGGAAGAAGTAGCGCTGGTTAAAGATAGCCACACGGCTAAGTATATAAAAGAAGAGCTTGCACAATAGGCTTAAAAACAAGGCTTTAACAGAAATTACCTTCTCGTAAATAGTTTTTTTTAATTTGCGCTCAATAAGATTGCTCATGAAGGGAATTATACTCGCAGGCGGCTCCGGAACACGACTTTACCCAATTACTTACGCTATTAGTAAGCAAATTATGCCTATTTACGATAAGCCGATGATTTATTATCCGCTATCGGTATTGATGAAGGCAGGCATTAACGAAATATTAATTATTTCAACACCCACCGACCTTCCGCATTTCGAACGTTTATTAGGCGATGGGAAAAAATACGGCTGCACGTTTTCATACAAAGTACAGGAAGTGCCTAATGGCTTGGCACAAGCTTTTGTGCTGGGCGAAAAATTTATAGGCAAAGAAAAAGCAGCACTTATTTTAGGTGACAATATTTTTTATGGTACCGGTCTCGACCAATTACTCAAATCAAAGGTTGATGCTAACGGCGGAGTAGTTTTTGCCTACCACGTTTCGGACCCTGAGCGTTACGGCGTGGTGGAATTTGATGCCAACGGCAAAGCTATTTCAATAGAAGAAAAACCACAAGAACCGAAATCGAACTATGCTGTGCCCGGCCTTTATTTTTACGATAATAACGTTGTTGAAATTGCAAAGAACTTAAAGCCAAGTCCACGCGGCGAATATGAAATTACTGATATCAACAAAGAGTATTTACAAAAGGGTAAATTGCAGGTAGGCATATTAGACAGGGGAACTGCCTGGTTAGACACCGGCACTTTCGATTCATTAATGCAGGCTTCGCAATTCGTTCAGGTAATTGAACAGAGGCAGGGGCTGAAAATTGGCTGTATTGAAGAAGAAGCATGGAGGCAAGGTTTCATTTCAACCGAGCAACTGCGCGCACTGGCTGAACCGCTAATGAAAAGTGGTTACGGAAAATATTTAATGGAATTATTGTCGTGAGTTTGATATAACTATATAAAGTGAAATAGTATGGTAGGCAAAATTTTAATAACAGGTGGTGCGGGCTTTATAGGAAGCTGCCTTGTAGATAAGCTTATTGAATACCCTGAAAACTTTGTAGTAATTGTCGATGATCTTTCTACCGGTAACGTAAAACGCCTTCCCGAAAAAAATAATGGCAACTGGAAATTCATTAAATGCAATTGCAATGAATATCGCGACATAGCCGACGTGATGACCGCCTATAAATTCGACTATGTATTTCATTATGCAGCAGTAGTAGGTGTAAAGCGCACTTTAGAAAATCCGGTTTCAGTACTTCAGGATATACAAGGCATTAAACACATACTTAATCTTTGCAAAAACACCGGAGTAAAAAGAGTGTTTTTCTCTTCTTCATCCGAAGTTTATGGAGAGCCATTCGAGCATCCGCAGAACGAATTAACTACTCCTCTCAACTCACGCTTGCCATACGCAGTAGTAAAAAACGTAGGCGAAGCATTCCTTCGTTCATACAAGCAGGAGTATGATTTGGATTATACCATATTCAGATTTTTCAATACTTACGGCCCCAAGCAAAGCAACGATTTTGTAATGTCGCGTTTTATTAAAGCGGCTTTATCCGGTCACAAAATCAACATATACGGCGATGGTTCGCAAACCAGAACTTTCTGTTACAAAGATGATAACGTTGCGGCTTGTGTAAATGCTCTTTACAATAACGCATATGTAAATGATGTGGTAAACGTGGGTAGCGATTTCGAAATTACCATTCTTAATTTGGCCAAAATGATTGTAAAAATTACAGGCTCAAAATCTGAATTGGTTCACGCACCGGCACTTAAAGAAGGCGACATGACCCGCCGCAAGCCCGACATTAGTAAAATGGAAAAACTACTGGGCAGAGCCACAACATCATTGGAAGAAGGTATCCGCAAAACGATTGAAAGCGGACAGTATAATTATTGATAATTTAAACTTCAGCTTTGCAATCCTCAACTCAAAACTCAGGTCCTAAAATTTTAGTAACCGGCGGCTGTGGCTATATAGGTTCACATACTGTTGTCGACCTTTTAAACAATGGTTTTGGTGTAGTAAGTATTGATAATAATATTCGCTCAAAGCCACTAACCATTAAACGGATTCAAGACATTACCGGCCATGAAATAAAAAATTACCAAATCGACCTTTGCGATAAAGAAGCTATTCGTAAAGTGTTTCAGCAGGAAAAAGGTATAGAAGGTATTATTCATTTTGCAGCCTTAAAATCTGTTCCGGAGTCGGTACAAAAGCCACTATTATACTATCGCAATAATCTTGACTCACTGATTAATTTACTGGAGTTAACCGGCGAGTTCGGAATTAAAAATTTTGTATTTTCTTCTTCGTGCTCAGTGTATGGTAATACCACAGAATTACCGGTTACAGAAGAAACAGCGCTTGGTGTTGCTGAATCACCTTATGCCCGAACAAAACAAATAGGAGAGGATATTATTAATGATTATGCAAAAAAATCGGCTGCCCGGTTTGTTTTGTTACGTTATTTCAATCCGGTAGGTGCGCATGAAAGCGGAAAGTTAGGTGAAGATTCTACCGATGTAATTACTGCGGTTGTGCCACGTATTACCGGTACTGCCATGGGTAAATTTCAGGAGTTTGTTGTTTACGGTAAAGACTATCCTACGCGTGACGGTACGTGCATACGCGATTATATTCATGTAATGGACATTGCCAATGCCCATACCAAGGCATTGCAGCATTTGCTTCACACCAAACAATCTCTCGGAAGCGACCCTATGCCCCCGCCTATGATTTTTAACCTTGGCACAGGCAATGGGGTAACTGTTCTGGAAGCTATTCAATCTTTCGAGCGCGTAAGCGGGCAAAAGCTAAACTGGAAATTCGGCGAGCGCAGGGCTGGCGATGTAATTGCCATTTATGCTAACAATAACAAGGCAAAAAATAATATAGGCTGGGAAATAAAACGCGACCTCGATACTATGATGAGCACTGCCTGGGCTTGGGAGCAAGTAATGAGTAATCGATAGCCATTCTCACAATTTATTGTTCATAATTCCGAACGCGTGCTACACCTTTAAAACTTTTCTTTGTTGAAAACACCCAAGGGTTGATTTCCGGCATCATTTTACTTATTGTTTTTGCCTACTTCGCTTTACTGCTTGGTATTGCCTTTTATACTGCTCGCGATGCAACAAACGAGTCTTTTTTCATCGGCAAAAAAAGTTCGAAGTGGTATTTAGTAGCTTACGGTATGATAGGCACCTCGCTATCGGGCGTTACGTTTATGAGTGTGCCGGGCGGTGTTGAAAAAGCGCACTTTACATATATGCAGGTAGTAATAGGTTATTTGCTTGGTTACTTTGTCATTGCATTTGTGTTGCTTCCACTTTATTACAAATTAAATCTCACATCCATTTATACCTATCTGCAATCGCGCTTTGGTAAAATGTCGTATAAAACCGGTGCTTCATTTTTTCTTCTTTCACGTACGCTCGGAGCTTCCATCCGTATTTTTTTAGTGTTGAATGTATTGCAGGTTTTTATGTTAGATGCATGGCATGTTCCTTTTATAATTACAGTCTTTGTCATTTTGTTGATGATACTGCTTTATACTTTTAAAGGCGGTGTAAAAACTATTGTGTGGACCGATACCTTGCAAACTACATTTATGATACTCGCATTGGTAGTTAAAGTTTTCATCATTGGCTCCGGTCTGCATTTGTCGTTTACCGAAATGTATGCTTCAATAGAAGCAAAGGGCTACACTCGTTTCTTTGATACCGATTGGCGCTCGAAAGGTTTTTGGGCAAAGCAAATTATAAGCGGCATGTTTATTACCATCACTATGACGGGGCTCGATCAGGAGATGATGCAAAAAAATATCAGCGTAAAAACACTCGGCGAGTCGCAGAAAAATATGGTTGTATTTAGTTTGGTAGTAGTTTTTGTGAATCTACTTTTTCTATTTCTAGGCGGCATTCTGTATTTATATATGGCAGAGAAAAACATCGCTCATCCGGCATACCCTGATGATATTTTTCCAACTATAGCATTGCAATATCTGCCACCATTTGCCGCTGTTGTTTTTGTTGTGGGTTTGGTATCGGCTTTATTTCCCAGCGCTGATGGTGCTATTACTGCGCTTACTTCTTCGTTTTGTATTGATATACTTGGCATGAAAGAAAGGAGCGATTGGAGTGAAGAGGACAAAACAAACACCAGACGGATTGTTCACCTGGGTGTGGCGATATTTTTTTTAATTGTAATTGTATTTTTTAAGCTGATTAACGACGGTTCTATCATTAATACCTTATTGAAAATTGCAGGGTACACTTATGGGCCTTTGCTGGGGTTGTTTGCGTTTGGGTTGCTTACACAACGAAAAGTAAACGACCGGTTAGCTCCATTTGTTTGTTTAGCATCGCCGGTAATAAGTTTTTTATTAGATAAATTTTCGGTAGAAATATTCTCAGGCTACCAAATGGGTTTTGAAGTATTACTTGTAAACGGATTGATTACATTTATAGGATTGTATTTTATATCATCAAAAAACAACAACACAATTTTTAATTTAAATAACCTATCAATGAACTAGTTGATAGAAAACAGAATTACTTATGGCAAAAAAGAAAAACTGGTCGGAACTAAAGGCAGATTCAAGCTGGAGAATGTTCAAAATTATGAGCGAATTTGTTGACGGGTTCGAAAAGATGGAACGATTCGGCCCTTGTATTTCCATTTTCGGCTCGGCACGCACAAAGCCTGACAACAAGTATTATAAATTAGCTGTTGAGGTAGGCGAAAAACTTGCCAAAGAAGGCTACGGTATTATTACCGGTGGCGGTCCCGGCATTATGGAAGCCGGTAACCTTGGGGCACAAAAAGGTAAAGGCGCTTCAGTAGGTTTGCACATCGAGTTGCATATGGAGCAAGACTGGAACGACTATATTGATGCAGACAAACTGCTAATCTTTAAATACTTTTTTGCGCGTAAGGTTATGTTTATCCGATATGCGCAGGCATTTATTTTTATGCCCGGTGGCTTTGGCACTATGGATGAAATGTTCGAAGTCCTCACATTGGTTCAAACAAAAAAATCCGACAAAGTTCCTTTAATATTTGTAGGCGAACAATATTGGAAAGGCCTGTTAGATTGGGTAAAAGAAACTATGTTGGGCGAAGAAAATTATATCCATGAAAAAGACTTAAAGCTTTTCGAAATAACCGACGACCCAGACCGCGTTGTAAAAATCATTAACAATTTCTATAAAAAAGAAGAGCTGAAGCCCAATATGCGCCTCTAGTGCTTATGTTATATATATATATATCCAACTTTCAATCCGGAGTAATTGCAAAAAAGATACCCGGTTATCTTATTTTGATTTGCTGTTTAATATTAAATGCATCGTTCAATAAGCCGCGTGTTGTTATTGCTCCGGTAAGTAATCCGATTGCACCTGTCGAAATTTCATATCCCAAAAACTATTTCAAACCACCTTTGTATGGGCAGCTTACCCTTGCCGGAAATTTTGGCGAACCCCGTAGCGGTCACTTCCACACCGGATTGGATTTTAAAACAAACGAAGGAGAGGGTTATAAGGTATACGCTTCGGCTTCCGGTTACGTTTCGCGTATCAATGTTTCTGCATCAGGGTATGGCAATGCGCTTTACATTACACATCCCAACGGGTATGTTACTATGTACGGACACCTGAAAGAATTTAATTCGCAATTAATGACGCGCTTGCGCAAAGAGCAATACGCCAAAAAATCTTTTTCCGTAGATATCAGTTTATCTGCAAGTGAGTTTCCGGTTAAGCAGGGAGATGTAATTGCACTAAGCGGCAATACCGGTAGTTCCGGTGGTCCTCATCTTCATTTCGAAATTCGCGATTCAAGCGAACGTCCTATTAACCCATTGTTGTTTGGCATACCGGTTAAAGACAATATGCGTCCTTTGGTTAGCTCTTTAAAGTTTTATGCTTTAGATGAGCTGAAATATAGTTGTGATGGCTATAGAGTGAAAGTTGTTGGCATCGATAGTTTATACGAGGTTGCAGATGGAGAGATAAAACTAAATGCCGGAAAGGTTGGAATTGCCGTAAACACCTACGATGCCATGAACGATACCAAAAACAAAGTGGGTATTTATAACATGAAACTGTATGATAATGGAAAGGAGAAATACGAATTTAAAATGGATCGCTTTTCTATTCCCGATGCCCGGTATGTAATAAGCTATATGGACTACCCCATATTTAACCGCGAAAAAGCTACCTATTTCAATAAATGTTTTGTTGAGCCGGGCAATCGAGGACCGTTATTTAGTAATCTTGAAAACCGGGGAATTGTAGATATTTCGGATGGGAAAGCACACGATATTAAAATAGAGGCAAGTGATTACGCGGGTAACACTTCTATAATTCGGTTTAAAATGGTTTTTGACAAAACAAGTATATTATTTAAGGGCAAAGATGCTCCCTATCTTTCGCGTTTTGATTATGATAAGCCTAACGAGTTTTCAAATCCTGATATCAAATTAAAAGTGCCCGTAGGCTGCCTGTTCGATACAGTTTATTTTAATTACTCATCAAGTGTATCAGCCGAACCTAATATTTTTTCCAAAGTTCATGAGGTGGGTAATAGCTCAACGTGGACCTATGGCTGGTTTAATATTTCAATTAAGCCAGAAAACCTTGATAGTAAGCTAATAGATAAGGCACTGGTAATATGTAAGGATGATAAAGGAGATGAAACCTCATGTGGTGGTAAAAGCGAAAATGGATATATAACTGCCCGAAACCGGAGGTTTGGCACCTACTATATTAAAATTGATACCACGGCACCACGTATTGTTCCAATAAACCTTACGCAGGGTAAAAACATTAGAGGAGTTAAAAAGGTACACTTTAAAATTAGCGATAATCTTTCCGGAATCTCAAAATTTGATACTTATTTAGATGGCGAATGGGTGCTAACAGAATTTGATGCTAAAACTGCCACTCTTAGCCATACACTTAACCCTGCACTAAAAGCCGGAGACCATATTTTTAAGGTTCTTGTGATTGACGAACGCAACAATATTGCCCAGCTGGCGTTAAAATTCAAATTATAATGTGTGTTTAAACACGCTATCTTATTTTGATACAAAAGAAAGACCAAAATCTTCAAGTGTTTAAATTGCAGGTTTTTTAAAAGTTTCGCTACTTGCCCCCTATAGCGGAATATGATTTTTATTGAGCAAATTGATTAAATAAAACACTATGATAACGCTAAAAGAGGGAGATACAGCCCCTGCTATTAAAGCAAAAGATCAGGACGGAAGCATTGTTACTCTCAAACAATTCTCTGGCAAAAAGCTAATTCTCTTTTTCTACCCCGAAGACGATACGCCAGTGTGCACCGTTGAAGCTTGTAATTTTCGTGACAATTTTTCGATGCTTAGAAAGGGCGGATATGAAATTTTAGGCGTTAGCCCCAATTCGGCCGAATCGCACAAAAAGTTTATTGGTAAGTACAAGCTGCCCTATACTTTGTTGGCAGATGAGGATAAAAAAGTGATTAATGATTATGGTGTATGGGGTTTAAAAAAACTTTATGGGCGTGAATACATGGGCCTGCACCGGACAATATTTGTAATAGATGAAAAGGGAAAAATAGAAAAAATCGTTCACCGGGTGTTATCGAAAAAAGCAACAGGGCAGTTGCTTAACCCCAAAACATAATTTGTAAGCTATTAACTTTCAATATAAAACATATTATAATGTTTAGTTTTTAAGCTGTAATTTTATTTGTAATGAGTTTTTATAATTTGTAAATTTTCAGAGGCGGTTAATTAAGCGCCAGAAAAAATAAAACGGTAAATAATGAAGAAGTATTTTATTTCAACATGTATGGTTTTGTTACTTGTTTCGTATTACTCATGTACAAAAGATGCCACTAAAATTCCTGTTCCGCCGGATTGTACAGGCATAAGTGCGCAGGGTAACACCTATAACCTACATATAAAAGGTATACTGGATGGATACTGTAGTACACCTACTTGTCATGATGCAGCCAGTGCACAATTTGGAATTGATTTATCTTCATACAGTGCGTCAGTAAACGCGTTTCAGTTTAGAAATGTTATATGCTCGGTAAAGCAAAACGGATGTATGCCAATGCCACAAGGCGGAAGGCCGCTGGCCGATAGTTTAATAACGGCTATGGAATGCTGGGCCGAAAATAAGTATCCTCAATAATAGTGTAAACCCATAAAGCATTTATCCTATGACTTCACAAAATAAAAACCCCGGAAGCTTCAAAATAAGCCGCACCACCTGTGTGCTTATTGCTGTTTTTATAAGCATCGTTGGCGGTGCTTTTGCTCAGGATAACCGGCTGGGAGAGACTTACGTTTGCACAAAAGGGAAGACACATTTTTTTGCTTCTACGCCGGTTGAGGATATTGAGGCTACTTCTAACAGTAGTATTTGTGTTATCAATACCAAAACGAAAAAAGTTTCAGCCAAAGTTTTAATGACCTCTTGTACATTTAAAAGCGGGTTAATGCAAGAACATTTTAATGAAAACTATATGGAAAGCGGCAAATATCCGTATGGTGTTTTAGATGCAGTAATTGTAGAGGATATTGATTTTAGCAAAGACGGAATTTATGATATTACGCTTAAGGGCACATTTGAGATACACGGAGTAAAGCGCGACAAGGAAATAAAAGGGAAGCTTACGGTTAAAAACGGTCAACCGGTAGGTGCCACTGCCGCATTTGAGGTTAAGCTGGTGGACCATGATATTAAAATACCCACAGCGGTGCTTACAAAAATTGCCGAGGTGGTAAAGGTAGATATTGATTATAAATTCGAAAAGTATCAGAAATAAGGCTGGTGATTTTTGGGGTTTTAATAGCGCTTAGACAGGCATTTTTATTAATCATAAATTGAAAAGAAGATGAGATATTTTTATTTGCTTTTGATGCTGTTTGTTGTTGCAGTTTCTTCGGCACAAATGGATGTTCTTGATAGCCTTATGCAAGGGCAACAACCCAAAAAAGAATACGTTGCTTATACCTTCAAAACCACAAGAGTAATTACCGGCCATTCTATTGAAACCGTAAAGAAAAACTCAATCGATTTTAGGGTAAGCCACCGGTTTGGAGATATGTTTGGGGTTAACCAAAATATTCATACGTTGTTCGGTTTTGACCTTGCCACCGATATAGGCATTATTGTTGATTATGGAATTACTGATGACCTTACTGTAGGTATTGGAAGAATGAAAGGCGCAGGATTGGTTACTGAATTGTGGAATGCAAATATTAAATATCGTGTATTAAAGCAAACCAAAGATTTTAAAATACCTATTACAGTTACAGTATTTGGTAACACGGCTATTAGTAGTATGCGGCCCTCCAGCGACCCTTCTATGGTGAATTATTTTCCGTCAGGGTATGCGGGTTTTTCGCATAGATTAAGTTATGTGTTGCAGGCAATGGTAGCCAGCAAGATTAATGATTGGCTTTCTATTCAGCTTTCCCCCACTTTTTTATGGAGAAATATTGTTCCCCTTGGAGATCAGAATGCGTTGTTTTCACTGGGCCTTTCGGCGCGGGCTAAATTTAGCAAGCGCTCAGCTATTGTTTTTGAATATTATACCCCGCTTATGAAATCGGGTGTTGGGGGTAGAGAATATTTTCCAATGTTAAGGGGCATTAGGAACGCTGCTTATTATCCTGCCTTAGGAATTGGATTAGAATTTGAAACCGGGGGGCACGTATTTGATGTAAACCTTACCAATAGTGCAGGGCTTTTGGAAAATGATTTTTTAGCATACAATCCGCATAACTGGGCACAGGGACAATTTAGAATGGGTTTTACTATTTCGCGCAGTTTTCAATTAGGCCAAAAGGGTGGTAAATACTGGAAGAAGGGAAGTATTGAAGATGCCGGCCCCGAAAAAGAAAAGACGAAAAAATAAAGCGAGCCTAAAACAAGTAGCCACAACTAAAAAAGCGATTGCCAAAAAAAGGAATATATTGGAATGCGAAGCCAATGACCTTTAATTACAAAACGCATAAAAAAATTTACTGTTACACCGCTTTGTGTTTTATAGTGGTGTATTTTGTACTGCTTGCAATACCAATGCTCCATAATAATTTATGGAACGACGAAATATACACTCTAAAAAAGTTCACGTTTGTTAGCTTAAGGCAAACCTTAACAGACTACCACGTTCCGAATAACCACATTCTCTATAATTTATTTGATCAGGAATATTTACGGGTAATAGGTATTACTGATATGCTGACGGTATTGCAGAAACCTGAAATGTTACGCCTTCCTTTACTGCTAGTTTCAGTTATTATTATTTTTTTTACCTACCGGGCCGGCAAATTAGCAGGTGGACAAGCTACCGGGCTTTTAGCTGCATTATTATTGGTTACAGCTATTCCATTTCAAAACTTTTCTCTTCAGGTACGTGGTTATACCTTCAGCATGTTGTTTGATCTGCTTATGGTTTTCTATACGCTTCAATATATTTTTTATCGTAAAGAAAAATACCTGTTGTTTATTATTTTGGCTACCGGTGCTGCAATGTACACTATACCCTCTAATTTATACTGTGTAATAGGTATAATAATCTTTTTATCGGTTGAGCTGTATGTGCAAAAAATTGCAAATGGAATTTTTGATAAAAAATGTTTTTGGCCCGGGGCCGCAGTTGCATTGGGTGTATTGTTGGCCATACTCTGTTATGTACCCGTACTTCATCAGGTGTTTAGCAATGATTATGTAAAAGGCGAAACATCTGATAGTAAAGTTATTATTGTTCAATTATTATTGCTTGCATTAAATGAGTTTATTTCAGGCAAAGAATTTTTTTTCTTTGCAGCGTGGAGTGCAATTGCTATTTACCCAATAATTGTGTTCTGGAGCAATACCTTGCACCATGCTACAATACTGAAAGCGTTACTTTTTCAATTTATTACACCGGCTTTAATGGTTTTAGTACGGGGCGAGCAGCCGCCGGCCAGGGTTTTTGCATATCTTATTCCACCGGTAATGGTTTTTACTGCAGTTATTTTGGTTTTGGTAATTACCCGAATGCTTTCGCTACGTAACCAACATTATATGGCTTGGTTTCTGGCGGTATATATTTTGCTAGCCCATCGGGCGGAACTTAGTGCGTTAAAAGCCGAAATGGATTTTAATTTAAAAAACGAAATTCGCACCCAGGGGTTATATTATCATTATTATTTATGCAATTACAACCCTATTGCACTTACTAGCTATCTTTTAAAAAATGCAAAGGATAGAAACGTGCCCGTTGTGGTTAGAGATTGCGAACCGAACGACGTAACAGATTATTTTAATGCGTTCAAAATTCCTTACTATCCATTTGATTCGCTGGATTATGTATTGAGGCAAAACAAAACGGCTTATGTAATAACCAGGTACCCAAGCCAATTAGATTCTGTTTTTTCCAACGAGCATCACTGTGCTATAAAAGAGGTTTCTGAACCCACCTATAACCACGTATTAAAATTAAGGTATCAAGCCCAAGCAGAGCCAGAGTTGTAAAAAGTGCATTATAAGAACCCCGTATCCAGAAAAATAGTCCGATTATTAAGTCTATTTGTGTCAAAATGTCTTTAAAACCCTATTGGTACTGAGTTTGTCGTGTAGGTTATCAAACAAAAAATTTAATAACCTAAAAATCAAAAATTATGACACTAGTATCATTAAGGCCTGAAAAGGGCAGATTAACCGTTCCGGGATTTTCAAATTTAGTAGAAAACTTTTTCGAGAATGATTTCCCCGGATATTTTCATAACGAGTTAAGCAAATGGGCACAACCTTCTGTAAACATTAAAAACACCAAAGATGCTTACAGCATTGAAGTGGCTGCCCCTGGGTTCAGCAAAGAAAGTTTCAATGTAAAGTTGGAAGATAGTTTGCTTACCATCAGTGCTGAGGCAAAAGAGGATAAGCTGGAAGAAGGCGAAAAATTTACCCGTAAGGAATTTTCGTATTCAACTTTCAAACGCAGTTTTACTTTGCCTAAAGCAATTTTAGCAGATAAAATTGTAGCTGGTTACGAAAATGGAATTCTGAAAGTAACACTTCCAAAGGCTGAGGAAGCAAAACAAAAAGGTGCAATAGAGGTGAAAATTTCGTAATATATTTTTTTCATGGTACAAAAAAAGTCCTCCCAGGAATTGGGAGGACTTTTTCTTTTATATAGAATACTATTGTTTACGATATGGAAGCCCAGTGGCAAATAATACCGCCCATTAGCATACAGCAAACTGCCCAAAAGCCAAAATGCACCGCTATATATTTGAATCCTCTGTGCTCAAAAAGGCCATTAATTCCTATCACCGGAAGTATTATAGTAAGCGCCAGAACAAAACCGTGAAATGCCCCGTGTTTATATGTGCGATAAACTCCACCATAATGAGCCAAGGCATTATTAATCCAGTTTATACTATCGGGTGGTATAGGCGGCGATTTAACAGCTATAAGCGAATAAAGGTGAGTTTGATGGATAACAGCAAAACCAAGGGCTACCGACATGAAATAGCTGAACACATAAGTAAGGCCGAAGGTTAAAATCATGTTTGCACCCTTCATGTTTTCTTCGGTTACGCCGGCAGCTGCCATTGAAACTTTTCCGAAAACTCTGGGGTTATACCATACCATACCTATAGCTAATGGTATAAAAGCTGTTAAAGCAAAAAGCTTAAAATCAGGCATTAAATTATGGAATTCTGGGTTCATAGTTTTATATTTTTGTTTCTTAAATGTATTTACTTTTTAAGTAATGTTTCATTTGTTTATCCACAATAATTAACCGTACGCTGTAACCTGCCACAATGAAAGCCAATAGTAGCCTAATAGTTTTTTGAAAAAATAGACACTGGTCGGACATTGGTGGATAAGGCCAAGATGGAAACAATATTGATTGGAAAATTAGCAATTGAAGAAATTAAAGGCCCAGAAAAACAGTAGCATGTAATTTAAAAAGGATTGCTTTTTTTGTAAGCCTTGAATTGGTTCAACATAACAAAAGATAAAAAATGAAAATTATTAATCCTGCTACCGAAGAGATTATCACCGAGTTGAAAGAAGATTCGAAAGAAAGCCTGTCGAAAAAAATGACACTTCTTAAACAAGGGCAAAAAAAATGGCACTCCATTCCTTTGGCAGAACGGGTGCACATACTTCAAAAATTTTCAGAGCTTTTAAAAAAGAACCTTGAAGAGCTTGCAGGGATTCTTACATCGGAAGTAGGGAAGCCTCTTCAGCAAGCGCGAAATGAAGTGAACGGTGCATGCGCACGCATAAAATGGTTAACAGAAAACGCTGAGAGATATTTGAGCGACGAGGTAATGAGTAATCAGCCGGACATGCAGGAAAAAATAGTTTACGAACCACTGGGTGTAGTTTGCAATATCTCAGCATGGAATTATCCGTTTTTAGTAGGTACTAATGTTTTTGTACCGGCACTATTGGCGGGCAATGCCGTAATGTACAAGCCTTCTGAATTTTCATCGCTTACAGGTTTAGAAATTGAAAAGTTGATAAAGGAAGCAGGAGTGCCCGATGATGTTTTTCAGGTGGCCATTGGTGCTGGCGCAACAGGACAGACTTTGCTTGAATTGCCTTTCGATGGATATTATTTTACCGGTTCATACAAAACCGGGCAATACATTTATGAGAAAGTAGCACCCAAAATGGTTCCGTGTCAATTAGAATTAGGTGGTAAAGACCCGTTGTATATTGCTGATGATATTGCTGATATTAAATCTGTTGCTGCTGCAACTGCTGATGGTGCATTTTATAATAACGGACAAAGTTGTTGTTCAGTTGAGCGTATCTATGTTCATGAAAATATTTTCTACCAGTATATTGAAGAATTTGTAAAAGAGGTAAAAACCTATATGCTTGGCTTGCCAAACGAAGAAGGAGTATATATAAGTGCGCTTACCCGCGAACCACAATTGCATATTGTAGATGCACAAGTAAAGGATGCGATTGCAAAGGGTGCCAAAGTTTTAACAGGAGGTAAGCGCGCCCAACGAAAGGGATATTATTATGAACCTACTGTTTTAATTAACGTTAATCATAATATGAGCGTAATGCGCGAAGAAAGTTTCGGGCCGCTTATAGGGATAATGAAAGTAAAAGATGATAAGGAGGCTGCTGAGTTGATGAACGATACAGAGTATGGGCTAACGGCTGGTGTTTATTCATCAGCGCAACATCGGGCGGAAAAAGTGCTGGCACAAATTAATGCCGGTACCGGTTATTGGAACTGTTGCGACAGGGTTAGCGCAGCATTGCCATGGAGCGGTAGAAAACATTCTGGCATTGGCGCTACTTTATCTCATGCAGGGTTAAGGGCATTTACACATCCTAAAGCATATCACTTAAAAGGGTAATTTTTCGAACTTATACTACGATTTCATTTATCACGAGGAAGAATACCAGAGATATGTATATTCGAACCATATATGGGAAAATGGCTGGCAAAAATTATTTTCAAAATTTTCGGATGGTCGTTAGATGATCACCTAAAAGGTAGCTTTAACCGGTGCGTAATGATTGCTGCGCCACATACCAGCAATTGGGATATGATATTTGCCCGTTCGGCTTTTTATCTGATGGATATTCCGGTACGCTTTACTGTAAAAAAAGAATGGACACGGTTCCCTTTCGGGTTGTTTATGAATCCGCTTGGCGCAATTGCAATTGACCGGAGCCCAAAGAGACCCGGAGAAGAAAAGGCAAGCATGACTGATGCAATGGTTGATTTATTTGAACACAATAAGGAATTGGTGGTATTGGTTGCTGCCGAGGGCACTCGCTCGTTAAGAACAAAGTGGAGAACCGGTTTTTATCATATAGCCTTAAAAGCAAATGTGCCTATTGCCTTGGGCTATTTGGATTATAAAAATAAAATTGCGGGCATAGGTAAAGTGATTAATCCTACCGGCGATATGCAAAAGGACATGAAGGAGATAATGATTTTTTATAAAGATATTCCTGCAAAATACCCTGATAAATATTCGATAGACCAGGATTACGTTTAAGCCGCATAGGCTTATTAATCTTCAAGATTGCGCTTGATTTCTTTCCATAACGAATCTAATTGCACATTTTCTTCAGTCTTGTAATTTCCTCTTTTTATTTCTTCATTTACATAGTCAATCCGCTCAGTAGTTAAAGGGTGGGTGCTTAAAAACGATACCGGCTCATTGCCACCCTCAGCTTTTTTAAGTACCTCGAAAAGTTGCGCCATACCATCAGGCTTAATTCGGTTCGCCTCCATTAATTTCAAACCGTTAATATCGGCGGCTTTCTCAAGACTGCGGCTGTAGCCCAACTGTTTTAATTGATTGGCATTCTGCAAAACAAAAGAACCAACGCCATGTGCATCGCCGGCAAGCAATGAAATAAAAAGTGAGCCAGATAAGGTGCGGAAAAGGTTTCGGGTAGCATGTTTTAATTCTATGTGCGAATATTCATGCCCCAGCAATGCAGCCAGCTGCTGGTAATTATCCATTTTGCGCAGTAAGCCCTCATAAACAATTATTTTGCCACCGGGCAAAGCAAAGGCATTAACTACCGATTGGTTTATGATATATAAATTTACTTCATCAGATTTTTCATAATGCAATTTTTTGAAAAAATGTTGCAGCCGCGCAGAATTTTCAGTGTCAATCTTTTCTTCGCTAATCATGCTTTCAAATGCTGAATTACCCAGTTCTACTTCCCATTTATGTGGCATTCTTATAGCCATTTGCTCGGCAATTTCAGGAACAACTACAAAGTAAAAAAGAAGGCTTATTGCAATAACAGCCAATACTAATAACGCCAACCCCCTAGCACCCGCGCCAGAAATAAATTGATAAACCCCCTTGTGAAAGTTAGCCTCCGGATAAGCTGTTTTTAGTGCAGTAGCAAAACCAGAATCTTCAACTTCAATATACTGAAAAGGATATTCGCCATACTTAAGTAAAACTTTGCCGTGGCTGTCTAAATCATTTTTATGTATGTTTTCCTGTGGCCAGTTTATTTGCGCGGTTGTGCCATCTGCCAATGTATAGGTAATATGAATATCATCAGGGCGCAGTTCTATCTGTGCAGGATAGGCCACCGAAGACTTGCCATCGAAATATTTACCTGCAAACAACATAGTAATCAGTGCTGGTTTAGTCTATTGTATTTATTAAAAATCAAATCCGATATCAAGCATGCTCAATAAATCATCACCGGTTGCATCGGCATAAGATTCTTCTGTTTGTACAATAGAATCCGGATTAAATGCCCCATCCAATTCAATGTTGTTGAATACCATGCGCATATTGCGGATAATTGCCCATGGCAGGCCAATTCCTAGAGTACAAATTACTATCAAGACGTTAACTATAGAGGTTGTAAAAATTTCACCAGGTGTTAGCGTTGAGCGGAAGGTAACGGGAAAATCGTCTTGTACTACTTTTAAGTTGTTAATGGCAAAATGATTGTGATTCCGTAAAAACCAAAATATGTAAATACCAAGTGATAAATAAACCAATATAAATTTGAGATTGATTATAAACAAGTCGCCACCTTCTCCATCAAAGCGAAATTTTACATTGCCAAGCCTTATATTGCTGATAATATATTTTCGCAGGTTTACTGAAAACCAACTGCCGTAAATGCCAAAAGTGATAATGGTAAAAAATACACCTTTAAACCAAATGCCAAACAACTCACCTAACTTTCCTCTGTAACCAAAGTGTATGCCTTTCCATGAGGTACGGCTCATACGATAGCGTAGGCCGCCATGTATGGCCAAGGGAATCAATAACAAAAAGCCTATAAGAAACACCAAAGTGCCTACTAACCTAAAAGTAGAATCTGCCGACCGCAATGCACTAAAATATATTCCATACAATATAACGATAACTACCATAGCTTTAATAAAGCCTTTAAACATCTCTTTACCGGTGCCGTGAAACATAAGCCTGTTGCCACTAAATTCGGTTTCGCCGTAAATGTATTGAAGGTTTTTTGCCCTTGCCCATGGGTAATATAGCCCCAAGGTTATAATGGTAAGTATAAAGTTGACGGCCAGAATACCTAAATATTTACCGCCATCGCCATAAAACTTTGTCTGGTTGGTTACTTGTTCCATAAGGTTGGTTTTAATGAGTTATTAAAGCAATGTAATAAATATATTAAAATTTAAAAAGAAATAATTTTGATTTCGTATTTAACAAAATCAATAGATGAAGTAGTTCGAATATTTACACAATTTAGTAACTGATTGCCTTCTAGGGTATTCTATGCAAGTCGATTTTGGTTGAAGGTGCAATTCTGATAGGAATAGTTTCTTCTTCAACGTTGGTTAATTCAAGGCCAAAGTCTTCGGCATTTGAAAGGGAGATGCTTTTAATAAATCTATAGCCTTTAATAATAAACTGTTCGAAAGGTGTAAGGGCATCGTCGATAGCTACTCTTGAGTTAAGAAGAATAAATTTAAAATCGGCAGGCATGTTGTACTTGCGCAATGAAGGATAATGTGAAAGTTCATCCACCTCTCCACTTTTTACCATTTCCTCTACAATCTTATTAAACATCAAATTTACCTTATGGTCTACTTTAAACCCGAAAGATAAACGCACAAAGAAAATACGACGCGGCACAACAGTATCAACCGAAAAAGTGGCTCCGAAAGGTTCGTTCGAAATATCAACGTGTACAAACCAATATATATCGGCACGTTTAGGGCGCTTTCTGAAGATTGAATAAATAATATTTGAGTCAATATGGCTTTTATCGTTAGCCATGCTCATAAAAACCAAATTGTTTGCTTCTTTAGGTATTGACTCATCATGCATCAATTCTTTTAAAGGAGCTATGTAATCTTTGATTTCAACAAACTCGATATGCTTTTTGCGTAATAACCGGGCCTGATAAAAAACCCACATGCCAAAGAATAGAACTGCAGCAATTGCAATAGTAAACCAGCCACCGTGCTCAAATTTTTTCAAATTCGAAATAAAAAAAGCAGTTTCCATAGTTACAAAAACAGCAGGAATACCCCATACTACTAGTGTGGGCCGCCGCTGAACATACATTAGGTAAGTGAGCAGAAGAGTTGTCATTAACATGTTGATGGTAATAGCTAAACCATATGCAGCTTCCATATTATTCGATTCGCGGAAAAGAAGCACTACGGCTATACATCCACCAAGCAGAAACCAGTTAATACCCGGAACATACATTTGCCCTCTATGTGTTGTAGGATAAATAACCTTAAGGTTAGACCACAGGCGAAGTTTTATAGCCTCGTTTACTAAAGTAAAGCAACCCGAAATTAAAGCCTGCGAAGCAATAATAGCGGCGAGGGTAGCCACCGTAATACCAATAGGTAAAAACCATTCTGGCATCAGTGAATAAAAAGTAGAATGGCCTTCGGCCCAATGTTTGCCGGTGAAATTATGCAGCAAATATGCCGATTGCCCAAAGTAACTTAGTAATAAAGTAATTAAAACAAATATCCAGCTTACACGAATATTCCCTTTACCGCAATGGCCCAAGTCTGAATACAATGCCTCGCCTCCGGTGGTGCAAAGAAAAACAGCGCCCAGTAACCAAAAACCACCGGGGTACTTTACTAGAAGATTAATAGCGTAAAAAGGATTTAAAGCATGAAGCACCTGAGGGTAAAGAATAATTTCGCGCGCACCCAAAAAACCTATCATGGTAAACCAAATAAGCATTACCGGCCCAAAAATGGCCCCTACTATTCTTGTTCCGAATTGCTGGAAGATGAATAAGCCGGCTAATATGGCAAGTACGATAGGCACTGTAGGAATATCTGGATTCAAAATTCTTAAGCCTTCAATAGCTGATGAAATTGAAATAGGGGGTGTTATAAATCCATCGGCGATTAGTGATGCGCATCCAATAATTGCGGGAAAAATAGTCCAGTTAACTTTGTAGCGGCGCACTAAAGCGTACAGTGCAAATATCCCCCCTTCACCCCTGTTATCGGCATCCAGTGCAAGGAAAACATATTTTACCGTAGTAATAATCATCAACGTCCAGAACACGCACGACAAACCACCTAAAACCAAATCGCGCGAAATGTCATGGCTGCTAACTATGGCGTTAAGCACATATATAGGAGATGTGCCGATATCGCCAAAAATAATGCCTAAAGTAATAAGTACCCCGGCTGAAGAAAGCTTCACACCCACATGGTCACCGCGCCCGTTAATCATTCAATACATTGGTTAAATTGAAAAAAATAATATGTGAAAGGATACCGGTAGATAAGGTTCGCAGACAACATTCTTGCAGTGAATTCATAATTCTTTTAAGGGCTGCAAATGTATAAGGAAAAGGAATTGCTATTTCAAAAAGACAAAGATTTTTTTTAATGTGAGGAAACAGTATAAAATTATAAATTTAGTGTAGGCGATTTGTTTTTAAAGTAAGTAAGAAGATGTTTAATGTATTGAAAATCAGCTAATTATTTTTTTTGAATAGTTAAAAAAACGCCATGAAAAAATACTTAAGCGAGTTTCTGGGAATGTTCATTCTTCTCTTTGTGGGCACAGGGGCCGTAGTGGTTAACCAGCAAACTAACGGGGCGCTTGGTTTGCAGGGCATAGCCGCTGTTTGGGGCTTAGTAATTATTGCGCTGATTTACGCTTTTGGCGATATTTCAGGCACACACATTAACCCGGCGGTAACTATTGCTTTTGCAATAGATAAAAGATTTGAATGGAGGGAGGTATCGCCTTATTTAATTTCGCAATTGTCAGGTGCTTTTGCTGCAACCGGGCTTTTGAAACTTCTTTTTCCCGATAACAAAACACTGGGCATTACAATGCCTTCCGGTAGTGAAATACAATCCTTTACTCTTGAAATTGTAATGACATTTATATTAATGATGGTGGTTTTGCGTGTTTCTGTAGGAGCGAAGGAAAAAGGAATAACGGCGGGCATTGCTATTGGCGCAACTGTTTGGTTGTTGGTTTTGTTTGGCGGGCCAGTTAGTGGCACTGGTTTAAACCCCACCCGCTCTATTGCGCCAGCAGTAATTACAGGCAACTTTCAATCGTTATGGATATATGTTTTAGGGCCTTTTACCGGGGCCACGCTAGCTGTTTTCGCACACAGGTTGGTGCATTCTAATGATTAATCTTTCTAATGATTAATCTTTTTTATTTAACCGAGAGATTGCATCATTCGTTTCATTAATAATCGCTTCGTCATTATTTATTTGTTCCTGCAATCCAATTTTTGCGGTTTTATCTTGTTCGGTGCTCAGTTGAATTTGAGCAACTTTCTTTTTGTCTTCAAAAGATTTAGATATTCTTTTTAAAGAGCCTTTTGCGGCACCTGCAAAAAAATGATTGTCGGCACCCACTGCCTCTGCTTCTATATTTTTTATTCCTTTTAGCACAATAGATTTATCCATGCGGGTAAGAAAATTTGCGTAATAATAAAACATAGAATACTTGGCAAAGCCTTTAGCCTTGTGAAGTGCATTTTCGAAATATGGTTCGTAACCAACATCACCATTTTTCGAATAAATATCGGCCACAGCGCCGATAATGTTTGCGTTCTTTTCTTTTTCAAATTGTTTGGCAATTGGTAAAGCTTTTTTCGAATCCGCTTCCCCTAAGGCCTTCAAAGCGGCTCCATCTACTTCATATGAACTATCACCGGTAGCAGCTTCAAACAAGGCCAGGTATTTTTCTTGCGAAGAGAGTTTGCTTAATTTTTCAATAGCAGCTTTTCGCACATCGCTTTTCGCATCATTTTTTGCAATGTTTTGGATAATAGTAATAACACTATCATCGGTTGGTTGTATTAAATTAAGTTTGTTAATGGCAAATTCTCGAAGCGAGAAGAAATTATCATTTAATGCGTTTATTAAAATGTGCTTTGCCAGAACATTTTCTTTTTGCACCTCAGCTAATTTTTTTAAGGCTTCGTATTTTTCGGGGTAATAAGGCGCATTGTTATATTCGAAAATATAATCGTTTGTAGTTTTATTATCGCTCCTTTCGCAAAGCACCGCATACTCCGGGTCAAAATCTATAAAGTCGGGCTTACCGGCAACCTTAAAAGCAAATGTTTGCGATTTCTTTTTAAGTATTCCGTCAAAACTTGTCATGTTTTTGCCATACCACATACCAACTTTAAAAGGTAGTTGATAGATAAGCCCTTTATCGGTATTTTGTTTTTGTTCAATGCTTACAAACACGCTATCCTTATCATATGTATAGCTAATGTTAAGCATAGGGTGCCCTGAATTGAAAAACCATTGATTGAAAAACCAATTCAAATCGGTACCGGTAACTTCTTCAAATGCCAAACGCAATTGATGAATTTCTACCGGTTTAAACTGATTGTTTTTTAAGTAAAGTTCCAATGATTTAAAGAAGGCATCCTCACCAACCACATGGCGCAAATAATTTAAAATCAAGCCGCCCTTTTCATAGCTGTGGCGGTCTAACATATCATCGGGTTGATTATAGTAAAAGCGTATTATATCAACATTTTTGCCTTTCGACTCTTCCATGTATTTGCGATAATCGTCGCGCTGGTTATAATCGGCAAACTCTCTGCCATATTTGTATTCGTTCCAAAGATATTCGCCATAGGTGGCAAACGATTCGTTAAGTGGAACATTGCTCCAGCTTTCGCATGTTACTAAATCTCCAAACCATTGATGAAACAACTCGTGGCTGATAACTTCCTCAAATGTTTGATCAAGAAGCTCGCGCGAATTGCGTTGTATAAATTCACCATGCAATGTAGCCGAGGTGTTTTCCATCGCACCACTTACATAATCGCGGCCTACAATTTGAGCATACTTTGCCCACGGATAATCAAAACCCAGTTTCTGACTAAAAAATTCTATCATCTCAGGCGTGTTTCCAAAAATCTTTTTGGCGTACTGAGCGTAATCTTTTTCAACATAGTAATCAACCGGTATATCTCGCCACCGGTCATGTACCACTGAAAATTCGCCAACCATCATCATTACTAAGTAAGGTGCAAAAGGCAATTCACTTTTCCAATGGTCAATAACCATACTGTCGTTGGTTTTAACCGACGAAACTAAAGTGCCATTACTAAGACTTAAATATTTTTTAAGGTGTGTGATATATATTTCTTCCGTACATTTTTGGTCAGGTTTATCAATGGTAGGAAACCAACATGAATTTGATTCGGCTTCGCCTTGCGTCCAAATTTGTATGGGTTTAGTTGTATCTATTCCAAGCGGGTTAATAAAATAGAGGCCCTTATCTTCATTAATTGCTGCGCTGCCGCCAATTTTTCTTTCCTCGGGTTTTGCGGTATAATCAATATATATTTTCAGGGTTTCATCTTTTGTATATGTTCTGTTTAAAGTAATCTTTAATTGTGTTGAATCGTAAGTGTAGCGAAGCGCTTCTCTCGAAACATCGTTAGTCATTAAACTTACTTCGTGAATATCAAATTCCTTAGCATCTAACAGTAACTCTTTTTGGGGGTAAAAGTGTGGTTTAAGTGTAAGTGTAGCTTTACCATATAAATATTGTTTGGCATAATCGAACTTTACTTCGAGTTTGGTATGCTGCAAATCAAAATATTTAGTTGCCGAAGCGTGATAAGGATTTTCGCGCGAGGCAGTAATGGTAACTGTATCCAGATCTTGAAAAATAGCCGATTTCGTTGCCTTTTTGCTGGACGAGCACGAAGAAGAACCGAAAACTGTGAGCACTGTTACAAATAATACAAAACGATTTATCATGAACCGATGTTTGATGTTTTAAAGGGTGTAAATGTGGTGAATAGTTGTGAAATTAGATAGAAATTAGGCCACCCGTTGTCAATTTAAGTTTGCTTATTAGTAGGGCGGATAGGTTTTATCTTAAATTTGCCCTATGGCTTTACTAGCACTTCAAAATATAGTTAAACAATACGAAAAATACCGGGCATCAGACGACGTAAGTTTTAAAATTCCGAAAGGGAAAATTTTTGGCTTGCTGGGCCCCAATGGTGCGGGCAAAACCACACTTATAAGAATGATTACCCGGATACTTTACCCGGATAGCGGCCATATTTTTTTTAATGGCGAAGCACTCTCAGATAAACACACCGAGTATATTGGCTATATGCCCGAGGAGCGCGGTTTGTATAAAAAAATGAGGGTAGGCGAACACCTTATTTATTTAGGCAGATTAAAAGGAATGACACACCAGCAGGCGCGTGAGAGTGTAGATTTTTGGATTAAGAAATTTGAAATAGAAAACTGGTACAATAAAAATATTGAAGAATTATCGAAGGGCATGAGCCAGAAGGTGCAGTTTATTGCAACGGTACTGCATAATCCTGAGTTGCTGATACTGGATGAACCCTTCTCGGGCCTTGATCCACTTAATTCGAAATTGATTGAAGAGGAAATACACCGGATGAGCGGTGAAGGGAAGACCATTATTTTTTCAACACACCGCATGGAGCAGGTAGAAGAGATTTGTGATGAGATAGTATTAATAAATAAGGGAAAGAAAATATTAGAGGGCAGTGTAAAGGAACTTAAACACCGGTTCAAGGAAAATAAATTCAGAGTTTGCTTTAATGGCGAAATTAAAAACGGATTGTTGGATAATGTAAATGTATTAGAACAACGCCCCGGTGAAGTAGTGGTTAAATTTAATGTAGAACACCATGGCAATGAGTTGCTGAAATTGTTTATAGATAATAATATAGAAGTGACTTTGTTTAGTGAAGAGTTGCCAAGTATTAATGAAATTTTTATCCGCCAGGTTCAGGCAAATTGAATTTGAATCATATATCTAACCAATGAATAAAATCTTCATTATTGTTCAACGCGAATACATAACGCGGGTGCGCAAAAAAAGCTTTTTGATTACTACCCTGTTAACGCCGCTGGGCTTTTTTCTGCTCATGGCTTCCTCGGCCATGATTGGCAACTATTCACAAGGTAAGGCCGATGTAGCCATTGTTGATGACAGCGGTTTGTTTAAAGATGTAGTTTTTCCTGATGCCGAAGATCAATCTGTTTACTTTCATAAAGTGGGTGATAAATTCGAGCATTTAAGCGGAAAATTATCGGACAAAGAGCATAGCGCTTACCAGGCTGTTATTCATATACCGGCGAATTTTAATATCAATAATCCGACTAACCCGATGATGTCGGGTGTTTACATGGTGCGCCCCGGTGTAGCAAAACGCCAATATATTAATGAGCGCATGAGCGATGCAGTTAGTAAACTTAGAATGAAGATGTTGCACATTGATGAAGAGACACAGGAAAACATGCAGAAAAAAGTGGAAGTAAATTTTACTTCGCTTAGTAACGATAAAGAAAATAAGCAATATGCGGAGGCTGCCGGTGTGGTGGGCATTATAATGGGTATTGCCATATACATTTCACTTTTCTTTTACGGTACCATGATTATGAAAGGAGTGATGGAAGAAAAAACCAACCGGATAGTTGAGGTGCTTACTTCATCTGTAAAACCTTTTCAGCTATTGATGGGAAAAATTATTGGCGTAGGTGCGGTGGGTTTAACCCAGTGCATTTTATGGGTATTGTTGATGGCGTTAATTTTTATGGTTGGCTTGCCGCTTATAGGTATCTCCGCCGGTTCGCAAGCTTCGCACATGCCGCAAATGAAGGGTGCCGATATTGACCCCGATTCGTTTGCAGCGGTTATTGCTAACATAAGTCAGCTGCCCCTTTTTGAAATGGCCATTCTTTTTCCTGTTTATTTTTTAGGTGGGTTTTTGTTATACGGCTCACTATTTGCCGCAGTAGGTGCTGCTATGGGCGAAGATGGCGACCAGCAATCGCTGATGGTTCCTATTACTATTCCCATCATTATATCTTTCGGCATAGCCCTTAACGTTATTAATAACCCCGATAGCCCGCTGGGTTTTTGGGGCTCGTTAATTCCTTTTACATCGCCGGTGGTAATGAGTTCCATGCTTCCGTTTAGGCCGGCTTGGTGGCAAATTATGCTTTCTATTGCTTTATTAATTGGCGGATTTATTTTTACAACCTACATAGCTGCCCGCATATACCGGGTTGGTATTTTAATGTATGGCAAAAAGATAAGATTGAAGGAGCTGGGGATGTGGATATTTGCGAAGGCATAGAAATTTCTTGTCGCTTTGTTTTTTAGTGTTATTTCTTCAAAAGAACCAGGCGTTTACCGATCTAAAAAGGACTATTACCGAATTTTTTAAAGTTTTACCGTTACATCAGGTACTTTTGATAAGTAATGAGCAAAAACAGAAAACTCTTTTTGGTTTTGTTGCAGGTGGTATTGTGGTCGGCATTTATTGCTCTGCCATATTTTATGACCCCGAGGTTTAACGATGCACCTAATACCGACATGTTTTTGAGGTTGCATTCGCAGCTGCCTGATGCAACTCAAAATATTTTTTTAAGCACGCTGGCGCTTAACTTTTGCCTTCTTGTATTCTTTTATGCCCATCATTATTTTCTCTTCGACCGTTTTATAGTGCGCAAGCGATTTGGGGTATACTTTACGTTAGTTATTATAATCTTTATTGCTATATTTTCAATCTCGCATTTTTATAAAAGAATACTTTTCCCCTCGCTATATATTGAACGTTCGGCTTTATCGTTTCGAGAAATAATAAGAGCGTCTACATGGTATATGTTGGTGTTATTGGTAAGTCTGGGACTAAAACTATTAGCACAATGGAGACAGGCGGAACAACGAGCTAGCGAAATAGAAAATGAACAGTTGCGTACGGAGCTATCTTTTCTGCATGCTCAGATAAACCCTCATTTTTTATTCAACTCGTTAAATACTATTTACAGCCTTTCGCTTAAAAAATCGGACGTGGCTCCTCATGCTATTTTAAAGCTTTCGCAGCTGCTTCGCTATGTTATTGATGAAGCTACCAGAGATAGCGTGCCGTTAAGTAGGGAAGTAGAATACCTTAATAATTATATCGAACTACAAAAATTGCGAAGTGCCCCCACGGTAAAAGTAAATTTTAAGACAACCGGTAACCTTGAACAGGTTGTAATTGCGCCGTTGTTGTTACTTCCATTTGTTGAAAATGCATTTAAATACGGCATTAGTAACCATGAGGAATCGCCGATAGATATTTTTTTGATGGTGGATAGCGTGCAAATTTCCTTTACAGTAAAGAACAAAAAATTTGAATACTATGAAAAACACTCTACCGGTATAGGTATTCCGAATGTTCAACGAAGACTGGCTTTGTTATACCCTGAAAAACATAATCTTAAAATTGAGGATAGCGACGATTTCTATTTAATAACTCTAACAATATATTTAAAATGATAAGTTGTGTAGCTATAGATGATGAACCTCTTGCACTGGTGGTGTTGCAAGAATATATTTCGCTTACTCCCACACTGGAATTGAAGCGCAGCTTTACAGATGCATTTGCTGCGTTAGAATATTTAAAGCGGAACGAAACCGACCTGATGTTTTTAGATATAAGAATGCCTCAAATAACAGGCATACAAATGTTGAAATCGTTGCCCAAGCCGCCACCGGTTATTTTTACAACTGCCTATAGCAATTATGCGGTTGATGGATTTAATTTAGATGCCCTTGACTTTTTGCTAAAGCCATTTGAATATGACAGATTTTTGAAAGCCGTAAATAAAGCGTCGGAATATTTGAACTATAAGGATAAGCCTAATGTAAGTGAAAGCGCCAGCTATATTTTTGTGAAGTCTGAATATCAAATTATAAAAATAAACTTAGGGGACATAAAGTTTATAGAGGGAATGGATGATTACGTTAAAATATTTGTTGCCGAAAAGATGGTATTAACCAATATTCCTATGAAAGATATGATGAGAAAATTGCCCGATGGGTTTGTTCGCGTTCACCGGTCATTTATTATTCCACTTAATAGGATAGAAAGTGTGCGAAATAAGAGGATTAAAATAGGTGATAAGCTTATTCCGGTTGGAGATAGTTATGCTGAAAACTTTTTTAAGCTTTTAGGCGGAAAAGGATAAAAATTGGCAAGGCTCCATGTTCTCGTGTGTAGTTTGAAATATATAACTTGCAGCCATTATTCTTCAGTCATGAAAAAGAAAAGATTCTTATTTATACTAGTAATTGCTTTTAGTTTTTGGTGTTTGCAGCTTAACGCTCAATCTTTACATAGCGTAACACCGGCGATGCCCGTTAAAATAGATGGCGACCCGATGGAGTGGCCGCAGCCTTTTAGATATTACGATGGCAATACAAAGTTGCAGTTTGCCATAGAAAACGATACCGCTAATATTTATTTGTGTTTTAAAATTACAGATGAACCTACGCAATTACGTTTATTCAATGGGGGAATGGCGGTTTGGATAGACCCTAAAGGGAAAAAGAAAGAAACTGCGGGAATTATGTTTCCCTTAAAGCATGAACGCATTGCTAGTGGAAGCGGCCAAAAGCACAAAACACAAGTAGAGGCTGAAGACCCAAGTGTGCAAAGAAGCGATATACTGCGCTTAAAGCAACATGCTTTATTGCAGCAAACCACCATTCACCTAAAAGGGTTTACCGGTGTGCCGGAACAGGAGTTGCCACTAAAAAATGATTATGGTATTAACGTTGGCTTTAACTGGGATAGTTTAAATATTTTATCGATTGAATATAAAATTCCGGTGAAGTTACTTTTGGGACATAATTTATTGCTCGCTGATACGCTTAAGCCCATAGGGTTAGGATTTCTTGAAAATGCGTTGGAGGTGCCTACACGTACCGTGCAGGATGAGAGTGCACAAGGTGGTGATATGGGCGGGAATAGCGGTATGGGCAATAACACGATGGGTGGAAGAAATAATGGTATGGGCGGTATGGGTGGCGGAATGAACCGAGGGGGAAGTGGCTACAGCAGCGGTAGCCGGGGTGGGGGTGGAATGGGTGGGGGAAGCTTTAACCCTGCAACGCAAGAGCAAAAAGTTTGGACAAGAGTGATTCTATCGTACTAATAAGTTTAATAATGGTATTTATCTGCCGGCACCGCCTCCGCCAAGCCTTTCATTAGCTTCTTTTTCTTTACGTTCCGGTGAATGGGTGTTAGAGCCAAAACGGTAAGTAAGCGTAAACATTACTACCCGGTTATATTGCTGCCAGCTTCCGGTGCTCTGTAAATCAAGATTGGTAACCGTATAACCCCATTTTAATGTATTCAGTATGTTTTGTGCCGCCACTGAAGCGGTAAGGCGGTCTTTTAAAAATGATTTCTTAATGCTTGCATGCCAGCCGCCTACAGGCAAAGCAATTCCCTGAGATTGCACCCCTTTGCTATTAAACCATCCACCGGTTTCAAAAACTGTATTCTTCCAGAATTTTATACTTGTATTGAGCCATAGATTATAAGAAGAACCGAATACGGGTGAGGTATTAACATCTTGCTTGAAGCCATAATATATATAAGTGTAGGTGTGGCTCATTTGCAAATCCCACCATTTGGTTAATTGTAGTTTGGTGAAGAAAGTTAAATTGAAAGTTTTACTATTAGCATCGTTAGCAACACCGCCGCGTGTAATCCGTTCGCTGTCTATGCGCGAAGTTTCCATAAATCCATTGCTTTGAAAATTTCCTTTTGCTTCTAACGAAAACATATGTTGCTTTACCATAAGACTATAGTTAAGACTTACAATGTGCGAAAACGAGGGTTGTAAAAAAGAATTACCCTGCCAGGTACTGTATTGATCAATATAAGAAATGGTATTATTAATTTGCCTGAATTGTGGCCGTTGTACCCTGCGACTATAGCTTGCACTAAGGGTTTGTCCGGTGCCTACTTCAGCGGTAAAAGTGGCGCTTGGGAAAAAACTTAGGTAGTCTCTATTTACTGTATTGTTGTTGCTGGTTATAAAAGTATGCTCAGCCCGCAGACCAGCTGAGTAGGAGAACAGTTTTTTATAGCCCCCGCTCATTACTACATAAGCAGCTGCTATGTTTTCTAAATAGTTGAAATGATTACTTAATAGCGAATCGGGGTATTCAATGTTGTTAGTTATGTTGTAAGCATTAAAAATATTTTTATTAAAAGTAGTTTCGTTTTTTAGTCCGCCTTCGAATTTATACCCTGCCCATTTTTTTATAGGATAGGAGTAATCCAATTGTGCATTGATGTTATGAATATTATTTAATGACTCAGTTCTGCGTTGAAGACTGTTTGCAGGGCTATATACACCTGCCGAATCGTAGCCCATCGAGTTTAAAAGCGCATCGTGGCTTCCACTTACATAAGTGTAACTTATATCTGCATTCAATTCATGTTCGGTGCTATCAAACTTATGCTGGTAAGCAACATCATTCATAATTGAAAAATTTCTTGAAATTTCATCATCCAAGGAATTGTATGAAGCAATTTTATTTTGCAATGCATCGAGATTGCTTGCCATGGCATCGCTGAACCACTTAAAGCGCGAGTAGGCGCCGCTTGCAGTATAAGAAAGTGTATTTTTATTATTGATGAAATAATCTAATCCGGCTTTAAATCCATGTGTAAGATGGTTCTCCGTTCCTTTGCTGTGGAAATTATAAGTAGTAGCCGTATCATTAAGACTAATATTTCTATGCTCAATCCATTCGTTATTTTCTTGGCTTGGATTGATAGAATAACCCCCGAAAAGGTTTATTTTATTTTTTTTCCAATTAATATTCGCAGAGCCGTTGTAATGATTTAGAATGCCGTACCCGGCCGATACGGAACCATTCAAGCCATCATTTTTGCCTTTTTTTAGTTTAATGTTAATAATGCCGGCGCTGCCCTCAGCTTCGTATTTGGCTGAAGGGTTAGTAACAAGTTCAATTGCCTCAATAGAGTTAGCAGGAATAGATTTTAAAAATGATGGCAAATCGCTTTGTGCAAGTGCATTAGGCTTGTCGTCTACCAATATTTTTACACCCTGTTTTCCAACAATAGAAACACTTCCTTTTTGATCAACCATAACGCCGGGCATATTTCGCAATACATCTTCGGCTGTTCCTACTTGGTTGCTTGGGCTTTGGGCCACATTGATAACAGTTTTCTCCGAATTTTTTGTGATGACCGCTTTGTCAGAGGTAACAACAGTTTCGGATAAAGTTTTTGAATTTATTGCCAACGGAATTTTTCCAAGATTAACATTAGCTTTTACTTCAACCGGCATTGTTTTTGAAACATAGCCTATGTATGAAACGGTAAGCAAATATTTATCGGGTTTTAGTTGTTCTATTGAAAAGTTGCCATTAATATCGGCTGTAACTGCTGATACAATTTTCTCGCTCCCTGCTAATTTTACCGATACCGTGGCAACTTCAATAGTCGCACCGGTTGTTGAATCTACTATAGTACCTGATATAGAAAAGGAAGTGGCGCTGGCAAAAGCGCTTACTGATAAAAGAATAAGTAATGTTATGTGTAACAGTGTTTTCATAAAACAGGGCACATTAAAAGCAAACTCAGTCTGTTAGCCTTTTGCAAAAATAGTAATTGTTAAAGCCGGTTGTGAGTAATTTAGGTTAACGCAAAGTTAATGCGATAACGAAATGGGAGTAATTAATATTGTAAAGCTGTTTTAAAAAAGAAGATGTATTGTTCTATCCTTCATCATCAAGCATCTGTAATGCCTGTTCAGGAAATTTTTCATCGTTTGAGGCTTCAATACGGCTTTTATAAACATACCGGTCGCACAATTTGCAATAATATTTTCGATAAGCAAATTTTCCAAATGTAAAGTAGGAGATAAGTTTTTCAAAAACAGTACGATGAACCTTAGAGGTGTGTTGCGAGCCACACCTGGGACAAAAAATGACCGGAGCCTTTTTGTTTTTCGCACTTACTTTTGAATCCATAAAAACCAATAATAGGATTATTTACTTATAACAATAAAAAAAACTGCATGTTTTAATCAACAGCAGAGGACAGGCAGGTGCCACCCATGCTTACACGCTGCCTGTCTTGCCGCCGAATGCATATTGCTATGCAATATTTTGTTTAGTAGTTACCATTCTTATTTATAGATATAAAAAAGTTCTTTCATGTCTTCTGGCCATCAGTTGCACATTTTATAACAGTTAAGTAATCACGAAAAATCGATTATGACTTACCACAAAACTACACCAACAAAATTTTTAGCAAGCGGTAACGCTTATTAAAATCTGTGCTAAATCGCTGATCGGACATAATCACGCCTTGGGGGGGTATTGATAAGGCTTGCTGCGATTGAGGTGTATAATGATAAACAGGGGTGGGTGTTTCAATATTTAATGTTGCCTGGTTTATTTTTGAAGGCAGATGATTAACGATGAAGGCCGAATAGGGTTTCTTTTTCTTCTCCTTTTGATGAGATATTTTATTGCCTGGATTAGAATTTGGAGCGGATGAAATGGTTAAATATGTAAAAGATAAACTATGCAAGGCATATATAATTACCAGCAATAGGGTCTTTGTTTTGTGTTGGTAAACGGTTGCTAAACTATTCATCGCTTTATATTCAATTCACTAATAGTTGTACACAAATATAAAAATGATATTTATACTAGTGAATACTTGTAGTGAAATATTACAATAATTTTTTTCAATTTAAACTTATGGTTTCCAATTATGATTCAATCAAAACACATAAAAGCTATGCCCTGTTTAAGTTTAAGCAAAATTGATTTTGAGTAATACCGGTGGCTATATATGTAAAGTTTCCTTAAATAAAAGCACTGTTGATCAATGTTCAAACATATATTTATGCTCTTTTTTGATTTAATATATCTGGAAATCAAAGTTTGTTATAACAATCATGAGAGTTGCAGATGTTTTTTTTAATGACTTTGCATAAAACATACTGCCTGTGTTTTCTGATTTTTTTTTCTACACTTGCACGCCAAATGATTGGACCATAATTAGATTTAATGAAAAGATACCAGCATATTTTTTTTGACCTTGACCATACCCTTTGGGATTTTGAAACAAATTCGAAGCTGGCGTTACAACAAATTTTTGATGAGAATGAGTTGAGTAACAAAGGAATTACTTCATTCGAAAAATTTCATGAAAAGTATGTGCCTATTAATGATCGCTATTGGGCTCGCTATCATAACGGTATAGTTAATAAGGCGCAGGTAAGGCATGGAAGGTTTTATGATACACTACTTCAATTTGGCGTAAAGGACACAGAATTGGCCGAGAAAATGGCAGAAAGCTATGTAACCCTAAGCCCCCGTATGACTGCCTTATTTCCTAATGCTGTTGAGGTATTGAATTATTTACAGCAGAAATATAAACTACATCTTATTACTAATGGCTTTGCTGAGGTGCAGTGGATTAAGTTGGAGCACTCAGGATTAAGAGCTTTTTTTGAACATATTATTATATCAGAAGAAGTAGGTACACAAAAACCCGATAAAGAAATTTTTGAAATAGCTATGCAACGCGCAGGCACTACTGCCGATGCATGTATAATGATAGGCGATAACTATAATACTGATATACAAGGGGCCAAAAGTGCTGGCATTGACCAGGTTTTTTTTAACCCGGGCAAAAACAGAAAGCGCGAGCCGGTAACCTATGAAATTACTACTTTGATGGAGTTGAAGGGGATACTATAAATAAAAAGGGATGATTTTTCATCCCTTTTTATTTATAGTTTATGTTTTGTATTACTGCCCCAAATAAGCCTTTAACGACTTGCTGCGTGATTGAGAGCGAAGCTTAGTGATTGCCTTGTCCTTAATTTGGCGTATACGTTCGCGGGTAATGCCCAACTGTTCACCAATATCTTCCAAAGTCATAGGGTGTTCAACGCCTATACCGAAGAATAATTTAATTACTTCTCTTTCTCTTTCGGTTAATGAAGCCAATGTTCTTTCGGTTTCAATACGAAGAGAATCTTTGTAATCCAGATGTTTATCGGTTTGTTCGGCGTTCACGTTTTCCAATACATCAATCAAAGCGTTTGATTCGCCATCAGTAAACGGTGCATCCATTGAAACGTGGCGTGCTGATATACCTAAAGTAGCTTCTACTTCTTCAACAGTTATATCTAGTACCATTGCAACTTCCTCAGGGGTTGGTTCACGCTGATATTTTTGCTCTAATTCAGAGAAAACTTTATTGATTTTGGTAAGAGAGCCTACCTTATTTAAAGGTAACCTTACCATACGAGAGTGTTCGGCTAAAGCCTGTATAATAGACTGACGAATCCACCACACAGCATAAGAAATGAACTTAAAACCGCGGGTTTCATCAAATTTTTGGGCAGCTTTTACTAGGCCAAGGTTTCCTTCATTAATAAGGTCATTGAGCGAAAGCGAGTTGTTTTGGTATTGTTTAGCTACGGAAACCACAAAACGCAGATTGGCCCGGGTTAGCTTTTCCAAAGCTGTTTGGTCTCCAGCCCGTATTCTGCGGGCTAGCTCCACTTCCTCTTCTGGTGTCAAAAGATCTTCCTTGCCAATTTCCTGCAAGTATTTTTCAATGGACTGGCTTTCGCGGTTGGTAATCGACTTAGAGATTTTTAACTGCCTCATTATCTGCTTCCGTGTTTTATATTAAAATTACTTTAATGCTATTCTGGTTTGAAACGAAACGCGAAAATATAAAAATCTTCGGCTTCACAGTAATATAGTTCATTTAACACTTAAAATCAAGGCTTTGTTGCAAGTAATTTTAAGTTATTTACAAAATGGATTCTGAAACAAAGCATTTTGAGTTAAAAAGACGGTAAAAAGCGGCAAATATTGCCCGAAGGCCCCCAAAATTGACTGTTATGACATAAATAAAACAACAGGCTTTGGTTAATTTACTAAAAATAAGTTTTAGAATGCTGTATTGTTTGTTTTTGTGGCAGACATAGCTTTATAAATTAATTTTAACCATGTTTTGAAACCGCCGCTCAAAAAGCCTTCTCAAGCAATAAATTGGCAATCAATATTTATAGAATGCAATTCAATAAAAAATGACAGGCTGAAGCGGTGTGCCGCAATATAAGTTGAGTTAAAGATGCCGTGTTCAAGCAATAACATCTTTAATTGTGAAATTAAGATGCTACAGGGATTAAGCAGCACATGTTTTTATTAAAAAATAGTAATTATTGGGGAAAAATAAATAGAGTTATAAAATTAGTTTACAAGAAAATTAAACATAGATTTGAATCTTGAAATATAATAATATACTCATGTGGAGTATATGGTTTTCGACATAATAACATTGAGGCTAATAAGCAATACCCTCCCATCGTATTAGCTTCAAAGGATTTTTAGACACACTGGCATTATTTTAAAAAAATAAAAACTTAACAAATGAAAAAAGTGCTACTTTTTCTTGCGTCATTTTTGCTTATTGCAATTACAATGCGCGCCCAATCGCCACAGGAAATGAATTACCAGGCTGTGGTGAGAGATAACGCCGGCAATCCCGTTGCCGGAGGGACTTTGGTAAAAATACGATTTACTATACATAATGGTTCCGAATCGGGAGCAAACGTTTTTACTGAAACGCAAACCGATACAGCTAACCAGTTTGGCTTGGTAACATCGCAAATAGGCAGTGTTAATGACCTTAGTGTTGTAAACTGGGGCAACGGGCCTAAATATTTGCAGGTAGAGATTGAAGTTGGTAATGACCCCAACTTTACTGATATGGGCGCTAGACAATTAATAAGTGTTCCCTATGCACTATATGCGGCTAATAGCGATGCAGGTGCAACAGGGCCACAAGGCCCCACAGGGGCTGATGGCTCGACAGGGCTAACAGGCCCTACAGGACAACAGGGTGTGCCAGGCCCAACAGGCCCCACCGGTTTACAGGGTGCGGGCGGTGGTGCAACAGGCGCAACCGGGCCAACTGGTATACAAGGAAATGATGGTCCTACAGGTCCTGTCGGCCCTACAGGTATTCAGGGCAACGATGGCCCAACAGGTATTCAAGGCATACAAGGTAATACGGGGCCAACCGGCCCCACCGGAGTTAACGGCGCTACAGGTAATACAGGTGCGCAGGGTAATACCGGTCCTACGGGCAATCAAGGCAATACCGGCAGTACCGGTGCCACAGGTTCAGGCGGTGGTGCCACCGGTCCGACCGGTCCAACCGGAGCCACTGGCGCTACGGGTTCGGGCGGAGGAGCAACCGGCCCTACGGGGGGAACGGGACATACAGGTGCTACAGGTGCAACCGGCCCTTCGGGCAACAACGGGGTTAGCGGCCCTACTGGCGCCCAGGGTATAACCGGTGCTACGGGAGCAGGCTCAACGGGCCCTACCGGGCCCACTGGTGCGCAAGGAATAACTGGCCCAACCGGCCAAAATGGGTTAACCGGTGCAACGGGCGCTGGTTCAACGGGCCCTACTGGCCCAACCGGTGCAACCGGTTCGGGTGGTGGGGCTACCGGGGCTACCGGCGCTCAAGGAATAACTGGCCCAACAGGTCAAAACGGAATAACCGGCCCAACAGGCTCAGGAGCAACCGGACATACAGGTGCAACTGGTAGTACCGGCGCAACCGGTGCTCAAGGCGTAACCGGCCCGACCGGTACAACGGGACAGGCAGGTAATACAGGCGCAACGGGCGCAACAGGTTTTGGTGCTACAGGTGCTACCGGACTTTCAGGTTCAACCGGTGCGCAAGGCATAACTGGCCCTACCGGCCCTACCGGGGCTATAGGAGGAAGTGGTACACTGAATTACATTGCTAAATTTACTCCTAATGGTACGTCAATAGGCAACTCATCGCTTTATGATGATGGAACCCATGTAATGCAGGGTATTACAGGATCAGTAATTGGAGATATACAGGTATCGAAAAATGTTGGTGATAGCATGCCCAATTTTGCTGCAAAGGGATTATCGACTTTAGATCATGATAGCACCAACGCCCCACGATACAGGCTTTTTGCTGGCGCTTATACAACATACTTTGATCTTAAAGGAATACCTACAGCCAGCAACGACATATTTAAAATAGATTATACTTTTGGTAGTCTTCGCAATTTGATGACACTGGACGGAGGTGGTTATGCCGGCTTTGGTACTGTAAGGCCAATTGAAAGGCTTCATGTAGTGGGCGATAACAGCCAACTTATTACTACTAATAACGGGTATGCACTTCAACCGGGTGCTATTATTACCTCACATCCAGGTAGCCCGGGTAATAATGATGTGGCCGGTTTATATGTATATGCTAACGGAGCCACAGAAAAAAATATAGGTATTGAAGGCGATGCGGGAAATTCATCAACCGATGTATCGTTTGGCAGAAATATTGGTGTTAGAGGTATTGCGTACAACAATGCCAGTGTATATAATATAGGTTTATACGGTTATGCCGATAGCAGTTCGCAAGGCAACTATGGTGTGGTAGGCTCAGGCTTATACGGCTCGTCTTCTATTGGTACTTATGGCGAAACTATGAACGGAACTGCAGGCGAGTTTACATCGTTTGGTACCGGTAATAGTTTATTGGCCTTAGGTGGAAAAGTAGGTATAGGAACAAGTACGCCTATAGTAGATGTTGACATAAATGATGTTACAGGAGATGGGACTACAGATGTACATATATCCAATAATTACTTAGGTGATAATGTACAAGGTGAAGTTGCGGCCCAGGATGCTGGATACTTTAATGGATTCCAAATTGGAACCTTTTCTTATGACCGGCTTAACTTTTTCTCCGGGGATTATTATCGTATGTATTTGGATGCTGATGGGAAGTTTGTAGTGGGTATACCTGATAACTTTACACCTGGCGCACTTCAATATTATGATGGTAACCAGGCGCAAGGCAGAGTGCTTGCTTCTGATGTAAACGGAAATGCATCGTGGATGGATTTGGGTGGTGCATCGGGGCTGCTGGTTCCGGGTAAAGGCATTTCTTTTTCAGGCGATACTATTAACTCTTTATGGAGTGCAAATGGCAGCAACATTTACAATAATAATACAGGGGGCTATGTAGGTATTGGCACTAGCACGCCAGATGCTGAGTTGAATGTTTATGGGGCTTTATCGTATTTAGAATTTAATACTACAACCGGTGGTGCCGGCCAAAATAGCGGCGCATTAATTGGCATGGATTACGTTTATAACAGCTTATATTTATGGGATTATCTTAATACAAGCATCCGCCTCGCAACAAACAACACCGAGAGAATGCAAATAAATGCCGATGGCGCTGTTGTTATAAGCCCTAATGATGGTAATTTTACAGACACTTACGGATATGAGATGCAAATTAATAATCCCTCTCCGCTTGTTATGCTTCAGGCTTCTGGTAATGACACATATGGTTGGGCGGGTCTAAATATCAACGAATATGCGAGTACGTCAAATGGTTATATCTTATTTGATCAAGGTAGTAATGATAAATGGTCTATCGGAATGCATGGTTATGATTTGGCTACCGGAGATAATTTAAACATTTTCAACCGAAGCAAATTCGAGGAAACTATGCAGTTTGGTGTTGCTACAAACCGAATTGGTATTCACAGTGCACCATCAACACATGATAATGTATACTTGTATAATGCCGCTACCGATGCTTACAATGCCAGCGACCTTAATTCATACGGTTCTGGGGTTACTGATCTAAGAGCATACAGAGGTGGTTCGGCCGGTGCTGCAAACGGTGGGGGCGGATTTAGCGAAAGTACAATTAACGCGGCCATACTTGGCGAAAGTTTTTACGGCAATAACTATACCGCCGGCGTTGCGGGTTATAATTACTTTGACTACAACTTATCGGCAGGTGTTTGGGGTGGTTATTGGACCGGATCTACATACGGCGCATTAGGTTATAGGGATGGTGCGGGTACCTTATATGGTATCTATACACCAAACGACCTTTATGTAGGAGGCACTGCTTACAAACCAGGTGGCGGAAGTTTTACTGCTCCATCAGACAGAATATTGAAACAAGATATCAATCAGTTTAAAGACGGTTTGAATGTAATAGACCAAATTAATCCGGTTTATTATAAGTACAATGGTAAAGCCGGTTTACCTAGCGACAGGTATTATGTAGGTATTATTGCCCAGGACTTACAGCAAATTGCGCCTTACACAATTGAAAGCAGAAAGATGAAGCTGGATGGTGAAAACTCGCCGACGAGCGATGTGCTTTCTTTCGACCCAAGCGCAATGACCTATGTTACTATCAATGCAATTAAAGAGCTTGATCAAAAAATTGAGAAGATTGCAAAAGTATTGAACATAGACCTTAGTGACATTAATAACAGCAACGAAGATTTGGCAAACCGCCAGCAAATGGTTAGTAAAATTGTTACCAGTGTTACCGAAAAGGCCGCGAAAGAAGCAGCAGTGCAGGAAAAAGAGCTGGCTAATAAGCCCGAATCTGGCGCAAAATCGGTACCAGTAAAACCAAATCCATTAATAAAGGAGACGGCTACACCACCTGTTTCGCCAGCTATGAAAAGGCCGGCATCAGTCAGCGCAGCAGGGCCTCTACGCGCTACAGAGGTTAATCAACAATCGATAATAAATACAGTTGCAGAAACACCTTCAGCGGCTGTAAAACAAGTTTCTCTAGCTAAGCAAAACATGCAAAATGCACCAAGGCCAAGTGGCGTTTCGGTTAAAAAGAAGCCTGTTACAACCACCGCTAAGCCACTAGGCGCAAGCGAGCTTAAAGAAACGGGCAAAACACCTGGTGAGCCTGTTGAGCAAAAGCCAGTTGCAAGCCCTGCCAGCAAACAGTAGTTTTTTTAATCCGGCGTGTTTTTGGCGCGCCGGATTATTTTTATAACTTTGATAAATATATTGTTGACGATTATTTTAAAAAACCAGAACTATGACAAAATTTACATTAATTCTTGCAATTTTTCTTGTGCCTGTTGTTATGCATGCTCAGTCTGACAGGCTTAGTCCAACAGTAGTAGCCAGTTCAGGAGGGTATGCTACTGGTGGTGGCTATACCATGTCATATACTGTAGGCGAAATGACTATGGTTAAAACTTTTAGTGCAGGTGGCAAAATACTTACTCAAGGCTTTCAACAAAGCTATAAGGATACTGTAACTGGATTAATAGATATTGCTCAGGATGAGTATGGTTCGTTTGTTATCTATCCTAATCCCGCAGTTGATAATTTCTATTACGGGTTTCAGCTTCCGCAACAAGGTAAAGTTGACGTTTTATTATATGATGAACTAGGCCAAAAAGTTGCCGACCTTTATCATGCAAATTACGATAATGGAAAAACCATTGAAGCAGCTAATGTTTCAAATTTTGCTGCCGGAACATATTTCCTAAGCATGATTTTTGTTTCATCAGGCGACGGAAAAACACATGTTACTACCAAGAAACTTCAGGTAATAAGATAGTTGTTTCATAAAACATTTTTTTAAAAGCCTCTCTGCTATAAGCGGGAGGCTTTTTTATTTACAGCAATTTTTTGGCTGTTGATTCTTGTTTCTATTCATTGATAAAAAACATCTAACTTCGCAGGGTTATGAATAATAATCTTGATGCTGATAAGGAACAGTTAAGCCCCGAAGAATTAGAGGTAGAGAAAACGCTGCGCCCTAAAGCCATTGATGATTTTATGGGTCAGCCGAAGATTGTAGATAACCTCTTCGTTTTTATTGAAGCAGCAAGGCAACGCAGCGAATCGCTTGACCATGTATTGCTGCACGGCCCACCGGGTTTGGGTAAAACAACCTTGTCGTATATTATAGCTAACGAGATGGGGGTGAATATTAAAATCACCTCGGGCCCGGTAATGGAAAAACCGGGCGACCTTGCAGGCCTGCTTACTAATCTTGAAACTAATGATGTATTGTTTATAGATGAAATACATCGCCTTTCGCCAGTAGTAGAAGAATATTTGTACAGCGCAATGGAGGATTACAAGATTGACATTATGATTGATAGCGGCCCCAATGCCCGCAGTGTGCAAATCAGCCTAAATCCATTTACATTAATAGGGGCCACTACACGCTCTGGATTATTAACTGCGCCACTCCGCTCTCGGTTTGGTATTACCTGTCGTATGGAATATTACGATTCGGGTGTACTAAGAAATATTCTTCAGCGTTCGGCAAAAATTTTGAAGACAGAAATTAATGAAGATGCTGCGTTCGAAATAGCAAGGCGCAGCAGAGGTACTCCACGTATTGCAAATTTATTGTTGCGCCGCGTGCGCGATTTTGCACAAGTAAAAGGCGATGGCACTATTACTATTGATATTACCCGACACGCACTTGAAGCTTTGAATGTTGACCAGCATGGATTAGATGAAATGGATAACCGGATACTATCTGCCATTATTGAAAAGTTTAAGGGTGGGCCGGTAGGAATTACTACTATTGCCACGGCAGTAGGAGAGGAGGGAGGTACTATTGAAGAAGTATATGAACCCTTTTTAATAAAAGAAGGGTTTATTAAGCGCACTCCACGCGGCAGAGAAGCTACAGAACTTGCCTATAAGCACCTTGGTAAAACACCGCCAACAATAAATGGCGGATTGTTTTAATTTCTCTCTTTTAATAAGTAATTGTTACTAAGCCATCACCGGCTTGCACACCGGCAGTATTAGTTTGGCTGGCTCCTGCATTGTACGAGCCACCACCGCCACCCGGTGCATTACAATTAGGGTTTGGGCTTGCCCATCCACTTCCGCCACCACCGCTATAACCACCGCCGCCACCAGCGCCACAACAACTACCCTGTCCGCCACCACCACCGTATCCACCGTTTGCCGAGCCACCGGTGCCACCGGCAAAGCCAAATCTTGTAGAGCCTGCACCTTGCCCGTTACCATTGCCTAACCATCCTGCACCACCACCATTACTGCCGGGGCCTGAGCCGCCTGCACCACCGGTACCGCCACCGCCGTTGGTACCGCCCACACCATAGCCGGTACCACCGCCGTTATAGGCACCATTTACTTGCCCACCATTATTGCCATTATTATTTACTGAAGCTTGTTCGTCGCCATTAGGATAGTTGCCACCACCACCACCACCACCAGCGGCTATCATTAAAGTAGTAGTTGCATTATCCCATACGAAACTTCCGCCACCGCCACCGCTGTTGTACTGAAAGTTGCTTCCACCTTGTTGGCCAACGACAATCTCAATCAACTGGCCGGGTGTTACTGTAAACACGCCACTTATACTGGCGCCCATTCCGCCGGAAAAATTATAACTGCCGCTGTAAGCCGTACCGCCCTGAGCACCTTTTGCCACTACAAGTATTGAAGTAACACCCTGTGGTACTGTGAAAGATTGGGTGCTACCGGTATACGAGCCCTGATTAGTGGGGTTAAAAGTTACAGTAGTAGAGCCGCCAATATTTATAGAGCCGTTGGTAGTGGTAGAGCACCCGTTTTGAGTTACGGTTAAGCTAACATTAAATGAACCGGTACCGGACCATGTAGCTACCGGATTTTGAGAAGTGCTGCTGCCCAAAGAGCCCCCAATAAATGACCAATTATAAATCGCGCCACTATCGGTAGGTGCAAATGTTACCGGTAGGTTTTGTGAGCCGTTTGTTGGGGTAAATGTAGATACCGGTGAGGGTGTTACGGAAACATTGATACTATTAGAAGTAGCTGGTGAATTGGCAACACAGGTAAGGCTTGATGTAACAATACAAGTAACTGCATCGTTATTGGAAAGCGCACTTGTGCCATATGTTGAATTAGTGGCGCCGTTTACATTACCCCCATTAATTTGCCATTGGTAGGCAGGTAATATACCGCCGTTAGATGGCGTAGCGGTAAATGTAACCTGTGTGCCGCTACATATTACACCGCTGGGGTTAGCAACTACTACTACACTAGCAGGCACCGGCGCATTTACTATTTCGGCTATGCTATTTGATGTGGCAGGTGAGCCGGTAACACACGCCTGATTAGAGGTGATTATGCATTCAATAACATCGCCGTTGGCTGTGGTGGTGTCAACAAATGTTGTATTTGTTGCGCCGGCAATGTTTGTGCTATTGCGTTTCCATTGGTATGTTGGCGAGCTTCCGCCATTGGTAATTGCTGCACTGTATGTTACTGTGGTGCCCTGGCAAATAGCACCGGCAGGGCTGGCTGTAATAGTAACGCTGGCCGGTAGTGAGTTGGCTGAATTAACTGCTACCCAAACAGGGGCAGCAGGCGTGCCGGAATTAAAATTAATATTATCGCAATCGAGATTATATACTAACAAGCCTTTGGCGGGCGCAACAATAGCGTTGCGTTGTATGGTATTTACCCTTGGTATTAGCAATCCTTTTGAAACAGATTGTATATCGAGCAGGGCTGAAGAATCAGGCAAGCTGCCTGTTGTATTAAGCGCTACTTGCGAAAATGCCGATGAGCAAAACAGAATAATTATTAATAGCGCGATGTATTTATTTTCTTTCATATAATGAATAATTAAATTCTGAATTTTAACCAAAGTTAATTCTGTAATAAAGGTAACGGAATTACTTAAATGGCGATGGTTCTGTTCAACAAACGCAAAATAATTTGCATCTTAACACTTACTTTATGAGTTACTTTCTAGGTTTTATAAAATCACTTGATGAAGAGGAACTGGGCCAGTTCAGTCAATTGCAGTTGGTTGGCAAAGAACGGTTAGTAAGTAATGAATACGTTAATCACAAGAGCGAAAAGAAATTTAACGAAGCCTCTATACCTACCAGGCTTCAACTAAGTAAATCGCATTTCGACAAAATAAATTCGGTATTGCTAGAGAAAGCCATTGAGCATTTTGCCGGAAACAAATTAAGTGATAAGCTTGATTTTTTGATTAAGAAACAATTGCATGACCTTATTTTACACAAGCTTAAAGTGAATGAGAAAATTCTGAAGAAGCAGAATAATAAGAAAGAGCTAAAAGAATTTTACGCGCTCGCTTTTCAAACTACGATGCTGTTTAACTTTAATTCTTTTCCGGAAAAGCAATTGGAGCATTATTGCGAATCGTATGCGGGCATTCTACAAAATCGTGATGAAAATAGGCGCTACGAAATACTTGCTAAACACCAGGAAATGCTAATTAGGTATTTCGACCAACGGATTAACGGGGCAAAGAAAAAAGACAAGGCGCTTAAAAATCTTTTAGCATGGCAGAAAGAAGTAAAGAAGAAAAAATATTTTGAATCAGAAGTGGCAATTTGCCTTGGTGTAAGTGCTTTTTACGAAGGAATTAGTGTAGAAAAATGTTTGCAATATATATTGGAGGCAGACCATGCTGCGCGCAAAGTTTATAATAAAATAGAAGACCGTGATAAAGCGTTTTTAATAGCTATGACAGCTTTGCAGTTAATAGATCTTGACCGGTTTATTGAGGCCAAAATAAAGTACGAGGAACTGTTTTCGAAATTCGGGCGTTTAGTAGCAGCGCGCCTGTTTCATCCGTATCAATATGTGGTTACATTATTGATATTGAAAGATTTTAAAGGCGCGGCTGATGTAATGAAAAAGTATATAGAGCCTTTTTTAAAAAATGAAAATGCCCGAAATTTTCATTTCGATATTTTAAGACTGTATTCTGTTTATAATTTATTAATTGGTGAAACAGGGAAGGCGGGCAAATACCTGCAACAGATATTGCAATTTGGCAAGCAGGATTTTACGCCCTTAGGCGACGTGCTTTTCAGGCTGGTGCATAATGTGTATTGCGCTCAAACAGGCGATTATGTTTTGGCAGCCGATGTGCTGAAAAAAAACATTAAATACGTTGATTCGAAAATTGAAATAGAAGGATTTGTAGTGTATAAACAAATGTTGCTTGATTTAGGAAAAGTTATTAGATATAAAAGCAAAGGTGATACAAATAAAAAGTCATCACCGGTAGATGAAATATCCTCTGGCACCGGTACGGCGCGCCTGTTTATGAACTTAATCAAACTACCTCTTCAAAAATAATTTTTACAAAAACGGATTAGTAAGAAAGTGCCGCTTTTCGGGATGGAGTTGGCTGGTGTTATATTTTGTTTTGCCATGTAATTATTTTATAACATAAAAAACATTTAGCAAGATGAAAACAAAAATTACACTGGCGATGGTGCTTATAACGGCATTCATCATCCGCTCAAATGGCCAATGGGCAAATGTTCCTATAACCGAAACAAGGGGGCTTACCACCGTTTCTTTTTCGGGCAACAACGGTATTATTGGTGGAGATAACGGATTGATAATGCACTCCACCGATGGAGGGTTAACATGGAGCGACTCCATTTATTATTCATATGATCCTATAAAGACATCGGCATTTTCCTCGCCAACAACTGCGGCTATGGGCTCAAGCGGTCACTTTTATACCAGTAGCAATAGCGGTGCTGATTTTACTTTTCATTCAGGCCCATCCGGTGCCGGTACGTACCAGGCTATGGCTTTTACTTCGGCTACACACGGTTATGCAATAGATGATTATTGCGGTGTTGCAGTAACTAACGACGGGGGACAAAGCTGGACACAAGGCCCAAAGCCTTGCTCGGCCTACCCAACTATGAATGATATGAGCTGGCCTACTGCAACTAACGGATATGTTTGTGGCACCAACGGAAATGTTTTTAAAACCGGCGATGGTGGCGCCACGTGGTCGTCAATAACTCCGCCATCGGGTAATATAGGTTATTTCGCTATTCAGTTTATTGATTCTAATATCGGGTTTATTTCAGGCCATTCCGGTAACGGCCAGGATACATTAGTCTTTCAGAAGACGATTGACGGAGGTGCTACATGGATTGACCTGCATCATAATTTAATTGCCGGAGGTGTACCAGGATTGGTTGCCATTCATTCTTTTTCATTTATCAATCAAAATTTAGGCTATCTGTTAATGAGTAATAAAATTTTTAAAACAACTGACGGAGGTAGTAACTGGGCACTTGATTATACATCTACCGATGATGCGCAGTATGGGTTTAATAAAATTTTGGCAACACCGGGTTTAGTAATAGCTGTAGGCGCACATGGAGTAATTGCGCGATTAGAGGGAGCAAACACCGGTATGAAGGAAATGAAAGAAGTGCGTGAGTTAACGGTTTACCCCAATCCTTCATCAAATAATATTACGCTGGGAAGCTTTTTGGTGGAAAGTAAAAATGCCTTTTTAGAAATTACAGATATGGCAGGAAGAATTGTAAGGGCTGAAAGGATTTCCTCGAATGATGTTGATATTTCACAGTTAAGTCAGGGCCTTTATCTGGGCAAGTTGATAAACAATAATGGAAGTAGTTCAACTTTCAAATTTGTAAAGCAATAAGAATTTGTTTTCTATTGCTACGCGGAAGTGGTGAGAGCTGCTTCCGCTTTTTTATTTTATGCTGTTTATGATGGTTTTTGAATGCCGCTGCTGTATTGCGTTTCGCTTGTATATTCGATAGGCATAGGTTACATTTGTAAGAAATAATATTTTCTAATCAAACGAAACTGAATAGTAGCATGAAAAATATTTTTTCACACCGCATTTTATATGTTCACTTAATAACAGTGCTCTTTCTTTCATTGCTTAATACTGTTGCTTTTGGACAAGTGGGCCTTAACTCTAATGGCAGCACGCCTGATAGTTCGGCCATGTTGGATATTAATTCAACCACAAAAGGTTTTTTGTTTCCCCGAATGACAGCTACACAAAGAGATAATATTCATACTCCGGCCACCACACTTGTAATATTTAATACTACCAGCAACTGTTTGGAAATGTTTGGTTATGGAACATGGCAAACGGTATCGTGCCTATGCAGCGGGGCGCCTTCAACACCCGGTATTATTTCAGGTAGTTCTTCGGTATGCTCTGGTACTACCAATACTTATTCTATATCAAGTGTAAGTGGTGCAACTTCGTATAACTGGTTGGCACCGGAAGGATCAATTGTTACAAGCGGGCAAGGAACTACGCAAATTACCGTATTGGCGGGGAGTAGTTCTGGTACTATTTCTGTTTCAGCAATTAATAGTTGTGGCACAAGTTCGCCGGCTACTACTTCAGTAACTGCAACAAGTATACCGGGCACACCGGGTTTAATATCGGGCCCTGCAAGCTTCGGCCCACATCAAACCGGAACAATTTATTCGGTTGCACCGGTAAATGGCGCTACTACTTATACTTGGACGGTGCCTTACGATGCATCAATAACAGCAGGACAGGGGACAGATTCAATAACCGTATCGTTTGTGACCGGCAATGGCAGTATATGTGTAACCGCTGGCAACACCTGCGGGGCAAGCAGTGCAAGTTGTGCAGCAGTTACCAATTGTTATCAAACCGGTTCGCAAACATTTGGTTTTTTAGGAGCTGCTCAATATTTTACTGTTCCTTGCGGTGTTACTTCATTGGTTATGCAGGTTTACGGCGCTGAAGGTGGAGGAGGTAATAGCTCAGGAAGCGGAGGGGTTGGAGGTTCTGCATCAGGAGCCTTAGCCGTTAACTCTGGTGATGTGCTTCAAATTAATGTAGGTGGGAAGCCCACAAATTATGTGGGTGGATGGAATGGAGGCGGTGCTGGCGGCAATACAGGTTCAGGTACTTGGGCAGGTGCTGGTGGTGGTGCCTCTGATGTTAGAATTGCTACAGATTACACACTTAATGGCAGGGCAATAGTAGCTGGTGGTGGTGGTGGCTGGGGTAATGATGGCTACCAGGGTGGCGACGGTGGTGATGTAACCGGAGCAGTTACGGGCAATTCGCAAAACATTGTTTATGGCGCGGGTGGTGGTGGTACACAAAATGCCGGAGGAAGCGCCGGTGTAGATTATCAGGGACCATGGCCTGGTTGTGCAACTAACGGCAATGCCGGCAGCTTTGGTGTTGGTGCCGACGGGGTGTATAATTATTACCCGGCACAATGCGGACAATACTTAACAGGTGGCGGAGGTGGTGGTTGGTATGGTGGTGGTAGTGGTGCTACTTCGGGCCAATGGGCTGGTGGAAGTGGCGGCGGTGGCTCGGGTTATATTGGAGGGGTAACAGGCGGCTCGATGCAAACAGGTGTACAGAATGGAAATGGGCAGATAATAATAACCTGGTAGTTCGACCATAAGCGATAATGAAAAAGGGTTTCAGCTATTTGGCTGAAACCCTTTTTTATTATCAAAACATCTTTTGCTGCAATAATTACATTGCATTTTAAGGACCTACCCAAACATTATCCTTCCACTGTCCTATTTTTTTTGTGCCATTTGGAAAAGTCATAACACCACGTCCGTTTTGCTTGTCATTTTCCCAATCTCCTTGGTAATTTTGCCCGTCGAGCCAGGTATAAATACCATAACCACTTCTTTTGCCCTCTTTAAAAGCACCTTTGTACTTTAAACCTTTGGGCCATGTGTAGGTTCCTTGTCCGTTAAACAAACCATTTTTAAATTCTCCTTCGTACTTTGCACCGGTTGCTGATATAATGGTTCCTTGCCCATTTTGTTTGTCGTTTACCCAATTGCCTGTATATTTTTTTCCATCGGCCCAAGTGTAAGTACCTTGCCCGCTCTTTAAACCATCTTTAAACGTTCCTTCATACTTATCACCACTAGCATATGTTTGCGACTGATAACCATTCGACCCAGAAGAATTGGTAGTGTTTTGTGCGTTTGAGGAACCCATGAAAACATTATTTTTCCATAACCCCTCTTGCTTAGTGCCATTTGGAAGTGTCATAACCCCTTGTCCGTTTTCTGCACCGTCTTCCCAATGCCCCTCATATTTATGCCCATCTACCCAAGTATGAGTACCTTGCCCACTTTGCTTGCCATTTTTCCAATTACCATTATATGTATTACCATTTTTCCAAGTGTATATACCCATCCCATTCCATAAGCCATCTTTAAACATTCCTTCAAACTTATCGCCATTGGTATAAGTTTGTACTTGATAACCATTTGATACTACGGCGCTAGTTGCGTTTTGAGTATTTGAAGAACCGGTGAAAACGCCATTTTTCCATAAACCTTCTTGTTTCGAACCATTTGGAAATGTCATAGTGCCTTGTCCATTTTCTGCGGCATCTTCCCAGTGTCCCACATATTTTTTTCCATCAGGCCAGGTAAAAGTACCTTGTCCACTTTGCTTGCCTTTATAAAAATGGCCAGTATATTTTCTTCCATCGCTCCATGTATAAGTTCCTTGTCCGTAATATAAGCCATCTTGAAATTCACCGTCATACTTTTCACCGGTTGCATTTATAAAAATGCCTTGTCCGTTTACTTTATTGTTTTCCCAAGAGCCTGTGTATTTTCTTCCATCCGACCAAGTGAAAGTTCCTTGTCCGCTTCTAATTCCGTTTATAAATTCTCCTTCATATTTACTCCCGTCGGTATAGGTTTGAATATTATAGCCATTTAAAACTTTGGGCTTTTCAGGTATGTTTTGGTATGTATCGTAATTTGTTGCAGAGCTGTTACTGGAATTTTCTAAAGCTTTTTCATACTCCTCTTCTGCCTCTCTTTTTTCTTTCTCTATGCTCTCTAATTCCTCTTGTTGTTGCTCGTCCTCTCTACGCGCCTGCTTTTTTGCTTCCGCTTCCAAACAGGAATCGGAATTAACCCCTTTTCGGTATGTTGTAAAATTCCGTGCTCATCTCGCTCCGCTATAACTTTCCTTTCAAATTGAGCTGAGCTACCAACCTGAAAAGTGAGATGGGAGGGGCATGCATCTTCTAAAGGAAGGAGCGATTGCTCGTTTTGTTGGTAAATCGCATACATATCTAATATGCCACTTGCGGGAAATATGGTGGTTATAGTAGATGTATCATTATAAACTTTTGCAAACTTCCACAGCGTTAAACTATCCGCCCCTTCCGATAACATTATTATTTCAAACTCGCCAAAGCCCAAACCTAGCGTTTGATTTTGCTCTGTTGGTTTTCCGAACGTAAAGAATGAAGGTCTTCCATTTTCACCACCAATGTAAAGAGTGAAATACTTGCATTTTTCGGAAACATTTACATTTCTCAAATGCTGCAATACCTCTATAGTCCTTTTTTCATGAAGTTTGTCCGATGAAAGAATCATACTTAATTATACTATCGGGGAAGCCGCTCAGTTTATTAAAATGTGAGCTTTTGGCCTGGGAATCTTGAGCTATCCTATGGCATAGCTTGGGAAAGCTCATTCCTCTACGACGGCTCTACGGTAAAAGCAAACGGGACGCTAAAATCCGCGTCCCGCTTGAGGCTCGAATATGCCTTTGTGGTCCCACCTGGGCGTATAGAATGAGGTGATGACAGTACAAGACATTACTTCGTTGACTATTTCCATTAGGAGAATCGCTTTTTGCCTTCATTAACAAGATTTCAGCCTGTAACTTCCGGTCCAATTGAGTATCGGGATTCTCTACGAGGTCTCTACGGCGAACCACTAAATTTGCTGTAACTTTGATAAATCTTTTAAATAAAAGATACGGCTTTCGGTAATCGTAGCAATAACCGGAACACCATCCGAACTACCTATACCTCGCGGTTGAAATATTACTCCAACTTCACTACCTTTTTGAGTTGCTTGATGTGTTCCGGATAGCGGATGACGAATTCTATTGCTTCCATGTGTTGTGATTTTGGAAAACAAGTTAGAGCATGCTTTGAATAGGGATATCTAGACGTAT